>JBCBGC010000075.1:0-38630 GCA_038527215.1 Bacteroidota bacterium
TTGAAGGAGCTTTTTACAACAGTGGTCAAAGCTGCTGTGCCGTAGAGCGCATTTATGTGCATGAAGATGTCTACGATGATTTCCTGGACCACTTTGTGGAGGAAACAGGCACCTACAAGGTGGGCAATCCGCTGGAGAAGGAAACTTCTATAGGGCCACTGGCCCGGAAGGATCAAGTTCACTTCTTGCAAAAACAAGTGGGAGATGCCTTGCTAAAAGGGGCCAGCATCGCCTGTGGAGAAGAGCGCTGGGAAGGCCAGGGCTACTATTTTATCCCCACGGTGGTGGTAGACGTTGATCACAGTATGGACCTGATGAAAGAAGAGTCTTTTGGTCCGGTTATCGGCATTCAAAAAGTAGCTTCTGATGAAGAAGCGATCAGCTTGATGCAGGATACGGAGTATGGACTGACCGCCTCCGTTTATGCGGATCAGTGGGAGAGCGCAGAGCCCATCCTGGCGGCCATGAAGACGGGCACGGTTTACTGGAATTGCTGCGACCGGGTCAGCCCTTATGTTCCCTGGGCGGGGCGGAAAAAAAGTGGCATTGGCGCCACCTTGTCTCATCAAGGCATCCGGGCTTTTACCCATACCAAGTCCTTTCATCTCCGCGGCTAAGCTTGGCTTCTAAAAAAAATCAGTCACTTCATTGTACAAAAAATTGAGATCAGGCTTAAATACAGCCTGCTCTCTGGGACTTTTTGGCAAAAAATCCCAAATCAAGCCTACCCCTGCTTTTGCGCTTAGCAAATATTCCCAAATATTAGCCAGGGACCGGGAGAATCATTTTTCCCACTAGCGCCGCCCCTCCTACCTTCGTCTCATCGAACTTCTCTTCAAGCCTTCAGTAGACTTCATTTTTTTTATTCACGCTAATTCAAGAAATCATGCGCAAGCTGACACTGACGGCCGTATTCCTGGCCTTAACCTTTGGACTTTTTGCCCAGCCTCTGACCCGGGTAGGCGTGCTAGATATAGACGCAGTAGATGTCGATGCCAGCCCGGTAGCTCTGGGAAACCTGATGCGGCTGGAGCTCCAGAAACTTGGAGAATATGAGGTAGTGGACAGATATGATATGCTGGACATGCTTCAGGGAACCCAGATTGATCCGGGGAAATGCTATAGCAAGCGCTGCCTGATGGAGGCCGCTAAAGCCCTGGAAGCTCAGAAAATGTTGAGTGGCAGTGTGGAGTTATATGGGGACAAAATTCTCATTACGCTCAAATGGTTGGACGTAGCTTCCAACGCCATTGTCAAAACGGATGTGAGCGAATACCTGGATACCCAAAAAGAAATCCAGCACATGCTGAAAATGTCCATGAATAAACTCCTGGACAAAGAAGTGGACCAAAACCTGGCCAATAACCTGACCTATTACAGTACCCTCACCATCAATCCTACCACCAAGATCGTCAATAACGGGCCTCGCATGGGTGTCGCCCTGATTACCGGTCAGATGGCCAAAAGGTTCCAGGACCCGATTGAAGAAGGTGGCTATGATATGTATCCCGTCATCTCTCAATTCGGCTATCAGCACGAGCTACAGTATCTGAGTTCCGGCAACTTCCAGGCCCTGGTGGAAATGATCTTTCTGCTGAGCGGGCTGGAGCAATCCACATTTATCCCCAGCGCGGTAGTGCTGAATGGCTTCCGGGAAAGCAAATATGGCTTTGAATTTGGCTTTGGCCCCTCCTTCTCTGTTCGCCAAATGGCCAGAGGCTTCTACGACGCAGATGGAAAATGGAACCTGACCTATGAGTGGCAAGGCAATCCGGAAGAGAACCCTTACAAGATTGTTAAAGCGATGGACAGTAGAGGCGATTATGAATTATTCACCCGTTGGATCTGGAGCGTGGGTAAGACCTTCCGCTCTGGTTACCTCAATATTCCGGTCAACCTCTACATATCACCTCAAAGAGACGATTGGATGTACGGACTCTCGGTCGGCTTTAACTTGAGAAAAGCCCGTCGGAACTAACAAAACATGGGGAAGAATGGCCTACCATTCTTCCCCATATACCTTCCATCTTGGTGGATGCATCCTGTCCTACAGGGCGATTTTTTTCTCATAAACGAATCCATCCCGGTCTTCCATCCGCAACAGCAAACTGCCTCGCGGTAGGCCTACGATATCCAGGGGGAGGAATTTACCTGGATACAAGGTTTTCAGGGGATAGGATTTCACCTTTCTGCCATAGGCATCCCATACACTGACTTTTACCGGCATGGGTTGGGTGGTCTGGAAGGCCAGCCCAATTTTGGTGCCAGATTTTCCTTTTTCCACGCGCATATAATCCTGCTGGGTCCGCATGCTCATGCGAGAGAGCCCTCCCAGGAAATAAGCGCCTACAGGCGTATAGGGTCCTGCCTTATCTGGATAGATGGCCTTTACCCGATAAAAGTACCGGACCCCTGAGACCAGATTGGTCAGGATGAGTTCATTTTTCTTCACTTCCCGGGCAAAAACTTTGGTGCCATTAGAAGCCTTGTATTGGACCCGATAGCCCACCGCTCCGGGAACGGCCTCCCAGAATATGCGCAGTTCTCGCTCCGCCAGCTGAGAAGCGGCCAGGGTTTGGGGCGCTTTGGCCGGGCCGCTGGTCACCTGTACCGGCGTCGAGGAGCCATTGCTACAGCCCCCGGTTTTGAAATATTTGGAGGAGGTATAGCCCTTGCCTTTCCCTGCGATGATGGTTTCCAGCTGAATTTCGTAGTCCGTACAGAGTTGCAGGCCACTGGCATTGATATAGGTATTGGAGAACACTCGTGGGATCCACTTCTCCGTGCCGGCCCGACGGATTCTGGCCCGGTACTTATCGGCACCATCTACGGGAGCCCAGGTCATGCGGACTTTGTTGTCAGCGACCAGGTGCACCTGGAAGTTCTGGGGTTGATAATTGCTGACGATCGGCGCTTGCTCTTTGACCAAACCTGGTGAAAAAAGCAGCGATCTTCTGGGACCACCCGGCGCAAAGAGGGCGCGCATCCGATTGGCTTGTCCTTTAGTGAAAAGGTTCATACAAGCATCATCGGTATAATCCATGAAGTTTTGAGTCATGTTTACCGAACCACAGGAAGAATGCCCGAAGGCACAACCGTGGTTGGGACCATCCGCACCTGGGGTATCATCTACCAGGTCATCGACGCCACACGGTCCGTCTCCCCAGATATGGCGCAGGTTCAGCCAGTGTCCGACTTCGTGGGTCGTGGTCCGTCCCAAGTGGAAAGGACGCTTCACCACGCCGGTCGTACCAAAAAATTTGTAGCTAATGACCACGCCATCTGTTTCGGCGGGTCCGCCGGGGAACTGACTGTAGCCCAGGATTCCCAGGCCCAGGTTACATACCCAAATATTGAGATACTGATCTGAAGGCCAGGCATCCACGCCGCCCATAGCAGCGTATTTGGCTCCATTATCACTGGAAAAGAAAGCGGAGGTACTGGTTTGGTGCCGGGTGATTCCTGAGGTAGGATTCCCCTGAGGGTCCCGGTTGGCCAACTGGAAAGAGATGCCAGAGTTGGCCGCTAGCATCCCGAACATGGCCGGGGTCTTGACCCGGTCCGCATTTTTCCGCTGGAAGTCTTCATTGAGGACCCGGATCTGAGAACGGATTTGCGCCTCACTGATATTCTGCTCGCCGGTCCGATAGATGACATGCACCACCACCGGAATATTGACTTTCCCAGTGACGGCTCTGAAACCGGATTTTGCTTGTTCCCGGGTCCGATTCTCCACATCCATCATGCGACGATTGAGGGCGGGATTGGAGCGCAGTTGGCTGTCCCAATACTCCATGGTGCCACAATTTCTGCGCGTCTGGGCCTGGACTACAGGCACAGAAACACCTAACAGCAGCAGAACAAGAAGGCTTTTTCTTGCCCACCACAACAGGGGAGAACCAGATAGGGGTAGTTCAAATAGGCGCATGCTAATAGCTTTTGGTAACCAACGATATTACAAGGACCATAAGATCGGCCATAGGCTGCCTCACTATGGTACTGAGCTAGGATATCAGGAAACAAACAAGTAGAAGTGCGCCGTATGGTAGATAGTTAAGTTAGTAAAACGGATATGAGCCCGCTTGGTTTCAAAAAGCCTTCCTCAGCCCGTTTTGTCCAACCTACTTATTTTTTCGGATAGGTAAAAGAATAGGTTAGCAGCTGATCTTCCTTCATGACCCGGGACATCTTATATGTAAGAAAAACGGATTTTTTATCAATTTTTCTCAGGGCCGAAGGTCGGAGATCTTTCGGCTTTTTCTCCAGGTATATATACATCGAGTAAGCGCCAGACCCTACCTGCCGTCTCATCAAGCCCGTCAATAAAGCACCATCCAGTCCCCCTTTCTGCTTGGGTTCAGGCTCTGTCTTTTTCTCGGGTGTAGCTTTGGGCATACGACTGAAGGTTTTTCCCTCCCAGGAAAACTCAGCCTCTTTGATCATGCGGTTGGTGGATTGCAGGAAAGCAAAAGCCTGATTGAGGGCTGCTACATGCTCGAAGGAAAATCGCATCACATGGGAGCGCTTCTCCAGCCGGTAAGCGGCTTGGGTAATGCCTGGCTGCTGCTCCAGGACTTCGGCCAGAGAATCAAAGTTGCGAAGCGCAAATTTGGTCCGCATCAATGAATCCGCCCAGGCTTCATAGCCCTTTTTGTCCACTTCATCATCCAGATAAGACAGGGTGCGAATGGCTTTACCCAGATTCAGCGAGACCTGCATGGTGCCGGAGCCATCCCGCTTTAGCCACAGTTCTTCTTTTACATCAAAACACCCTGCCGAGAATAGAGAAATTCCCAGCAGGGTGCCGATCCAAAGGTGTGTTTTCATGTGATGGAAGCTATTTCTTTTTGTACTTGATAGTATTGCTCAGAACTGAAGGATCATCCAACATATCCAGCATTTCCACCTTTTGGGTAATCGTCTTATTTCCGTTGGACCAACTGACCCCTTTGTTAGAGACTTTTTTGACCTTGCCAGGGAAATTGTAAATCACCGTATAAGTCGCATCCGCCATCATCATTTCCATCATCTGCATGGATTCTTCCATTTCTGCATCCATGTCTCCGTCCGTTTTTCCTTGCTTACGGACAAAAAGGCCAGGCTTGCCGGAAAAGTCTGGCTGTTCGAAACCGAGGGGATTGTCCATCATCTGCCCATCGTTGGCTTCGGCGATCGCTGAAAGATCCCGGAAGTTATAGCTGATGGTCATCACCCCATCGGACATGGTTTGCTGGGCGTTGGAAATCCCGTCCCGGGCATTCATATCGTCGATGGCCCCTTGCATTTCGCCCATACCTCCCTGAGAATTCAGAATGGAATCCATCATCTGATCCATATCCATGCCTTCCTTCACCGAATCCGGAGCCATGGCCATAAGCATTTCAAACATGCCGGACAGGTTCACCCGGGTTTCATAGGTGCCGGAGCCATCCGCATTGAGGGTGATCTCTTCTACGATGTCAAAGCAAGCCGAGCAGAAAAGCCAAAGGGTTCCGCAAAGGAAAATTAAAATACGTTTCATCTGTAATGCTAAAGAATTGATTTTGTGTAAATGGTTGACGGTACAAGAATACGGAATCCAAAGCGGAAAGAAAACTCCAGGGTTTAGTCTCCCTTTTGATATTTTACCTCCCCGTCTACGATGGTCATTTCAATCTCTGTCTGTAGCACTTCCGACTCAGGAACCTGCATGATATCTTTCGAGAGCACGGTGAAATCAGCAAATTTTCCCACTTCGATGGAGCCTTTTACTTTTTCTTCAAAAGCACCATAGGCCGCATCCAGGGTATATGATTTCAGCGCCTGGGGGCGGGTCATGGCTTGCTCAGCCTCATAGCCTCCCTCTGGTAGACCATTCAGGGTTTTCCGACTGATAGAGGCATAGAAGGAAGCGATAGGGCTGACCGGTTCTACTGGTGCATCCGTACCATTGATCACCCGAGCCCCAGACTCCAGAAGTTTGGCCCAGACATAGGCCCCGGTTTGAATGCGATAGGGTCCGAGGCGGTCGATGGCCCAGGGACGATCGGAGGACATGTGAATGCCTTGCATGGAGGCAATCACTCCGAGTTCGGAAAAGCGCGGAATATCATCTGGATGTAAGTGCTGGGCATGCTCTACCCGGAAGCGGGCTTTTTTTCCCGTCTCAGGCGCTGTTTCAAAGGCTTTTTCGAATTGGTTCAGGACTTCCCGGTTGGCGCGATCGCCAATGGCGTGCACGCAGACCTGAAAACCATGTTCCAGGCCGTCTGCCGATACTTCATGGATGTATTCGAGGGGCATGATGGGGTTGCCATAGTGCTGGGGACGATCTTCGTAGGGTTTGATCAACCAGGCACCACGGGAACCCAGGGCGCCATCTGCATATAATTTGATGGAACGGACGGTCAGCCGGTCTCCTACCAGCGGGCCGTTCTCGTACCACTCCTGTAGCAACGTGGTATCCCCGCCTGACAGCATGGTCCAAAGTCGGATGTCCATTTTGTCCTCCTCTACAAACTCCTGAAATACGGCTACATCCTCGGCCCCAGCTCCGGCGTTCTGAAAGCTGGTAATGCCATTGGCCAGGGATTCCTGAATGGCGGCCTCCAGCGACAGGCGACGGCTCTCTCTAGTAGTTTCGGGGATATGTTGACGGATCAGGCCTTGAGCGGTTTCGGAAAAAATCCCGGTGGGTTCTCCCTGGGCGTTTCGCAGGATTTCCCCGCCTTCTCCCACCTCGGTTTCAGGACCGATGCCGGCCATTTCCATGGCTTTGGCATTGGCAAAGGAAGCATGCCCGGAAGCGTGGGTGAGGTAAACCGGATGATCAGGTGAAACGGCTGATAGCTTTTCATGGGTCTGATATCCGGTCACCATTTCCGGTTGGGGGTTCCATTTGCTTTGGTGCCAGCCCCGCCCTTCAATCCATTCTCCCTTAGGAGTTACGGCCACAGCGGCCGCCACCATGTCTACCAGTTCATCATAGTTTTTGATGCGGGTGAGGTCCAGAATTCGTTGGGACTTACCCAGGCCCAAGATATGCGCATGGCTTTCGATAAAACCGGGAATCATGGTCTTGCCCTGCAGGTTCAATTCCGCCGTCTCCTCATTGATCAGGCTATCCAGGCTTTCCCGCGTACCGACCCCAATGATTTTACCATGGGCTACCGCCACCATTTCGGTGGTGGGATTTCCTTCGTCGCTGGTGTAAATCGGGCCACCAAAAATCAATAATTCAGCATGGGATGCCTGAACGGGTGTTTCCTCCGCAGGCTCGGAAGTGCAAGCTGCATACAGCAGGGCAACTCCCAGAAAAAGGGATAAGGGGCGTAGTTTCATCGTTCTGTAGTATATAGGTAGCCTTGAAAATACACCAGAAGAAGCAAATAGCCAAGCTATCAGAAACGAATAGAAAGCTGTAATCCCGGCCACAAACTGCTGGTAGGGCTAGCCAGGCTAGGTTGAGACCAGGAAGGTCCTAGTTTGAGGGAAAGGTCTTCTGAGACATCAAATCCGTTCAGGTGGGCATCAACGTAAGCCTCCAATGCGGTCAGGCCATGCCAACCGATCAAGGCCAGGAAGCCATAGTCCCGCCACTTGCGAAACTGTTCCCGTTGGGTACGCATACCCTGAGCATCAAACTGGTCTCTGAGTTCCTGGTCAAAAGAGGCAGGATCGGTGTCCACCTCCCAGAAGTATCCTCTTCGAAAGCGAATATATTGGCTCTGGGTGTAAGAAATCCACCCCAAAGCGGCGGCATAGCCCGCATAAAAAATAGGGATTTTCCAATAAGCCCGGTTATAGGCTTGGCCATAGCCAGGGATCAGCAAGGCACGTTGATAGGCAACCTGAGGATCATAGGGGGGAGGTAGCCCGACGTTGGTGAAGCCTTTGGGCCAGGGAATCACCACCGGGTCCTCCACGCCGGGGAATACGAGCTTGAGCTTGGTCTTTTTTCCCTCGGCCAGGACTTTGGGCTGATAAGTAAGGAGGGTGGTCTTCCAAAGCTGCAAGCGCTCCTGCATGTTCTCGGGGCGGACTTTTTCGGGCTTCAGCTGGGTAGAATCAGCGCGTAGGCTGCTGTCGGAGGCAGCCATGATCAAGGCGGCCATGCTATCTGCCGAAGCGGGCATAGCGGGTGGGATGGAATCAGGGATTTGGGCTGACACCAAGCACATATTCATACACAACCACCATCCGGCTACCCGGCGGAAAACTGAGCGCATAGCTTGCACATTTTTCCAAAGTAAGGAGCGGGATACCAAAGGTTGTATCACTGGGGCAAATACCTTATAAATCTAAAATTTCGAGGATGCGGTTGAGGTCCTCGGTATTGCTGAACGGAATACGAATCTCTCCCCGTCCGTCCTTCTTTTGCGCCAACACGACCCGGTTGCCAAACTTTTCCTCCATGTTTTTTTCCACCTCATCCAGGTGAATCCGGGCAGAGGAGGGAGCCGCTTGTTTTTCAGCTTTGGTCTTTTCTTTGCCCTGCTCTTTGAGGGCCTGTACCCGCGCCTCGACCTGACGGACCGAAAGACTCTCCTCCATGATCGCATCAAAGAGACTCAGTTGCTGCCGGGCATCTTCCACCCCAATCAAGGTCCGGCCGTGGCCAAAGGAGATGGTTTTGGTCTTGAGGGCCAGCATGATTTCTTCGGGAAGTTTGAGCAAGCGCAGATAATTGGTCACGGAGGAACGTTTTTTTCCGACCTTTTCTCCTAACTCACTTTGCTTCAAATCCAATTCCGTAATCATCCGCTGATAGGACAGGGCAATTTCAATAGGGTTGAGGTCCTCCCGTTGAATGTTCTCAATCAGGGCCATTTCCAGCATCTGCTCATCATTGGCTTCCCGGATGTAGGCGGGTACCGTTTTGAGCTTAGCCAGTTTGGAGGCCCGCAAGCGTCTTTCCCCAGCAATCAGCTGGTATTCCTTGTTGGACAGCTTTCGAACGGTAATGGGCTGGATGATGCCGTGTACCTTTATTGATTCTGACAATTCCTTCAAGGCATCCTCATCGAATTTTGATCGGGGTTGGAAAGGATTGGTTTCAATCTGATCAATAGGGATTTCAGAAACCCCAAGAGGAGAGCTGGCTTTTTTCGCAGGTTCCTTGGCAGGGGGATTGGTGGGCAGAATAGAATCCAGCCCCCGACCCAGGCCTTTGCGGTTTTTTTTCGGAGTTGCCATAGGATGCAGGTAATGGCGTTAGAGCCCAGAAGGGGTTCAAACGGATTACGAAAGTACGAAGAGAGGAGCAAAATCCAGTCATTTAGGTCGTTAGGTTTGACTCGAAATCAAAAAAAAGTATGGAAATTAGCCTTATAATTTTGAGGACAAACGAAAATTCGCCAGTTACCCAGCATGTCTCAACCTGGTTCCCAACCATTCTGGAAGAATAAAAGGGTGTTGATCACCGGTGCCGATGGATTTATAGGATCGCATCTCACAGAGGCCTTGTTACAGGCCGGTGCACGGGTTAGAGCCCTTAGTCAGTATAATTCTTTTCAGCATTGGGGATGGTTAGAAGAGATTGCCCCTCAGGAAGGGCTGGAAGTAGTGGCCGGGGATGTGCGGGACATGGAGGTGTGTAGAAAACTGGTGAAGGACCAGGAGATGATTTTTCATTTAGCGGCCCTCATTTCCATTCCCTATTCTTATCAAGCAGCGAACAGTTACCTGGATACCAATATTCGAGGTACCCTACATATCTGCCAGGTGGCCTTGGATGCAGGCGGCATTCCGGTCTTGCACACCTCTTCCAGTGAAGTGTATGGAACGGCGCAATACGTGCCCATAGATGAGCGCCATCCTTTACAAGCTCAGTCACCTTATAGTGCGACCAAGATAGGGGCCGATGCGCTGGCCATGAGTTTTTACCATAGTTATAGCTTACCCGTTCGCATCGCTCGCCCCTTCAACACCTATGGACCCCGCCAATCTACCCGGGCCATCATTCCGTCGATCATTACCCAATTGGCCAGTGGCACCCAGACCTTGAAGGTCGGAGACCTCAGGCCTACCCGGGATCTGGTTTTTGTCCGGGATACCTGTCAAGCCATGCTGGCCATTGCCCAAAGTGAGCAGACCCTTGGAGAAGCAACCCATATCGCTACTGGTCGGGAAACCAGCATGCAAGATTTGCTGGATACCATCGTTCGATTGATGGGAAGGGAAGTAGTGATCGCTACCGACCCTGCCCGACTCAGACCCAAAACCTCAGAAGTATTCCGTTTATGTGGTTCTCCAGAGAAATTATTCGCCCTGACGGGTTTTCGACCACAGCTATCACTGGAAGAAGGACTGAAGGCCTGCATCGCCTGGTATCAGGATGCGGACCATATCAACAAATTTAAACCACATACGCACCATGTCTAAAAGAGCCGTCATCCTGGCTGGAGGAAAAGGAATCCGACTCAGACCCTATACCGTCATGCTCCCCAAGCCGCTTATGCCCATGGGGGAATTTCCTATCCTGGAGGTGATCCTCCGTCAGCTGAGTCTGGCCGGTTTTTCCCACATTACCCTGGCTGTCAATCATCAGGCGGAAATCATCCGAAATGTGATTGGAGATGGGAAGCGTTGGGGGATAAAAGTGGATTATTCACTGGAGCAAAAAGCCCTGGGAACCCTGGGCCCGCTGACCTTGATTGAGGACTTACCTGAGCAATTCCTCTTCATGAATGCCGACCTGTTGACGGACCTGGATTTCTCCGCCTTTTATGCTGACCACCTCCACGGAGGGGTAGATTTTTCCATCGCGGGTTTTTACCGCGAAAACCCCAGTTCTTTTGGGGAGTTACAAATAAATGAATGCGGGGAGGTAAGAGGATTTCGGGAAAAACCGATCAACCGGATGCTGGTCAGCATGGGCGTGTACATGATGAGTCGCGGGCTCCTGGCGCAGGTCCCGAAAGAACAGCCCTATGGGGTAGATACCTTTATGGTAGACCTGATCCGAGGGCAGAATCATCCCAGAGTTTTTATACACGAGGGAAACTGGTTAGATATTGGTACGCCGGAGGATTATCATGAGGCGGTTCTTTTGTTCGAAAAACAAAGAGACCATTTGCTCTATGGCAACCACGAGGCTTTCTCAGTCAAGCAACCGAAACCGTAGCTGAGGCAATTTCTGCTGGTAGGCTTCTTCAATGATATGTAAAGTTTGCGTAGCTGCCTGGGTTACGGCCTCAGCCAGCGGTAGGTGCTTCAGGAGATGATAGTGCACGAAATGCGCAGCGAACACATCGCCTGAACCCGCATAGCTGGCAGGAACCTGCCGATGTGAAAAGAGCCTGGGTTTTCCCTCCTCCCACATCGCTACCCCCACCCCCGCTTCCGCCGGATAACTGGTCGTAATCACCTTGGCCTTCGGAAAGCGCTGGTGAAAGGCTTCGAGAAAAGCCTCTGGACTGGTTTGAACGGCCTGCAAACCTGCATACAAGCCCAACTCCGTAAAGTTTGGCAAGGCAAAATCCGCGATCTCCAGCAGCTTAGGCCAGGCAGAGATGACCGAGGAAGGAACATAGGTCCGTCCGTGATCGCCCGAAACGGGATCCACCACCACCGCTTCTATCAAGTGTTGGTATTTTTCCAACGCCTCCCTGATTTCCGCGACTTGTTCTGCATTCCCCAGATAGCCGATCAATACCACCAGTTTTTGGTCGGTTTTTTCCGCCAATTCAAAGCTTCCCATCAGCAAGGTCGAAAAATCCACCTGGGTACGCTCAAAGCCCGGCATATTGGTCAGCCCGGTTAAGAAAAGGCTGGGTACGGGTAAAATCTGCGTCCCCAGCAGGCTGATCAATACCTTCATACTGGCTGTCCCATGTACAGCCATGCTATGGATTGCCAGGATATGGGGGGATGGGGAATTCATGGGCATCGATTTTCTGGGGCCAATATCCTATTCTTTCTTTTGGGGGCAAAGTTTAGCAGGATTTTTTCCGGGTGCTTTGTAACTTCGCTCTTCATTGAAATTCCATGAAACAGCTCTTCATTTCCGACCTGGACGGTACCCTATTACGGAGCCATGCCGTCCTATCCGATTTTTCCAGAGAAAATCTTACCACCCTCCTGAGCGAGGGCTTTCCTTTTACCATTGCCACCGCCAGAAGTATCGTATCCGTAAGAGAAATCATGGGCGACCTCCCGATTTCCTTACCGGTGATTTGTGGAAATGGGGCCTGCGTGGCTGAACTCTCCACCGGTAAGCATTATCAGACCTTTGGCTTACAGAAAGGCACGGACCGGGGAATCCTGGATATCATCCTGGAACATGGGCAAACCTGCTTTGCGGCTACCTATGATGGAGAAGCCGAACATCTGTATATGGGGGAAGTAAGAAACGAAGCCATGGCCGCCTATGAAAAAGAACGGCTGGATGCCGAGGACCAGCGCCTTCGATATGTGACAGAGCTGTCCCAAATCGTGGACGAAGAAGTGGTTTGCTTTAACGTCATCGACCGGGAAGGTCCCCTAAAAAAACTGGCCAATGATATCCGGGCAGCTTACGGGGAAGAGCTTGCCATGTACTACTATGAAAACTGGTACGAAGAAGGATGGTACTGGCTTTCCTTGTATGATAAAGCCGCCAATAAAGGCAGGGCCGTGGCGGCGCTGGCCGAGCAAGTAGGCCTTTCCTGTGAACAGGTAACGGTTTTTGGGGACAACCTCAATGACAGTTCGATGTTCAAAATTGCGGGCAAGTCAGTGGCCCCCTCCAATGCTGTACCCAGCATCCATGCCCTGGCCACCGAAATCATCGATTCCAATGAAACCGACAGTGTGGTCAAATATCTCCTAAAAACTACCACTCAACCGTAAAAAGTTCAGTTTGGCCTAATATTTCCTTAGCTTAGGTTATGTTCCCATTAGGTGGGAATTTCGCCTTGTACCCGAGCGAATGAAACATTTGCTACGACATAAGCCAAAGGAAGTATTGGAAAATCCGAACGAATCTATCCATCGGAAGAAAGGCCTTTTTCCCTCTCCTCCCCAACTACCTTCGTTCTTAAGTGCCCCCAATCCTTTGATTGAAGTGGATGAACATCTGCAACTCCGGCCGCTTAAGCTGGAGCAGGTGCCTATTCTCTTTCAACTCATTGAAGACAATCGTACCTATTTACAAGAGTGGCTGCCCTGGATTGAGAAAATCCAAAAGGAGTCCGATACCAAGCAATTTATACGCGGCGTGCGCTACCGCAACGTCTATTCTGGCCGCTGGGTGTACGGGATCTGGTATCAGGATGAAATGGTCGGCTTGTTGGATTTCAATGAAGGCAAGCGTGCCATGAGTCAGGTTTCACTTGGATATTGGATTGCGGAAAAATTTCAGGGTAAAGGCATCATTACGCGTTCGGTTTCAGCTTGTCTGGATTACCTGTTCACCCAAAAGGGACTGGAAAAAGTCCTCATTAAATGCGCCAACAATAACCTGAAAAGTCAGGCGGTCCCCAATCGTTTGAATTTCCGCTGGGACGGCATGGAATTCGAAGCCGGAACCCTACAGGGAGAAGAAGTAGATATCCTGGTCTTTGCCATGCATGGGCGGGATTGGCTCAGCCAAGGCTAGCGCTTCCCACCTTGGAGGAAATACGCAAAGGTGCTAATTTCCCTGCATGCCGCATCTCTCCTACCCTATTCCCACTCCCTCCTCTTTTCAGTTTTCCTTCAGCCTACAACATCTGAATCGTTCGCCCCTGGAACTGCTTCATCACGTGGAGGAAGAAGGTTTGTATAAATCCATCCCTTTTCCAGGGCGCAAGCTTCCTTTCCATATTACTGCCTCAGGCTCTGGAAGCCTGGAAGCAAGGCTCCTGGAGGGCTCGGCTTTATCTGAGGCAGAACAGCATTTCCTGCAAGCCTATCTGTCTGCCTGGTTCGACCTGGATCGCGATCTCCATCCCTTCTATCAACTCGCCGCAGATGATCCCTTGCTAGGACAGTTTTTCTCCCGGCTGAAAGGATTGCGGCTCGTGGGGGTACATGAGCTATTTGAGGCCCTGGCCTGGGCCATCATGGGCCAACAAATCAACCTGGCCTTTGCCTATAAAATGAAAGCCCGGTTGGTAGAGCAGTTTGGAGAAAGTTACACGGCAGCAGGGCGAAGCTGGTATCACTTTCCTACGCCTGCGGTCATCGCCAACATAGATCCAGACCAGCTAAAGCCCTTACAGTTTTCCCGGCAGAAAGCTACCTATCTGAAGCTCACGGCTCAGGAAATGGTCTCTGGACGCTTGAGCTTAGCCGAATTACAGGCTCAGGGGGACTTGAAAGCAAAGAGCGCCTATCTCACCCAGTTCAAAGGGATAGGTCCCTGGACGGCCCATTATGCGCTGATGCGATGCTTGAGGGAAGCGGATGCTTACCCCATTGCTGATGCAGGCCTGCATCAGGCGGTTCGACGCTGGGCAAAGTTAGATCGGAAACCCACCTATCCGGAATTAGAAAGCCTGGCGGAAGGCTGGAAGGGCTGGCGGGGATATGCCACCTTTTATCTGTGGCGAAGTCTGCGGCTGGAATAGCCCTGCGATCTTTCCCAGTCATCCCTCCTTGTCCTTCCTTTTCCTTTTGCGTTTGGATTGACGCGGGTCGCGCCCCCATCTTTTCAGTGGTACGACGGCGATGACGCCGGTGCTATCGTACACAAAAACTTTGGCCTGGGCTTTGGACATGACGTATTCCTGGCGGTTTCCGGCGGTAAGGATATCATGTTTAGAGGGGGGTTGAATGTATGCTGCGGTGGTTCCCCACATATTTGACAGGGTTCCGCTCGGGTGATTATGAAAAGAAGGATTCCCAGCGATGTCTGCCCTCTCTGCCATCAGGGGATTGATAAAGGGCCCCGGAGGGACAGGATGAAAACTATGGAACCCCAGATGGCCTCCTCTTTCCTGATTGTTTTCCAATGATAGCCCTCCATTTCCTTTGTCTTTCACTTCGGCTTCTGCCTGCGCTTGTGCTTCGAAGGTAGGGATCCGCACCAGCTTGGCCATATGGTCCCCTTCAAGAATACCTGCTTTCAACAAGGCTTCCGTTCTCCGGGCCATCCTCCTGGATATAGGATTTGCCCACCCCATATCCTGCACATTATACCACACCCCCCAATACATCACCTCGGTGGTAACGGTGGTTCTTACGATGAATATGTGATCATAGCTTTGCCGAGGTTTTGCTCGCCGTAGCAGTTCCCGGCCTCTTCGGTCCAAATAGATGTCAGCCTTCACTGTCCCCGAATCCCTCACATCCGAAGAGGCGAAGGCCCAACTATCCCATAGCCACGCGCATGGGGAATAAGGCTGCCCATCCGCCTGGATATTTATCAACAAATCTCCTTCTCCCTGAGCCAGTAGCCCGAGGAGGTAAACCACATGTATGAAGCGCATGAATGATTAGGTTAAATCCCGGGGCGCATAAAGAAGGGTCATAGAAAAATCCCGCATAAGTCTCTTGCAAAGCTTAGGTGGAGATTTTCTGGAGATATGTTCCGGATTTCATGCAAAAGGGTTCCCCGTTTTGCCCTGAAAAGGTCTGTTATTTCGTGGAGATTAGCCATGGAAAATCGGAAGATCAAGGTAATTTATTCCCTGATTCAAGACCTGGAGAGGAGGTTATTGCTTCCGTTTTTTCCACCATTTCTTCCTTTCTTCTTCCTCTGGCTCCACCTCCAGGTTGACGGTTACGCCATAGGCATCCCCATCATCCCCTTCAATGGTCATAAAGGTTACAATGTCTTTATTCAGCCAGATGGTATAAGGGGCCAAAAAATAATGGGTTCTTCTTCGGGAGGTATAAATCTCTACCCGGTCTGAAACGTAGGAGCGATTCAGGTCTACCTCCCGAAGGAATATTTTCTCTGGTCCCCGGAGATTTTTGCCGGAGGCTTCTCTCAAAATAAAGCGAATGGTTTGGGAGGCTTTGTCAACATCCATGTGGTAGAAAGCCCCCAGGCGATCCAGGTAATTATTGACCCGCTGGGAAGAAGGGACAATCAAGGCTCGGTCAGCTTTTCCTTCGGGAGAAAAGCCGATCAATACGATTTCTCCCATCTCAAACTGCACCGAAGAATTTTGCCAGTTAGGGGCAGAAAAAGCCACAGGAAGGTTATTCTCCCCATACTTTTGAATGACCAGCCAAAGGCTTTTGTCCGGCATTTCGATCAAATTCCGGATCATAAACTCGTCAAAATTCCGGAGCGGACGCATACCAAATTCCTCTCGCGTCTTCTGCACCTGGACCATAAACCCAGGCGAAATCCCTACTTGCCGATCCTCGGAGATTTCCTGGGTCTGAAAGTCAAAATTAAGAATGGAATATCCTCGGGTACCTTTTTTCAAGCCTCGTTTTTGTCTATCCGCCACCGCTACATATACCTGTTGGTCCTGGCCTACCGTAATGGGAAAATGGGAATGAAACGCATCCGTTAATTCGGTTATTTTGGCAAAATCAGGATAGCTAAGCATGCGTTGGGTTTCACTCTCCCGATGAAATTGCCGCATTTCGAAGGTAGAGGGCTTTTGGAAACTCGCCGTGTAAATATTGCCTTCGTTATCAATCTGGACATCCAGGGTTTGGAGCTTTTTATCTCCCAGGTTGATCACCCCCTCATATTGGACTTCCAGGGAGGGGTTGAGCACCCGAAAATGCATACGGGCCGCATTACTGACCCGCAAGCCTGCCATCCCATCCCGCCTAACGTAGTCAAACAACAAGCTTACCTTCCGATTGGGGTCCTGATGTTGGAAGTGAAAAAACATGAACAGGCTGCTATCGGGAGAATGGGTAAACATCAGTTCCCGGTCATCTTTGCCCACGATCAGAAATACCGAATGCTGGTCGATCACGGTGCCGGAATCCAGGTCGAGGTAATGCGCCCGGAGAATATGTTGATCTTCTTGTCGCTTTTCCTGAACCGAAAGGATCACCAACATGGAATCCTGGGTATACATGTGAATCAGTTCCTCTTCCCTCCCCAATTCCAGGCCTTGTTTCCATTGGGTTTCCATGAATACATTGAGCTTGTGCACCACGCGCTCCCGTTGAAAGCTGTGGGAAGGCTTCCATACGTGAATGACTTCTCCATCCGAAATCCGCAGGGCCGGAACATGGGCAAAGTAGGTTTCTTTCCCAGCCACATCCAGGGTTCCAAAGGGGTACACCCAGGGTATTTCTGTAGAAAAATTCTTGAATTTCTGCCGGCCGACTTCTGCCTGTCCAAGGGCAAAAGAGAGGGTACCAAAAATGAACAGCCAGCTGATAAAGCTTAGCTTCATATTGTAATGGCGCATAAAGTGAAAATAACCCCTTATCCTTGGGAAAACAATTGTTACGCTAATTAGACGCTTTTTCCCACTTTTTCCATAGCTACGGCGGAAAAATCTATTCATTTGGGAAAAGCTCCACATTGTGTAAATTCAGGTTCTGACTTTTGCAAAATCCAAGTCTGCTCAAAACGCCCTCCCGCCAAACCCACAAACTATGGACGAAAAGCGTTTTCTCTTCTGGATTGCTTATCTCAAATACGTAAGCCTGTTTTTTGCTGTGATGGGGGCCCTTTGGGCGATCATGGGGACCTTTGACCCTTTTGGCATATATGAAGGGTTGATGAGCGAAGCGTTCTTTGACCAGGAAAAGCTCCCTCCCGAAGCGAAAAAGATATTCAGCTTTATCCTGGGACCATTTGGGGCCACCGCCTTAGGCTACTTCCTTCTCCAGTATGCGATCACTGATTTTGCGCTGATTAAGCGGGAAAGGTGGGCTTATAACAGCATCCTGCTGGCCTTTTTGGCCTGGTTCGTGCTCGATAGCATGATGAGTATTTTTGCGGACGCTTTTTTTAATGTCCTGCTGGCCAACCTCACCACCCTGGTATTGATGGCTCCGGCCATGGTGGGGCTGTATCCCTATATTGCCCAGACGGCTAATACCGAAAGGCGGCGCTCCCAAAGGTGAGTCCACTGCCTGAACCGATCATAAAAAAGGTGTCTCCCTTTTTTAGTTTTCCTTTTTCCACTGCATCATTGAAGGCAATGGGAATGCAAGCAGAACCTGTGTAGCCGTAATATTGCATGGCGGTATGTGCCCGCTCGTGGGAGACTTCCAGGTTATCGAGGGTCTTGCGGATACTATTGATGTTGATCTGGGTGAGAAAAAACTGGGTTACTTCACTAGGCTTAATCTCGAGGCGTTGGCAAAGGTTGCGCGCCATGGTAGTCCATACCTGCGGATTGAGTTCAGGTGGGAAGCGGTAGTTGATGCGGAGCATATTCTCTTTCCGCTCCAGGCTTTCCTGGGTAAGCGGGTTTTTGGTACCGCCCCCATAAATGCCCATGCCATCATAGTACTGCCCCAAGGTGATCAGTTCGCTTCCCAGGTATCCCCGGTCCGTATCCTCATGAGCGGAAAGGATGATCGCTCCTGCGCCATCCGCAAACAAGGTCACGGTCTTTTTATTCTCTTTGTCCAGGAACTTGCTCATGGCATAGGCACCGATGACCAGAACATGCTGGTAGCGCTCGTCCGTGCGGATATATTTGGCCCCCACATCCAAACCGGTAACAAAGCCAGCACAGGCCGCATTTAAATCGAAGGTCCCGGCATGCCCTGCCTCCAGCCGGTATTGTACCACCGCGGCGGTAGAAGGCGTCAGATATTCTGGGGTGTCCGTAGCCACGATGATCAAATCAATGTCCCGAGCCCTTAATCCAGCTCGTTCCAAGGCCTGTTGGGCGGCATGTACACAGAGATCCGCGGTAGATTCATCTTCTCCACACCATCTCCGCTCATAAATATGCAAGTTGCTGGATAACCAGGTATTCACATCCTCCCCCAGCAGTTCATCAAAGTAACTGTTGGGGAGTACCCGCTTAGGGACGTAAGCACCGGTAGATTTGATCACCGCATTTCTCATCTGCTCTTCTTCTGTTCCTTTCATTTAAAATTAACGAAAGCGGATATATAGAACAAGGCTTGAAAAAAGATGAAAAATCTGGACCTGGAACACAAAAAAATCGGGATGCCTGAGAACTTCAGGCATCCCGATGCAGGGCCGAATGCTGGCTATCGTTTGGTGAGCAGATAGGATACGTTTAATTGAAAGCCAAAGTCATTGGGCAAGGCATTAAAACCTTTTTCTGCCAGTCCCAGGATCCTCAATTGCCCCAGTTGTACGCCCAGTCCCATAAAAAGCTGGGGTTCAAACTCCCAGCCTACCGATCGCATATCCCGGTAAAAGGCGGTCATCGCTCCTCCTTGCCAGATGGTTTTTATTTCCCCCATCGTTAGGGCCAGGTTGAGTTTAACCGGGATGCGTAGCATATAAATATTTCCAGAAATGCCTGCATCATTCTCGGCCCGACCTGCCCAGGCCTGGGCACCGATAGACCAGGACAATCGTTGCTGCATTAGTGGGTCTAGTTTCTCTACAAAAAAACCAGCCCCCACTGCAAAGAAGTCTGTTCTGTCAATTCTCGGGGTAAGGAATCCTCCTTCAACCCCCGGGAGAAAGCTGATAGAGGCTTTTTCTTCTTCTTCCCAACTAAGTTTCTCCTTCTTTTGCTGGCATTGGTTATAGGAACGAGCCAGTTCAATCAGGCGTTCCCGCTCTACCCGTAGCCGAAAGAGAGAATTTTTCACCTTGTCGCAGTCTCCCAGCAGGACCTGCAGGCGGTTTCTGTTCCAGGCTTCCATCTGTTCCACCCTGGACCGATTGGGCTGGGCCTCAGGGGAACGGAGCATTTGTAATTGATTGCCTTTCCGCAAAGCGAAAATGGGGTATTTTGCATCCTCTTCCACCACTTCGAGCAGCTGTAACCTGCCATCTATTCTCAATCTGGCGAAGGTAAATACGGCTACGGAGGGGAGATTGGGATTGACAAAATTTCCCACCAGGGATTGGTATTCATTTCCTCCCACAAAGCCAAAACCATGGATTTCTCCCGGCTGGTAAACCTGGACTTCCATTCTTTCATCCAGGACAGGTAGGAAGGAAACCGTTTTGGCTAATTGCTTCTCCCCGGTTCTTTCGATAAAACCAGGGATAGAATCATTTGGGGTGAGTCTTAAAAACCCTTCTTTATACTGCGAGAAGTCTTGGGCTTGTAGGGTATAGCCCCAGAGCAGGAGGAAAAGTAAGTAGTAGCGTGCGTTCATACGGATTGACCTTAGAGTTATCCCATAAACGAAAAGAAGCGGAAAGTGGTGGGCCTGAAGGCCCTACCGAATTATTTTGCACCAGCTTTGATGGTATCTACCACCGTTGGATCCAGCAAGGTGGAGGTATCTCCCAGGTTTGAAGCGGTTCCATCCGCAATTTTCCGCAAGATTCGCCGCATGATTTTACCTGAACGGGTTTTGGGTAAGCCTGGTACGATCTGAATTTTATCCGGTTTAGCTATCGGTCCGATCTCTTTGGTTACGACCTTTTTAATTTCATCGGTCAAGGCTGCTTCTCCCTGCGCCGCATCCGGGCAGATCACATAGGCATAGATGCCTTGTCCTTTGATATCATGCGGATATCCTACCACGGCAGATTCTACCACCTGCGGGTGTTGGTTGATGGCGTTTTCTACCTCAGCCGTACCCATACGGTGTCCAGAGACGTTGATCACGTCATCTACCCGACCGATAATCCGGTAAAAGCCATCTTCATCTCTCCGGCAGCCGTCCCCGGTAAAGTACATATCCTCGAAAGCCGAGAAATAGACCTGGCGGCATCTCTCATGGTCGCCATAAGTGGTCCGAATCATGGAGGGCCAGGGAAATTTGATGCACAGCAGGCCTTCCACCCCATTGCCGGTAATTTCTTCTCCCTCCGCATTGACCAATACGGGTTGAATGCCCGGAAGGGGCAAGGTGGCGTAGCAAGGCTTAAGCGGCGTCATCCCGGCAATGGGAGAAATCATCATGCCGCCGGTTTCCGTTTGCCACCAGGTATCCACGATGGGCAGGCCCTTGGCACCAATGTTTTGGTCATACCAGTGCCAGGCTTCCTCGTTGATGGGTTCTCCCACCGTGCCCAGCACTTTCAGGCTGCTCAAATCATAGGGGGTAACAAAATCCAGGCCTTTGGCTTGCAGGGCACGGATGGCGGTAGGCGCCGTGTAGAATTGATTGACTTGATGCTTCTCACAAATCTGCCAGAAGCGGCCTGCATCCGGATAGGTAGGCACCCCTTCAAACATCATGGTGGTGGCTCCCGCCAGTAAGGGACCATACACGATGTAGGAGTGGCCCGTGATCCAACCAATATCAGCCGTGCACCAGTACACATCTCCTTCCTGATATTGGAACACGTTTCGGAAAGAATACTCCGTGTAAACCATATATCCGCCACAAGTGTGGACCACGCCTTTAGGTTTTCCGGTGGAGCCGGAGGTATAGAGGATAAATAACATGTCCTCGCTGTCCATGGCTTCCGCTTCACATTCGCTGCTAACGTCTGCCAGTTCATCGGCGAACCATTTATCCCGACCTTCAGTCCAATTTACTGCTTGCCCGGTGCGCTTGAGGACCAACACGGTTTCTATCGAGTCTACCTTATCGAATTCCAGGGCATCATCCACCACCGCTTTAACGGGGATTTGCTTGGTACCGCGGAAGTTCCCGTCAGAACAAATAACCATTTTGCACTTGGCATCATCAATCCGATCTGCCAGGGCGTTGGCAGAGAAACCCGCAAACACGACCGAATGTATCGCGCCGATCCGGGCACAGGCGAGTACACAAATAGCCAGTTCAGGAACCATGGGCATGTAGAAACAAACCCGATCTCCTTTACCCACACCATTTTTCTTCAGCACATTGGCCATCCGACATACTGCCGCGTGTAATTCCCGATAGGTATAGGAACGGGCAGCCTCGGTTGGATCATTGGGTTCCCACAAAATAGCCACCTGATCGCCCCGGGTTTCCAGGTGTCGGTCCAGACAATTTTCTGTGATATTGAGCTTGCCACCAAGGAACCATTTTACATCGGGTTTTTTAAAATCCCATGCCAAGACCTTGTCCCACTTTTTCTTCCAGCTAAAAGTCTCCGCCTGCTCCGCCCAAAAGCCTTCAGGATTGTCTACAGATTTTTGATATGTATTTTGGTAATCAGCAAATGATGTGATGCGAGTAGTCATAAATAAATCCTCGGTTAGCGTTTTTTTGTGAAGACACAAGGTATTGAAAAGGGGGGAAAGAATAAAGTAAAATAGTCCGAATGATCGGGAGAAAAGCAGGGCTTATGTTTGCTTATCCGCCCTTTTTCTCCACTTTTTCATCAGGGCAAAAAGCAGGAGTAAGGGCCAGGCAAAAAGGACGGCTCCCCCGGCGAAACCCACCATGCTGTTGCTGAGCAACATCATCTCCAAGCGGTCGCCAAAAGGATTGTCACTGATCAAATAGGTCCAGGTTGAGCCCGGAGCTTCCAGGCCCAGGTCCGCCAAATCCGGTCGACCTGCCGCGATCTCCAATTGACGAAAACGCTGCTCAATCTCTGCCTCAATAGCAGGCCGCAATGTTTCAAAAATAACCGCTGACTGTTGCTGATACTCCATCAAGGGATTCCGCCCCCCGAGCGCCACCAAATGGATGCTTTGGCGCAGGCTGTCCATTTCTTCCAGGTAGGTGGTCCAGTAGCGATCTATCAAAGCCAGGCTCAGAAGCTGTTCAAATTGCCGGGTCTCCTCCTCCCCCCAATGCGCACAGGCCTGGCGGTAGGCATCCGGGCATCGGAGCTGAAGGAAAGGCGCAGCTTCGCCTGCTCTGAGTTGTTCTCGCCATTGCCCCAGGAGGCTTTCCTGGGCTTCCAGAAAGCTGGTGTAGCGCCCCAGGGTATCCCGCATGCTACTGGCCTTGCCTTCCATCACCCGTTGGATATGCCCCACTTCACGCGCCATGAGTTTTTGGGCTAAATCCGCTTCGGGTTGCAGGCGTTTCAAGCGGACGGGTACGCCCTTCTGGATATGATGCTGTTGCAATAAAGGATCTTCCAGGCTAATGAAAAAGCGGCTGGCCCCAGGGTCTCCCTGCCGCCCGGCCCTACCTCGAAGTTGTCGGTCCACTCGTTGGCTTTCGAAACGCTGGGTGCCGATGACATATAGGCCTCCTGATGCCAGGATTTCTTCCCTTCGTGCTCCAGTCTCTCCGCCCAGTTTGATATCGGTCCCCCGGCCCGCCATGTTGGTAGCCACGGTGATCGCACCCCACTCCCCTGCCCTGGCCACGATGGCGGCTTCACGGGCATGATGCCGGGCATTCAGGACCCGCACGGTCAGGCCTTTGGCCTCAAGCTGTCGGGCCAGGGCTTCCGATTCTGCCACACTCGCGGTCCCGATGAGCAAGGGTCGACCTTGGTGATGCTCCCGCTCAATCTCGGCGAGCAAGGCCACCATTTTTTGTTCCTGATTCAGGAAAAAACGATCTGGCAGATCGACTCGCTGGTTAGCTTTGTGGGGCGGGACAGGAAATACCTCCAGCTCATAGGTCCGGGAAAACTCTTCCGCCGCGTCTCTGGCTGTGCCCGTCATGCCGGCCAGGAAAGCATATTTCTGAAAGTATTGCTGAAGGGTGGTTTTGGCCATTACTTTGCCTTCCGGCGCGATGGTTAGGCCTTCTTTGGCTTCCACCGCAGCCTGCAAGCCGTGGGGCCATTTTTGAGCCTCCACTACCCTACCGGTGAATTCATCTATCAGCACGATCTCTCCTTCTCTGACCAGATAATCTACCCCGGCCTGTAGCAGGTGTTCTGCATGCAGGGCCTGGTTTAAGCGGACCAGCAGTACCTCATGCGGCTGATCAAATAGGTTTTGAACCCCCAGATGGGCTTCCGCTTGTTGAATCCCCTGCTCGGTGAGAAACAACGCAAACCCGCTCTCATCTCTCTCCACCGCTTCTCCCAGCGGCATCTCGCGGGCCAGGAGGGCTAGTTTTTCCAAATTGATGCGGGTATCGTGCGGCCAGACCCCTGCCAGGACCAGGGGAATCCGGGCCTCGTCAATGAGGATGGAATCAATTTCGTCGATCAAGGCATAAGGAACCTTCCGCTGAGCGGCTGTCTGGCCAGGTGGTAGCAGTCTGGCCCGTAAGGCATCAAAGCCACCCTCTTTGGCTGTCAGGTATAGTACTTCAGCTTGGTAAGCCTTTTTTCTGGCTGCGTCCAGCATGTCCTGCTGCAGGTAGGCCACCGATAAGCCCAGCTTCTCCAGGACCGAACCCACCCAGGTAGCGTCTCGCCTTGCCAGGTAGTCATTGAAGGTGTATACATGCACCCCTTCGCCTTTGAGGGCCCAAAGAAAACTGGGGAAAATTCCGACCAGGGTTTTGCCTTCTCCGGTTTGCATCTCGATCAGCTTGCCCTCGGCCAGAGCCAGAGACCCTAGTAACTGCACATCATAGGCGAGATAACCCAGGGTCCGATAAGCCATTTCCAGCACCAGGGCAAAGGCTGCTACCCGCAATTCCGGCAAGGGGACGCCTTGCTGAGCCTGTTGCTTCAGGTCCAGGGCTTCGCTTCGTAAATCGTGCTCGGAAAGGGGAATCAAGCGGGCCCGCTGGGCATGAATGTTCTGAATCTCCGCCCGCCAGGTTCGTTCCTGTCGCTCGTAAGCGCGCTGGTCTGGACGAAGGAGAAACTTCATATGCTAATCGGGGGCGAAAACCAGACCAGCCTCCGTTTTGAAGTCAAGATGTCAGGCTTAGCTGCCTCACTGTCAGCCCTCCACCAGATGAATCCCGTCGGATTCGATCCGGATGAGCTTCTGTTTATACAGGGAGCCTATGGCTCTTTTGAAGGCTTTTTTCGACATCCCGAAAGCTGCTTTGATCGCTTCGGGCTCGGACTTGTCATGGAGCGGCAAAAAGGAGGTGGCCTGCAATTTTTTTAAAATTTTTGCAGCCTGGGGTTCGATGCTTTCATGGCCCGGCTGGGTGAGCACCAGGTCAATCTTCTCGTCGGGACGGATCTTTTTGACCCAGGCATCTAATTGATCTCCCACTGCCAGAGGCTGGAAAATCTCGTTGTGGTAGAGTAAGCCAATATACCGATGGTTGATGATGGCTTTATAGCCCAACTCGCTTTCCTCATAAACCAGAATCCGCACTTTTTCTCCGGCCTGAACGTAGACGCCTTCCCGACTGGTAAAGGCTTCTACCCGGGCAGAGGCCACCACCCGGTCCGTTACCTGATCCAGATACAGGTATACCACATAGGATTGGCCAGCTTCCATGGGCTTTTTCATATGAGAAAAAGGCACCAAGATTTCTTTTTCCAGTCCCCAATCCAGAAAGGCGCCATGCTGACTGAGTTGTTTGACCCGCAAAAAGGCAAATTCATTGCGCTGGGCAAAGGGTTTCAAGGTGGTAGAAATCAGTCTGCCCTTGGAATCCCGATAGACAAAAACTTCCAGATCCTCCCCAGTTTCCAACTCCCTGGGGACGTATTTTCTCGGTAAAAGAACCTCTTCTCCATCCTGGTCCACGAGAAATACCCCCACACTGGTATCTCTTGCCGCGGTCAATTTATGATATAAGCCTACTTCAAGCATGGGGCAAAAATCCACCCTTTTTGGCGGGAAACAAAATCTGGGGTGCAGCAGGGCCTTCCTTTTTGGGGTCCTTGGGGAAAAAAACGTTATTGAGACATGGCCTCCCTTCTTCTCCAAATCTCTCCCCTGCTGCGTGAAGCCCTGGCTGCCATTCCCCTGAGATTCGACGCCTGGTCCCACCTTTTCTTTTTGGGGATTTTTCTAGGCCTGGTGTTATGTGGGGTCCTCTTTAACCGTCCGGGCCGGGCCAATCAAGCCCCCCTTTTCCTGGGAGGATTTTGTCTCGCGCTTTCCATCCTCCTGCTCGACAACTGGCTATGCTATACCGGCCTCATGGCCCAGGTCATCTGGGCCAATGATTCCACAGAATTTCTGACCTTGACGCTCGGGCCCTTCATTTATCTGTTTTTTTCTGCTTTGTTGGGGAAAAAGCCCAATA
Source organism: Bacteroidota bacterium (assembly GCA_038527215.1). Taxonomy (GTDB): domain Bacteria; phylum Bacteroidota; class Bacteroidia; order J057; family J057; genus JAWPMV01. Next base: position 25,954 of record JBCBGC010000075.1, read on the forward strand.
GGTGGTGGGAGATCAGCCTGCACCTCATGCCCGCTTTATTTTACCTCCTTCATAAGACCTTCTTTTTTATCCAGCCCCTGGTGGTTAAATACAATGCCTACATAGATGCTTACCACCCCGATTTGCCCTTTCTTCCTTATGAAATCACCTTTTCTACTGATCCCTTGGGTCTATGTCAACACCTGGATTGGTTGATTTTGATCAGTACTATCGGCTACATTGGCTGGAGTTTGTGGAAATTTGGTCCCAAACTCTGGCAATATCCCGGTGTGCAAAACTGGCGAGGAGATGGCAGCAAATATCATTTTTCCCGCAACTTCTTTCTTTGGTTTGTGGTGGTAATCGGGATCGTAACCGCCGTTTTTATCCGCTACGACAATGATCTGGGGGACCACTACATCAGCGCCATGATATCCCTCAGCCTGATCAGTACGAGTATTTTTGTCATGAACCGCTCCCAGGTATTTCAAAAAGCCTGGATGGCGGATAAGTATGACACCAGTGGTAGTAAAAACCAGGACCATAGAAAAATCCTCCGGCAGGTGGATAGCTATCTCCAGGCAGAACAATATTTTCTCCAAGCGGAGGCCAGCCTCAAGGACCTGGCGGCCCGGGCCGAATTACCTGCCCAATATCTTTCTCAGGCCATCAATCAGGAGACGGGACATAATTTCAATGGGTACATCAACCAGTTTCGGATCAGGGCCGCTCAGACCCGCTTGCTTGATCCGGCCTTCCAACATCTGAGTATAGAAGGCATCGGACAAAGTGTGGGCTTCAAGTCTAAATCTGCTTTTTACGCGGCTTTCAAAAAGGAAAGCGGGCTCACGCCCCGGGCCTATCTCGATAGCCAGCGAGCGAAAAGCGGATGATTTTGGTTCGGAATGACCATTTAGGACCTTTTGGACGCCTGAGAAAAGCACTTTTTTGCCTGATGCATCGGTATTTGGAGGAAAAACCATCATCACATGCAAGCAAGCATTAACCCTCCTACCGCTAAGATTCGACGCCATGACCTGGACTGGATTCGGGTGCTGGTCTTCGGGTTACTGATCCTCTTTCACGTAGGGATGTTCTTCGTACCCTGGGACTGGCACCTGAAAAATAATGTCCTCTACCAGCCGCTGGTCTACCCAATGGCTTTCCTCAGTCAATGGCGACTGCATAGTTTGTTTTTGATCTCCGGTATGGGTACTTCCTTTGCCCTGGCCTTTCGGGATGGGAAGACCTTTCGCAAGGAGCGATGGACCCGCCTGGGCGTGCCCCTACTTTTTGGGATGCTGGTCATTGTGATGCCGCAAGTCTACCTGGAACGCCTGGCCGACGGAGACTTCGAAGGTTATTGGTGGGAATTTTACGGGGTGTACTTTCACCAAGGGGCCTACCCGGAAGGGAATTTTTCCTGGCATCACTTATGGTTTCTGCCTTATCTGCTGGCCTACTCCCTCATCCTCTCTCCGGTATTGGTTTGGCTAAAGCGGAATCCTGAGGCTCGTTTGCTGCAATTCACGCGCTCCCTGCTTGCCAAGCCTTGGGGGCTTTACACCTTTATCCTGCCGCTATACCTCTTCGAAGCCTTCCTGGAACCCTTCTGGCCTACTACGCACAACCTGGTGTCTGATTGGTTCACCTTTACCAATTTTGCCTACTATTTCTTCATCGGGTTTCTGTTGATTCAGGTAAAAGAGGCCTTCTGGGCGGCCCTGGACCGCCTCAAAGGCGAGGCTTTGGTTACCGGTATCCTGGCCTTTGGAACCTTTCTCGGCATCCGAATCTTACTGGAGGATCATATATTTGTTCACTTCACAGAAGCCCTGGTGAAGGTCATCAACGCCTGGTCCTGGATACTGGTTATTTTTGGGTATGGGGCCCAATACCTCAATAAGCCCAGTCGCCTCCTGAGCTACTGTAACGAGGCGGTTTATCCCTTTTACATCCTTCATCAAACCCTCACTATTATCCTTGCCTATTATCTCATGGATTTGCCTTGGGGGTTCTGGCCAAAATTTCTGATCCTGGCGATCGGGACCTTTGGCGGCTGTTGGCTCTTGTATGAAGGGTTCATCAGACGCTTTGCGGTTACGCGCCTGCTGTTTGGGCTAAAACCAAAGCAAAAGTCTAAGGCTTAACAAACCACTAGGGCATTCCTTTCGGAATGCCCTGTGTCTTTCCACTACGTTACAAAAAAATTAATTCATCAGGTAGGAGGTGAACCAGCTGGTCAGTTCGCTATAAACGGAGTCAGGATACATATTGACCAGGTTGTGGCCAGCGTCTTCAAAAAAATGAAACTCATGATCTATGCCTTCTTCGGTTAGGACACTGTCCATGCGAAAGGCCTGTTGATAGTTCACCAGGTGGTCGGTCCGGCCATAAAAGAGCTGCGTAGGCACATCCTTGAGGCGAAAAATCGGGCTGGCATCTTCATAAGCAGCTGGGTAGGCAGCAAAACTGGTATCGACTAACTGCACCAGCCCCCCGTAGACGAGAAATTCCTGCTGGGCAAAGGTGCCACTATGGTAAAAATCATCGGTGAGGTCCACAGGCCCTACGATAGAGCCAACGGCTTTCACCCTTTCGTCCGGATCATACCCATAGGCATACAGCAGGCTCATGTGGGCCCCAGCGCTGATGCCAGCCAGGCCAATATTTTCCGGGTCAAAAGTCCAGACCGAGGCACTGTCCGCTAAAAAGGAAACCACACTGTCGATTTCGGCCATCAAGTCCAGGTAATCGGTCTGAGGCTGGCTGACATAAGAGTAATTCATGGCCACGACGGCAAAACCTTCATTGGCCAATCTTTCACGGGCTTGGGTCATGCTGAGTTTATCACCGATGATCCAGGCTCCGCCATGAATCAGAATGATGACGGGCGTAGCGGCGTCGCGGTCAGCTGGCAAGCTGATGTCCAGCCGGTTGCGGTCTTTGGGACCATACTTTAAGTTCCATAAAACCCCTGCTTCGGTGGTCGGGGGAACGGTAGGAGGAATCAGATCGCAGCTGGTAAAAGCCAGCAGACATACGATCAAGCTAAGACATGAGGTGGAGAAAGAAGTGGGGATATTCATTGTTCCTGTGTTTGTTTTCTCCAATGACACAGCCCATGCCCCACTCCCCTATTCCCGCAAGGAAAATTCAATGCGATAGCTCAGGACGAGAAAGCGACCAAACTGCGCCAGATTGCTGATACTGAGTGAAGTAGGATCAAAATTTACCGCCAGGGTATTGTTGACCTGCGAAATATTCTGAATGTCTAATCTCCATTCTCCGCTGAATTTTCGGTAGTCCCGGCGGTAATAAAGTTGCATGTCGAAACGGGTATAGGCAGGAAGTTGGGAGGAATACGGAACCTCCCATTGGCGGATTTCTTCTCCTTGTTGAATAGAAGCACTGAGGTCTATGGGGGTGTAATAATAGCCACCTCTGGTAAAAAACCGGGCATTGATCCCCAGGATGGCGGGTTTCCCCTTGCCTTTGCCCAGGTAAAATTCTTTGCCCGCCAGGCCATGCAGGCTGTAGCGGGCGTTGTAGGGAGAATTACGATACTGGCCAGAACCGTCCCGGTACTTGGCATCATAAATAGAGGCAGAAAGGGACCAATAATAGCCCTGGTGCAGGAAGCGCCGTAAGCTCAGATCCACCCCCAAGTTCCTGCCTTCCCCCCTGGCCAGCAAATCATCAAAGACATAATCTTCTCCCTGGATGAGGGTGGAAAAATAGCTGTTTACCGAGTCCAGACTCACGGGAATCTCATAGAGATATTGATAATAGCCCTCTAGATCCAGGTGCAGAAAAGGGGTCAGATTCGCATGATAGCCCAGAACATAGTGCAAGGCTTTGGGAAAGGGCAAGGTCTGGTTGACTTTTCCCAGGGTATCCGGCGCTTCAGCCAGGTGGTAACTAAGGGGTAGCAAGCGGCTGTGATAGCCCAGCCCAAGTTTAACATTGTGCCGGGGAAGCACCCGCCAGTTTACGCCGATTCGAGGTTCCCAGGCTCCTTTGCCATTGATGGTATGGGTACGGGTATGGAGGCCGGTAGTGAGTTTGAACCGGTCTGCCAGATGATACTGCCAGCTCAGGTAGTAATGCATGCCGACCCTAAAGGCACTATCCAGTAGCGGAAAATGCTGGAAGGAAATCCCCTGCCCCTCATCCACCGCGCGTCGCTCTTTGTAGGAATAAGCCATCACATCGGTGATCATGCCAAATTCCGCCTGGCTACGAGCCGAGAACTTATGATGAATCATCAGATTCATCCGGAGGTTGTTTTGTCGAAAATTCTGCTCCCTGCGGGCATCCTCAAGGATGGAAACATTCCTGATCGTATCTACGGTATTGTCCCTGCTCACCGTGGCAATGGCTTTGACAAAAGTCCGGGTTCCCACGGTGGTCCCAAAGCTCAGCCCATACACATTCATGTTTCGGCGAAAGCGCGTAAAAGTGGAATCGGTTTTGAGGCGATAGTTACTCCAACCGCCCAAGCCGAAGATGTCTACGGCTCCGGTACTAAAAGGCAGGTGGAACTTGAAAGACAGGTCCTGATACGCCTGGAAATCCAGGCGGGGCGGATAGACAGGGACATTCCCAGGGCTTCCTTTGCCCCGCAGGTTGATCAGATAAGAAGCCCCTTTTAGTTGCTTAAAGGGCCCCTCAAGAGATAATTCTCCCCCAAGGTTCCCCAGTTGTACGGCATACTCCTGTACACTGTCGTTGCCGGTGCGCAGGTGCATATCTACCACCCCGGAAAAAGCATTACCGTACTGGGCCGGGAAGGCTCCGGTCAGGACATCTACATCCTGAAGCATATTGGGACTCAACATACTGATCGAGCCCGAGGAAGTGCCTTCCTTGGCAAAGTGATTGGGATTGGGTATTTCAATGCCCTCTAACCGATACATGACCCCCCGGGGAGAATTCCCCCGAATCACCAGGTCATTTCTCATATCGTCTCCATTCAGGATGCCCGGAAAGCCATTGGCCATACGGGATACATCCCCAAAAGAACCTGCGTAGCGCTCACTTTCCTGTCCGGTGGCATGATGGGCACTCACCGCGATCATGTGAGAGCGAGGTTCGTTGACGGACCGACCTGGCGAAATCACCACTTTCTCGGCATCAATGGCCGATTCTTTCAGCTCCAATAACAGCACGGTCTGTTTTCCGGCCCCGATCAGGACCCCGTAACGCTCCGCCTGTTCATAGCCAAGGTAGGACACCAGGAGATTGTAGCGTCCTACCGGGACATTTGGCATAGAAAAATTCCCTTCTTCGTCCGAATACCCACCTCGCAAAGGACCATTCCCCTGAAGGACGATTTTAGCCCCAATCAAGGGTTGGTGGGTATCCCAATCCCGGACCTTGCCCCGCATGGTTTGGGTGGGAATAGGCTTGGGAATCCGGGCGGCGGCTTCCGCAGTCAAGCGCAGCACAATGCTGCCCCCAATCAAGCGGTACTGCAATTGGCTGTCCTGGAACATGCGATCTAATACCTGCCGGTAGGTTACGTTTTCCAGTTGAAAACTGACTTTCCTTTGTAGCAGGCGAGCCACTCTTTCATCATTAAAAGTAAAAGGAAGTTGGTAGGCCTCTTCCAGGCGCTTCATGAGGGAACCCAGAGATTCACGGTAGCAGGAGACCGTAACCTGCCGATCCAGGGCATCACTTTGCGCAGCCGCAAAGGAAGGGGGAAGCAGGAAGACGCAAAGCCACAGCATCGGCAGGCCGATGCATCTGGCAAGGTTTAAGGCAACATATTTTCTTCCCAAAAGTTGTTTGCTTAACCAATTCAATTTAGGTGCTTTTTTTCATTTGAACTATTTCTTTCCCCGCTCAAACCAGACTGTCTCCTATGAATGACCTGTATTATTTCACATGCCCCTATTGCTGGCAGCAAATTTCTTTCCTGCTCGACCTCAGTGTCCCGCATCAGACCTACATCGAAGATTGTGAAGTGTGTTGCAATCCCATCGAAGTAGCGGTTGCAGTAGAAGAGGGAGAAATTGTGCAATTTGAAGCCAAGAGTATTGAACAATAACCCTGCCCACATGCATCTTCATCGCCTGATCTTACTGGCCCTGACCGGGCTTTTGTCCCTGCCTATCCAGGCTCAAATCCAACCCGACAACATCCAAATTGCCCGGGATAGCTGGGGGGTGCCCCATATCTACGCCCAAACGGATGCCGAGGTGGCCTATGGGCTGGCCTGGGCAACCTGCGAAGATGATTTCCCCACCATGCAACGCCAATTGATGGCCATCAAAGGGCGACTGGCGGAGGTGGACGGTGCCAGTGCGGCACCGGTGGACATTATCGTCCAATTCCTGGAGCTAGAAAAGGTGGTGGCTGAGCGTTTTGAAAAAGACCTAAGCCCGGATTTCAAAGCCGTACTGGCTGGGTATTGTCAGGGCGTGAACGCCTATGCCCGCCTGCACTGGGAGGAAGTCTGGCGAAAAGGGGTGTTTCCTGTCAGTGAACAGGAGATCGTGCAAGGCTACGTCCTGGGGCTGGCCTTATTGACCGGAACGGCCAATACTTTCGGCAGGGTCCTGAATAATCATATCCAGGCCGACGAATTGGCTAGTCCCAAAGGTTCCAATGCTTTTGCCATCGGTCCGGGCCGGACCACCAACGGGGAGACCTTTCTGGCCATTAATTCCCATCAGCCGCTGGAGGGAATGTACTCCTGGTATGAAGCCCACTTGATCAGCGAGGAAGGCACGAACATCCTGGGGGCGACTTTTCCTGGAGGGGTGACCATCTTCCTGGGGACCAATCCCTACCTGGGCTGGGCACATACCGTCAACCATGCGGATTTCGCGGATGTATACCGCCTGCGCATGCACCCCAGTAAGAAGCACACCTATGCTTTTGATGGGAGTTGGAAAAAGCTGGAAAAGAAAAAGGCGCGCACCAAGGTAAAAGTTGGGCCCTTTCGCATCCCTGTCAGTCGGACTTTTTTCGAAAGTGAATACGGATTAACCCTGAAAAATAAAGGGGGTTATTTCGGGCTGGTGTTTGCGGCTACCCAGCATATCCAAGGCCCCGAACAATGGTATCGCATGAACAAAGCCACAGACTGGCAGAGTTTCAGAAAAGCCTTAGCTATACAAGGGATTACCGGGACCAACATTGTCTATGCGGACCGGGAAGGCCATATCATGCATTTGGGGAACAGTCATCTACCTGAGAGGAATCCTGCTTATGACTGGCAAAAAACCCTTCCGGGTGATACATCAGCCACCAAGTGGAGCCAAAGCTATTTCCCTTTGGATTCCCTGCCCATGGTCATGGACCCTACCAGCGGGTATGTGTTCAATACCAATCATTCTCCCTTCAACAATACTGCCCCCGCAGACCAACATCAGCCCACCCCGGCTCAGCAAAACATGGGCTATTGGGAGGTAGAGAATAATCGCAGCCTGCGCTTTCAGGAGTTGATGGGTGCCTATGAACAACTCAACTATGAGGATTTTAAGCGGGTAAAATACGATCTCAAATTTGCCAAGCCTCTATATGACTATCGAGCCGAAAATCTGGAAGAAATAAAAGACCTGAATCCCCTCCTCTATCCGGAGTTGGCTGAAATGTTGAACATTCTTAAGGCCTGGGACCATAGCACGGATACCACCAGCGTAGGCGCCAGCATTTTTGTGCTGGCTATGGCGGATATTTTCGCGCGGCTGGGCAAAGAAGATCGGCAGCATCCAGGCAATACCCTGACGGAAGAGGAGTTTGCCTCTGCCCTGCGCTACGCCAAAAAACATCTCATGAAGCACTTCGGCACCCTGGAAGTCCCTTTGGGAGATTTGCAAAGACATGTAAGGGGAAACCAGAGTTTGGCAGTAGGGGGAGGACCGGAAATTCTAGCCGCCATGTATAGTACGCCTGCCAAAAAAGGCATCAGAACCAGTTATGCCGGGGACTCTTATATCCAGTTGGTGCGGTTTACCCAAGACGGCCCCATCATTGAATCCGTAAACGCCTTTGGCGCCTCAGCCAGGCCGGAAAGCCCCCATTACACAGACCAAATGCCGCTTTTTGTCCAACAGAAAACCAAACGAATGGAACTGGACTGGGAAAAAGTAAAAGCCGAAGCCAGCAGAATTTATTCTCCCAAGTAAGGCAAAAAACGAAGGTAAGGCTGTCCTCTCCATCGCGGGGAAGGCAGGGGCTGAATTCATGTTCGAATAATCGGAATTTACATATTTTAATTATTCGAACATTAGATACTTTTGAATCAGTCATTCCGACTAGTCCTTCATTTTCAATACTTGATACCTGTGCGGCAATTATTCTCTTTTACCCTACTCTCTCTTTTTCTTTTGACTTCTTTCGTTGCCTGTAGTCCTTCTGCGGAAGAACTTCCGCTACCCGTCCTGGGCGAACGTGATTTTTCAGACCTGCCCTATCATGAAATTGGGGAAGACTTGGATGACCGCAAGATTCGAAGCTACCAGCGATGCGAAATGTTAGGTACTGTGTATATGCTAAATGGCGAAGATGGATGTGGGATCGTGGTTCAAACCGATGACGGCCACCTGTTTCATCCGACCCATAAAAGTCTCGCCCATCAAAAGGTCGAATTTTTCCATGAAATGCGCATCGCCTTTGATTTCGAGTTCGCAGCAAGAGATTCAGAATGCAACATAGGCAAGCCCATTCATTTTACCTGCCTGCAACCCTTCTACCGCTACAATGGTGAAGGCGGGAAATAAGCTAACGATATTCCATCATTATATCTCAGATTCGTAGACGACGGGCCTCTTGAGGCCCGTTTTTCTATTCCGACTGCAGGGAAAAAGGCACAGAGGCCAACCTAAGTTGGGAGATTTCATTCAATTCTCCCCAAAAAGTCCAGATCTGTTGGAAGGTCTGGCAAAATTCCTCAAAGCCAATGGGCTTGGCGATGAAGGCACAGGCTCCCAGGTCCCAACAATTCTGGACGTCTTTGTCCTGGTTGGAAGAGCTCATCATGAGGATGGGAAATTTTCCCAGATAGGCAGGCGGTAGTTTTTGTAAGGTTTCGACCCCCGACAAGCAGGGCATTTTTAGGTCCATCAAGACAAAGACGATTTCCTGCCAGGGATGAGTTTCCAAATAGGATAAGAACTCCACTCCGGTTTTTAACCAGATCAGTTCACCGCCAAACCTGGTCTCCCTCAACGCCAGAGAAATAAACTCATAGTCAAAGGGGCTATCGTCCACCACGATTATTTTTCCTTGCGGATACATAGGATTGAGGCATTAGCGCAGAACCTAAACATGGGGCTGGTGCTTCCCGGGCTACTAAGGGATTCCGCCGCCTGCGGGATATCTTACCTGTCCCCATGGTGCTCCGTCTGCTTTATGAATTCAGTACTTTCCTTCAACTTTCCAATATTTACTAACATGGACTATGTTGGTAAAACGTCATAAATCTCCTTTCTCCCTGCATGACCGATCGTCCATGAGAAAAAGAAATTGGGCACTCAGGATTCGGAGAACCTCCGAACCTATCCTACAAGTAAAGTCTTAAGAATGGTATAAGGATTGACCTTCAGGTTGTTAGGGCTAGATTAAGATACTCAAATTATCCGCCAAACTATATTTTCCTTATGTTCTAAATTTTCCAAAATCTTACAGCCTTTTCCCGGGATTCTCAGGAGCTAGCGGCACCGCCTGGTTCACACTTTTCTTGTTAAATTGCGGGAATGAAAAAAGAGACCTCCCCCCTTAACTTTTCTGAACGACCCGCGTTTAATAAGCATACAAAAGTTTCAGAACTTTTTGTAAGTTTACCTGGAAAGCCAAGAGCCCATGCAATTGATTGAATACCTTAGCCACTCAAACCTTTTAGATTCGAACGAAAAGCGCATTGCTGAAAAAGTATGGGCTGAAGAACGGATCAGCCAGGAAGATGCTCAGTTCCTATATGAAAAACCTGAGCTTCCTTTCTTAGGGATGCTGGCTCAGCATATCCGGCTAAAGCGGCACGGGAAAAAGACCTATTTCAACCGAAATTTTCACCTGGAACCTACCAACGTCTGCCTATACACCTGTACGTTTTGCTCTTATTCCCGCCGCATCAAAAAGCGGGAAGACGGATGGGAGAGTACATTGGACGAAATGCTGGACGCGGTCAAGAAATACGATGACCAGCCTGTAACAGAAGTCCATATCGTCGGCGGCGTGTTGCCTCAATATGATTATACATTCTATCAGGATTTATTCAGAGAGATCCGAGCGCACAGACCGGGCTTACATGTCAAGGCACTAACTCCGGTGGAGTACCACTACATTTTCAAAAAAGCCAAAGTTTCCTACCGGGAAGGCATGGCCGCCATGATTGAGGCTGGTCTACAATCCATGCCCGGTGGAGGAGCCGAAATCTTTCATCCGGAGATACGGGATCAGATTGCAGGCGGAAAATGTAGCGGTGAGGAATGGCTCGAAATGCACCGGCAAGCTCACCTGTTGGGTATTCGCTCCAATGCGACCATGCTATACGGGCACATAGAGGACTATTGGCATCGGGTGGATCACATGGACAAACTGCGGGAGTTACAGGACGAAACGGGCGGTTTCCAGACCTTTATTCCGCTTAAGTTCCGGAACCAAAACAACGAGCTCTCCCATCTCAAGGAAGTGTCTGTAATTGAAGATTTGAAGAATTACGCCATCGGGAGGATTTACATGGACAACTTCGATCATGTGAAAGCCTACTGGCCGATGATCGGTCGTCGGACCGCCCAATTGTCCCTCTCCTACGGGGTCAATGACATTGACGGCACCATTGACGATACTACCAAAATATACAGCATGGCAGGAGCTGAGGATCAGAATCCGGCCATGTCTACTCCTGAGTTGATCGACATGATCAAGCGGGCCGGCATGCACCCGATTGAACGGGGTACCCTCTATGAAGTGATCCACGACTACGGGGTAGAAGAATTCACCCCAGAACACAACCAAGTAGTACAGTAGTATGGTGCGTATATATTTCCTTCGCCACGGTCAGACGGATTATAACCTCAAGGGAATCGTTCAGGGAAGTGGCGTGGATTCGAATCTCAATGACTGGGGAAGAGCCCAGGCGCAGGCCGCTTTTCAGGCCTACGGTCAGGTCCCTTTCCACGCCATTTACGCCAGCAATTTAAAACGCACCCATCAGACCTTGCAACCCTGGGTAGATGCCGGACATAGGTTCCAGATCGAGGCCGGGGTCCGCGAATTGAACTGGGGTACCCACGAAGGCGTGATTCCGACCCCCAGCCAGATCGAGGCTTTTCGGGGCATCCTCGAAAGTTGGGCACAAAATCAGCTGGAGGTAACCGTCGAAGGAGGCGAAAACCCTCTTCAGGCCTGGGACCGTTCCCGGCCTTTTTTTGAAAGAGCCCTCGAGGAACATAAACACGAACAAATTCTGGTCTGCTCCCACGGGAGACAAATCCGGGTCATGCTCAGTCAGCTGACCGGGGTAGGCCTGCATAATATGGAACAGTACACACATAAGAACACAGGCATGAGTATCCTTGAAATGGAGCAAATTGGCGCCGGCCAGCTCTTGCAACTCAATGATGTCCGACACCTGGAAAATATGATAGTGTGATCAATATAGCCCTCGTTTCTTACCTCAACACCCGCCCGTTTATGGACGGATTTGAGGCACATATGCAAGACCGTTCCTTCGAGTTTCAGTTGGTCCCTCCCGCGGACTGTGCCAAACTCCTGGCCAGAGGTCAGTCCCAAATGGCCCTGATCCCGGTCGGTGCGATGGAGAATTTTCATGGCCTGCACCTCATGCCCAATTTCTGTATTGGGAGCAATGGCCCGGTGGAATCCGTATTCATTTTCTCTGAAGTACCCATTACGGAAGCCAGACATCTTATCCTGGATAGTCATTCCCGTTCTTCAAATGGTTTGGCTCAGATTTTACTAAGACATCATTGGAAACATCAGCCGGGTCTGGAACTGCCTACCTTTCGCGATTTTTCCCGCATTCAGGGCCAGACCGCAGGCGTGGTCATTGGGGATAAAGCCATTCACCTGAAAGGGAGTTTTCCTTATGAATACGACTTATCGCAGGCCTGGAAAGAACTGACGGGCCTCCCCTTTGCCTTTGCTGTATGGGCTTATCAGCCGGGCGTATTCTCTAAAAAGCAACTGGCCGAACTGGATGAAGCCATGCGCCTTGGCGTGGCCAGAAGGGCTCAAACAGCCCAGCGTTGGGCCGAGCATTACGGCACAGATCCGGCTTATGCAGCCCATTATTTGCAGCACTGCATCGATTTTCATTTCGATGGAGCCAAGCACAAAGCGGTCAATTTATACCTGCAACTCCTTCAGCAGTTGCCCAAACCAGAACTCCAACTCGTGTAGAGGAGACTCACTTCTCACATTGAATCCCTTAGCGCTTTTTCTTAGATTTCGCGGATGCAAAAGAATCCTTCCAGTGTCAATATTTTAGGAGGAGGCCTTGCCGGCTCCCTCATGGCAGTTTTTATGGCCCAAAAAGGCTATCAGGTTCAGGTCTACGAAAGAAGGCCTGACATGCGCAAAAACCAGTTAGATGGAGGTCGCTCTATCAACCTGGCGCTCTCAGTGCGGGGCATGTATGCCCTGGAGCAGACCGGTATGTACGATGAAATCATGGAGTTGGCCATTCCGATGTATGGTCGCATGATGCACGCCCGGGATGC
>JBCBGC010000076.1:0-37919 GCA_038527215.1 Bacteroidota bacterium
TCTTGAAACCCCAATCACCCACCAATATGTCACCCCGGAAAGGCATTTGACCGGTAGGGAAAATGCCTTATCCGGGGTCTCCATGATTGCATAATGATCGAAGAGACCTCCGACCTTATAGATGCTGGAGTCCTTGACCCGGATAGCTCACCTCCTTTCAGGCGGAAAGGGTTAAGGGGAGGGATAAAAAAAGGAGGGACCTATTAAGTCCCTCCTTTGGCTAGAATTGTGTGAAAATTACTTATCCCACAAACTGCGGGCAATCACTAATTTTTGAATTTCAGAAGTACCCTCTCCGATGGTACAGAGTTTGGCATCCCGATAATATTTTTCTACTGGGTAGTCTTTCAGGTATCCATAGCCTCCATGAATCTGCACAGCTTCATTAGCCGCCCAAACGGCGGTTTCACTGGTGTAGAGTTTGGCCATGGCTGATTCAGTGCCTACCGGCTGCTTGGTATTCAACAGATGCGCAGCCTTAAAGGTTAACAGTTCTCCCGCTTTGATCTTGGTAATCATATCCGCGAGTTTGAAAGAAATAGCCTGGAATTTGAAGATAGGCTGTTCAAACTGCTCACGCTCTTGAGAGTACTTCAGGCTGGCTTCGAAAGCTCCTTTGGCGATGCCCAGACCGAGGGCAGCAATGGATACGCGTCCCCCATCCAGAATAGCAAGTGCCTGTTTGAAACCGGAACCTACTTCTCCCATCATCTGGGACTTATGAATCCGGCAATCCTCAAAAATCATTTCGGTGGTTTCTGAGGCACGCATGCCGAGTTTATTTTCTTTTTTCCCCGCCCGGAAACCAGGGGTGCCTCTTTCTACGATAAAGGCCGTGGCATTATTGCGGGTACGAGGCTCGCCGGTACGCGCGACCACTACCGCTACCTGACCAGACTTGCCATGGGTAATAAAGTTTTTGGCTCCGTTCAGAATGTAGTAATCGCCATCTTGGACCGCCGTGGTGGACATATTGCCCGCATCAGACCCGGTGTTGGCTTCCGTGAGGCCCCAGGCCCCAATCCATTCACCCGTAGCCAGTTTCGGCAGATATTGTTGCTTTTGCTCCTCACTCCCAAACTTCAGGATGTGTCCGGTACAAAGAGAGTTGTGAGCAGCCACAGAAAGGCCGATGGAACCACAGAACTTAGAGATCTCGCTGACCGCCGTTACATATTCAAAATAGCCAAAACCAGAGCCTCCGTATTCTTCGGGAACCAACACTCCCATTAGGCCCATCTCTCCAAGTTCTTTGAAAATCTCAATCGGAAACTCCTGAGATTCATCATACTTCATGATGACAGGACGAAGTTTCTCTTCCCCATATCGACGGATCATATCCGCGATCATAAGTTGATTTTCGTTTAGTTTGAAGTCAAAACCAGGCATAGGTACCTCCAGTGTAGATTGCATAAAGTCTTTTTACTATTTAAACGGAAGGAGCTAACGATTGTTCGCTAGTATGCAAATCTACTCAATGGCTTTTACTTATCAAAGCCTATTAGCGAATGAATCTCCGGGCTGTAAGAGGAAATCTTTTCTTGTCCTTTTAAGAAGCTCAGTTCGACCAGGAAACTAAAGCCGACTACAATAGCACCTAGCTTATGGGCCAGGGCGGCAGCGGCTCCGGCGGTACCCCCGGTAGCCAGCAGGTCGTCATGGATAATTACTCTGTCGCCTGCTTGAATACCGCCTTTGTTGACTTCCAGGCTAGCGCTGCCATATTCAAGGTCGTAATCTATGCCGATGGTTTCCGGAGGTAACTTGCCTTTCTTTCTGACCAGGACGAAACCTGCCTCGAGTTTACCGGCCATTTGCGGGCCAAATAAGAAGCCTCGGCTATCAATCCCCACAATCTTGGTTATGCCTTGATCTCGCCAGCGGTCGGCCAGTTCCGTAGCACAGTCCCTCACCAGTTGGGGATCGAGGAAAATGGGGGAAATATCTTTGAAAAGAACCCCTTCGATGGGGAAATCCGGAACTTCACGGATACAGTGTTGCAGTCGATCTGTGAGGGTCATAGCCTGTTATATATTGACAGGCGAAAATACAGATTATGCTTACAAAATCAGCCTAGATAAAAAAGTAAATTTTCAATTCTTCCAGGGCTTCAGGCTCATGCTTGAGGACTTTGGTCAATTCCTCCCAGGCCCGAAAATGTCCCAGTTCCCTGCGGAAGGCAACGATCTCCTCGGCAAGGTCTTTATTGATGGTTGGGTAAAAGGCCAGGCTCCGGGCAGTGGCTCGGTTGAGGTCCTTGCGTTGAAAGGTTTCAGCATTTCCTACCTCGAGATAAGGTTGAGCTTTTTCCAGCAAACTTGGAGACAGGCCGTAGACATGTTTCAATTGGTCTACCGAAGCATAAAAGCCTAACAGGTTGCGGAATTTGATGATCCGGGGAGCGAGTTTTTCGCCAATGCCGGGCAGGACTTGTAACTCGGCTTCTGTCGCGGTATTGAGGTCGAGCTTCTGAAGCAGACGAGCTGAGTTATGTTCCGCGGCATTTTCGCCTCGACTTAATCCTGTATCCTCCTTGAGGCTTCCAGGGACCAGGCTGGGAGGAGCAGGAAGACTTTCCTCCTGTGGAATCACTTCTGCTATGAGGCTTTCTTGCTGGTCAGGCAAGGTCTCGGTTTCATAAGGGGTCCGCACGTATAAGTAGGACTTGATATTGGCGTAAGTCTCCGGGCTGAGGTAATATACCCGCTGGAGATCTTCTACTCGATTGAAGCGGCGGATGGAGGAGCGGAATTTGACGATCCGCTGACTGAGGATTTTGCCAATGCCCGGCAACTGCTCTAGCTCCTCGGCGGTAGCCGTATTTAAGTCAAGGCTGGGATATACAGGCTTGGGTTGAGCGCGGGTAGCCACCACTTTGGGGGGCGGGGCCGTAAGTTCGTTGACAAAAAGCCTGGGCATAAGCGCTTCCAATACCGTGGCCTCCAGCCCATAAACTTCCTGGAGTTGTTCTACCTCCTGAAATCCTCCTGTTTTTTCCCGATACCTTAGGATGCGCTGGCTCAATACCGGCCCGATCCCTGGCAGGCTTTCCCAGGTGGCACTATCAGCGAGATTGATATCAATACGGTCCTGTTCCGGACTAACAGACTCTACAGGAGGTAAAAATTGTTCTGAAAAACTTTCAGCACTTTCTGGAGAGGATTCTACGGCGGGCCAGAAGACCACCAGCAGAAAACCCAACAGGACGATGCCTGTCAGCAAAAAAATGCCTTTTTTTTGAGAGCTGTTAAAGGAAAACCCTTCAGGTTTTGCCATATCAGCAGATTTACTCAGACAGCAGAAAATTTCCGCAGCATGAAAGTAAAGGATTTCTGTCTAAGAATCAACGCTTTAACGGCATGAAAGCTTTTTGTGCGGACATGATCATGTCAGATACGTAAGCTTTACCCGACTATTGAGCTTTGGCCCAAGCAGCCATTTCGTCGGCCACCTTATCCCAATTATAGGCTTCATAATCAGGCTCGCCATCCGGCTTTTGTCCGAAAAAATTGTGGTCTAAGCCTGGATAAACCTTCATCAGCAGATTCTTCTTCCCCGCTTCATGAAACAAAAGTGGCAATAGATCACAGCTTTGCGCCCCGATATCCCGGCTGCCGTAGGCCACGAAAATGGGGATATCCAGGGCCAACAACTCCCGCCAAAGCGGACGGGAAAAGGAGGCCCAGGCTGCGTAAGAATCGCCCCAAAATAGATCGGTGCGATGGGGCGACTGCTGTATATCAGCCCAAATCTTGTATAAGGAATCGATCTCTTTCTGAGCTTCTTCATGCGAAAGCCGACCCTGGAGGGCTTCTATCCGTTTTTCTCGGATCAGCTGGTCCATGCGCCCCTGGGGATTGCCTCCTAAAAAAGCCAGATGGCTTACCCGCTCATCCTGGGCCGCGAACATACAGGCGATTTTTGCCCCTTCCGAATGACCGGCGACCACCAGCTTCTCCGCTTGGCTCCAGCTTTGGGTAAGCAAGGTGTCCAACACCTTGCGGGCTCTTCGGAGATAGGTATCAGCAAAGTGCTGATGGAGGTAGGAGAGAGGGATGGTCCCGGTGTTAGGATCCAAATAGGCATATCGACCATCCAACTGCTCAGAGCTTGCATACCATGGTAGGCCCGGTTTTCCGATGATGACCAAATGAAATGCCCTGGCCAGTTTTCGGTGGTCAAAAGGAAATACGCCCATCGGTCCCTGGGGTGTTTCGATAAATAGGGGGCGAGGGAGGGAACCTTGAAAAAAGAGTAAAAGGGGTTTGGCCGGGGCCGTGTCGGAAGCTGTGGTCATAACATGAATGCTATCCTCTCCGTCCATCACGGTCATTACCTGAAGATCGAGCGGGATCAGTTTTGCTTCCTGGGCGTGGAGGAATAATCCAGCAGAAAAAAGCAGAAAAAGGAGGGGGAAGGGTCTCATAAGGAGGCTTTTCTCCGCATACCCTTATCCCCAAGAAAAGTTCAGCGGACCCTCCCCAAAACTTCAAGCCTTCGGAGGTTTAGTTTATTCCATATTTCTCTCTAACTTGATGATATATCAGATCTACTACTATGAAATCTCTCCTCTTTTGGGTGAGCATCCTGTTGCTTCCCGGTTTGGCTTTTGCCCAAACGAAAACCCAAACCATCAAAGGAAATATATTCGATATCGACTCCCGTATGCCCCTGGCTGGTGCCACCGTCAAAGTAAAAGGCATGGAGCAAGGGGGAGGGGCTATTTCCGACGCTCAGGGTAATTTTAAAATCGAAGGGGTACCCATCGGCCGCCGTGGCCTGGAAATCACCTTTGTAGGCTACGTGCCTTATTCCTCCGACAACCTCATCCTCAACTCTACCAAAGAATTGGTCCTCAATATTGGGATGAAGGAAGATATTCGGGAAACCGATACCGATGAAGTCCTGATCATCGCCCGGCAGTATCCTACCCAGGCGGTCAACGACCTTTCCGTGGTCAGTACCCGCTCCTTCAGTGCGGAAGAAACCGGTCGACTGGCCGCCGCGGTCAACGATCCAGGCCGCATGGCATTATCTTTCCCCGGGGTTCAGCAAGGCGGGGATGATTCGGAAAATGACATCATCATTCGGGGAAACTCTTCCTTCGGCATGTTGTGGCGATTGGAAGGGATTGATATTCCCAATCCCAACCATTTTGCACGTCCGGGTACCTCTGGTGGGGGCATCACTGTCTTCAGTGCCCAATTGCTGGCCCGGTCGGATTTCTCTACCGGAGCCATGGCCGCTGAATATGGGAATGCGATTTCCGGAGCCATGGATATGCACTTTCGCAAAGGCAATATGGACGAAAGGGAATATCGGATAAAATTGGGACTACTGGGGCTGGATTTTGCGACGGAAGGTCCCATCAAGCAGGGCCGTTCTTCCTACCTGGTCAACTATCGCTATTCTACCCTCAGTATTCTCAACCGCATGGGCTTCAACCTGGTAGGGGAGCGGGTAGACAATGATTTTCAGGATTTATCCTATAACCTGGCTTTTGATGGGAAAGACGGAAAAAGCTTCGTTACGGTCTTTGGCATGGCAGGTCCTAGCCTGGAGCACTACCGACCGGTGGCTGATCCTATGGAGCGCGACCTGACCCGGACCGACCATTCTGAGGATAGAATCCAAGGGAGCCGGATGGCCGCCCAAGGGGTAACCTATACCCGCCTGCTCGACAATAAGTCCTACATCAAGTGGGTGGTAGCTGGCCTGGGGAGCAGCATCTTCCGCCGCTTTGACACCCTCAGCCTGACCGACGAGCGTTTTCGATACAATACCGAGCAGTATCGGGATATTCGCCTGACCAGTTCGCTGACCTACTCCCGCAAAATGTCAGCTCGAACCAAGTTCAAGGCGGGCCTAAACGCTCACCAGATCTTTTTCACCTTCTTCAAAGAAACTGCCCCGCGCCGTTCTACTTCCGATATCATCAACATCGATCAAAACCGGGCGGTCTCCATTGATGGAGAAGGCAATACACAACTGGTGCAAGGCTATGCCCAGTTCAGTCATTACCTTTCGGAAAAGCTGGTGCTCAACGCAGGTTTCCACGCCCTTTGGCTTACCCTTAATCAAAGCGCAGCCATAGAACCACGGCTTTCCATGAAATATCAAATCTCCAGGCGGCATAGCCTGAGTTTCGGATACGGTCTCCACAGCCAGCATTTACCGCTTGGGGCTTATTTCTACAGCGACACCCTGGCAGGAACCGAGACGGTGTATAATCCGAATTTTGAGCTGCCCTTTATCCGTTCCCATCATGGGGTCCTGGCCTATAATTACACCTTTAGCCAAAACCTGCGCATCGGGCTGGAACTCTATGCCCAGCGCCTCTTTAATGTGCCGGTGGCTCGAGACATGGCCACCACGTCCACCTGGTGGATGCTCAATAATCAAAGCGGAATTGCGCAGTTCCCGTTGACGGCTGATGGAAAAGGCTTGAACTATGGATTGGATATTGTGGTGGAAAAATACTTCTCTCAGGGCGTCTTTTTGCTGCTCACCTACTCGCGTTTCGAATCTGATTATGAAATGGGAGACGGGCGGATATTTCCGACGCGTTTTAGTACCAAATTCGCTTCCAGCTACACCCTGGGCAAAGAATTTTACATGAAGAAAGGCCGGGTATTGCAAATAGGCGGTCGTCTGCTGTACAATGGCGGATTCCGTTATACGCCGCCAGACTGGGAGGCTTCTGCTCAGGCCGGTCGTTTTATTTCGGACGAAACCAAAGCCTGGCAGGACCAGGTAGGCGCCTACACCCGCATCGACTGCCGGATTTCCTATCGCGCCAACCGCCCCAAAGTGGCGACCATGCTTTCCCTGGACGTGCAGAACGTGGCCAACCGGGCCAACCCACGTGGCATTGGGTATGATGCCAATTCCCAGGAATTATTTTTCCGGGGGCACCCCAGCGGTTTGATTCCGGTATTGAGTTATCAGCTGGATTTTTAAGATAATTTCACCTGGGTTTCTTTTGCGCCCAGAGATTCCAGCAATTCACGAACTCCCTCTGCTTGCTCTCCACCCTTGATGGCGTGGTGGAGCATGGTAAATCCGTGGGGACCGATAGCGGTTGCCCAGGCTGGATAGGCTTTTAGGATGGGCTTGAGCAAGGCCAGTTCTCCCAACATGCATAAGGTGAACAGATTGGCTCTGGCGCCTTTTTCGATCAGAAACTGCGCCATCTCCCTATTGCCAACATGACCTGCTGCCCCGATGCAGGATTCGAAGTCTCCCCCTCCCCAATCCCAGCTTGCATAAATCAGCGTAGGGTGTTCCGCCAGCAGCTCCTTGACCACGGGCAGATTGCCATGGGAAGCACCTACAAACTTTTTGACGATTTCCGGAGGGAGTTGTTCTGGCCGGCCTCTATCTTGTGCAAGCAGACTAGGCGGGATCAATAGGGCGGAAGCCGCTGCTCCTATGCCAAGGCTAAGGAACTGCTTGCGAGTAGATTTCTTCATGCCTTTTTGCTTAAGATACACATTGAGGAAAGGCTGTCTGAGGTAAATCTTGCCAAGATCAGTTGGGGGAATAGGTGCAACCTCCTTAATTTCAGCCTTGTTTGATCATCTTCATGTGTATGCCTACTTCTACAGACATCCTCATCATCGGAGCAGGAGCCGCAGGGCTCCATGCAGGTTTTTTACTCCACCAGCAAGGCATAGACTTCCGCATCCTGGAAGCAGCCTCGCAATACGGAGGCCGCCTGGGTAAAATAGAAGGCTTTGCAGATTTTCCCCTGGATACCGGCGCCCAATGGCTACATGGCAAAAAGTCTTTAGTGGGAAAACTGATCAAATCCACTGGTACGACCATTACCCGAGACAAAAGCAAAGAGCGATACTGGTTTGAAGGAAGGTTGAAGAAAAAAACGCCGGTTGACCTATGGGGTATGTTTGAAGAAGCAGATTTGCCCGATGTATCCTATGCCGAATATGCCCGGCAAGTAGGGCTGAGTCCCGCTTATTCCCATATTCTTCAGGCGGTGGCTGGGGACTTTGGGGCATCGCCCGAGTCCATATCCGCTTATTGGAAGATCAAAGAAGAGGAAGCTTGGAGTTCTGGTGGGAAGGACTACAAATTTGCCAGGACGTATTTCGATCTGATCGACGAACAATGGGCTCAACCGATCCTGGAGCAATTGATCTTAAATACTCCCGTGACCAGCATAGATTACCGGGGAGAAAAGATTCAGGTAACGGACAGCCATGGTGGCCAATGGGAAGCGAAACAGGTTCTGATTACGGTGCCGATTACCATATTGAAAGCGGGGGATATTGCTTTCTCTCCCGCCTTACCCATGGACAAAATCCTGGCTTTTCAACACCTGGGGATGGAAGCCGGGATGAAAGTATTTCTGAAATTTTCAGAGCGCTTTTATCACGATGCGGTGATAGGAGGCGAGCAGTGCGCTGCTTATGCGGACGAAACAGTAGGCAAAACGGGGCAGGACCAGGTTCTGCTGGCCTTCATTATGGGAAAACAGGCTCAGCGACTGAGTGATATAGGTTCCGAGGAAAAAATAGTAGCGGTATTGTTGCAGGAGTTGGATGAAATGTACGAGGGAAAAGCCTCTTCTTTATTTCAGGAGGCCAGGGTGATAGACTGGACCCGTCATCCCTATATCAGAGGGGCCTATTCTTACAGCACGGTCGGCATGGGTACCGCCAGAGCGGTCGCTGCTCAAGCAGTCAACGGAAAGCTCTTTTTTGCGGGAGAAGCCATGGCCCTGAATGGCCACCATCAAACGGTGCACGGAGCCGCAGAAAGTGCGGCACGGGAGGTAAATCGTATGCTTCAGCTGGCTTAGGCTTTTGTCCCAGACAGAAAGGCCCTACCTTTAGGCTATAAACACATCACTCATGTCTCGTTATCTTCTGTCCTACAGTCGTCTCCTGTTTAGACTACCCCTTCTCCTTTGTCTGTTGCTGGCTGTAGCCTGCTCCGAATCTGCTGATAAACAGGAATCTACCGAAGATGTGTTGATGGAAGACCCGGATTGGGTCGATCCCGAATCTCCCAAATCCCAGCTGGACATGCTGCGCGTTACGGTCGATAACCTCCGCCTCCGGGCCAAGCCCAATACCCAGTCCGCCGTCATGGGCGGGCTCAAAGAAGGCGCCTGGGTGGTGCCGGTAGGCACTGAAAGCGAGGCCTATGACAGCATTGAACTCAGAGGGGAATGGTACCATGAGCCCTGGCTGGAAATTAAATATGGGGACCTGCAAGGATGGGTCTTTGGAGGTGCTTTGGCGCGTGCCGAGCGTCCTACTTCGGATTATCTCTGCAAAGGGGGCGAAAGGGTAGACCTCATCACACCTGAGATTACCGAAGCGGATTTGAGAACGCTCTATGGGGAAGCCTCGGTCACCACCAAACAAATTCACTGGGCAGAAGGAACCTTTGAGCGAGGGTCCATCTTGTATGAAGGAAGTTCACAAGAGGTAGCGATATTCTGGGAGGATACCCTGAAACTGGCCCGACCGGCCATGGTACGGATCACCCGCAATGATGGGCCTTTTATAACCCCGGATAAAATCAAGATTGGCACCAGTCTTCAAGAGCTTCAGGCCCTCAATGGTAAAGCCTTTAAGCTATGGGGGTTGGCTTGGGACTTTGGCGGTTATGTGATCAGTTGGGAAGGGGGAGAACTGGACAAGGTGAAAGACCGGAATTTTCAACTGGCCGAGCCCGAGCACGTGACAGATCATCAAAAATACACTTCTTTGATGGGAGAGGTGGAACTCATGTCCGATCAGGAACTGGTTCAACAATTGAATCCGGTGATCTGGAAAATGGAATTCCATTTTGCCGCCAAGCCCTAATGCTTACTTCGGCGGCTTCCATCCATCAAGATATCTGGCAAAAATCCTGGCGATGTTGCGGGCATCATCTATGCCCCGATGCGGGGTGCCCTCAAAGCTGAGCTGTTCATTTTTTAGGGCTCCCCCGAGGCCAAAGGGACGTCTCAACTGATGCAAGTCAGCATATTGATGTTTGACACTGATGTGGGGTTTCAGCCAGCCAATGTCCAGCTGATGATGGGTACAATCCTGCTTCAACTGCTTACGATCATAAAATCCCCAGGAGCACAGCCAGTAAGAGGCGCCTATCCAGGCTTGAAAGCGGGCACATACCGCCGGAAATTCCTCCGCCTGATCCACTTGTGCTTGCTCGATGGTGGTAAGTTGGGTGCAGAAAGCCGATAAAGTGGGGTGGATCACTGGTTTGACAAAAGCCTGAAACTCGTCTACTTCACGCCCTGAGGCATCCAGTTTGACTGCCCCTATCTCAATGATTTCCGAAACCATTTCCTGGGGTTTGCCCTCCCAGCAGGTGGCCTCCAGGTCAAATACGATAAAATGTTCCGGTCGGCTCATGTGGCCATATCTTTCAAGGCCGCCACAAAGGTATCCAGCTCTTCCGTGGTGGTAAAGACATTCGGGGTAATGCGACATCCCTTGACCCCAGCATTATTGATGGCGACTGTCCAGATGCCGTAATCATGCAGCAGGCGGCGGGCCATTTCGGAGGGTTCCATGCCCTTGATCCCTACGTTGGCGATGGCACAGGAGCGTTGCGGATCTCGCGGCGTGTTCAGCCTGATGTGCGGGAGGTCCCGTACCTGATCACTCCAATACCGCTGCAGGTAGCGAAGACGGGCTTCCTTACGGGCGGGTCCCAGCCGATAAAAGTACTCAATAGCGTTCCCGATGGCCAGGTCAGTATGGCAGGGATGGGTGCCGGTGTGGTTCAGGCGCAGGATGTCGTCCGGTTCTTTTCCCCATTCGGCAAACATGGGCCATATTTTCGGGATATGTTCTTTTTTGACATACAGTAAGCCCGCACCCACCGGAGTGCTGAGCCATTTATGCAAACTGCTCCCGTAATAATCGCAGCCTAATTCCGGAAGGGTAAACTGCAAATGGGCGATGGCGTGAGCCCCATCTACCATGACTTCTACCCCTTTGGCATGCGCCATGTCGCATATTTTTCTCACAGGCAAGACGTGCCCGGTGATGTTGATCAAATGGCAGATCATGAGCAGGCGCGTATTGGGCGTAAGGGCTTTTTCATAGGCGGCAACTACTTCCTCATCCGTCTTGGGGTCCATGGGCACATCAATGCGGTTGATTTTTACGCCATGTCTTTCTCCCACCTGCCGGAACATATTCAGCATCGCTCCATAATCCTGATTGGCCATCAGTGCTTCATCTCCTTCTTTCCAGGGATAGCCAGCTATGACGGTGTCCAGGGATTCGGTGGTATTGCGGGTTACCACGATCTCTTCCGCCGAAGCACCGACCATTTTGGCCAGTTTTTCGTGGATACGTTTTTTGTTAGACCACTGCACCGTCCGCATATAATAAGAGGCCTGGTAGTTCATTTCCCGGACATGGTGGATAAAATGTTCCAGCGTCTCCTGCGGGGCCATACAGTAATACCCATTCTCGAGATTGATGTAATCAGGCTTTAGGCGGTAGCCGGCACGGACTTCCGCCCAAAAGGCTTCATCCGTGGCTACTTCGTCTGGCGTTCGGTGCGCCACGGCAGAGACGATTTGATCTAACTGCTTGAAGAGGGGTGTGCTACCGACCCCTATCAAAGCCATTTGTTTGAGAAAGGTTCTTTTGTCCATAGTAGGGTAGTTGTGTCTTTACAAAGTAGCGGAAAAGTCGCCAAGCTGCAAGCGAGGGCAGTTTGCGAGCAGGGACCGGCGCTTTGAGGGATGAATTATTGCTCCCTTTTTTTCAGCCATCTCAACAAAATCGGCAGCAGCAGCAAATCCACTACCACGGCCAGCAAGAGGCTCAGGGAGATCAGCATGCCGAGATAATGCGTACTGGTGAAGGTAGAAAAGGAAAGGGAAATAAAGCCTGCACACAAAATGAGGGAAGTCAGGATAATGGCTTTCCCGGTACTGATAAAGGCATGTTGAATAGCCGCTTCCAGACTTTTTCCCTGTTGGAGATCGAGTTTTACTTTGGACAAAAAATGAATGGTGTCATCTACGGCAATGCCGAAAGCCAGGGTAAAGATCAGACAGGTAGAAACCTTTAAATCAATGCCGGTGATATACATAAATCCTGCCACCAGAACCAGCGGTAACACATTGGGAATAGCGGCGATCACGATCATTTTGGGGGATCGAAAAAGATAAGCCATGATGAGGGAGATGAGGACAAAAGCCAGGCCCAGGCCTCTGAGCATAT
This sequence comes from Bacteroidota bacterium, assembly GCA_038527215.1. Classification (GTDB taxonomy): domain Bacteria; phylum Bacteroidota; class Bacteroidia; order J057; family J057; genus JAWPMV01. The sequence goes on from JBCBGC010000076.1 coordinate 12,225, forward strand.
CCCGTACGATATACCGATTGTTCAAGTCAATCAGGTGAGCCATGCCGGTCAGCTCAATGGAAAGATCCGGGCAATTTTCCTCCGCAAATGCATAAAAAGCCGGATGCTTCAGGCGCATGGCCCGTCCGCCTTCGTCCAGCAGATTGGCAGCCATGCGGGTCCGCAAGCCGGAAGCGCCAATCAAAGCCTGGGTGCTATCCTGTTGGATGTAGGATTGTAGCACTGGCAGGAGTTTCTGGTAGGTCGCTTGCTCCGGGAACAGATATTGGGCGGAGGTGCCCCCATTGAGATACTGATGGGCCAGGCGTACCACATTGGGTAGGCAAAAGAGTTGGCGGATCTCATAGTGTTGGGTGGCAAAGTCCTGCAGGCTTTCCAATTGCTGCATGACTTCCCAGTCCCAAAATGTCCGGCTGCTATCTCTTAATTGAATGGCCAGATCAAAGGTTCTCACCCCGCCGTAATTTTCTTCAAAATAGATAAAGCCTTCCTGCACCGGATCATTTTCCGGAAGTTCCTCCGTCAGGTAGTTGTTCACCTCCAACTGACTAAGCCCCACAATACTGAGGCCCGTAATCAGGATGGCAAGCATGCCAATCGGTCTTCTTTTTCTGAGCACCCATGAGAGGGCCCCTAGCATGACGGGATCCCAGCGACCGGTCAGGCGTTGCTGGTGGGTAGAGGAGGGCTCCGGCAACATGATCAGCAGGGCAGGGAAGAGGGTAAAAGAAAGCACAAAGGCAATCATCACCCCCAGCGCGGTAAAGATGCCAAACTCCCGGATCGGCGCTATGGAGGACATATTGAGGGAAAGAAACCCTATCGCCGTGGTCAGAGAAGTAATGAAGGTCGCTCGTCCTACTTCCTGATAAGACCGCCAGAGGGCGGCAATTTTTTCCTGGCCTGCATTCAACTCTTCCAGATAGCGCGCGAAAATGTGCACCGTATCCGACACCCCGATAATGAACAAAATAGCCGGGATCAGGCTACTTAAAACGTCTAGCTCTTGTCCGGAGGCTCCCATTAATCCCAGCACCCAAAGCGCCGTCAGGAGCACCACGATCAAGGGGGCCATCATGCCCCAGAAAAAACGGAAGATCCACCAGAGCGCTACCAGGATCATTAGGGCCGCCAGAAGGATAAAAACGGCCATTTCCACCTGCATGCGGTGGAGGATATGGGCTTGTCCCAGCAGTCGCCCCGCCAGAACGCAGGTCTCTATGTTTTGCCCTGCCACCAGGCGTTCAATCGCTTCGGCCAGGCTATCGGTCGCCGCAGGTGATAAATCGAAATCGGTGAAGAGTTGGAAGGTGAGACTTTTGAAATCCTCCGATACGAACACCCCCATCAAATGGGTGGCTTGCGCCAGCCGTAGCGAATCATCCCCCCATAATTCTGGCCGATCCGGATGAACAAAAGGAAATCGTTGCGGACCAAAAGGGGTGGGAATCTCATAGTATAGATCAGTGAGCCCGGTGGCTTTTTCCACCCAGGGCAAAGCCCGGAACTGTTCCGAAAGGGTAGAAATCTTGGGGAGGAAGCCCGGCTCAAAGATGTGATTTTCGGCCTCTATGGCTACCATGGTCCGGTGATCGCCGGTAATGAATCGTTCGCGAAAGGACTCGTAAAAGCTGATTTCCTGCTGATTTTCCGGAAAAAACCGCAATAGATTGCTGTTGAATTGGAGATAGGTGCACCCCCAAAAGGCGAGCAAGCTCAGTAAGCCCACCATCAGCAGGACACGCTTAGCCGTTTTTTTCTCAAGCCAGGGGGGAGGCGGTTGCTCCATCCACGTCATGTGCTTTTACCTTATCGTTTCCACTCAGCCAGGCTGGTCAGACCCATTGACCCAAAAGCCAATACAGCCCATACATAGTAAAATACAGGAAGCTCCCATATTCCTGCATAATTAGTAAAAAAGCCCCACATGAACATAAAACCGGTCTTAGAAAGTACCGTAACCCACATGACGAGGTGCAGCGTCGTCTCAAATGGCGTACACCTTCCGACATGGAAGTGGAGTTCATCGATGAATTCATGGGCGGTTCGGGTGATGAAAAAGGCCAGGAAAAGCGGGAGGATTTCCCAACTCCAAAAGTACATTAGGACCAGGCTTAGCTCCATCAGCATGGAGGTGGCCAAAATGTTGCGATGGGTTTGTAGTTCGCGGTCCGTGATATCTACTTTCACCAGTTCCTTGTGGGTAAGGGCGTCAAGAAACCAGAAGGCAGAAAAAAGGGTAGCTGATATCAGGATTCCTGAAGCCCACACCAAAGGGGAAACGCTATACAGGGATGCCATACAGGTAAATGATCAGTGCCAGGGCACTGATGATGGAGCAGGTCAAGAGATTGTATTGGTGGAACCATTTAGTCTGCCAGGGCTGAAATTGGATTTTTAGCAGAATGACGATGCGCCACAGCACGATCACGGCCATGTAAATCATAAAGGTTGGATCCCAATTGGTAAAGGCTCCCAGGGCCAGGGTGCATAAGTTGAATAGATGAAGCGCGTAAATAGCCCCTTCTCTTCCCAAGACCACCCCTATAGAGTTCACTTCCTGTTCGATGTCTTTGTCAATGTCTTTCACATCCCGCACCGCGCTACCAATCAGCACTTGTAAAGCCGCCAGGCCAAATACCCCCAGCACCCATTCTGCGGTGAAATTATTCGCGCCGATCAGGACCAGGGCTCCCCAGCCCGCCCCAATGGTGATGTTTTTGATCAGGAAAAAACGCTTGAGGCGAAAAGAGTACTCCCCGAGATTGATTTTCAGCGAATAAATGATGCCCAGCAGGCCCACCATGGTAAAAAACTGGATTTGCAGCCAGGAGAGGTAGAAAAAGCTGACCGGGAGGCAGAGAAAAAGAAACTGTCCCAGGATCAGCAGGCGCCACTTATTGCCTTTGAGGCGGAGGAGGTTATCCTTTAGGCTGCGACCCTGGTCGTAGAAATAGTACTGCCGGTATACCAGGGTAACCCCGGAGAAGGTAAACCAGGTGAGCACCAGTAACTGCCCCCAGTCCTGTGCCGGGCTCACCAGGAAACCCGCCAGAATCAAAGAAAATGATTCGGAGAAAAACTGCAGCATGGCCCGGTGCTTGACCAGGTCCTGCCACACTGTCCTGGTGGGCGGTGAATGAAGTTTTTTCTCTGTAAATTGGGACATACTGGTGCGTTTGTTTTAGTAAGCGTTACCCTTATAAATGTAGCCATGACTGATCCTGAATATCCAGGAAAGCCATATCATCTTGTGATATTGGGAGGTGGTATGGCAGCCACCCTTCTGGCACTATCTCTCCTGCGCGAGCAGCCGCATCTGCGACTCTTGCTGGTAGAGAAAAGCACGAAATTCCCAGATAAAGTGGGCGAATCCATCTCGGATGTTACCGCCCTTTTTCTTAATCGTTTCAATATTCCAGAAATCCTTGGTCAACAGACCCAAAAATCGGGTTTAAGATTTCTGTTTAATGAGCATCAATCTGCCGATTTTGGCCAGATGGATGAGTTTTGTGGTCCTTCATTCAAAAGTCTGGCTAATGGGTACCATTTGCATCGGTCCAGTTTCGATCAAGCCTTGTTAGAAGCTGCTCAGCAAGCGGGAGCCGAAGTTTGGCGGCCAGCTGAAGTCGTGGAGATGGGGGGAGGAGACTTCAACTACCAGATAAAAATCAGGAGGGAGGATGAGGACACGCTGGTTCAGAGCCGTTGGGTCGTCGATGCCAGTGGAACCGCCCGCCTGTTGGCTGGTTGGTTAGACCTGGCTGAGCAGGACTTGCCGCTTCAGACAGGAGCTGTCTTCGCGCATTGGGATCACTTACCGCCGCCCGAAGAACGCTGGGATACCCAACCCAATCCGGTATGGGAAACCCGTGCGATAGGACCTCGCTCCCTGGCTACCTTGCACTTTCTCAGGAAAGGCTGCTGGTGGTGGCATATTCGACTTTTGGATGGTCGAACCAGTCTGGGAATCGTGTATGACAAAGAACAATGGGAATTTGCAGAGGCTTGCGGTTTTTATCAAGCATTTCTTGAGGAAGATGCACAGCTACGGCAAATAATTCGTGGTGGCATCCGTGGTCCTGTCCATCATTTCCCCCATTTACCCTATCTGGCCGAATCCTTTTCCGGACTGGGTTGGGCATTGTTGGGAGATGCAGCAGGCTTTGTCGATCCTTTATTTAGTCCGGGCCTGGAACTCACCGTGCAGCAACTTCTTTGGTTAAAAGAATTGTTACTGCGGGACCTTCAGACCCAGCACTACGACCTCAAGGCCTGGACGAAATACAATGCTACCTTCAAGCGTGCTTTTATAGACCGCATGTATATCCATCGTCAGGGATATCAACTCATGCATTCCTTTGATTTATTCACCAACTGGACCCAGCTCGGTCTATTGGCCTACTATCTCTTTGTCGTAATTCCGGGACTATTGGTTCCTTCCCGATTGAAATTTCCTGTCCACTTCAATGCCCTCTCTCGTTGGAGCTATGGCTTGCTGATCAAAAGATATCTAACCATCGCCAATAATCGAGTCCGGGAAAACCGTCATTCGACCAGCCTGCCTAAACCCATCGCCTTCTCTTATATTAATCTCTCCAGTCGTCGGAATGTCATCTTACAAGTCCCTCGATTGGCCGGAATCTGGCTGCTCAACTACCTCCGGATCGAATGGACGGAGTTCAAGCGGCTTTTTTCTCAAAAGACACCCGACCCCTCCAAGGTCCCTATTACATCTTTGGCCGGTCAAAAGGATCCCAGCTAAAGGGCTTGCGTTGGGCTGCCTCAGAAAAGGAACCAGTCTCTATAAAAGTTAACAATTCTGCACGTATGACGTCAAGTCGGGCGTACATTTCATCATGATCGAGGATAATGTACATCAGATCGTTGTATTGCTGCCGAATGTCTGGCTTGTTCCAGTCAACCTCCCCATAGCCTACCACCGTCTTTTTAAAGAGCTTGACGATATTGGTCGCTTTGCTTTCAACCAAAATACCGATGCGGATGTCGTCTTTGTCTATGGTGGGATAGGCAATTTCACTTAGGTCCAAGGCTACCTGACCGACATACCACTTCCCAATTCTGGGAAATTTATCGGATATGAGCCTGGGGGCGCGTTCTTGTAAAGGACTCCGATCATAAATAATGGTTGCGATATTGGGCGGATTAAATTCTTTTAAGAAGGTATTCATCACCCAGGACCCCAGGATGTAGGACAAGACATGCACCTTACGGTAGCGGCCCAATTCCTGTACTTCATAGAACTTTTTCAGGTTTTCCACCGAACCCTCAAAGGAGTGCTTATCAATGAAGGAGGGGATGTAAAGATCGTATGTGGTGTTGCCAAACTGCTCTTTTTGATGCTTCCGGCCTTTTTTTCCATCTCCCAAACCCGGCAGAATCATCAAGGCTTCTTTCTCAGATTTGGGTTTATCAGGAGCGTGAATGACGATTACTTCCGGCCTTTTCTTGGCCTCAACCGCTGTCCATCCCTGCCAGCCGACCAGTATGAGTACACTGAGAAGCAGGTATTTTTGTAAGAAAAATCGGGTGTTATGCATGATGTGAGAAGGCTTAAATCAGTTATTTCCCCATGAAGTACATGCCACTTACCAGCATGACCATGCCGAGCACATTGACCCATTTGATCGGGGTATCAAAAACAAAATAGGCCAGAATAGCCGCCCAAATAAAGGTCGTGGCGTAGATAGGATACAGGACGGTCAGTTCTCCCCCTTTTTTGAAGGCGGCTACGAAAAGGACCATCACGCCTATGTAACAGGCGACGCCCCCCAGCAATCTTGGATTGGCCAGATAGCCCATGACCGTACCATCTGCTGCATCTGCTCCGGATTTATACAAGTATTGGCCCAGGGCGCCCAGAAGGGAAGCCACGATGAAAAAAATAATGGATATAACAGGTGTTTTCATTTTATCAATTGCTTAATCAAATCGGAATCGGTTTCGGTCTCTTTCATCTTTTTCGCGCAGGTCCAGGATGGCCGTTTTTACCTGCTCCAGAATCTCATCTATATCTTCTGTTTCGGGATAAATAGGCTTACCAAAGCGGACTTTACACACCAGCGGTACGATGAGGTTAGAATTTTTGGGCAAGACCCGACCAAATCCATCCAGGTAGACCGGTACAAAAGGAATGCTGGGATGGTTTTTTAATAAAATGGCTACCCCTTTCTTAAAATCGGCCATGACGCCTGGCTCTCCCCGACTGCCCTCGGGAAACATAATCAGGGATCGGCCATCCTTCAGGTGGCCATCCAGTTGCTCTATCGCGGAGGGCTGACCTGCTTCTTTCTGCCGACGGATGAGGATGGCGTTGAAAAAGGTGCGCATGCCCCAGTCCCGGAATGGCGTTTTGGTGAAATAATCGGCGGCGGCCACCGCATAGGTATGTTTGAGTTTACGAATCGGCACCGCGGCCAAAATAGAAACCATATCAAAATGGCTGTTGTGGTTGGCCACGATGATATACCTCCGCGCCTCGTTCAACACGGCTTTATTTTCAAAGCGCACCCCGATGATTAGGCTCAGCCAGGGACGGACGATCAGAAAATAAAATATCTGTATGAAGAGCTGTTTCATTTAGACGGAGGTAAAAAAGGTCAGGAGGTGGAAGAAAAAAGGGCTCGTCATGACGATAGAATCCAAGCGGTCCATGGCCCCTCCATGGCCGGGAATCAAATCGTCGGTGTCTTTGAGAAAAAGGTCTCGTTTGACCGCGGACATAATGGCATCTCCCATAAATCCCACGACCGATAAGACCAGCCCCACCACAAATCCCTGCCAGTCTTCAAGCGGAGTAAGAAAATGCAGCGCCCATCCCAGCACGCCTGAGCTAAGCACGCCTCCGATAAAGCCCTCCCAGGTTTTGTTGGGGCTGACTGAAGGCAGGATTTTCCTTTTGCCCAGCATCTTTCCCCAGGTAAATTGAAATACATCATTGAAGGCGGTGAGCATGACCAGGTAAAGGATTAAGCCGCCACCGCCTAGGGTATAGCCAGTGAATTCCTGATGATAAAGCAGGACCAGATGGCTGAGCATGTATACGGTCAGCATGACCAGCGTGGGGATCAAGGGCATGCTCCGCCCGATTTTGACCGTGTTACCTCCAAGGACCAGGATAAAGCCCGTCAAGACAAACATGCCCATGGGAATGAACACATAGAAAGGCGTCATCAACAGGGTATAGGCAAAATAAAATTGGACGGGCACGGTAAAGTAGGCCACAAAAAGAGCCGGGCGATCAGATTCCCGAAAGCCGGAAATAGAGAACATTTCCCGGAGGGCGACAAAGGCTACATAGCCGATCAGGATGGTGCCCCATAAAGGCGGGCCTAATACCACGATGGCAATCCCCAGCGCAATAAACCACCAGGAACGGGTGCGCGTAATCAATTCCTGGAAAAAATCCGATGGTTTGCGGCGATGTAGCCCCCAGAAAACCGTGGAGCAAATCGTCAGAAAGCCAAAGATGATGCCCATGGCAACCAACAGCGTTTGTGGGATGAAGTGGTTGAGAATGCTCATGCCTGTGCGTGTCTTAAGCGAATCCCACTACTCAGGACCATCAAGCCCATAGCAGCCACCAGGACCCAGTTCCCATAAGCCAGTAAGCTGGGCCAAAAGTATCCCAGGATACAGTATAGCCCGATCAGCAGGGCCCGGTCGCTTTTACCCATGGGGCCGTCATAGCGCCTTTCTCCTCCTAGGGCCTGCGGTAACAGGCCACAGAACTCGTTGAGTATGGCCAGCAAGGTGAAGCCTCCCACGGCCCACAGGGACCAGCTGGGGATATTGAACAGCGCCAGAAAGATCATGGAATCAGAGACTACATCTCCTACTTCATTGAGGACCGCACCTAGTTTGGACTGCATCTGAAACTGACGAGCCATCATGCCGTCCAAGGCGTTGAGGGCCATCCGCAAAAGCAAGCCTAAAGGCAACAGCAGTAACACATATCGGTGGGTCGGAAAGGCAAACATCATGGCCCCTAAGCCTGCAGACAGCAGGATAGCTGTCAGGGTGATTTGGTTGGCGGTGATGCCAGCCTTGTGCAAGCCCCTGAGGATAGGTTGCAACGCCTTTTGAAAAGCGGGTTTGATTTGGTAAACAGAAATCATGCGCTAGTATTCAGGTCCTTTCCCTCCTCAGTCCAGGTTCGTACAAACCAAGGTAAGGAATTTTTATTCCGAAAAGCCCAATAGTCCCGATTTAAATACCGGGCATGTTGGCGATTCTCAGGCTCAATTTTACGAAGGGATAGGCGGGCAGATATGAGGAATTTTAGAGGAGGAAATAAAAAAATGGGGATTCTCGCTAAGGAGTATTCTTTGTAGACGAATAATGGCGAAAAACCGCTGGTTGCGCAGCAGGCAATAGGTAATCTGAGGATTTTTGCCAAAATCCCTGCTCAATAATCCACTTGGGTAATGGTAATTTGGTACAGTTCGACCTCTTCCGGCGCTAAATCAGGCAATCCGTAAGTGCCCCCATTTAGTCGGGTCTGCTGAGGTTCTATGCGCGGGGTACTGGAGGTGACGAAGTGGAGCTTTTTTTCCGTAACGATCTTCCCTGCTTTATCCATCCACTCGATCTTGAAGACCAATTGCTTTATCGCGATGTTGCCTGTATTGTGGACTTCCCAAACGAGCTTATCGTAAGCGCCTTCCTTGATCTGCGGGGTGATTTTTCTCAAGCGCTGGGAGATGGTGAGATCTATGCCGGAAGGTTGATTGCCCTGCCAGCTAAAGTTGACAAAGGGAGAGGGCTTATCCAGCCCTTCAGAGGGACTGCTCAGACTCTCATTCACTTTCAAGGCCACGTAGGCTACGTTTTCCGTCAAGGCTTCCTTTTGCGAGGCAAAAAGGTTGACAGGAATAATGTCCCCCGGTAAATGGGTGGGCTGATGATCTCTCAGCACATGGGAAATGGTAGAAAAAACCTGTTCCCCAGAGGCATTGTAGCCTTCCACCAGCATGGCTAATTTGCTATAAGCCCGATCCGCTACGTTGAAATACCCCTTCAGCTGGAAGAAATAGGAATCCTTGGTGGTATTTTCTCTGACTTCTCTGGGTAAAAAAGTCAAGCCTTCGGTATGATCGCTGGGATAGTAGCGAATAGATGGCGTGAATTTTTCATAGAGTTTATAATCTCTTCCCCAAGAAACCTGAGGCGTGGTGGGTGCCGCTGGGGTGGTAGGGGAGGGAGGAGGTGGAGTGGGCTTTTCGTTCATCAGCACCATGGTCGAAACCAGGGCCAGTAAAGCGGCCAGGCCAACCATGAGAAAACGGACGTTTTGTTTGTTCCCGGTCGGACGGCCAGAGGCCCTGCTTATCGGACTCTCCATGTGCGCCGCCCGCTCTTCAGCGACTTTCGTATCACTGATCAACTTAATCGCGTAATCGTGCGCTGGGGCGTAGGCCAACAGTTTGCGGGCATAGGCCACTGCCTGATCCTGATGCGCTTTTTTCTGGGTTTTGATCCAGGCCAGTTGGTGCGCGCGGGCTGCACCTTCCAGGGCTCCCTGATGGATAGGATTGATGCCCAGGGCTTTCTCAAACTCCGCGATGCTATCTGTCCAGTTCTCATGCTCGAAAAAGGCCTTGCCACGGGTGAGATGATCAGCTAGTTCCTCCTGCAGTAGTTCCCAATCCGCTTCCGTCAGGCCCAGATCGAGCGCCAGCGGCTTTAAATCTTCCTCCTGTAATTGGTCCTTGATGGCGAGCAGGCGTTCAATGTAGGCAGCAATGGATTGATGGGAATCAGGCATGGAGACGGTGGTTTTTGCTGCCTTAAGATAGGGATTTATGGGAAAAATGCCCTAGCTGAGCCATTTGGGGGAATAGGGGCTATCAGGAAATCCTTACCAGGAGGGAAATAATTCCCCCTTCCTTTTGTAACCAAACCTAATCTCCTTTATGTAGCCGAATCACCAAAGCCTACGGTTTCCGGTCCTTTTCTGGCAAATGATACCACACCCTTAGCAGGCCTTTGATGGATCCTCAGGTGAAGGGACGTGCCCAGGGCAATAGAGATTTTGATAGATTATGAACAGCTTATTTCCGGAAACTTACTTTTTGCACCCCTACGCGGTAGGCGAACCTATGGGCTTCGGGCACGAGGTTTTTGGGAAAACGCCAGGTAAAATTGCGACTATCCAGTGGCTGCAGGGCTGGCGAATCATAGGTAAAAACTGGGTATTCCTTCCAAGCCAGGGAAACATCATCCGGTACCCACTCTACGAAAAAGGCCAACTTAGTAATGGTCAGGGTACCATTATTGGTAAGTTTCCAGGTAGTTTCAATCTGCGGCGTGCCACTTGGAGAGGCTACTTCTGTGATATGCATTTGCTGAATCCCGATATCCAGCCCTGGCTCGGTCCAGTCATTCCAGGATAAACCTATGGCATTGGATACCTCGAAGCCACTCTCCCCCTCAGGAACTTCCGTGGCAGTTACGATCACTTGCGCAACACTCCTACGCAGAGGGTAGTTTTTGGTAAAATTGATCTCCACCGGGACTATTTCCTCAGAGGCCAATTCCGGGAAGTACAGCATGTTATGATTAAATAGTAACTGGTTGTGGATGGAATACCCCTTCAGGTTTACTTTCATTCCAGTGGAAAGGATGGCCGCGGTTTTCATTTCTCCTCTGAGCCCAAATACAAAGGATTCCTCGTAATTATTATATCCAGCCTCTTTGATTTTGAATTCTGTTTGTTTAGCCAGGGGGCTAGGAGAGAGGGAAAAATTAACGGCGGTTTTTGCCCAAAAGCCCCCCGGTTCTTCTTCTACCCAGTCAGCCTGCGACGTCATATTCATATCCACAGACACAGATATTTCTCCTGATTCGTTTACCCCAGCCGAGGCAGAAACAGATCGGGAGTCCTCCCAACTCGAAGAGGTTGCTTCCAGGCCGTTAGCGGAAGAATAAGCATCTTGGGGAGAGGAAGGCGCCTCATTTGACTCTAACGATATGAAAATAATTATAAAACCCAGGAACAGTACCAGCCCCAGGATGATGGCGCCTGTCGTTACTAATTCATTCTTTAGTTTTTGAGAACTGTGGTCAGCCGGTGTAGGCTTGTCAGTAGGCTTAAGGATAGGCTTAGATACAGGAGGTGGAGGACTAAGCGGCGTTTTTTGATGTTCACTGATTAGCCTCAAAGCGGTATCGTGGCCGGGATTTTCCTGCAGCAGTTTGCGGGCGAAACCCAGGCTGGTTTCCAGATAAAGAGGATGTTGGGTTTGCCTCCAGGCCAGGTGATTAGCATCCATCAAGCCTTTGAGGGCTGTTTCATGGAAAGGATTCAATTCCAGGGCATGGGTGAATTCTTTCATCGCGTCCTTCCAGTTGTCGTAGCGAAGGAATCCACTCCCGCGCTGCACATGGTCTTGCACTTCCTCCTGTAAGTGCTGCCAATCTGGATCGGAGAAGCCTAGTTCCTGAGCCAGCGGTCTAAGGTCTTGCTCTTTTAGTTCGTCCTTCAAGGCAAGCAGCCGCTCAATGTAAGCCTTGATGATTTCATGGGAGTAGGACATAGTAGCGATTATTGGATGGTTGGTTACTATATTAAGGAGAGCAAAAAAGGCTAGAAGTTGGCAGCACGCCTAATCATAAAGAACCTCATAAGCCAAGACTTCATAGTCATAAATGTTCGCTCTTGGCGGGGTAATGATCGGGAAGGTGTGAGACAGGATGACCTGCTCTCCGGACCTTAGCGGTTGACCATCCTTATCCAGGATGGGTACTGCCTCGCTGACATATTCGTCTGTTCCATCCACCAGCCAAAGTAGTTGCACGCTAAGCGATCGAATAGGGGTTTCCCCTAGATTTACCAACTCCAGTGTCAACCGATCGTGCCGAATTGAATCATTGACAGGTTCGATACGACGCTTAATCTGGGTTATCGCTAAGGCAGGCTTCCCTTCCCAGCCAGCCAGATGGGAAAAGGGAATCTTCTTTCGCTTAGAAAAATGTGCGGGTTCTTCAGCATCAGGTAAGCCTTCAACTATTATGTTAAAATTCGCGGTGGGAAGGAGGGTATCGGCTGTTACACTCAGGCTAAAGGGAATGCGCAAGCCTGAAGCCACTGCTGGGACACCTTTGGGGAGAAGGGTCTCGGTAAGCTGAAATAAAGATTCCCCGTTTGCGGTTTGACACCTGATCTGAATAGCCAGGCCCTCAGATAGGGACGGATCAGTCAAGTAGCTTCCACTGAGTTGGTAGGTATACCCCTGTTCTGAGGTTTGCAAAATGGATTCCTCAACTTTCAGGTGGTAGCGATCTGCATTTTCCTGGGAGACGAAGGCCCAGTTGGTATCGAAAATATTGGTAGAAGCTATGCCATCATCATTCATCATCATGATGGACCAGCTTACTACTTTAGGTTCTGGAACTAACAGTTCTACTTCAGGCAAGGGAGGGTCGGAATTCAAAGTCGCTGCGAAGGCAAGAAGCATCAAAAACCCAACAAAAACGAAGGTGACTTTGCCTAAGGTTGTTTCCCATTCTGCCGAAGATTCATCAGGCTGATCTGCAGGAATCGACTCTTCGAGCTGATTTACTGAGCTAGCCCCCAAAGCATGATTTGAGTCAGCAATGAAGGCTTCAGAAACTGGTTTCACCATAAAAGAAGCGTTCTCACGCTTGTTGACCTCCCTGAATTCGGAAATGACTTCTAAGGCGTATTCATGACGAGGATCTTCTTCCAGTAATTTTCTTGCAAAATTTTCGGATGCCTGCTGGTGGTCGGGCTGAGCGGTTTTTTCCCAGGCTAGCAAATGGGACTCCAACATTCCTTCCAAAGCCCCCTGATTGAAAGGATTCAAGGCCAAGGCTTCCTGGTATTCCGCTAAGGCGTCAACCCAGTTATCTAAGCCGAGAAAGCCCTGACCACGTATGACATGGTCTTCTACTTCATTTTGCAGATGTTGCCAATCCGATTCAGATAGCCCAAGGTCCTGGGCCAGGGGCCGTAGGTCTTCTTCTTTTAGCTCGTCCTTCAAGGCGAGCAGCCGCTCGATATAAGCCTTGATGATTTCATGGGAATGAGGCATAGTCGTGCTAATGGTTGGCCTGTTGTGTCTGGTGGTCGTGTTAAAGAAGGAAGTTAGGGCAAAAAGTTGGAAGTTGGTAGGAATAATTTCAAGCGAGACAGCGACCTAATTTTCTGGGAGGGAGTACATCCTAAGGGTAGCGGAATAATGTTTCCGCCTACTGTATACTTTGGTACTTGAAAATAAATGAATAATTCTGCACCTTGGTATGACCGTGAACCTGACACTCATGGAATCAGCTTTACCTCCAACACCCACCTTAAAAGGCCCCCGCATTGAATTGGTCCCTGCTCAGGAAGCAGACAGAGCCTTTGTTTTTCAAGCCATGGCCCAATCAGATATCACCTGTCGGATGATGGGGCCGCCCGCCTTTCCTGAGATCCCTGTACCCAGTTGGGAAGAGTTTCAGGAGGATTATGAGGCGTATTTTTTCTCGGATGAAAAACCCTTAGAAGGTCGATGTTTTATTATTTGGTGGCAAAATCAGCCCATTGGTCAGATCAATCACAATGAGATTTATACCGACATTGGGCAAGTGGAGCTGGATATTTGGTTAGCCAATAGTCAGTTTACGGGCAAAGGCATCGGACCAGAAGCGGTCGCCGTACTTTGTACCTATCTAACCCGCGAATTTGGGTGCAAACGCTTCATCATGGCGCCCTCGGCCCGCAACCCTGAGGCCGTTCGGGCCTACGAAAAAGCAGGCTTTTCGCCCATCACTTATGAACCCCCTCATTTCATCCCCGACTACCATGATACCGTAATTCTCCTGAAGGAATGTTGAAAATCCTGTATCTTAAAGGGAAACATTGATCTGAAGGAAAATGAAACGTACTACACTATGGCTGGTCGCAGCCTTGCTGATCAGCAGTCTGCCGGTTTGGGGCCAGGCTCCTCCAGCAGCAGATTTAAAAAAAGCGGTGGATGATATGTCCGCCCAAATTGATGAAAAAGTGATCGCCTGGCGACGCGATATTCATGAGCATCCCGAGCTCTCCAACCGGGAGTTTAAAACCGCAGAAAAAGTAGCTGCCCACTTGCGCAGCCTGGGCCTGGAAGTCCAAACAGGTATCGCCCACACCGGGGTGGTTGGCATCTTGAGATGCGCCAACCCTGGCCCTGTAATTGGTATGCGCGCGGATATGGATGCTTTGCCGGTGGTGGAGCGGGTAGATATTCCTTTTGCTTCCAAAGAAACCTCGACTTATCTGGGACAGGAAGTGGGCGTCATGCATGCCTGTGGTCACGACACTCACGTAGCCATGCTCATGGGAGCGGCAGAAATCCTCACTTCCATGAAAGACCAACTTTCCGGTACCTATAAATTTGTCTTCCAGCCTGCGGAAGAAGGAGCCCCTCCCGGAGAAGAAGGAGGTGCCAAATTAATGGTCAAAGAAGGGGTCCTGAAAAATCCCGATGTGGAGGTAATGTTTGGCCTGCACGTGAATTCTTTATTAGAAGTCAATAAACTCCGCTTTAAGAGTGGGGGAACCATGGCCGCGGCCGACCGATTCACCATTAAGGTGACTGGCTCTCAAACACACGGCGCTTATCCCTGGAATGGGGTCGATCCTATCGTTGTTTCCTCTCAAATCGTGATGGGCCTGCAAACCATTGTGAGCCGACAGATGGAACTCACCAAGGAAGCGGCAGTCGTAACCGTTGGCAAAATCGATGGCGGGGTCCGCAATAACATTATTCCAGAATCCGTCCAGATGATCGGCACCATTCGTACCCTGGACACCGAGATGCAGAAAGACATCCACGAGCGGATCAAACGGACGGCTACCTTGATCGCTGAAAGTGCCGGAGCCAAAGCTGAAGTAGAAATTCACATTGGTACCCCCGTCACCTATAATGACCCTGAACTCACCGCCGCCATGTTACCCACCATGCAGGAAGTTGCCGGGAAGCGCAACCTGATCAATTCGAATCCGGTTACCGGAGCGGAGGACTTTGCCTTCTATGCGAAGGAAGTACCCAGTTTATTCCTCTTCGTAGGCGGGAGACCTGCTTCTACCCCGGTAGAGGAAGCGGCCCCTCATCATACCCCGGACTTTTTCATTGATGACAGTGGATTACGTCTGGGCGTACGGACCCTTTGTTACCTGGGCATTGATTACAGCACCAAAGTCAGCAAGTAACGCACCACCCAAATACTTGTCCTCCGTCCAGTTCATGGGCGGAGGTTTTTTTGTCTTTGTGGGTTGTATTAAACGGGCTGATTGGTAAAGCGTCCCGGGCTGAATAAGTCGAGTTCCCAGGAAGAAGCTCCTCCCAAGATCAGGTCCGCCAGCAATTCTCCCACGACATTAGAGAACTTGAAGCCATGCCCTGAAAAGCCAAAGGCCAGGGCTACCTGATCATGTTGGGGATGAAGGCCGATAACCGGATGATAATCCGGGCTATTGGTATGCATACAGGTGAGGGTGCGCACCACTTCTCCGTTGAGGTCCGGCATAAAGGTCTGGGTGTAGTGCCGGATGTCTGCCTCGTCTTTGGCAGAAATTTCACGATCAATGCTTTCGGCGGTACATAGCTGACGTACTGGATGATCGCCATAGGGATAAAAAGATAGTTTCAAGCCGCCTTTGGGGCCATCTACGGCTGGAAAGCCGTAGTAACCAAGGTCTTTTTCCACGATCCATAAAAAGAGGGGAAAACGATCCGGCGCGTAGGTGGAAATGGGGCCTATGGGTTGCAGGAAAAATTGGGCAATGCGGTCTATGTGAAGGGGGACGCCTAGCGCTTCGGCCATATTCATGGCCCAGGGACCCAGACTCAGGACCAGTTTTTCTGCCTGGTAGCGTCCCTGGTCAGTATCCACCAGCACTCCTTGAGCGGAAGCCTCCCAATTCATCATTTTCTCTCCAAAACGGCAGGTGGCCCCGGCTGCTTCGGCTAAGGTGAGTTGCGCTTCCACGCAGGCTTCAGGGTCCAGCATACCGGCCCGGTGTTCGAGCAGACCTTCTGTACCAGGAGCGGTGTTGAACATGGGAAACTGCTCCCGAAGCTGCCGGTGAGAAAGATAGGTGTGAGGGAGGTCATAGGCCTGGGCTGCCGCCAGGCTTCGCTGCGCTATTTCTCCTGCCTCATCACTCATCATCAAGCCACCGGTCTGTCGGAAAAGGGTCTTTCCACTTTTTTGTCCAATGTCCTCCCAAAGTTCATAGGACCGGATCAGCAGGGGAACATAGGCAGGATCTTCGTAATAAGCCTGCCGGGTAACCCGAGACCCTCCGTGGGTGGAGCCCTGTATATGCGGCGGACGAAACTGATCGATGCCCAGTACCTTGATGCCTTTTTGGGCTAGTTGAAGCAGGGTTGCACTCCCCATCGCTCCTAGTCCGACCACGATGGTGTCAAATTTTTGATTGGCTTGCATGGAGTAAAAGCTGATAAATATCCAGCGGTTTAGAAAAAGAGGGTTTTTTCCTAACTTTCGATACAATCTACGTGCTTCCTTCATGTCAGTCAATGCAATTCTGGCCTTGCTCAGCTTTTGCTTACTCCTCTTCATGGCAGTCAGAGCATATAGCAGTCGTTTGAATAATCGGCTGAACAGATGGTTTTCCTCTATTTTATTCCTCGCTTCGGCTTTCATGTTCGCCATGATGCAAATGAACATGGCCTCCCAACTGGAAGATGCCCTCATTTGGCGTAGATTTTATATGCTGGGATTTCTGGGACTGGGTTCCATCGTGCATTTTATTCTTTACCTGTCGGTTTTCCAGAAATGGTCCCTCAAGCCCCTGCTCATCCTCCTCATCTACGGGCTTCCATTGAGTTTTCTGTTGATAGAAATGGTTTTTGCTCCAGAGTATGCAACCTTGGAACGAAATGCCTGGGGTTGGCAGAATGGAGCAGATACGCTTCCCCTCTGGTTGGTCAGCCTGCATATCGGCTACATTATTTTCTGTTTTACCCTTTGCCTGCTTGCGTTGGTGGTTTCCATCGTGCGGGAAAAAGATTCTCCCTCCTATCAAAAGCGGCTTTATTGGACCTTTCTGATCAGTATTTTCTTGCCTGGCATCGTTATCACTTTTTTTTCTCTGGCCAATTACTGGTTGTACGGGAACTTCATTAGCCTTGAACATCTGGCAATTCCCCTGGCTTCTGTGGTGAGCTATATAGGCTTAAGGCAAAATCCCCGACTGTCGCTCAAGCCTGAAACCATTTCTTCTGCGGTGTTGGACCAGTTGCCTTCTTTATTATTCATTCTGGATAAAGAAGGGACCATCATGCAGGTGAACCGGGCAGTCCTGGAGGCTACCGGGTATCCTGAATCTCATTTTTTGGAAGCCTCAATATTTGATTTTATCCCTCAGGAAGACTCAAAAAAATGGCAAGGAAAAGTTGATCCCTTACAACTGGCGATCGGGGCGGAGTCTCAGGAGACGCATTTATTAACGGCAAAAGGGACCCGGATTCCTGTACTATTTTTGTTCAATCTCCTGCCGCATAGCTGGGGTCGTAAAGACTTGATTTTGTGTCAGGGGACGGATTTGACCAGCAGAAAGGAACATGAAAAGGCCCTGAAAGAAGCCAATGAAGCGCTCAAAGCCAGTAATGTAGAGCTGGAACGATTTGCTTATGTCGCTTCTCACGATCTGAAGGAACCCCTGCGCACCATTTCAAGTTTTATTCAGCTGTTGGAAATGAAACTTGGAGAGCAAAAAGATCCGGAGACCCGGCAGTATATGACCTTTATTAAGCGAGGGAGCAAACGCATGTTTGACCAGGTCAATGGCTTGCTCGATTACTCCCGTCTGGGACGAATGGAGGTAGTCCTGCAACGGGTTAACCTCAACACCATGCTGGAGGAGATTCTGGCCGACATGGACTGGTTGATTTCTCAAAATCAGGCGGAAGTCCATTTGGCAAAGCTTCCCGAAGTATGGGCAGAACCTGGCATGCTGCGGCGTCTGCTGCTTAACCTGATCAGTAATGCGCTGAAGTTCCACGGAGCTGCTCCGCCTCGCCTGGACCTATCGGCAAAAATAGAGGGGAAGTGGACCCGCATCAGCATCAGAGATGAAGGAATCGGAATTCCCAGCCCTTATCAGGCAAAGATTTTTGGCATCTTCAACAAGCTCCATCCGGAGCATTTGTATGAAGGACTGGGCATGGGCCTGGCTGTGTGCAAACGCATCATGGACCGACATGAAAGCCGCATCAGTGTAGAAAGCCAGCCCGGCAAAGGAGCGACCTTCCATATTTGGTTCCGTAGCGCTCACTCCCTCCCGAAAGAAGAACAGCGTGAAGATGTCTCCACGCTGCTCGAATCCTGATTACTCATCCCGCAAGGCTTCCACTGGGTCAGCGGTGGCTGCTTGAAAGGATTGGAAACTGACGGTAATCCAACTAATAAGCAGACAGATTGCGCCAGCGAGGAAGAAGATCCAGGTACTAATGCCAATTTTGTATGAAAAATTATCAAGCCACTGGTTCATCGCATACCAGGCGAGCGGGGTGCTGAGCAGGATGGCTACGAGAACGGGGATGAGAAAATCCCGATTCAGCAGGAGAACCAATTGCCCGACTGAAGCCCCCAGGACTTTTCGAATGCCGATTTCTTTGGTACGTTGGGCGGTGGTATAGGAGATCAACCCTAACAATCCCAAACAGGCAATCAAAATGGCGAGGATAGAAAAAATGGTGAAGATCTGGCTGATTTTTTCTTCATCCTGATACAGCCGATGATATTGGTCATCCAGAAAATGATATTGGAAGGGTTCGTTTTTCTCCCAGGCATCCCAGGTCTTTTCTACGGCCGCGATTCCCTGGGATACCTCCCCGGGAGCCAGCCTTACCATGAGGGTGTAAAGATCTGGTCCATTGAACAGCACCAATGGTCCGATTTCATGGTGGAGCGAGGTAATGTGGAAGTTATTGACTACCCCTTTGACCATGCCAGCTCTGCCATTTAGCATGACTTGTTGCCCGATGGCTTCTTCGGAGGTCCATCCCATGCTTTCAACGGCTTTTTCATTGAGGATAAACTGCCAATTTGGTTCTCCATACTTTGCCACCCTGAATTGGGGAAAATTCTCACCCGTAACCATGCGTAATTTCATGGTGGGGACAAAAGCTTCGTCGATCGCCATGGCGGTTACAGAAAGTCCTTCTTCTCCTTCTCGCCAGCCTTTTTGTATGCTATATCCTCCTTCAATCTGGTAGGGGGATTCTGTGCAACTGCTCACCGCAATTACCTCCGGTTGTTGGGTCAGGGCATCCCGAAAGGCCTGAATGTTATCATCAATGCTGCCGCTGACGGGCAAGCTAAGGACGTGCTCCCGGTCATAACCCAGGGATTTGCTTTGCAGATAATTGAGCTGCTGGACGATGATCAGGGTGCCAATAATGAGGAAGATCGACACGGCAAATTGGAATACGACCAGGCCTTTTCGCATCCATCCGCCAGAGGAAGCCCCGTGAAAGCTTCCCCTTAGAACCTGAATAGGGCGAAAGCGAGAAAGGGACAAGGCGGGATAGCTACCTGAGATAAAGGCTACCAACATGAAGACCAGGGTCGCTCCCCAGATCATTTTGCCTTCCTGCATCATGCCCAGGCTTAGGCTCCGCTCCGTCAGGGCATTGAAAGCCGGAAGGACGAGCTGGATGACCAGCAAGGCCAGCAGGAAGGAAATAGCCGTGATGAATACCGCTTCAATGATGAACTGGACGAATAATTCTCCCTGTTGTGCGCCGACCACTTTGCGTAAGCCCACTTCCTTGGCTCGTTGGGTAGAGCGGGCCGTGGTTAAATTGACGTAATTGATACAGGCGATCAGCAAGATGAGGAAAGCTACTGTCGTCAGGAGGTAGACGTAAGTGATGTCTCCCGCCTGGAATGGGTTGTAGATGATGTGACCAGAATACAGATGAATATCTGAGATGGGTTGAAATTGCAGGGCAATATCCCGAGCCTGCTCGCCCATTTGCTCTACGACTTTGGCCTTTATTTCTTCGCTAATTGCCTCTAGGTTGGCTCCAGGGCTGAGCTTCAGGTAAGTGTAATAATTGGCCATGCCCCAATGCTCATCTGTGTACAGGGTTTTCCGCAGCGTGTAGAAAGAAACCAGGGTGGAAAATTGGAAATGAGAATTCGCAGGCGGGTCCTGGATTACCGCTCCTACCTTATACGGCTTTTTAGAATTGATTCTTTCTACCAGCTTGCCTACCACATCGGTAGAGTTAAAGAATCGCTGAGCGGCAGATTCCGTCAGAACCAGGCTTCTGGGTTCCCGCAAGGCTGCGTCTGGGTCGCCACTGAGAGTTTGCAGCTGAAAAATATCCAGGAATAAGCTGTCTACATAGAAGTAAGCGGGCTCTTCGATTAATTCATCTTCGATGCGAAAAATGACTCTTCCTCCTTCATATACCCGGGTTCCGGCTTGGACTTCCGGAAAGGTCCGCTGCATAAGAGGGGAAACGATATTGGGGGTTAAAGCGATCACTTCTGTCCCGCCATCATAGGGAACCTGAAAATTGACCCGATACACCTGCTCGTGTTCGGGATATGATTTATCGTAGGAAAGCTCGTACTGGACATAAAGTAAAATCAACAATCCCGCAGCCAGGCCTGCGGTAAGTCCCACGATATTGATGAGAGAAAAGCGAACATGCTTTTGCATCTGGCGCCAGGCGATGCGTAGGTAGTGATTGAACATAGCGATTTGGTTGAGGATGCGGGAAAAAAGAGAGAATTGGGGGGAGAATAGCGGGAGAAGACTTAGGGTATGTAAAAAGAATCGCCAGTTAGAAATCCCCTGGCTCCGCTCGCCGCGCCATTCTTCATACAGCTCCAACAGATCGCCAAGAATATCCTCCGCCTTGCCGGAAGGCAAGCCCCATTGTAACAGGTCGGTCATCCATTTAGGCGGTTGCATAGGTAGAAGTTGTGGAGTTGGCTGAAAAAATGACGTTGGAAGTGGGCTTATTTAAAAGCGATTTCAGGGATGGCTTCCCAGAACTCATTTCGCGTCTGGCGGACGGTCTTCAGGGCCCCAAAACCAGAGGCGGTCACTTGGAAGTAACGTTTGCGCTTCCCTCCGCGGGAAGCGGTGGCTTCTCCGAGACGAGATTGCAGGAAGCCTTTTTTCTCCAGACGATTAAAGGCAGTATGTAAGGCCCCAACACTGATTTTTCGATCCAGACGGGCTTCAATCTCCTTTTTTACCGCAATGCCGTACGCCTCATCAAAGAGGACAGCTACGGTCAGCAAGACGATTTCTTCAAATTCTCCGAGGCGACTTCCTCGCATAGTGGAATGATTAATTTCCTAAATGTATAAAAAATCATTTCCCTCGCGATATTACGCCATCGGTCAATGTTGCCAAATCTTCTCAGGGGGATTCCTGCGAGAATGATTATTTCCGCAAAGACATAAATCACGAGCTTCCGTATTTGTATTTCTCCTAAAAGCTCATAGCTTTCCTCTCAAACGAAAACGCCTCCCTCCCCCGGGCATACAGAGACGAATCAGGCGGCATGATTCAACGACTTCTTTCTTTACTTGCGATCTGTCTACTGCCCCTTGCTTGTGGAACACATTCCTTCACCTGGGAAAAAGTAGCTCAGGCTTCCTCCCAATATGCCCGGTGGCTTCCCCCGGACGTTTCGGATATCGAAGCAGAAATCACCCGACCGGTACACGTAAACTATACCCCTCCCAAAGAGGACGATGGAGAGTTTTCTGTCTATCATCCGGATTT
This sequence comes from Bacteroidota bacterium, assembly GCA_038527215.1. Lineage (GTDB taxonomy): Bacteria > Bacteroidota > Bacteroidia > J057 > J057 > JAWPMV01. The sequence continues at coordinate 34,018 of JBCBGC010000076.1, forward strand.
CGATAGCCTGTTTAAGAAATGGCAGGACAACCACGCCTTCAACGGGAATGTATTGCTCGCCAAAGGAGACCAGCTGGTTCATGTAGGCAGCTATGGGTATGCCCACGCCGGCAAAAAAGAATACCTCACCACAGAGTCCGTTTTTCAACTGGCTTCGGTAACCAAAATGGTTACCGCCATTGCCATGATGCAACTGCATGAAGCCGGTAAATTTGCCTGGGATGATCCCATCAAGGATCATTTACCCCGCTGGCCTTATGAGAAAATGACCATCCGTCATCTGATGAATCACACCTCAGGTTTGGTTCGTTATGATGGATTAGGGGCTCAACATTGGGATCGTCGCTATTTCATGCGCTATGCTGATGTAATAGATATGTTTCAGGATCGCAGGCCCGGCTTGAATTTCCGCTCTGGTAGAAAATTTGAGTACTGCAATTCCAATTATGCCATGCTGGCGGCCCTGGTGGATTTCTTTTCCATACAGCCCTTCGAGGACTTTGTTCAGGAAAACATATTCGATCCCTTAGGCATGGAGTCCTACTATTGCCAGCATCGGGAAAGGGTAGCTAAGCCCAACCGAACCATCGGCTATGTCAAGAAGGGCCGTCGCTATCGAGTGGCTGGCGGCGACTTTGATGATGGCGTCATGGGCGACAAAGGCATGCACGCCACCGTCAAGGATTTATATCGACTCGACCGAGCCCTGGCTGCGGGAAAACTGTTAAAGCCTGAGAGCCTGGCAGAAGCCTTCACCCCTGGGAAGGTGCAAAGAGGCGGTCAGTTATATGGATTTGGGGTACGGATGAAGAGCTACATGCCTGGCGTAGTATATCATTTCGGCTGGTGGCGCGGATACAAAAGCTGTTTTATCCGGGACTTGAGAAATGATGCCACGGTCATTATCCTGAGCAACCGGGATCACCCAGGCAAACAAATCAGCTATTGGCATGTCCTGAAGCTATTGAATCGATGGGTCGAAGGACCTTTGAGCTAACGTAAGTTCAACAAATCCGGTAAAAAGTTCATGCTGGGCAGTAGGGTAGAGAATTTTTTCGTTGTCTGGATGTAAAAATATTTTCATATTTGCAACGGATTCCTACTACTACCCGCCTTTTTCTTTAGTTCATCGTTTACATTGATTTTCAAATTGGTTTGATCAGTCCTACCAAAGGTTAATTTGGCTGGTTGAATGGGGATTTTTGCCTGAATTTAGACCGAAAACTTTCGGTAAAACACACATTTTTTTTTATGTGTGTTTTGTTAGGTTAGTGGATTATTTTTGTTGCGAAGTGAATTCTTTTGGAGGAAATTGACGATTGAATCGCACAAAGCCTTGTCCCTCAATTGGTTTTTGACGCTAAGTTAAAACCTGTTTCGACTGTTCATGCAGCCCCCTGTTTTATCATCCTCGAATCAATTAGAGGGGGGGATTGATGAAGCTTTCCTCAAAAGCTGATCTTAATCATGGAGGAGAAACAAACCAATTTTTAATATCATCCCATAACTGCAGCAACTGACTCATTCAAAATGATTTCCTCCTTTGATCCATCCGTGATCCACCGCTTTGATCTTGCCAGTCAATATGAATGGCTGGAGACCAATGGTTTGGGCGGCTATGCTAGCTCAACCATTATTGGGACCCTCACCCGAAGGTACCACGGATTATTGATTGCTCCCCGCCATGCTCCCGTAGGTCGCCAGGTATTGCTTTCAAAAATGGATGAAGCGGTCTGGGTTCATGACCGCCGATACGATTTGGCTTGTAATAAGTACCAGGGAGGGATCTTCCCGAGCGGGTATATTTTTCAGCAGGCTTTCCACAAAGGACTATTCCCTGAGTTTGTCTACCAAACCAATGGCATCCGTCTTAAGAAAACGGTGGCCATGGTCCATGGTGAGAACACAACCTTGCTGCTGTATGAGGTATTAGCTGCTAATGCTGACTTTACCCTGGAACTGCTTCCCCTTACAGCTGCCAGGGATCATCATTGCCTGACCCAAGCGCACCATCACCTAAAGCAATACGGTTATTTCAGCCAGGATACTCTCCGTTGCCAATTTCTACCGGAGCTGCCAGAATTGATGATCAAGGTGCCGAATGCTCATTTTGAATCTCAGCCAGATTGGTATTTTTCTTTTGAGTATGCTCAGGAAAGAGCGCGGGGGATGCCTTCTTCCGAAGATCTCTTTACGCCCGGGAAGTTTTACGTGCAGTTAAAGGAAGGCGATAAATTGGGGATCATTATTTCTACAGAGGCCTGTGAGGAGCGAGATGCTTTCGCCCTTTTTGCGAAAGAAAAGGCGCGCCGTCTTTCGCTGGTCAAGGAGGTAGGAGAGCAATCACCGATTCTGAGCAGCCTGGCTTTGGCTGGGGATCAGTTTTTGGTAAAAAGAGAGAACCACAAATCCTCTATCATCGCGGGTTATCCTTGGTTTTCGGATTGGGGAAGAGATACCATGATTGCCCTGCCGGGCCTTTGTCTGGCTACCGGGCGCCACGAAGAGGCACAGGATATTTTGTCCACCTTTATCGACCATATTGACCAGGGGATGTTGCCCAACCGCTTCCCGGACGATGGCTCAGAGGCAGAGTATAACACCATTGATGCTACCCTGTGGTTGTTTGTAGCGGCCTATAAATATTATAAAGCCAGTCGCGATCTTTCCTTCATCGAGGAGACCGTCCTGCCTGCCCTGGAAAATATCTTACAACATCATAAACAAGGGACCCGCTATGGCATCCGGATGACGGAAGACCAGCTGCTGACAGGTGGAGAAGAGGGATTGGCTTTGACCTGGATGGATGCCAAGGCTGGGGACTGGGTGGTAACCCCCCGTAGAGGAAAGTGCGTGGAAATCAATGCTCTTTGGTATAACGCCTGGGAAATCTGTGCTTATTTTTCAAAAAAGATTCAGGACCCGCAGCGGACTGCTCATTATGCGGTACAAGCTAAGCGCATTCGAAAAGCCTTTAAAGAGGTCTTTTGGTATGAAGAGGAAGGCTACCTTTTTGACCGGGTAGAGGGAGAGGAAAAGGACCCAGCTTTGCGACCAAACCAGATTTTTGCCCTTAGTTTACCCTTTCCCTTATTTACCGGACAAAAAGCCAGTCAAATCCTCGAAGCAGTGGAGGAAGAGTTACTTACTCCTTTTGGTTTACGGACCCTGGCTCCATCTGATCCTGCCTACATCGGTCTGTATCAGGGAGATGTTCACCATCGGGATGGGGCCTACCACCAGGGAACCGTCTGGCCTTGGCTGCTGGGACCCTTCATGGATGCCATGATCCGGGTTCAGGGAGGCCTGGGGCAAGAAAAAGCTCGACGCATGATCGAGACCCTCATGGGACATTATGGGAAATCCGGGGTAGGAAGCCTCTCCGAAATTTTTGATGGGGATGCTCCTTATCACCCAAGAGGATGCTTTGCGCAGGCCTGGAGCGTCTCTGAGCTGCTCAGAGTAGCTGACGAGCATCGCTTGTTTGAACGGATGCCTAAAGCATCTGCCACCTCTACCCGTCGTTCCCGTCGAGGCAATAGGGTAGGGGTGAAAGTGAAATAGAGAGAAAACGTATATAAATGAACATGAGCCATTCCGAATTTTGGGATGGCTCATTTTTTTGACGAATTTTTTGAGACGGATAGGAAAGGGCTATTGACTAAAAGGAGATAAGCTGTCCTGGTCAAAGACCCCGACATTTATATTCTCGGAGGTCTCTTCGATCCATATGTAATCATGGAGACCCCGGATAAGTCTTTTCGCTAGCGCTCAAAGCCTTTCCGGGGTGACATATTGGTTGGTGGTTGCGTCTCTCCAACACCTTTTGATGAAAGCATCTCCCTACTAAATTTTTGTCACCCCGGAAGCTCCTCCGACTGCAAGGAGGTGAGCTATCCGGG
>JBCBGC010000077.1:0-37695 GCA_038527215.1 Bacteroidota bacterium
TCCGTGCTCTGGCAACCACTTTCCGTGCTCTGGCTGTTAGTTTTGATGGGAATGAAATGTCTCGAATCAATATACAGAAAAAGGACGATGTTACGCCAGAACTTCGTACAGTATACATCACGCCTTCTAGCTTCTCCTTCTTGCCCCCACATACCCGCGGAGACAGGGAGTTCAAAGGAAACGGACCTCAGGTCCGAATAAGTACCTATTTATACAAAAACTCCCGTCAAGCTTATTTGCGAGTGTATATGAAGGCGGAGGAAACAAAAAGCGATTGGACGACAGCGGAGGGTACTAGTAGCCGTCATTACTTTTATAATGCCCCTACAGGCTGGCACATTAAAAAAATTGATGGCCAGAATTCTTTTCCTGGTGTTGTTGAATATCTAGACACTGACACTCAGGACGATATATTCAATACTACCTTAGGCCAATTTGTCGTGGTGGGCGACACCAAAGGCCATGAAGCAGGGACAAGAACTGGAGTCTCCATTAAATTTTCATACCGTGTACCTATTGTAATTGAAAAGGATTAACCTCTCTAAAACATAGTGGAAATGAAACATCTTATCATCGTCGCAAGCCTTTTGATTGTTCAAGGCCTCGCAATCTCTCAGGTTTTTGCTCAAGAGAGTTACTATATCATAAAAACCGACCCTATTGCACCTTTTTTCAAGACTGGGGCTTTAGCTTTTGAATTAGTGGTCGGAACAAACTGGAGCCTGCAGCTAAAAGGGGGATTTACTGCAAAACGCACTGAGCTGTGGGATAGTTTCGAAGGAGATATTAAAGGATTTCATGTAACACCAGAATTTAGATATTACCTTTCTATGGGACGGAAAAATGTACCTCCTGCCCCTTTTGGCACTTATCTTGCCCTTTGGGGACGGATTATGCAATTCCAGGGCGGACTAAGTGGCTATATTGGTCAGGATTTAATCGAAAAAGACTTTTTGACTTTTGAAAGTCGAGGAGTTGGTTTATCAGTGGGACATCAATTCTTGATCAGAGTTGGAGGAAAGAAAATCGCCACCTTAGACCTATTTGCCGGGGGAGGATTTGAACAAGAAACCATTGATGCGAATATTTTTTCTAATGAACAGGTTATCTCAACCAAGGGGACCAAAATCAACCCCAGATTAGGAGTCCTCTTAGGTATACCTCTGTAGCAGACATTGGGGAATGTTTTTATTTGCCTAAAGATGTTCTGATCGGGAGGCGGAAAATTTTAGTTTTTCCGCCTCCCATATTAATAGATTGTACGTCTTTAGACCAATCCGAAATGGTTATTAAAAAAAGTTAAGGAAGGTTTTTCATTAAGGTAAGGGATATGGTCTAGAAATCTCAGACCGACGGAAAACCTATATTGATCCCTTCCCGCTCCAAAAAACGCCTCCAACTGCTTCCTCGTTCTTTCATACTTAACCGGCACTCCCTTTGTCCACCCCTAGATCTTCCTTTCATCTGCCCCAATCCTCCTTGCAAACTCCTTTCGCCTTATCCCCTATTGCCCTCTATATCTCAACAGCACATTACCCAAACTTATGTCACCATTATCAAGGGGATCATATGCCAGGAAAGTAATGATAGCTGGCCGGTAATTGATCTTGGGAAAGGAATGACCAAGCTCCCAATGGGTAATGGTTTCTGCAGATGTACTCAGGAGCTTTGCCAATTCGGACTGCAATAACCCTCTATCCACTCGAGCTTCGCAAAGATGGTCTCCAACTGTGGAAACCGTTGTTAGGTAGCCCTTGGGAAAGGGTTTTGTCGTAATTACGGTAAAGTAACCAAAAGGCTCCACACACCTGGGGCTGCGGGACCAATTGTGAAAACCTGCGGGTGTATAACCTGGCCTTAGGGGAGATCTTTTTTACGCTATCCTCAGGCGGGTATGAATTTTCTCCGGACAAAAACCTGGTGGTCCAATTTAATATGCAGGCTGACACATTCTGGGTATTTGACTTAACCACCATTGAGGCCGATGCTTTTGTCCAGACCTATACCCACAAGCTACCCCAACCAAATATCTGGGAACAAGTTCAGTTTTTGGATAACCGAAGCATCAGGATTGACCTGGACGAGCCGCTGACCTTGCAGCTGAATCAGCTAGCATGGGAGAGAAAAAAGTCCATCGATATAGGGGAATATCATTAGGAATTAGGCGGCCCATCTTGATCAGGTAGAATTTTCCTAACTCCTCGCGGCAAAAAGAGGGTGCATCTTGGTATCATTTTCTGCTTACCAGGCCTTTGAAATAAGCTGGAATAGGTTTAGGGTAAAAAGAAGTTGTCGGCCCTAGGGCGTGGGATTCGAGATCGCATGCATCTCTTTTTTGAGGGCTTCCGTGAATTTGATCGCGCCTTCATAGTTCAGGTGGGTGGTGTTGGTAAATAAAGAATCCGCGTACACCTCCTGGCTGAAGTCGAGGACCTGGACATGGGGCCTTGCTTGCATTTGGGCTAAATAAGCCTGGGCTTGCGCTAAGCCTTCAAATTTGTGGAAATAAGAAGGATGGTAGGGGGCAATGATCAGAAAAATGGGACGATCGGTAGCATCGACCAGTTTTTCAAAGGCATCTTTGACCGGGACTTCAATTCTGAATTGATCGGCTGTATTGCGCCTCCGCTCCACCATTTCTGCAAAAATTTTTTCGGTCAGGACATTTTTTTCAAAACTCCCTCCCCGGTCCGTATGCTTGGTGATATTTAATTTCTCGTTGAGCCGATATTTAAGATAGGATTCATACTTTCCAAAGTATTTGATCAAGGGGAGGTGATAATAAAATTTGGCGTCTGCTTCAATGATTTCCCGGGTCTCAGGATAATTGGGAATGTAGTTGCCCAAATCTCCATAGGAACTGCGAAAGCCTACCAGGTCAAAATTAATGAGGATGGGACCTGACTTATCCTTTTGTAATTCCTTCTTGAGGAAAAAACCCAGAATATTCATTTGGGTACCATCAATCCCATAGTTGAAATATGCCTCTCCGAGGATGGAAGGGACAAAAGAACCCTGGGCTCTGGAAGAGCCGAAAATGGGGATTTCTCCCGCTTCGTCGACCTTGATGATGCGGTTTATTTTAGCGGCCCCGCCGATTTCTCCCGAAAAAATAACGATCCGTTCAAAGGCATAATTAAAGATCAGCCCAATCGACAGCAGGACGATCAGGATGGTTCCCAGAAATTTGGCGAACCGACTAAAACTGGAAGTAGATGAAGGTTGCATTTCCATTTACACCAAGGATAAAAATAAGCAGTAAGGCGATGACACTAAAGGCGATATGATGGACCTGTTTTTTGAAGTTCAGATGTTCGGGGAGGCGGTAGCTGAGGAATAGCAAGCCAATGGCCAGGAAACTAATGGCAAAGTTGACCGGTCCTTCCAGGGCCGTAATCTGGGTGAGATTTAGGCTGAAATTCCCTTCCGTGATTTTGCTGATGTAGGCCAGGGCTTCCTCCAGGGATTTTGCCCGGAAAAAGATCCAGGCAAAACACACCAGCACATATACCAGCAAGACGTTGGCCCAATGGACCCACCAGGTGTTTTTATTCTTGAATGGGACGAATTTGGAGTAGCTGACATAGATGACCTGGAAAATGCCATGCAGGCCGCCCCAGATCACAAAGGTCCAGTTGGCTCCGTGCCACAGCCCACTCACCAGAAAGACCACCACTAAATTGTAGTAGTTTCTGCCAGTGCTCACCCGTTTTCCCCCCAGTGGGATATAAATATAGTCCCGGAACCAGGTAGACAGGGAAATATGCCATCTCCGCCAAAAGTCAGCGATGTTGCTCGCCAGATAAGGTCGACGGAAATTGATCATCAACTCAAATCCCAGCAGCTTAGCCGTACCCCGGGCAATAAGGGAATAGCCCGAAAAGTCACAATAAATCTGGAAGGAAAAGAAGATGATGCCCAGGACGGCGGAAATGGTATTCGCATTGCCGATATCCCCAAAAACGCTGTCCACATAAATCGCCAATCTATCCGCAATCAACACCTTTTTAAACATCCCATACACGATGAGAGAGACTCCCTGAATGGCCTGATCCAGGTCGAATTTTCTAGCTTTGAGAAATTGGGGCAGCAGATTAGATGCCCGCTCGATCGGACCGGCCACCAGCTGCGGGAAAAAGCAAACGAAGGTAGAAAAGCCGATGAAGTCTCTGGTTGGCTTGATTTTTCCGTAGTAAATATCGATGGAATAGGAGAGAGTCTGGAAGGTATAGAAGGAGATCCCTACGGGCAGAATGATCTCCAGGGTCATGAAGTTAACGTCCATGCCCAACATGAGCAGGGCTTGCTTTAAGGAGTCTACAAAGAAGTTGAAATACTTAAAGAAACCCAATAAACCCAGGTTTAGGATCAGGCTGAGCAGGAGAAAAAGCCGTTTCCGTCTGGGGTTGCTTTCGTCATGGATGCTCAGCCCCAGCAAATAATCAGTTACCGTACTGGTGGCGATGAGGGAAAGGAACCGCCAATCCCACCAGCCATAAAAGGTATAACTGGCGATCAGCAAAAGTATGTTCTGGTACCGATATCCCGCAGATCGGAGTCCCCAATACAGCCCAAATACAATGGGGAGAAATATGAGAAATTCAGAGGAATTAAATATCATGAACTAGAGGTCTGGAGAGCATGAGGAGGGGCGGGTTGAAATTTCCGAGAGATCACTGCCTTTGGTAAAGGAAGTAAGTTTTAAACTTTGCCGGGAAAATCAGATGGTCGGTAAAGGTAGCTCAACTGGAGGATGCTGCTTTAATCAGGCTAGGGTTAAAGATGGTTACGGGGTTTGAGAACAAAAGAACGGGCTTCATGGCTGCTTGCCCTAACTGACAAAGAGCATGCACCGAAATCAAAACTACGACAAATATCCTATTAACAGTTACTTCCCTGGGTCTGTATCTTACAAGGCTCTGAAACAAAATATGGATCATATTGGCTATTTGGGAAGGAAAGTAAGGCAAACTTTCAAAGTAAGGAAAGGACCTCATTAACTTAGCGCTTGTTCTGGAATTTTCCTCTCGTCTGAGTAGGCCATTTTTTTAAGAAGCTGGTTTCATCCTTTTCCTCAAAATAACTGTCTATTCTGATGCAAAAACGTGCTACAGAACCCCAACCTCATTCTTTTCAGACCAAAACCCCTACATCCGAACAAGGGCTTACTTATCCAGCGCAGTTTTGCCCAATATTTGTAGGATTGTTATTTTTGCGGCTGAATGGGAATCCGGGCTTCCAGTGCGGGCTTTCCTAAGATCATTCAGTCGTTCTATATCGAGTTAAAGAAGTACATTTTATGAGCAAATACAGCGAGTATCTTAAGGAAATTGAAGAAAGGAAAGAGCAAGCGCTTCACCCCAAACCGATCGATGGTTCAGAACTGTTAAGCGAAGTCATTGAACAGATCAAGGATGTCAATCATGAACATCGGGCGGATTCTCTCAATTTCTTTATTTACAATGTATTGCCCGGGACCACCAGCGCGGCTGGAGTCAAAGCGAACTTCCTAAAAGAAATAATCCTCGGAGAAGCAGTGGTGGAAGAAATCTCTCCTGCCTTCGCCTTCGAACAGCTCTCCCACATGAAGGGAGGACCTTCCATCAAGGTGCTGCTTGACCTGGTACTAGGCGAGGATCAGGGGATTGCCACGGAGGCTGCCAAGGTGCTGAAAACCCAGGTTTTTCTCTACGAGGCGGATATGGAGCGCCTGGAAGAGGCCTATAAGCAAGGGCATGCCATCGCCAAGGATATCATCGAAAGCTATGCGCAGGCGGAGTTTTTTACCAAACTGCCTGAGGTGGAAGAAGAAATTCAGGTGGTAACCTTCGTCGCCGGGGTAGGGGACATCTCCACGGACCTCCTTTCTCCTGGCAAAGAAGCCCACTCCAGAGCTGACCGCGAACTACACGGCCAGTGTATGTTTGAGTTCGATGAACAGCGGCAGCAGGAATTGTTAGCCCTTAAAGAACAACATCCCGATAAAAGGGTCATGCTGGTGGCCGAGAAAGGCACCATGGGAGTTGGCTCCTCCCGCATGTCAGGGGTCAATAATGTAGCCCTTTGGATCGGTAAACCCGCCAGTCCTTATGTGCCTTTCATCAACATTGCCCCCGTGGTGGCCGGCACCAACGGCATTTCACCTATCTTCCTCACTACTGTCGGGGTTACCGGAGGCATTGGCGTGGACTTGAGAAACTGGGAAAAGCAGTATGATGCTGATGGGAAGGTCGTTGCAGATGAGGAAGGCGAGCCAATTTTGAAAGAAACCTACTCTGTAGCAACCGGTACCGTTTTTACCATTAATACCAAAACCAAAAAGCTCTACGCTGGCGAGGAAGAGCTAAAAGATATTTCTTCTTCCCTCACCCCGCAGAAAATGGAGTTCATGAAGGCGGGTGGGTCCTACGCTATTGTATTTGGCAAGAAACTGCAGGCTTTTGCTGCCAGGGTGCTGGGCATAGCGGTACCGCCGGTTTTTGCCCCCTCGAAAGAAGTCTCTCACGAAGGACAGGGCCTCACTGCCGTAGAAAAAATCTTCAATAAAAATGCCGTTGGAACTTCCGGTGCGACCCTACACGCTGGTTCCTACGTACGGGCTAATGTCAACATTGTCGGTTCTCAGGACACCACCGGACTGATGACCTCTCAGGAGTTGGAGATGATGGCGGCCACCGTTATTTCTCCCATTGTAGATGGGGGCTACCAGTCAGGCTGCCACACCGCTTCGGTTTGGGACGCAAAGGCACAGGCCAATACTCCCAGGCTGATGAAGTTCATGCATGACTTTGGGCTGATCACCGGCCGGGATCCCAAAGGGGTGTACCATCCCATGACAGATGTGATCCATAAGGTACTCAATGACATTACCATAGATGATTGGGCCATCATCATCGGAGGCGATTCTCACACCCGGATGTCCAAGGGAGTGGCCTTTGGCGCAGACTCAGGCACCGTAGCCCTGGCCCTGGCCACCGGAGAAGCCTCCATGCCTATTCCGGAATCGGTTAAGGTGACTTTCAAAGGCGAAATGAAAGATCACATGGACTTCCGCGACGTAGTCCACGCCACCCAGGCCCAAATGCTCAAGCAGTTCGGCGGGGAAAACGTCTTTCAGGGAAAAATCATCGAGGTCCACATTGGCACCCTGTTGGCAGACCAGGCCTTTACCTTTACGGACTGGACCGCCGAAATGAAAGCCAAGGCTTCCATCTGTATTTCTCAGGATGATACCCTCATCGAATCTCTGAACATTGCCAAAGGCAGAATTCAAATCATGATCGACAAAGGCATGGACAATGAAAAACAAGTCCTGCAAAGTCTGATCGACAAAGCGAACCAGCGTATCGCCGAAATTCAATCCGGAGAGAAGCCAGCACTCGCTCCTGATGCGAACGCCAAATACGCTGCAGAGTTGGTGGTGGACCTGAACATCATCGACGAACCCATGATTGCTGATCCAGATGTCCACAACGAAGACGTCTCTAAGCGATATACCCACGATACCATCCGGGAACTTTCTTTCTACGAAGGAGACAAGCACGTCGATTTGGGCTTTGTTGGTTCATGTATGGTGCATAAAGGCGATATCAAGATTGTCTCCAAAATGCTGAAGAACCTGGAAGCCATGCATGGCAAGGTCGAATTTCAGGCTCCACTGGTGGTAACTGCCCCAACGTATAATATCATTGACGAACTCAAGGAAGAAGGGGACTGGGAAATGCTGCAGAAGTATTCCGGCTTTGAATTCAATGATGCCGCGCCCAAGACCCAGGCCCGGACCGAATACGACAACATCCTTTATCTGGAAAGACCCGGTTGTAACCTCTGTATGGGCAACCAGGAGAAAGCCGCCAAAGGAGACACCGTAATGGCCACTTCTACCCGCCTGTTCCAGGGACGCGTGGTAGCTGACGCAGACCGTAAGAAGGGAGAATCCCTGCTGGCCTCTACCCCGGTAGTAGTGCTGTCCGCTATCCTCGGCAGAACCCCAACCGTCCAAGAGTACAAAGATGCCGTGGCGGGCATTAAACTGACGCAGTTTTCTCCACCGCTCAAGAAGATGACGGCCGCACCCCCACGACCTGGGCACCAGATTTCGTACTAGGTTACCGGGCAGATCAGCAGCGGGGCGTGTAGATGTAGATGAGATCCCATTCGGTGGTTTACCCTCCGAATGGGAACGCTAGCTGAGTACAACCATCGACATCGATGGGACGGACCTGAAAGATATCGTCTCGATATTCAGGAGTTTGGCGTAGGGACAGAGCTTTTCAGAGGAACCCAGGAAAATGGAGAAGGATGTTCCTGCGTATTTTATGAGCTATCTGCTGCAAGATGAGGGACTAACTCCTCTATGAAACATCTCCCGGAAGTAGTCGTTGCCGACTACAACCGAGAGATAAATCACCAACAACTTAAATCAGAGCAGTATTCCTAGGTTTAGCCCCAGATAACTATGCCCGCGAGGGATGGCCAATACCGGCCTGAGTTCGGCCAGCAGTTCCACACCACTGAATTCCAGGATGCAGGCAAAGCGAGGGGCCATCAACAAGCCCAGTTCACTCGAATAAGTGCCTCCGGTGACATTTCCCCCGCTCACAAACATTCCCCCATCTAATCCGCCGGCCAGGATCAGGTTAAGCCCAGTGTTTCCCAGGGCTTTTCGAAAAAAGCGATACTCTGCTCCGAGGTATGCCGGGATCGTACTCAAGACCAATCCCTCGTACTGGAAATTTCCATCAAATCGGTAGATGCCGATGCCTGCCCCAAAGGCCAACGCTTGAGAAGCCTCGTATCGGTAGCGAACATCCAGTCCAAGTCCTAAGGCGAAGAAATCGCCCATTTGTCCGGTGGGAATTTGTAACCCAGCCGTGAGTCCGTAACGGGTTTGTCCCTGGGCAGAGAGAAAGAGCAGGCAGCTAAGCGCCCATACCCCCATGCCGCGGGCAAGCCATAATGTTGATTTCCGCATTATCCTTTCGCTTTAAGCTCTTTAATCTTTGGCACCATCCGCTTAAATTCCGTAGGGTCGAGGTGATTCCAGATTTTGGTCATGATATCCTCAAAGGATTTCTCCAAAGCCTTAGTGATGGGATTGGCTACATTGGCATCATTGGCAGCCGCGAGCGCCGCAATCGCCTGAAGGTCCGAGGCCAGACTTGAGCCCACGAATACACGAGAAGAAGTAAACTCTTCCGTAGTTTGCTTGGGAATGTTCACACTTTTTGCCCACATTTTTTCCCCTGAGATCGGTTCCAAAGCAGTCAGATTAATCTTGCCGTAGATATTAAGGGTACCCCTGGAAAAGCGGTATCCCATCCGGTTGTCTGCCATTTTGACTTTGGTCCAGGAACCCGTGGCCTTTTGAATTTCTGGTTCCACTTCAATGATCAGCGCAAGTTGGCTATTCTCCTTATCAGAATAGAGCATTTCATCTCGTGATTCGAAGGGGCCGCGGACGGAATATCCTTTAGCGGTCATCACTTCCATGATTTCAGCTTCCAGGCTTTTCTGAAAACTGTTGAAGGGTTCTCCCACTTCGTCTAGGTTTTTATAGGAAGGAGAGACCAGGGCCATGGTGAAGTTGGCTGAGCCAGTCCCTGGCGCTTCAGGCGGGGAATAGTTGAAAACGGGGGAAACCAGCGGTTTGGTACTCCCCGCCCCGATCGACCCGAATAGGAGAAAAGCAAATCCTGCCAGACCCAGGATAGACATTAAAATTTTTGGTTGATTCATCATGTTAAATATTAAGTTGAACGATGTGTTGGGTACAATTTTTTGTGGCTGGTGGGGAAATAGGTCCCCAAGCCTACCAGCACGGCGGCCAGATACCATAGCATATCTCCCCAGTCTCCTGTGCCACGCAGCCAGCCCATTAGCTGCAGGCCTTCCGACCCGAAGGCCAGGCCAATGGGAAGCAGAAACCAGCCCCAGCATTTTCTAAGAGATGCTCCCTGCCACACCCATTGCTGAAAGCGCAAGGCACTGTAGAGCCAGAGCCCGTCAGGGAGTTGAAATCTGACCCAGTGAGGAAGCCAGGCTCCGGCTGCTGAATTTCCCTCGGGCAGAAAGGAAAGGAGACTGAGGTCCCAATAGGCACGGAACAAGAGATATACCATGCTCCCCCCTAGCATGGGCAGGCCCACGTGAATCCATAGAAAATGGCGATGCGGTATAAGAATAGCTTGCATAAAAATGTCGACTGCCAGGTCCCATACCTGGATTGAAAGTGAGGTAGATTCTGATGGAGTTTGGTCAACAGAAACGCAGCGGCTTGCTGGATCGACCTGTGATGGATGCAAGGTAAGGGGGAAGGGGAAAAAGTTTCAAGGACCGGAAATGGGAGATTGTTAGGTTTTGCGCTCAGAGGTAAATAGAGGAAGGAACTGGCCGGGGGAAGAAATAAGGCTTAAGTAGACATAAAAAGCAGCTCCAGGCTCCTGGGAAAGAAGTTTCTTTCTCGAGAGCCTGGAGTCTTACTGAGGTTCTTCCCCTCAGCATAGCTGGGGGGAAGACGCTTAATAATGGAGCGTCTGGCGGACCGTGTTTACATCAATGTTGAAATTACCCTGCTCTTTGGCCAGGTTGAAATACAAGCGGTTGTTGACCTGCCGATGGGCCAGCAGCAAAGCCTCCATTCCCACCATAAATTTGTCAAATGCTGCCATATCGTAGTTTCGGGAGCCTTGATCCGGGTTGTGTTTGCGTACAATAGACAAACTATGAGCGATCCGGTTTCTGACTTCGTGGATTTTTTTCAGGTTCTTGAACTTCAGGCCCCGGTGATGCTGGACAAACTCAAGGATATCCTTCAGACTGGTCGATCTTTGATGAAAATGATACACTTTTAAGGGACGGGAGGTGCCCTCTCTGGTGTTTTTGCCCTTCAAAAACTTCGCAAGATCTTGCTCGGTGAGCTCGTTGCCCTGTTCGGCCAGTCTCAGGGCACCTCGCTCTAACTGATAGAGTTTTTGGTAACAGGCTTCATAGACCCGGGGATGGTTGTAATCACAAAAATGAACCACGCCTACCAGTTCTTCTTCTTCCCGTACAAACAGGATGTTGTAGGTGTTAAATCTGGCCGCTAAGCCCGGCTGGAAAATGTGGGTATGAGCCTGAACAAACTGATCCTCATGAATGGGTTCTCGCTTGAACTGGCCATTTTCAAATTTGTAGCAAGTGTCCCGACTTCGAATATCCGGGAGGACTTTGATCCGTCTGGAATTACAGAAACGTGCGCACTCCTTACGAAAGTCATGGTCATAATAGACAATCTCCCGGGTCATGATATCAGCAATCCTAATCCGCATAAGGTGAGGGGGGTTAAAATGGAAATCCTCAAAATATGAAGGAGGAGCTTGGGAAGAAATGACCAAAACCAGGCGCTTGTTAGCCTAGGCGACTACATCCAGGTCGTCCAAACTAAAGGTAGGACCCCTGCTGCCTTTGAGACAATTTTTGTAATGGTCTTCAAAGTACCCAAAGATACGACCATCCAGCCAGTCCGGCCATTGTTCCGGATCCTCCAGGGGAATGCGCAGATGGTTCATCGCTGCTTCATCGTGATCGGTACGTAGCAATAGCTCTCTTCCGGCGATGGTATCGCCAGAGGTAGAAAGTCCCGAAAACACCCCCATCAGTAATTGAGGTCGGGTAGCTCCCCCAATATGAAAAATCAGATTGATGACTTTGTACTGATCGTTAAGAAAGGTCGTAAAAATAGCATTCTCCTTGCGCGCGAGTTTGGCGACATACTGAGCAGAGGGTCCTACCAGCTTTATCCAGAAGGTTGCGCCTTCCTGCCAGATATGAACCGGCGCCACGAGTAGGTAAGGCAGCCCCGAGTTCTGCCGGACGATGCTATACCAATTCCCTTTGAGACCCGCCAGCCGAGGATCGCCTTGCTGCTCTGCGGCCTTTTGACGGTAAGCTTTAAGATTTAGGAATCCAAGATATTTAAGAACCGCATTCAGGTAATTCTCATTAAGTCCAACCTCCTTTTGATCCTGCTTGAGGGCAAGTTCACATTTTTTATAAAAGGCATAGAGATAGCGATCCCCCAGGATGTCTCTCCCCACGGCCGCGTTAATGAGGGAAGAGAGTTCATCAAAATCTTTGCCCCCAAATCCCAGCCCAGCCTGATGAGCAGCAGCCTCGATGATGGCTTTCATTTCCTTCGGATCAATCTTCATTACAATAGGGTTTCACTAGGGAGTTTTCTGAAAATGAAAAACTATGTCAAAGTATGCAAAAATTCTGTCAGACTCTTTCCAAAGTATGAACTTTTCAGAAAAATAGGCCGCCATCTTGCATGTGTAAGCCACTCATAATGAGTGCCTATTGTGCAAGTGCATCATCCTAGGCAGTGCCTTGTGCAACAGATAATGTTTCACTTTTTCAACTAAACAAATCATGTTGTACAAAGCTATGTCCCCTATGGGGCTGGGGAGCCTTTACGCCCTTTCTTTTCTGCTTTTTCACGTCAGCCTACAAGCCCAGGTCCAATATGTACCGGCGCAGTTTGAGCATGGCGATACCATCTCCATCGACTTCTCCTATGGACCCGCTACCGTCGGTCCGGTACTGACCCTGATCCATGATTATTCAGCGGAGGGATTTGAGATCGATCCGAATAGTCCCATCCGACTAGATTTGACGAATTCTCCCTTCGCCAGCGGGACTTCTGTTAACAGTAGCTATACGATAGACCATGAAAACGAGCTCATTACGATTACCCTGGAACGCCTTGACGGATCCAGTGTATTTGTGAACGGCTGGACCGTGCGCATGGGAGGGGTAGGAGTCCTGATCGATGATATCCAATCCCGCCACAAGCTTGAGGATGCTCCGCTTGAATTTCACATGTATCCCAATCCAGCTAAGGAGTATGTCATTCTTGATCTGCCGACGGAAGCGGCAGCGACCATTCGCTTGCTCAATGCTGCCGGACAGGTGGTTCGTTTACTGGAGCGGCAGCCCTTTTCTGGGCTGAAGGCAAAGCTATCCTTAGAAGGACTCCCGGCAGGTGGATACTGGCTGCAAGTGGCCCAGAGTGGCCGCCTGGCCAGCTATTCCCTGATCAAAATATGAGATAGGTTTTTGTGTGTAGATTGTTCCAGGGTCCCTGTGCAAAGCGGGGACCCTTTTTTATTCCTCTCCTTCCATGGTGTCCAACCGCCATTGAATTTGGTATAAAAACCAGGATTTGTTGCCCAATAAAACTGCCTCTTGGACTTCCCGGTAGAAGCGCTCCAGGTCCTTGACTTTCAGATTACGGGTTAAGCGCTTGAAATATTTGAGTCGTTGGATAAGCGACTCTTTATTAGGGCCAGCCAGGCTTTTTTGAGATTTGATAAATCGTTGGAGGGTAAGCGTGCGCTCCTTTAATCGGTGGATTTCTTCCTCTTCTCCTGTGCCCCAAAAGCGCTCATAATCCGCCTGGAGTAATATCATGTCTGATTCAATGCGCAGCCGTATGTTCTGAAAGGGCTGCGTGGGGGACCAGGCATCCTGATCTTTCATTTTGTCAAACTCTTTGCAGACATAGTAATAATATCCCTTGCAATAGTGATAATACTCTTCGGTGCCGGGGGGTAGGAAGGGGCGAAGTTCTTCCATCAGGTCAAAAGCGTCCTGTCGGCGCTCTAAACGCAGCGCTACCAGAACAATGTTTCTATAAACTCTTGGGTCTATTTTCCCGCTTTGGAAAACGGCTCCTACATCCCGACCCCATTGGAAGAGGTCCAGCAGTTTGGGCGCCCACTTTGCAAATCCTCCCATGTTACTCCTTCTGGTCAGCCCATTTTGTAGCAGCCCATATAGATCCCGTAGTTCCCCTTCACGCAGGGTGGTGTTGGCTGGGTTCAGGCAGGCGAGGAGTGCATCCAGGTCATCTGATTTTCCATCCAAAAATTGGTAAAGCTGAAAATATACAAAGAGTAAGCCCTGCTCCGGTTGGAGTGCTTTGGCGCTCAGCATCTCTAATAGTTCATCCAGAAACACGGGTTGATACGCATTGGGCAGGACCGCATTCTCTGAAAAATTGATACAGGCAAGCTTGAGGTAGGTGGTGAGACCGAACTCAATAAAGCGTTCAATCACATTGGAAAGATAAGTAGCCTTTACTTTTGTCTCCTGAACTCGCTGTTGGTTGCGCATCTGTTCCGTTTCGAATAGGAAAAAAAGATCTTTGAGATCCAAAACATCTCTATCTTTCCATTTATCCAGTTGCAAGCGGTACGCTTTGTCCAACAGGCCATGCAAACCTCTATCAGCCAGTTCCTGATAATACAGCAGCCTGACCCATTCATTGTGGTCTTGATCGAGGGCTTGCTCCATGATAAAGCGGTCGATCTTATCCTTCAGCTCACTCCGATACTGGCGCAGTTGATTGTCGCTTGCCTTGGTGAAAGGGTCCTCCGGGCGGATATGGGCCCAGCAAGCTTGGCTGCTGAGGGTATGAACCTCTTTTTTTTCAATGGCTGCTACCAGGACCTCAAAAAGGCTAGAGACTTTGTTGTCTGAAACGCGGGATTTTTCCTGTATCCAGTGCCGAAATGGCTCTATCTCTTCTCTTTCGACCAGGGAGCCAATGAGCGGTAGGACTTTCCAGGGAGGTATGGGCATAGGAACTATGTGGAGATTAGAATATTTTATTATTCGAAATAATTTCGTATAATATAGCAAATAAGGGTAACAGCTACCTACCAAACCTAACATTCAGCCAAATTTCGTCATCTCTTAATTCTGAAAAATTCAGGACTTTAGGAGAGAGCTTACCCCTTTGTGGGGTAATCCAACGCTAGCCAAACCTATATTTCTATGGCTGATACAGGGACTATTTACGATCTTTTTGGCTTTACCCATACAGGCTCAAAACGGCCATACAATCAGGATCGGATTTTGGTTCAGGATAAGATACTGGATCGGCAAAGTTATGGGCTTGAATTGCAGAAAAGCTGTCAAGCCTTTGTCGCTGATGGGGTAGGGGGCCTTCCTGCTGGCGAAAAGGCTGCGCGTATATTGCTGGAAGGGATACAGCAGTCCATAAATGGAGGACCCGTATCTGCGGGTATGTTAAACCGCATATTTGGGGAACTTAACCAGAAGTTATTTGCTTTTGGGGAAGCCGAGCCTCAGTCCAGGGGCCTGGCTACCACCTTAGTGGGATTATTTCTCGATGAAGAAGGAGAGCTTACCTTGTTAAATGTGGGAGATTCTGAGGCCTGGCTTTTTCGAGCGGGCAATCTTGAGAAGCTTACGGAGGATCATGTGCTTGATAGAGACCAGCCTAATAGCCCCATTACTCAATATTTTGGCGGAAAGGAAGACCACTTACAAGTAAGTTATTATCCTCAGTTCGCCTATGCTGAAGAAGAAGACATATTCCTGCTTTGTTCTGATGGATTAAGAAAATCGCTGTCTGAATCCAGCATTTCGGAAATTTTATCCCATACGCAATCTCTTTCAGCCAAAGGTAATCAACTCCTTCAGGATGCCTTAGAAGCTGGCGCGCCAGATAATATCAGTGTAATCCTAATCTACGTAGCACAACTCCCTCCTATCTCCTAATCTCTCTAGCCTATGCTTTCCCGTGCAGAACTGCAAAAACTACCCTTACGTCGTTTACTACAGCTTGCTGAAGAACATGCTATTCCGAATCTTGATGAACTTGACCACGCGCAACTGATCGAGCGCTTGCACCAATTTTTTGCCACCCAGGGATTACAGGAGAAAACGGAGGTCTATACAAACTCCACGGAAAACGACCGGACCGAGGTTTATTCCCAAACCGAGGATGCCGGAGATCAAACGGAAGCTTATCAGCTAGAGGATACAGACCGTACTGAAGCCTATACTGACTCAGCTGCTGAGGATACCACCGAAGCCTATAATCTGGAGAATACTTCCGGCAGCCCAAAGTCTGATCGACATAAGCTGGGTCCAGGAGATTCGATTTTATTAAATGAAAAACGCTATAAGATACTTTCGATAATTTCGGAAGGCTCCGGAGAAGCAGTTATCTATCTGGTAGAAAATGAAAAAGGGGAGGAGAAGGTGCTCAAACTATATTTTGAGTTTGCTAATTACAAACTTGAACCCAACCCTCAGGCGTTATCACGCATACAGAAAATCCAGGATGCTGATATTTTAAGGCTTTGGGACTTTGGTACCAATGACCAAAAATATGAGGGAAAATATTGCTTTGAAATCTCCGATTTGGCGCGGGGCGGGGACTTACTTAAAGTGGGTAGTTTACAAAAGAAGTATACGCCAGACTTTGTTCGGCAGCATGTAGTGCCTGAGATTTTTAAGGGCATTCAGCGGCTTCACAGACATAAAATTTTCCACTGTGACCTGAAGCCCCAAAATGTTTTTTATCTCGATGAGGCGCAAACTGATTTGGTAATCGGGGATTATGGTTCAGCCAAAACCCTTGATGAAGAAATCGACCAGGAAGCCTGGCAAACTTCGCTTGCCAAAGGGACGGCTACCTATCGTGCCCCAGAGCAGAGTAACCTCATTATTAATAACAAAAACGATTATTATTCATTTGGGATCATTCTGGTTCATTTGGTCTATCCGGAACTGCTTTTTGTCTCTAAGAAAGGGGAAAAACTAGATCGGGAAAAGCTGAGTAAGGTCATTCGTCGCTTGTACAGGCATCGGCCGATTATGGATAGCTGGGATTTGGCTTATGGGAATATCAATGATCTAATCGCCGGCCTAACCTTATATGACCATGAGACCCGATGGGGAGAGCAGGAAGTGTCGGATTGGCTGGCGGGCAAAACCGTCAAAATTCGTTATCAGCAGGATACCCATATTAAGCCTATCAAGCTAAGCGCAAAGGTTGTCATTGAAAATGAAACAGACCTGCTGCGGTTTATGGGGGAAGAAGAAAATTGGCACGAAAGGTTAATTCTCGATACACCGACCTACACGTCAATGCTGGATTTTATCAATTCAGCCCGTGATGCCGAGCAGCGAAAGGAATTCCAAGACATTATCAAATTTTATAAAAAATCATATGAATATACCAAGGGAGCGATTGTTAGGTTCTTTCGCCCTCGCGCTTCTCTTGATTATGATGGGTTAGAAATCAATCTCTGGCAGAGCGAAAACATCGAGGCAGATGTAGTACGCTGGATCAGCAAACTCGACGAAAAGTGGCGCACTACTCCTTTAGAGGGGATTCGCTTTCAATTATTTCGACTGGAACTGGCCCTGCGTCAGTTAGAAAAGGATTTAGAGGGAGATGCGGCATCCCAGTTATTGGTCCATGAGATTTTGGAAGGCATCGGAGCGGCATTGAAATCCGACACGCAGCAACAGACTTCTGGAAGAGGGTTCGCCTTTTTCCATAGTCGACTCGATCCTTCGGAAAGACGGATAAGATCCTCTCAGAAACTCTTACTCAACTTGTTTTATGATTTCGTTCCGGATCGTTCTTTTCGTACCCAGGAAGGAAAATATATTACTACGCTAAAAGAAGTTTGTCTGCACCTCGCCCAAAGCCCCGAGCAGTTTACCGATCTGCATGAGTCGCTGGAAAGAGAGATGTTCCTGGAAAAAAATCAGTTGAGCGGTTACAGCAATTTTGATTATCGCGATTTGATGTTCACGGTTTTTCAGGCGGAGATGAATAATGAGATCCGGATCAAGGATGTCCAAATCAATCCAAACCGTTCTTTTGATGTGCAGTATCATACCACCCGCTCGCTGAGTCCTTTTTTAAAGGATCATCAAATAACGCAAACCCTGGAGGATGCAGACCCCAACATCCATACCATGAAGCTAGAGGGAAACCTCTTTGGGGGAAGTGGTGCCATGCTCTACACGCATTTTCAGCGGGGGCTCAAAAATACCCATGGCATCATCCTCAAATCATTGAGAAAAGAAAACCAAAAAGAGATTCAAAGCCGCCTTACGCTAGCCTCTATCGGGCAGAATATACAATTACACATTGCTGAAATTATGGCCTCCGTGGCCATCAGTATCCTATTCCTGTTTTACCTCTGGGTTCCCGAATTTATAGAAGCTACCAATCTTAATAATTATGTAAATTATTCTGAGAGTGCGTTGTCGACCACTTCTTTTTGGACCTTGGGTCTGTTGTTTGCAGTGCCGGTAATCATAGCCATTGCGGTTAATCTATTTTATCCACGACAAGGCTACTTCCTATCTGAAAAATCCGGCAATGGATACTTTACGCTAGACACGACTACGATCACCTTGGTTGGGGTTGCATTAGTTGCATTTCCTATTTTGATGGGACTCACCAATTGGCTTTGGGAACTATTGGCGGATGTGGTCCTCGTCATCGCAGGAGGGGCATTTCTGATCGGATTTTCCGACTCCTCAGAAAGCGATCCTCCTTCCTGGAAACCCATTACTGTTTTGGGAGGGGCAATCATTCTGGTAGGATTAGCCATTGCCCGGTTTTTCTCCATGTTTGGGAGTGGAAATGAAAGAGGCTGGTATGATTTAATCGCTTTCTGCGCCATTTATGGATTAGGGTTTGGGGTGCCTATTATTGGAGAGGCCGTTACCAAACTTAACTGGATCCAGGTTATCCTTAAGACGCTGGCGGCGACCTTAATATTATGGATTTTTGCCGCTTCTATCATGTTCGTTTTCAGTTGGTTCAATGCGGAGCCTCAACCAGAAGAAAATCCCCAAAATTCCTCTGTCGAAGATACCAGGACCATGAATCCCACCACCGGCCAGCAGAGCCAACTAACTAATCCTCAGCTTGCACAATTAAATCCTGGATTTACGCCTACCCAGATTGCCGTAATTAATGATCCAGACGGATATACCAACATCCGCTCCAAACCTAATTCGAATTCCCATATTCTGGGCAAGATCTATACAGGCCAAGAATTCCTGGCCCGTCCTTACAATAACAAATGGCACAAGGTACATAGCCAGATCGGCATCGAAGGATTTATGTTTAGTCAACTTGTGAGGCCCGTTCGTGCCTATTCTTCCACCTTTTAACCCCTAGCCTAATCTTCCATGAGTGGACCTAAGTATTCGCCACCACCCCCTCCTCGCTACTCCGTGAGTGCTTTTAATGGAGAACTCAATCACATATTCTCCATCCAAAGGCAAATCACTCAGCTATGGGAACAACTTGCCCGGTGTGAATTTCAAGACGCCCAAAGGCATATTCAGTTTGATTGCCAGGCCTTTATCGAAAGCTACCAGCGCTCATATGAGGAAGCGGTGCAGCCTTTCAACATTTTCCACGCCGGGACCTTTGGGCAAGCTCGATACGATAGGTATCAACGGGAGATTACGCAAAAGAAAAGGAGGCTCAATCAGGTAAGAAACGAGCTGCTTGCTGAAAAAAACCGTTTCCTTGCGCTCAAGGAAGACTATAAGGCTTACCTGGAGTATGAGAATTATCACCACCGGGTGGGCCTGAGCTTTGCAGAATGGAAAGTTCAGTTTTGTGAGGAAATGTCGAAACGTTTGGTGGAGTTTCCGGAAGTGAAAGAAAAGGGGGTTCGCCAGATCAACCAAGTCGAAATCAAACCAAGATCTGAACGCTTTTATCCGGGGTTTTCAGGAGGGAAAAGTCGGGCGGTGCAAGGAGTTAATGCCGACTTGCAACAAGCCAAAGACCAGGTCCATGATATTCGGAAGAACGTAGGAAAGGAAGTGGTAGGCAAAATGAGTGCTGAAGCCTTTAAATCATTCGGTAAAGCAGTTCTGAAGCCAGTGCTTCCCATGGATTGCAAGCAATATGCTACTCGGATTATGAAGGTTATAGATGAGCTCGGATCGGCGGAATTGCAAGTCCAGTTTAAAAAAGAACTGACAGACATGCAGGAAGATGAAGTTCGGCATGATACAGACTATTTTCGAGAACTCTATAACGAGGTGAAAAAGGTGCAGATCCTCCAGAAAAGGAAAGAAGAGCTAAGAAAACTGGAAGAAGAGCTGAAGACCTTGTCTTTGCATGAGGAATGTCTGCTTGCCTATGAGCAATGGAATAAACTGGTTCGGGAAATCTCACAGAAATCCAATATAAAAAGCCGGGATTTAGAGGAGGTAGTATACCAGGCCCAGCAATTGATCCAGGATAGTGAGGCCCGTCAACAAAGTGAATGGGTCATCCAACAAGAAAGGCTTTTTCTAAAGCGCCAGTTGATCAATCAGCTTTCCGCGATGAATTATGAGGTAATGGAAGACCTGGAAGTCGTGGATTTCGAAAAGAATAAAGAATTTATTTTCAATATACCCCAGCAAGAAAACTACCTGTCTATCCAATATCGGGAGGATGGCTCCTTTAGCTATAATTTTTTCATTCCGGAGGATAAGAACCAGTTGAGCAGCGCCGAACTGAAAGCCAAACTGGTAGATATGCAGTCCGCGTGCGATGATTTTGATACAGTCTTATCTGAGTTAAATGCATTGGGGCTTCCTATTCGCATAGGAAAAGAAAAGCCAGCCACAGCCGAAACCTTGATGCAATTACCAGAGCGCATCAGAACGCAACTGCCTGAAAAGGAACAAACCAGAATCGAAGTCGAACAACAACGCAAACGCACCTTAAATAAAGACAACACATGATCAACCCTCAGCAGATATTTCCCCGGTGGCTAAGAGAATTTCACCGCTTTCTACCTTTGCGCTCTCAGTTTTATTTGTACGGCAATATTTACGACACTTATTATTTCCCCCGGAACTTTCAGGAAGTATCAGACGAAGCAGACCTTAACTGGACGAAGTTCCCTAATATCGATCGCTTACTAAGGGTTTATCTCAACAGTCAGGGCTATGAAATATCCTGCTATTATGATGTGCTGGATGGATTACGGGTTTCCTCCGTCGATAACATGGTAAATCGAAATAACATCATTGATTACTTGCGTGATAATGATCCTCAATCCCAAAACTGGAGTTTGGACAATGGGAAAATTGATCATGTCCTGGATGAAGCCCTGACCTTCTTCCGCATTCTCATGTCCCGATCTCGCAAGCTAACGGTAGGGGTGATTAATTTTTCTTCCCGCTTTACCTCCAACCCTAATTCCCTGACGGAAAAGGAGCGCATGCTCTTCTTGCGGATGCTAAAAGCAGCCCAGGAAGCCCGCAGATTCCCTAACCAAAATAACCTGGGCAATGTCTTAATTTTCCTCTGTGACAAATTAAATGATATCCCCAGTTGGCTGTTGCTGGAGAACCCGCTGACCAAAGGCATAGAGGTAGCCAAGCCCAATAAGGAGGAGCGTAGCCGGTTTTTGGAAAAAGAGACTGGTTTCTTTCACAAGGATGGAGCAGAAATCGACTTGATAAATTTGCATAAGCGGTTTCCTGACCTAACCGATGGATTTTCCAATCGGGAAATGGAAAACCTTGCGGTGCTATCTAGACGAGAACAGATACATATCAATCAAATTTCCCAAATCGTAGACCTGTATAAGTACGGAGTGAAAGAAAATTTTTGGGAAAAGCTGGAAATGGAGACCATTAAAAATGCACCTGAAACCATGAAGAAAAGGGTTAAGGGTCAACAACCAGCCATTGAAAAGAGTACCCAAATCATCCGCAGAGCTCAACTTGGCCTGGAGTCTATAGATCAACGGAAACCCAAGAATAGGCCGAAGGGCGTGTTGTTTTTTGCGGGTCCTACGGGTACCGGTAAAACTGAGCTCGCCAAAACACTCGCAGAATTAATATTTAGCGATGAGGATGCCATCGTGCGATTTGATATGAGTGAGTATAACGATGCAAATTCGGACGTGAAACTTATCGGATCTCCTCCAGGCTATGTTGGCTACGACGAAGGAGGACAGCTCACCAAAAAGGTAAAAGAAAAACCTTTCTCAGTAGTTCTTTTTGATGAAATAGAAAAAGCTAATCCAATCGTATTTGACAAATTTCTCCAAATCCTGGATGACGGCAGGCTCACGGATGGAAAGGGGGAGACAGTCTACTTTTCAGAATCTCTGATCATTTTTACCAGCAACCTGGGAATCTACAGAGAAGATGAAAGAGGGAAAAGGGTTTTAAATGTTAAATATGGGGAACCCTATGACCAAATGTCCGAAAAGGTCATGGATGAAATCAAGGAGTTTTTTAATTCAAAGCTTAATCGGCCAGAAATTCTTAACCGCTTCGGAGAGAATTTTGTGATTTTTGACTTCATTAAACCACCGGTGGATAAAGAAATCCTCAACATTGGCATGGGGCAAATTCGCCATAACCTCCTTCAACAAAAAGGGATCGAATTTTCTTACGACGATACCTTCCTGGACCTTTTCCTGGAGCACTATGTGCAGGATAATTTGATTAATGGCGGACGGGGCATTAACAACCGGGTGGAAGAATACATTAAAAATGGACTCGCAAGTTTTATGTTCGAATTGGGTAAGCCGGGGGATTTTGCTTGTCGGGTCTTTATGGAAACGGTAGCCGGAGAAGAAAAGCCACAAATTAAATTTGCATGCAATTAATTCTGAATCGGATTCAATGGCCCGTCTATAATCTGGGTCCGGGAAAGCGGATGGGGCTTTGGGTACAGGGTTGCAGCCTTGGCTGTAAAGGATGTATTAATCCTGCCCTTTGGACGCAAGAACAGGGACAAGCTGTACCCATTCCTCAACTTGTGCACGCCATTGCTTCCCAGGAAGATGCTATTGAGGGGATTACTATTTCCGGCGGGGAGCCTTTTGAGCAATACCCTGCCTTAATGGCATTTTGTGCCTTTTTGAAAAAACGGACTTCCTTGAATATTTATGTGTTCAGCGGGTACCGCCTCGAGGAATTATTGGACAAATATCCAGATCAGATTTTTTTGAAATATGTGGACTTTCTCATGGATGGCCGCTACGAAGGAGAAAACCACGACGACCAAAACGTAAGAGGTTCGCTGAATCAGCAGTTGTACGAAATAAAAGCTGGTGTAGCCCGGCCCATTCCTCCATTTCCGACTTCCTCGAAATGGTCCCTCAAGGTCGAGGATGATCAAACGGTCTTTATGTCCGGTATCCCGCGAAAAGGGGAACTACAGAAAATTCGCCAAGCCCTGGCTGCCCAGGGAATCAACCTCAAACCACAGTAAACATGCCCAGTATAAATTGCCCTAATTGTGGAAACCTGGTCGAATGGCCCGAAGGGCTTGCCCCTCCCATAGAATGCAATAATTGTTTTTATGATATTCAAGACCTGACCGCGTCCCCCCCTGAACCTAATCCGGTTTCAGAAAGTACCCCAGAAAATCCGGCTAACTCAGCTGGGAATCCACCTGAAGGACCCGTCTTGCAGGTATTGTCTCAAGCAACTCAGGAAAGTTTTTCTGTTTTTCCCAGTTCAACCCCTACCATTATTGGGCGGCACTTTGTAGGCAAATTGGTCTTGGAAAAGGTTTCTAGAAAAATCAGCAGAAAGCACTGCGAAATAAGATATGAGGATGGGCATTATTATGTCACGGATCTGGGGTCAGCAAATGGAACCTTTGTGGGGGAGCATAAACTAGATTGCAAGTCTTATCCTAATCAGCAACTGAAAGATGGGCAGGCTTTATTTTTAGGGCGAGAGCCCTTCGTTGTTCGCTTGATACAGGAAGACCCGCAGCCTGGGAGGGTTCCCAACGCAGCCGAGCCTAACCGAATTTCCCTGAAGGTAGCGGAATCAGCCCCTCTCTATGAATGTCAAAGTTGTTTTAACTATCGATCTCCCGTACCAGAATTTACCTGTCCCAAGTGCAATAATTACAATGGCTAACAAGGGATACCATGGCCAACAACCAAAAGTAAGACAACACCTGGCGCAACCTACTCAATATTGCCACGATTGTCAGCCTTACCCTGGCGGCCATTAAGCTGGGACAGGCGGGCAGATTCAACTCAGGGCCTGAAGCATTTCAACAACCAGCATGAGGATAGGGGTTGGAGGGTTAATTAGTTTTCCAGCAGAATAAATCCGCCCCAATCACGTGGATTAGGAAAGCGTCCCCGCACTGCTTGTTGGGCCTTTCGAAAGGCGAGTTGCTTGTCCTGATCCTGGAGCCAATATTCATAAAAAAGCTGAAACAAGTGCTGAGTGGGCTCGTCCGGTACGGACCAAAGACTCATGATGATGGCTTTTGCCCCAGCTGCGAAGAAGGCTCGTTGAAGACCAAATACACCTTCCCCTTCCGTGACCTTTCCTAAGCCCGTTTCACATCCCGAAAGGACTACCAGTTGGGTCTCCGATAAGTCCAGTTGGGAAACCTCAAAGGCCGTTAAAATTCCTTTATTCGAGGCATTGGCTCCGGCTAACACAATCCCAGCATGAAACATTGCCTCCTCATGTTCTCCAAGGTTGGAGGGGGGAGGTACTCCCATGCCTCGGAATTGATTAAATTCAACATATTCCTCAAAATCAGGCTCTGGATACGCCTGGAATTCTGGAGGGCTGAAATACGCGTGGGTGGCCAGGTGAAGAATTCCCGGTGAAGTATGTTCCCAGAGCTTCTCTTTTTTTGCCTCCTGACCCTGAAATATCTGAAGACTAATCTGGTGATCGTCTAATAAAAATGCGATTTGCTGGGTTTCTTCTTTGGCTCCAGGTAAAGGGGACCAGTTTGCCCATCCCGGCGGACCATAGTCCGGAGCTCCCAGAATAAGATTCATTCCAGGGAAGGCGGGACGCGGAGCTTTTACACTTTCCAGACTACGGATACTTGTAAGGTAAATCAACTCTTTTTCATCCATCAAAAGAGCTTTCGAATCTGGGTTGCGGAAAAGATTGAAATTGCAAAGGCTTAACATTCCATCTACGCAAAGATAGATAGTAGAGTAGGGTTCGAGGATAGAGGCGATGGGTTGCCATAAATAGGTCCATAATTCCTCAGCTAATGCTTGGTGAGCTTCCTGGGTGTGTGTACGGCCCAGCTTACCAATGATTTCCTCAATTTCATTCCCCTTCTCTATCATATGGAGCAAGATATTCTCCTGATCTGGAAGGAGTATAAAAACGACATATATTTGGAAAGGAATTTCTTCCCCAAGGCCCATAGGTGGGGATAGCGAGACAAATTCAAGGGCAGCTTCATTAGGGTGGAGGTGGTCGCGCAAGGCCTTCAGGTCAACTTCGGGAATATCCTCCCGATCCTTTTGCCTAAAATTAAGCGCTTTTTCCAGCTGAGAAATCTTTTGGGAAATATCTTCAGATTGCTGGGCGTCAAATGATTCTTCTGATTCGAATAGGGCAATTTTCCGGGCTCTAAGGGATTTCCACTGATCTAATGTAGGGGCGGACTGCTCATTAGCCTGTTCATAAACCTGCCTCATTAAATTCGAATGGGAATATAAAACCAGCCCTTTTAACCGAAGCCACAAGATTAAGGCATGGGAAGCATCTTTAGTTTCCCCTTTCCCCATGGCTTCCGCTAAATAGACGAAAAATAAATATAATTTAAGCCGGTATTTCTGAAGAAAGATTACCTTTTCAGCTTCCGTGAGGTACCCAAAGTTCGCTTCTAATTCGGATAAAATTGAACCCATGCTGGTATTCATGGTTTCAATGGCTCCCTTTTTATCCTTCGAAATATGTTTTAGGCTCATATCTACTAGGCCTTCCGATTGTATGATGTCATCGATATAGGGGTTTTTCTCCCTGGCCTGAGAGAATAGTTGGGAATATTTCTGAGTATTTTCCTCATCTCCTAAGGACGAATATGTACTGACCGCTGCACCAACCAGCAATACATAAACATGACTCTTTTTATGTTCTGGGTTTTGATCAAAGAATTTCATCCCTTTCTCAATGATTCTGATTCCCCCATAATGATCAAAAAATATATTATAAATTCCGACCAGATTAACTTCCAAATCAAGGACTCGAAGATCTGACTCCCCGTAAGTGGCCCTCGCTAAATGGATGGCTTTTTTATTACTGAGGATGGCTTCCTTTTTTTGTCTGGTAAATGCATAAGAAGTGGTCAAGTCTCGAAGAGCTACCAGTCGGAATTCCACAGCCTCAGGCTGATGTTCCTCAAAATAGGCGATGGCAGCCAGCTGCATTTCGATGGCTCTTTCATAGCGTCCAGAATCCGAATACACCATGGCCTGGCGGGAAAGCAAGAGTCCTCTGGCCTCTTCCAGCTCTGCTGGAAGCTCATCCAAATACTGGTCAAAGTAAAACTCTGCCTCTGAATTATTATCCTTGAGGCTCATCAACATAGCCCAAGCATATTTCACAAGCTTTTCCAGGGAATGATTTTGGTCCCACCAGAAAGAATCCTCCTGCATGCAGACCTCCAGATATTGTTCAGCTTTCTCCAAATTATTATCGCCAAATTGTATGATACCTGCTAGTGCATGGCATTGGAAATAGGCAAAATCTTTAATGGCGCGCTTTTCGCCACTTGCTATGGCTATCTCATAGGCTTCGATGGCTAGATTATTTTTGTCGAACATCCAATAACACAGCCCAAGTCCATTATGTAGGAAAAACCGGTAGTGGGTTAATTCCTCTTCTGTTCCTTCGAGGCCTGGCTCCAGGTACCTGGCTTTTTCTAAACAGCGGAATGCAGATTCATAATCCTTGTTTTCGCATTGCTCTGCACCCTGCATGATATAACATATTCCTAAAAAGTAAGACTGATCCTCTTCTCTCTCTACTATAGGTAAGAGTCGATGATAAAAAGGATAAGCACGCTTGCCCCCGTACAGAATAATTGCTTGAGCTCCAAGGTCAATTAGATAAGGAATCAGTTCTTTACTAGCTTCTCCAAAATGAACTTCTGCTAAGGAATAAAGGGTCTCATATGCTTCAAAAGCCTCTTCCTCTAATTCTAGTTGTTGGCAGAGCTCATAATAGGTATGGAAAAACAAATCTTCGTATTCTTCCCATGGAATAGGTTTCATTTGTTGATACAGGGAGAGACCTGTTTTCGCCCATTGGTGGGCTTCTTGTAAGTGCCCTTCTTCATGGAAGAGCCAGGCTTGGGTATGGGCTTCCCAGGCATGCACCAAAGATGGTTCCGGCCACCTTAGTTGTAAGGCCTCCAGGATGGTGAGGGTTGGGGATTCGTTTGCCAGGATATCCTCTAGCTGATTCCTCGTTTCGAAGAAATCTGAGACGCCATCGGCTCCATCAAAAGCTTGCCAGAATAACCCCTCTTCCAAGGCTTGCCTGGCGAGTTGAAATTCCGCCAACTGAACCAGGGCTTTTCCTAATTGCGCCTTCGTTATACCGTATAATGGTGGCGGGCCATGTTCTAACTGTTCGAGGAAGGCAAGTGCCTCTTCGCACAAGCTTTTGCATAATTCAGGTTCATCTTCCCTGGCTGCTGCCAGCAAGCACAAAGCAGCACCATAGAGTTCCATCACCTCAGGTTCATACCTATGCGGCTTCCATAATTGGATGCTCTGATTAAAAGGCTGGACAGAATCGCCCATATTCCCATCCATCTGGTAGGCAAGCCCTAAATGATACCATTGCCATCCTAGCTTGAACACATCAATTTCTTCCTCCTCCTCTAACACCTCAATGATTCGTTTTCGAAGATGGATGACGTAGGGCCAATCCTCCTGAGCTGCCATGATTTCGGCGAGTTTTCCATGCAGATCAGGTTCGATGATTTCCTCTTCGGTTCCTGCCAGCAGTTGTAGATGATTGAAAACCACCTCCATCCTTTCTTCTGCATGTCCCCAGGCTTGTAGCTGAATGAGGGGCTCAACAGAATTGACTAAAACGTTGAAGAAAATGAGATTCTGTTCCCCAATGAATTCTTGAAGGATCCCCAGTAGTTGAGCATAACAATTTTGAGCGCCGTCGAGGTTTTCTAGTAGATTCAATCCGTTACAAAAGGCCCAAATTTGTTCGTATAGCACATCAAAATCATCGGCATCCTGCACCAGGTCCCGGAGAGAATAGAACATATCAGAATAGGCTTCCTCTTCATTTCCACTTTCCAGGTGTTGAAGGACTTCCGTCCATAGGCCCGCGTACTTTTCCATGATGATTTTATTGGATGTTAGCAGGGAGGAGGGCCTTGAGATCTTCCTGAGGAATAAACCCATATTCATTCCACAGAATTTGCTGCATCTTAAAAGGGATTTCCTTTTCTGAGGATAAAATTAGCCATTGAGCGATATGACTTATCTCCCTTAGGATGGTAGGGGGATGGGGATGGAAAATCTCCACCCTTTCTTTAAATATTACTTTGCCAGTGGCTTTTTCTACAAACAAAAGGCTTCTGGTGGCCACTCCAGGCTCAGCTTGTACGAAAGCTGATTTGTTAGGAAAAAGGTGGTGCTTGTTAATGTTGATTTGGCCGTTTTGATAGGGAAGGGGATTTACCCATGATTCCCCTTCAGATTTACCTTGAAGAGCCCATACATATTGATCATTTTCAGGGAAATGTAGAAGGGAAAGGGAAATGTTTAATTGGTCAACCAGGAGAAAGGGTTGTCCTTTTTCTTTAAGGTAAACCCGTAATTCTTCGAGATGACGTGGAGATTCATTCCGAAAGGAAATCAGCCGAAGCGGATCAGCAAATTTTAATTCAAAGGCAGAGGGATGATCCAACTCCGTTGATTGTACCCAGGATTTTCCTTGACTCGTGATGGTGAGGTGCTCAGGCGATGGACGCCCTAGTTTTTTTAGAAGATAAAGATAATTGTAGATGATGACGGGGTTACCGGCTTTGAACTTTATGGCTTTGGAAAGCGCTGTAACAGCTTGCTCGATCCTATCGATCGAATATTCTAATATGGCCAAGTTGTTATAGGCTTCTCCCAGTAATTGATCGCCTTGTAAAACCAGATTTACCATTCGGCGCGCTTCGTTCCAATCACGTTGTTCGAGGGCAATGTTCCCCAAATTTATACATGCTTTAGCATGATTAAGGTTTTCCTTAGGGACCTGCCCGTAGGTTTCTTTTGCTTTCTGCAAATCTCCCAACTGCTCATATGCCTGCCCTAAATAGAAGGCATAATCTGGTGTTTCAACTCGTTGCTGCGCTTGAGTCCAAAAGCTAATCGCTTCCTCAAAAGCTCCATCTCTGTATGCATATATACCCTTTAATCCTAGTAAAATGCTTTCCAATTCGCCCGATAAATTCCCATCCGTAATGTCCCCCAGACATCGATACGTCATGAGGGTGCTTCGCTTTGGCATGTTGTGAAATTCCGGTTGGGATTGGGTCCAGACGTAGCGAAATCGAACTTGTTGGGTTTCTGGATAATGTTCTCCCCATACTACCATGTCTGCCCCGCTTTTTTCCCCTATTTGTTGAGCCTGATTCATGCTAAGGATTCGCGCGAACCCAACAGGGGGAACCACCTCTAAATTTAGGGCATGATCTTCCGTGAAGTCTTCCATTCTAAGCCTGAGGAATTCAGCAAAGGAATCAGAGGATTCACGGCTGCCTGGATTTAAGAAGGGAAGGATTAAAATCTTGAGTCCTTCTTTTTCAGTAAAAGAAGGCGCATTTTGGCTCAATTCTGTTACCCTTTTTTTCCCGCCAAGCAAACAGTCTACCAAGGACTTTATATCTCCCCTAAATCGGCATCCTTTTTTCGAAGCGAGCAATACAGATTTTTCTTGTACGTCTTCCGGAGCAACCTCCCAAAAGAGCGGGATAAGGGGACGACGTTTTAAATTGTAAAATGCGTTTACTTCCTTGCAGACCCAGCTGTCCCGATAGTACGCTATTAGATTTGGGGTGCATACAACGATACATCCTTTTGAATTGCCCAAGGCGATATCGATATCGCCTGTTAATTCCTCTCCACTTTGTAGATCTCTACCTGAATACCAGACTTTCGCTCCTGCCTCTCGCAGAGCCTCAGCTAAAGGGGCGACGATTTCTTGCTGATCTGCTACTGTATGAGAGAGGAAGAAATCGAATTCAAATTGTCGTATCATTGAATAGAGGACTTAAATATTTCCTATAAAGAAATATACATAATTTCAAATTATAAGCATAGCGATTCCCTGCAACAGATCGGGCCTGATGCAGGGAATGCGCCCCAAAATCTCGGGGGCTACATCTTCACTTCTTTCACATCTCCATACTTGCGGGCATCCGTTCTGACGAGGGTTACAGCGTCTTCAAGGGAGCGGGTTTCGCCCACTTTGTTATCGCTCCAACTGCCTCTTTCATAGCAGTAGTAGGTTTTACCGCTTTGATTGATTTTGTAGGTGTGCCACCCTTTGGAGGTCTTTACGCGGACTTCTTTTTTCATCGTTGTTTAAATTGGTTAATGGTTGAATAAGAAAAGGGAGGGGGAATCATATGTGCAGCTAGTTCTTTTTCAGGCAAAACCGTCCCATCCACCAAATGACAGTTCCAGTCTCCCTCAGGGGTAGACTGTAGGGTATAGCCGGGGCGACATTGTTTGAGGCGTACTTGTAGGGCTTTGAAGCCTGCAACCAATCCTTCTTCTTGGGTTGTGCGATAGACGTAGCGGGAGCAAGACTCCTTAAACAAACAACAGCGACTTCGGCGAAGGAATCCCATCCGCCAGTAAAGGCGGATAGGGATCAATAGCAAATGTCTCATGCGTTATTCCGGCTAAATACGACCATTTGCAGGCTATTGGAATAACCAGGTGTTGCACCAAAGCCGAAACACCCTTTGGAACCCTGAACCCAGGTAGAGATGGTTTCAACCCCTTCATATTGCCAACCTTGGTCGACATTTTGCTGGATAAGATTTTCAAGATCTGCCGCTACGCGGGCTCCTCCTTCGTTTCTGGTGGTGGTAGGGCTAATGTAGACTACCCGAAATACTCGATTCATAGAGATAAGATTAATGTTAAGTGTTGATGACCATGATTTTATCTTTTGATAGGAGAGCTGAGCGGAACCCTCGATGGATTTTGATGCTCATTCAGGGAAGTAGCTTGTGGGTACCGAAGGCAGCTTAACCCCTGTGGGTAGCAATCGGGGACCTAAGTGAATACGGCCCACTATTCCTCCCGGTGAAATAGGTTCCACGTATTTCGTATGGTATCTATTCACTACCCAGCCGAAGCGTTTAGGTAATCCAGACTTGCCCTTAATTGATTAAGACCCTCACAAGGTAAAAGGAGGGTCGTTGGTATTCAATGACAGGAAATAGGCATTTGTTAGCTTAGGTAAAGTACGATTGGCAGAGGTCGCCTTAGGGATCTCCCAGGAAGGTTTCCCCTGTTTAACCAAGCAGCTCTTTATAACGATCAAAGGAGGTGTTTCAGGTACTCATATCCACTTCCACGGATCTTCGAAATCCGAGAACCGTATAAACTGCGGTCAGGATAGCCAGTGCCACTCTCCCCCAATGCAGGATCACCCACCAGCCAAGTCTGACCCTGACTTCCTCTGCAGCGTAGGTCTGCTCCAGAAAGCCAAAGTTGGTAGGTAAATGATAGATGGCAGATATCAGCAATCCGCCCAGGGTACCGTAGAGGGCCACCCGCCATAGTTTTTTTGCTTGGGCGTCCTTCTGGCCAAGGATCGCCAGGATAATGGCGGCAATGGCGGGAAGCATGGTGACGGGAAGGGTTGCCAATAAGTAATAAAACTTAATGCCAAAGTCCTGCATAAACTCATCGGAGGATAAGCTTTGCCAATAGGGCGCGTAGGTCAATCCCATGTTCAGCAAATTTCCCAAATAGGCGCCTGAAGCGACGATGGCGATGACATAAATGATGAGCTTTTTGTTACGCATGTCAAGTGAGTCTTTATTACCGCTTAGACACCGACATGTGGCAGGTGTAAAGACTTGGGAGAAGAAGGGGGTTAGATAATGACGGAAATCAAGACCTGATCCTCACCACCGCAGAAGGAATCCGCATTTATATAGGGAATGGAGACGGGGACTTTAGTACCCTGTACAATTTCGACAATCTCCCCAATTTTTATCAGTTTGGAGACGTAGCGGTGGGAGACTTTAATATGGATGGAAAAAAGGACTTGTTATATACCGGATCCGAACCTGGAAAAGCCCAGGTCTACCTGATGCTAAGTGCCCTTTAAGGCATCCAGCCTGGGAAGATATTTCTTTCTTTTTACTGAGAAACATGAGCCATCTCGTTTTGGGAGATAGCTCATGTTTTTTTGAAGCCTTAAAAGGATAATCTATTCGGTAGTCGAAGGGGTGAGAGCTTAAGAAAGGTGTCCAGATCAAATTGTGGCTACTACAGGTTAGAATAAAAAGATTTTTTCGATTCTCATTTAAGGGTGCGGAAGGGGCCTTGCTCCTTTTTTCTTAATATTCCGCTTCTCAGTCTTTTAAAGAAAAAGATAAAAAGTAAGCTCAGGCAAGAATAAATAAACCCTTCAGTAAACCTTCTATGATAAATACCTAAAAACTGGATTTCTTTGCTTTAGCTGCTGCCCGAGTCATTAAAGATTTTAAAATAAGTTGCCGAATTATTTTTTCTGATCCGTCCTAAGACCTCGTAAATAGCTAACCAATTTGCCTTCTCAAAAATTCATGATTTAAATGATTGCAAATATCAAGATTTATCTAAAATGAATCCCTTAATCAACAGTGTCACTTTCAGAGCCTGATTCTTCCTTTTCCTTCAATAGTAAGCCCTCCTCTTCTTCTCGAAAATTCACTTGGGCATGGTGCTGCGCACGTACACTCCGCCAGTATAAATATATAAGAGCAATACTCAATACTGCTATTATGGATAGGAATCCGTAATATGCTAATGCCCAATCTGTTTTTTCAAAGGTGAGTATATCATACACGCCACCAGTTAAGGCAGCTAGCAGTGCGAGAAAGGAGAGACCTAAGTTACCTATCAATGCAAAATTTTGCCAGGCTTGTTTTCTTTGCAGAAATGATTCCCACAATAAGAATCGATCTTTCTTCTTCCAACCTTTCTGCATCTGTTGTTCTAAAACCTTCCGACAATAGAAGCCGATTCGTTTGATTGAAAAACTGTAGCTGGCAATCAAATAATCAAAGAAGACTGCAAAATAGGCAGGTACAAATAATGTTGAAAACGGAATATCTTCACTTTCTGAGATGATAATACCAATTGCTGCACTTACAAAGGTGATTTTACCTCCAATAATTTGGGTGCGCAGTTTCTGTGAGGTGACAAGCTCTTGGCGAAGTTCAGTGTATAAATTCCAGGCTAGAGTAGTTTTTTCGTCCATCTCGGTATATTGAATGGTTTAGCTACAATCAATAAGGATATCATAACCAGTCCTCTGTCCTTACTTAGAATCGTAGTAATAAGGGAGATTCGAGGGTTAATATCCTCCTAGAGCCTGTTTAAAATATTTTTTCAGATTCCCAAAATCCTGCTTATTCTCGGCTAAAGTTCAAGATTTTAACATCCTCTCAATTTTAAAGATAAGAATGTTTCTCGAAAAGTTGGAATTAGCGGTTCTTAGATAAGAGAACCAAAGTGTGTCAAATTGTGAATACCTAAAACCTTCAAAGAGAATACTAAGATAAATTTGTGCTTTATCCTGAATTAGTATCCTTCTTAAAAAACGAAACCCTTGGATTGGAAACATAACGCCCAAGGTAACCATTTACTACCCCTCTTTTGGAGCTAGTCCTTTGAAGCATTTTACTGGTGGGGTAGGCCCAAAATCACTACACCTCATCATTCCTTGATTTTCCTCACTAAAAAATCGACAAAGGTTTCAGGGTTGGCATCACTAAATATAATAGGGTTGCCGTAGGTGGTAACATTAGCGACCCCTGCTGCGTCCGCAAATTCTTTAATCTCTCTGGCATGAAAAGGATGATGATTAAAACTGCTGCTGGTCAAAGGTTCATCATTATGGCCCCCTGTGTTGGTTACCCAAATCTCTGGATCATCGGAGGACAATTCAGCAAGCATATCCACCCGCTTCCGGTAGGCTTCAATTTCAGAAGATTCGTAGGCTTCTTTGGTACTCACCCCATAGAAATTATATAGATTTTCCGCTCCAAATTCGTTAGTAATATCCGCTAGCGATACGCCGAATTCAACAAAGACATCTCCCAGCCACCGCTTTTCGATATCTAAGCTAGATTGGGTGGCATTTAGGGCAATTCCTTTTACCCTACTACTTTCATGTAGTACGACATCTGAGCTGTTTTCTTCCTTTAAATCATCTTTGGTGGCTAACCACAATGCAGCCGAAGCACCTGCAGATGAGCCAAATAGCACAATATTCTCTTTA
Organism: Bacteroidota bacterium; assembly: GCA_038527215.1. Taxonomy (GTDB): domain Bacteria; phylum Bacteroidota; class Bacteroidia; order J057; family J057; genus JAWPMV01. The sequence goes on from JBCBGC010000077.1 coordinate 34,132, forward strand.
TCGAGGTTTAATGCCTGATGGACATATCTTATATATTGTATGGCCCTTTTAGCGTCGTTTAAACTTTTTATCACGCCCTCCTCGTCATTCGGTACAATGAGTCTATAATTAATCGTGGCTACCGCAATGCCCTTGCTTAATAGCTCAACGATTTCAGCTTCAAAATTACCCGTATAAATAAATGCTTTATCTCCTCCCGTAAAGCCACCGCCATGAATGAAAATCACCAAACCTGTGGGGGAAGAACTGGTAGGCAAAAAAATATCAAATTTGGTTTTATCGTACCCATCATAAGGTATATCCGCAGCAAATTGAGCCGCTACCCCTTGAAGATTGATGGGCGGATTGGAGAACTGGAGTTCTAACAAAGGACTGTGTGGATCGGTAGGGATGATTGATTCGGACTCATTGCAAGAGGAGAAGATCAGTAAGGCGAAGAAGAAAATCAGGAATTTTGTATGCATCTCTTAGTTTTTATGAACCTAAGACCCTCCTAAATTCAAATGGTTTAATGAGGGGCTTAAAAACTGCTAACGACCTTCAACCTTCTACCCTGGCGCTGATTTTGTCACCTAGTCTTCGGATTAATTGCTCAATCTCTTTTCCTTTGACTGGCTTGGATAAAAAGTCAACCATCCCGGCTGCTTCACATCTTTCCCGGTCTTCTTCTCTGGCATTGGCTGTCAGGGCGATAATCAGCGGTTTTTGCTTAATCTCAGGATCTTCCAATATCGCCTTTGTCGCTTCGAGGCCGTCCATCTCCGGCATTTGCATATCCATGAAGATGAGATCAAAGGAATGATGTCGAGCTGCTTCCCAGGCCAATTTCCCATTCGCAGCCAATTGCGTGGTGAAGCCCATTTTCTCCAGCAACCGCAGCATAAATTTCTGGTTGATCCGGTTATCCTCAGCCAGGAGAATGTTGATCGGATACTCCTCTGCCAGGTTTTCGTAAGAAGCCTTCTTTACCGGTTGGATATCCGCCTGCTTACCCAGGGCATACAGGAGCGTAGAGCCCAAAACTTTGAATCGCGTGGGTTTAAAGAGGCAGCGGAAAAAATGATCCCTTTCTGATTTGGGAATTTCCGTATCGGAGCTGAGCAAAATGCAGGGGATAGCTGTAAAAGCCTGAAACTTCTGCATCTGCTTGCTCAATTGATATCCATTGATATTGGGCATCTGATAATCGGATATAATCAAGTCTGGGAATTGCAGACAGTTGACGGCTTCCGCCAAGGCTGCTTCCGGAGAAAGAAAAGAGGTATAGGTTAATCCCCAATTTTCACATTGCTTTTCCAAAACGGAAAGGTTGAGCTGATAGTCATCAATCAGCCAAACATGTTTGCCTTCTAAATAGGAAAAATTCAATTCGTCTCGCGGAATCGGTTTAGGATCTTTCTTGAGTTTCAGGTTAAAATAGAAATCCGAATTTTTTCCCATCTGACTCTTTACCGCTATCTCTCCTCCCATCAGGTTGACCAACTTTTTGGAAATGGTTAAGCCCAGCCCTGTCCCGCCGTATTTACGGGTCGTGGAACTATCAGCCTGGGTAAAGGCCTGAAAGAGCTTTCGCTGCTGCTCCGGGGTGATGCCTATTCCACTATCTACCACATGAAACTCAAGGTCCAATGCATCCTGCGACTGTGATAACAAGTTCACTCGGAGATATACATGCCCTTCGTGGGTAAATTTGATGGCATTGCCCAGCAGGTTCAACAGAATCTGCCTGATGCGAACGGGATCAGCTAAGACGTATTGAGGAATGTTCGAATCCCAATCATAAAAGGTTTCCAAATCCTTTCTCCCCAACATGGGACTCAATAAAGCCATGGTATCCTCGATCACATCGATCAAGTCACAGGAAGTTTCTTCGATCAGCAGTTTACCGGACTCTATCTTGGAAAGATCCAGGATATCGTTGATAATCGTCAGGAGACTCTCCGCACTGAAACTGATGGCTTGGACATATTCGCGCTGCTCTTGATTGAGGAAAGTTTGACCGAGCAGTTCCGACATGCCAATGATGCCATTCATGGGCGTTCTGATCTCGTGACTCATATTGGCTAAAAAGGCGGATTTAGCTTTTGTAGCCTCCTCAGCAGCAACCAAAGCCACTTCCAGATCGGTATTTTTATCTTTTAGCGCTTCTGCATCTTTTTCCCTTTGGGCAAATGCAGCTTGTAAATCCCGCATCAAGGGCCTGAAAATCCATCTTGCTTCTACCCCAAGCAGACCGAGGGCAATCAGCAGGATAGCATATTCCAGGATACTTAAGTCACTGGTTTTGGCGCGCGAATGGGCCGCATACTGGCTGACTATGCGATTCATGAGCGGCAAATAAGCCGACTCGAAGCGGTATAGCTCATCCAGAGAACCTAGCTCGTCTTTTTCGAGGATCTCCTGGATGATCCCCAGGTAGCCCTGGCGATAAACTTCCAGGCTATCAAACTTCCTGCGGAGGGCAGGGGTCTGCAAGGCAAGACTGGCCTCATCATTCCGTAACCAGGCATGAGCGCCTTCCCAGAGGGCCATACTTTTACTCAATGCTGCTTCCCATTCGCTTTTGCCTTCTTCAGAAGTGGCTAAGGTGAAAGCCAAGGTTTGCTTGGCAATTCTCTGGCTTAGCATCCGCTGCCTCCCGGCAATATTGATGACTTCGGCATCTCCTCCCTGTTTGGCGATCTGCCGTTGTAGCAGTATCTGACTGATGATCAGCAAACAGCCGATTGCACTCAATCCTAGCAAGTATTTTTTCCGAATATGCTTGATTTCTGGATAGATAGTTTTCTTGACTAAATGTTCATGATCTAAAATACCCAGGATTGAATTATTTAGGAGGTCAATACGCGGGAGATTATTACAGAGATATTAGCCGGGCAAATGAGCTAAATTTCGGATGAAAAGACCCTGGTACGTATCATCTCTTAGACCATAGCGTAAGCTGGACCATGTCTACAGTTCCCAGCGGTCTTTGTAAGGAGCAAACTGGAGCGAATGCTTCCCTCCAATATGCTGGACAAGGACTGTCTGGTATTTAAAGAGGAGGGGAAAATTACTTGGCCATCTGCCCAAATATCCTCAACTTATTAAGCCCAGGGTCGGTTATAGGCGGGCATGCAAAAGGAGCGCTACCTTACCTGATCGGTGCACGGGATCAAACACGGCTTGGTTCTTGGCTCGGTCAAGCCTGGGGAAGGGCCTCTGCAAGCAAAAAGAAAAAATGAGAAGCATTTATTTCGTCATACTCATATTGACTATAATCCTATCCTCCTGTGGCGTAACAGGGCTTAGGCAAAAGCTTGATCAGGATAAAGCATCTATTTCTTTGGATCATCCTGACTTAGAAAAATCTATTCTGAATTTCTCCAAGAGGGTTCTCAAAGAAAATGTAAGGGTTGTCATGCATGACCGAGTCGCCATGAACTATTGGGATATTCAAATGATTTTCGAAGCTGACGATTTCAGGTCCGATCATTTCAGCAGCTATACCACTTATTCTGATGGGCAGAATTTTGATACATCGATTGACGGAAAATATGATGGGGTCATTTTATGCGTAGCCAC
>JBCBGC010000078.1:0-37612 GCA_038527215.1 Bacteroidota bacterium
AGTGGAAAAGGGAGTTGATATATGTAACCTAAGGCTGTCAAACTTGCTAAGTTTATGGCGTCATTCCTTAATCGATTGGAAGGAAAAAAGCGAGCGGCTGTAATTTTGTAATTACACCTATTGGAATAAAGTAGGTGTACAAATAAAGGTAAGGCTAAATAAATTGTGGAAAAGATAAGGAATACAAGAGGGGCTGTATTATCTGGGTATTTGAAATACGAAGGAACTTACCCCGACTCGATCTGTAAAGTCAAATATGGGTAGGTTAAAGGATTTGGTTTTGTGTAAAAAAAACAGCATAATAAAAGTATCTCTAACTTAATTATTTAAGCTAGAGACACTAAACCATTTAAATTTCTTATTATGCTTTATCCATTAGGAATTAACAGCTTTCTTCAGTGGCTCAAAATCTTAATGCTTATCGCGGCATTGATTAGTAGGCTGCTGGACATCTTTACGAGAATTATCTCACTGCTGAGACGTAACAGAATGGGCGAAAGAAAATCTAAATAGAAGCCCTCTGTCCAACTTAAAAGGATGATTTGGTTGTGGCCAAATCATCTTTTTTTTACATTCGTAATAATATTGTTATGTTGCTCGCCATTCAATGCCTATGTAGTGAGTAGGGCCTTACGCTAAGTGAAATGCCTTTTTGATTAAGTGAGTTGTGTTGTGGCTGCTATAATTAGTGAGGATAATTCCAAGTCGTGGATATAAGAATGAGGCCAATTCGTCTCCCAGGAGTATTTATGAAGGTAAAAGGAAAGAGCAGTAATTAAAAAAGATCAAGTAGCTGTGAGTACTCTAAACAGGTTAGCTTTTCTTGTCAATAGTTGGTGTTTTTGTGATCCAAAAAATGATTTAATCTCTTTAATCTGTTCGATCAAGTAAATGATTAAAAGTATTATCTCTTTTGCAATCACCAAGAAACATTTACTATGAATCGCCTAATGTTATCATTGCTTATAAGCCTCTCTTTCTTGGGGTGTAAGCAAGAAAATAGGACAAACTTTATCAACCAGTTGGTTCAACAGGTTGACCAAACGAGTTATCTAGATTCCGATTCGGTAATTGATTCTTGGCCCATTCCAGTCGAAAATCGCCATATATGGGAGGCGATTTATGCTGCTGATATACTGGCAGGTACCTATCCTAAACAAGCGAGGGAATACGCGGACTTTGCTGAGGTTGCATCCGCTTCCATTGATGCTCCTTGCTTGAGGGCAGAAAGCCTTTACTGGGTGGCTTTGTTGAATAGTCAGAATGAATTTTTTGGAGAAAATATTGCTGATCTGATTTTGGCTGCTAAGATCAGTGAAGACATTTTTCATCGGAAAGGGGAAATATTATGGCAGGCCAAAGTCAATAACTTACTGGGGATTCTTTATGAGAGAGCTGATGCGGCTGAGGCAGCGCAAGTTTACCAGGATAAAGCTCTTTCCCTGCTAGAGCAGATTTCTGATATCCAACCACAGCAAGTCAGGCAATTGAGGGCAGAGATTTACCATGATCTAGGGAATATTTATGAGGAAAAGGATAAGGCTCGCTCTGAGAGTTACTTCCGCAGAGCGCGCGAAATCTTTAAGGAATTAGGTAATTCTGTTTCTCTTGCCCGATTAGATTTAGATCAGGCTGGGATTTTTTTGAGACAGAAAAAATATCAGTTGGCTGACCAACATTATATGCGAGCCCTTGAAATTGGGCGGATTGAGAAAAATCAGGACATTAAAGCGATCTCCCTAGAGAACCTAAGCTATCTCCGTCGGAAGCAATTTGAACAAGTAGCTGATATGAATATTGAGGAAGATGTGGAAGCGGAGGATTCGCTTTTTTATGAAGGAGTAGGCTTTGCTGAAGAATTATTAGACATCCTACCAGAAAGCCACTTTAGGGCCTATATCAAACTAGGGAAGCTATTTAGCTTAAGGCGATGGTACACCAAAGATTCCCTGGAAACCATGCAAGCCTACGGTTATTATCTCAAAGCTTTCGAGTCGGCCAGTGAGGAAAAAGATCAGAGAATCCTGGGACAGGCATTAGATGATATTGTGCGGATGTGTCGAAACCCAAAGTCTGCATGCTTTGATGCCTATAATCAAAACTTTACTCACTTTCAGTTCGAGCATTTAGGCCGACTAATGTATAAATTAACCCTGGCCCAAATTGAGGCTAAAGAGCGGCTGAAAAACTATGAACTACTGACTATTGGAAAGAAATCGGCCCGAACTCGCCACTTAATCTTATGGGGTTCCTTAGGCGTGATCCTCGTTTTTGCGTTGATTTTTATTTTGCTCTATCAAGAAGCGCAAGCCCAGAAGATCAATGCCCGTATGGCAGCGTTACGTTCCCAAATTAATCCACATTTTGTCTCTAATACCATTAATGCTATTGAAGGCCTTGTGATCACCGGAAATAAAGAAGCAGCCTCTGAATATCTTTCGGATTTTGCTTACATAAGCCGTCGGATTCTTTATGGTTCAAGGGAAGGGGGGCATACTCTTGAGAAGGAGATTGATCTGTTAAAGAAATACCTAGGACTCCTGAAGCTACGCTTTGAGGACAAAATCGCCTACTTGATAGAGGTTGATCCTAGCCTTTCGACGGAGGTGGTAAAAATCCCAGCGATGGTCATTCAACCCTTCGTTGAAAACGCCTATTTCCATGGCGTGAATCCCAAACCCGAAGGGGGAACCATTACGATCCGCTTCAACCGGGACAAAGAATATCTGTTGATTGAGGTAGATGATGACGGAATAGGCCGGAAAAATGCTAAAAAAATCAAAAAGAGCTCTGTACTAAATGAAAAATCTCATGGTATGGCTATCAACGAAGAGCGGATTGAAAGTATCAGTCGCTCCCGGGGAACCCGCCTGGAGATCATCGACAAAGGTAAGCCTGAAAAGCCACTCGGGACCTTAGTAAAAATCAAAATCCCTTATCGCGAAATCTCTGCCTAAGCACTGTGTCCATAGATTATATATCTAACGACTAAAAAAATATGAGAACCTTTCGAGCCATTATTGTGGAAGACGAACCTTCCGGTATGAAAAACCTTCGGTATAAACTGGAAAAGTATTGTCCTGAGATTGAAATTGTAGCAGAGTCCCCCACCTCGAAAAAAGCAGTGGAACATATTAAAAAGTTTCGGCCTGACTTGGTGTTTTTGGATGTGCGTCTCGATCGCGGTACCGGTTTTGATGTTTTGGAAGCCATCCCTTTTACCGCTTTCGAAATCATCATCACCACAGACCATGAAGAATATGCTATTAAGGCCATCAAAAAGCAGGTGCTCGATTACCTTGCCAAACCAATAAAAATCAACGATTTAAAAGCAGCGGTACAAAAGCTGGTAGACAAAAAAGGCGATAGGATTCCGGTCCCTCGCAAGATCAGTCTTCCTATTGCTTCAGGAGAAAAATTTGTCGATCCCGAGGAAATCCTATACCTGGAAGCCATGAATACCCGTTCCCAAGCCATTCTCTTTGCGCCAGAGGAAGAGGGGGTAGGTACCAAGTCGGTGGAACTGCCCAGGTTGTTGAGAGACATGGAACATCAGCTGACGCGTTATGGCTTCTGCCGCCCCAGTAAAGGGTTCCTGGTAAATCTGCTCAACGTTAAAGAATATATTCGAAGAGATGGGGGATGGGTGGTTATGAAAGATGGAAAGGCTATAAATATAACTAATAGTTATAGAGAATCATTTCATATTTGTCGTAATGATTGGTTGCTTCGAGGGTAGTAAAGGGAATCGAAATGTTTCTAGTTTTTGAAAAACTTCCCCAAAAGATACACTAGTAAAATTCAAAATAAATTTCTTGATATTTTGCTTCTTGTAAGGGTAGCATCATTGCTATAAAGCCTCACCAAATACGGTTAATAGGCTCCTTGTAATGGGTGATATACCTTGTTTATAAAGTTTTCCCCTCTTTACTAAAGTTTTTTTTACCCACCTTTATCCCTTCTTTCGGAGGGTAGGCCAAAAAGACCTGACTTCCTGTTTTCAGATCGGCATTACTCCACAACAAAAAAAAATCCCCCACGCTCGCACAAGACGTGAGGGAGGAGCATACATTGCCCATGCTACTGAATGAAGTAAACCAAACTTTGAGAAATACTGGAAGAGTCGTACATGAAATCGAACTTGTCTTAATGGGGCTGCATGCTCCGTTGCTTGAGGGATGGCATGATTTAATTCTTTATGAGGTCGCTATGAAAGGCCTGGCAGGAACCTTTCTCTGCGGGTTTCTTTTCGTTTCTTTCCGGTTTAAGGTAGTGATGTGCTCATCAGTTTCCCTTGCGGGATATTGCTTCGGTAGATGTATGGCCATGCTATATCTGGCCATGCTATGCAGGAGCGGCTTGGAAAACAACAGGGCAATCCCCACGCCCAGGCTTCCTCCCAGAAGCAGGCCTAGACTGATCCAACTCCAATCATAGGGACCGGGCTGAGTCAGGAGTAAAAAGGAAGCCAATTTGGCACCAAAGCCGCCACCGATCATCAGGCCTATAACTACTTTTCTAACTGCTTGCATATGGAGGGATTAAGACGTGAACACGATGAGTGAATAATAAAAGGGTATACCTACCATCACATTGATGGGAAAGGTGATCCCCAAAGCCATGGGCAGATATAAGCTAGGGTTGGCTTCAGGTACCGCGTTCTTCATGGCCGCCGGGACGGCGATGTAAGAGGCACTGGCTCCCAGGATGGCAAAGAGCAGTTGATTGCCGGGCTGGTCCGTGATCTGCATGCTGATGGCCAGGGCGATCAGCCCATGCACAAAGGGCATGAGGCTGGAGAAGAGGAAAGGATAAATCCCCTTTCGCATAATGGTGGCCAGTTGCTTGCCACTCACGATCCCCATATCCAGCAGAAAAATCACCAGGAAGCCCTCAAAAATATCCGTGGTAAAGGGTTTAATTCCTTCTGCCTGGGCCGGAGTAGCAAGGTATCCGATGAGCAGGCTACCCAGGATCAGCAGCACACTGGCGTTGGTTACGGAATGCCACAATAACCTGGACAAACGGGATGGATCTTTGCCTTCGCTTCGCTTGTAATAATTGATGAGGAGTACCCCAATGATAATGGCGGGGGCTTCCATCAGCGCCATGACGGCAATCATATGTCCATTGAAGCTGACCGATTCAAAATCCAGAAAGGAAGTAGCGGTTACAAAAGTAACGGCGCTGACCGATCCGTATGAGGCGGCGATGGCTCCGGCATTGGCTATACTGAGTTTCCGCTTTAGGATAAAAAAGGAAACCAGGGGGATAGCTACTGCCAGGAAGACGCCCAACCCCATGGAGGAGACAGCCTCAAGGTTCAATCCACTGTGGGAGAGCTCCTGCCCCCCTTTAAAACCAATGGACATCAACAAATAGATGGAAATGAACTTTGAGCTGTTCTCCGGGATTTGCAGATCACTTTTTATCTGAACTGCCAGAATGCCGAGCAGAAAAAAAAGGAGCGCAGGATTGGTCAGGTTATCAATCAGCGTTTGGATATCCATTTCCCTTAGTCAGTGATCTTTACGGTGAGGGTTTTGGTGTAGCAAACGGACTTGCCGAGGGCTTCTGCTTTCAGGATAAAGCTATGTAGCGTCATGTGGGAAAGGCCTTCCACCACTACTTCGTCAGGCCCCAACCATTCTATATTTGTTTGGTCAGCTTGTCCTTTTTGCGCCAGCGTTTCTTGGAAGAGTTCTCCCAGTTCGGGGGCGTTCTCCTGCTGGATTTGTTTCTGGGTTTCGGACATCGAACAGGGATGATTGCGATTCGAATGCACATGGATGGTCAGGTTCCCTGCTGCTTTGGGCGCTTGGTTTCCTGATTGAGCTTGCGGTAAAACTTTAGGAATCGGCATAACGATTTTGAGTTAAATGACAGGTAAGGTTTGTTTATCGATACGCGAATATGCATCTTCGAATACATAAATTTTTATTTAAATTTTTAATGTAAATCATAAACAATAATTTATGAATTACACCCTGCACCAGTTGCGCATATTCCTTAAGGTATCTGAATGTCAGAGTGTTACCCGGGCTGCAGAAGAGCTTCATTTGACTCAGCCCGCGGTGTCTATCCAGCTAAAAAAATTGCAAGATCAGTTCGAATTACCCTTGACCGAAGTGATCGGGAGGCAACTTTACTTCACGGATTTCGGAAAAGAGATCGCCGAGCGGAGCCGGAAAATTCTGGAAGAGGCGGATGCCATTCGCTATACGGTGGCGCAGTATAAGGGGCTATTGACCGGGAAGATCAAGATATCGGTGGTATCCACCGGGAAGTATGTAATCCCTTATTTCCTCAAACCCTTTATGGATCAATATCCGGAAGTAGAAATCTTCATTGATGTTTCCAATAAGAACAAAGTAATCGAAGGCCTGATCCAGAACGACAGTGATTTCTCGCTGGTCTCTGTCTTACCGAAGGATGTGAAGGTTCATCAGGTCGAGCTGATGGAGAATCGCCTTTTTCTGGTGGGAAGTAAAATCTATAAGGAAAAGCTAAAAAGGCCCAAGGATCTGGAGAAACTCACCTTATTATTTCGGGAGGAAGGCTCCGCTACCCGAAACGCCATGACGACTTATCTGGCCGAAAATCAGATCAAAGTGGGGAAGTCTATGGAACTGGTGTCCAATGAAGCGGTAAAACAAGCCATTTATGCCGGGATCGGCGTTTCGGTCGTGCCTTTGATTGGACTGCGGACGGGAATAGAAAACGCAAACATTCATATTTACCCCTTTAAAGGACTGCCCATCATCACCAATTGGAACCTTATCTATAACCAGGGTAAAAACCTCACGCCTGCCCAGGCGGCCCTGGTGTCCTATATGGAAACCCATAAACATGAAATTGCCCAGCGCCATTTCGACTGGGCCTTGGAGTAAGGGAGATGTTTTTCCCTTGCTGAGATAAGCCTCTCCCACCCGAAAGAGTCCTTTCGGGTGGGAGAGTGGATGATCGAAGCCCTACTTTCGCACCCAATAAAAAGTGCGGCTCATGCCAAATCTGCTGCCTACGATTTTCAGTTTCTCTGCTTCTTCCAGGGTCATGACTACGTCAACATTCATGCCTGCCCGCAGGCTGTAGATCTCGCCCACCCAGGCGGTTTGTTTCTCGTCAAAGGATGCTTTTTTCAGGATGATCTTATCCACCCAGTCCGGCTCGTCGGCCGCGGTGATTTTTCCATAAATATATCCGTCTTGCGCTTCATAAACCTGGATGGTCATGTTTTCCATTTCAGGAGCTTGCCAGGTGCCAAGGATGCTATCCTGACTCATGGCAGCTGGGGCTATTCCCAGGTTGATCAGGGTCAGCATAAAGAGAGGCATTAAAAAGTGCATTTGTTTGAGGATTAAGAAGGTTAAGCATAAACTTTATCCAGGCTGATGACCTTCCCGTCAGCCAGTTCTATGGTGCGGTCGCTGGCTTTGGCGAAATCATTATCGTGGGTTACCGAGATGATGGTTTGTCCGTATTCTTCCGAGAGCTGTCGGAAGATGTCAAAGACGATTTGGGTGTTCTTTCCATCCAGGTTACCCGTGGGTTCATCGCCCATGATGATGGCCGGGTCATTGATCAGGGCCCGGGCGATAGAGACCCGCTGCTGTTGGCCCCCACTCAACTTAGAGGCTTGTTTCAAAGCTTGGTCTTTTAAGCCCAGGATTTCCAGCTTTTGGTAAGCCCGATGCTCAATTTCCTCGTAGCTATATGCTCCCAGCTTGAGGGCGGGTAGCATGACATTTTTCAAACAAGAAAACTCCGGCAGCAGATAGTGGAACTGGAAGACAAAACCGATATTGTTGTTCCGTAAAGGCGAGCTTTGGTCGCTGGTTTTGCCTGTAACTTTTTCTCCCAGGATATGGAGTTCCCCATCGTACTGGGTATCCATGGTGCTAAGGATATAGAGCAGGGTGGACTTGCCGGAGCCGCTTTTGCCGACCAGGGTTAGAAACTCCCCTTTGTAGACCTCAAAGCTGATGTCATCCAGAACCCGGAACTTGACGGGCTTGTGGAAATATTTACCGACCTGGTGGGTACTTAATACTACTTCTCGATGGTTCATTTTTTTCGGATTAAAGGGGAGGATTACTTACGGAAAATGTCAACGGGGTCCACATGTGAAGCCTGGCGAGAAGGCATATAGCCTGCAAAAAGCGTCATCAGTAAGCCCAGGAAAAAGCTCTGGAGGTAGAGGCCCCACTCATAGGAGATGGGGAAATAGCCTACCGGTCCGCCCATGTATACATTGGACAAAATGAAGATCAGCACTGAGCCGATGACCAGCCCTACCAGGGTTCCAATCACCCCCATGATGAGGGCTTCCACCATGAAGATGGAAATCACGTCCCGACTGGAAAAGCCCGTGGCTTTGAGGATGGCGATATCATCGATCTTCTGGGAGATAGTGGAGCTAAGGATATTGTAGATAATGAAGCCCGCTAGCACCAGAATGGACAAAGAAATACTGGTCATCATGGTTCCTCGGGTCGTGTCCTGAGAAACGATATCGGCATTGGTCGTCTTCCAGTCCTCGACCGAGTACTCGGTGATGCGTTGCAACTTTTCTACATATTCCTCACTGATGTCTGGATTGAGGGTATTGGCATAAATGGTGTTGACATAGGAAGGGCCTTCTTGTAAAAACTGCTGAGCGGTCGAGATATTGACATAGGAACGAGCATCGTCGATCTGACGGGTGCCGAACTTGAAGATGCCGACAATCCGCAGCACCTTGGTAACACCATAGGAAGAAGAAACTGTAATATTATCCCCTACATCCAGGGTGAGCTTTTCGGCCACCCCGCTACCGATGATGATGCCGTTGGCATTGTTGGCCAGATCGGAAACCTGACCTGCCACCATGTGCTTTTGGGTATTGAACATCTTATCGTATTCGATCATATCGACCCCTATACCTGCCCCTTTTATCTGGGTTTTTCCCCGATTATAAAAAAGGGTGTAGTCAATCTGGGCGATGGCATTGGTGATATAAGGCTCTTCCTTAACCTCCTCAAGTATGGCGAGCGGGTTGACCAGCGTCTTGGACAGGGTCGTGATCTGCGGATTGACGATGGCGTGGATTTTTCCTTCTTCTTTGGGTAAAAGGGAACGGCTAAGCTCATCGTCCCGAAAGATCTTTACGTGGGCATTTGTCTCGAATATATTGTCCCGGGAAAAGCTGCTAAAGCCAGAATCCAGGGAGTTCATGAAGAGGTAGATCGCCACTCCCAGAGATACCCCCAGGGCTGCCACCATGGTTTGCTTAAAACCTTTGAGAATGTGGGTGGTGGCGATTTCTAAGTTGACGGGTAATTTCATGAGACCACTAGTTTTGGGTGATGAGGTTGTCGGTCACCAGGATGGTATTTTCGTCTATGCCTGAGAGGACCTGCACCCATTCATTGCTGACAAACTGGGTGCTGACCTTGGTCTTTTCTTCCTGGCCTTTGATCTGCACATAGCCCCCAAAGTCGAGGTAGTTGCGCGGGATGAGCAGGGCACTTTGCTGCTCGCCTACTACGATATTGGTTTGCAGTTGCGTATTGACAATCTGGAAGCCGAGGCTGTCCGCGAAGTAGAGCTTACAGATGAAGGACTGGGAGGCTTGGTTGAAAGAAGGATTAATCTCCTTGACAGTTCCCCGCAAGGTCTCTCCGGGATGGGTGTTCAATTCGATGACTGCTTCCTGTCCCACCTGGATGCGGGCGATGTTGCTTTCGTCTATGTTCACTTCGGCGTACAAAACATCCGGACTTCCGATCAGCGCAATCACATCTCCCTGCCGCACATAGTCGCCCACTTCTTTATAAGTCTGGTAAACCTTGCCTCGACTCAGGGCTTTGACCTGGTTGTTGCCCAGGGCGGTGGAGTAAATGCCTACACTGGTTTGGTTGTTCACCACCTGCTGCTCCGCGTCGCGCTTCAACTGCTGGTAACTTTCTACCGCCGACTCATAGTTGTTAACCGAAGTCTGGTAAGCCAATAAGGCATTTTCGTAGTCTATCCGGGCGATGCTGTTGCTGGCCAACAAGCGCTTATACCGCTGCTCGGTTTTTTGATCCTGCTCCATTTTCTGCCGGTTGATTTTGATGGCATATTCAGCTTGCTGAAGCAAAGGAGAATCTTCCTGGGTATTGCTTTTGGCGATGTCCAGTAACTCGGAGGCGCCACGTGTATTGATGAAGTTTTCCTGGTTATCGATCACGGCCAGGACCATGCCTTTCTTCACGATATCTCCGTCGGTGATGGCCAGTTCGCTGATATATCCAGCGGTTCGGGCGGTCAGCTGATAGGTGCCTTCCGCCTGCAGGGAACCGGAGGCAAACACGGTTTCCGTTACATCCTTACGGATGGGTTTGGTTTCAGCCGTTACTTTTCCACAGGAAGTAAGAGAGAGGGAAAAGAGGGCTCCACAAAGGCTGAGGAGGATGAATGATCGCTTCATGTTATCTGATGTTATTATGGATGTTGATGTTGGATAAAGCCAGGTCTACGGAGACCTCAGAGGAGATCAGGGCATACTGTGCGTTGACCATGGCGTTGAAACTGTTGATGGTTTGTTCCAGGCTAATCAGACCTTCCCGGTAGAGTTCCTGGTTTTTGTAAAAGGTATCCTGGCGCAGGCTTAAAATTTCCCGATTGGTTCTGGCTTGAGACTGAGCTTTTTCATATTCATTTTTCAGGCTTTTCTGATCCAGACTGGCTTTGATGCGAGCCTGCTCGGTCTGGTTGATCGCCATTTGATAATCGTACTTGGCCGCGTAGGTCTGGCTGACGCGCTGGGAACTGGGAATCGGAATATTCAGGTTCACCCCGATATAGTTGCTATTGATCCAGTTTCCGGTAAAAGGCTCGAATTCCGTATTGTAGAGGTTATTGGAGTTGGAAAGCTGCAAGGAAAGCGAGGGCAGATAAGCCGCCTTGGTCCCTTTGTAGCTTTGTAAGGCATATGCTTCCTGTAAGCGGGCCTGTTCCAGCTCTAAGCCGTTGAGTTGAATGCTTGGCATCAACAAAGAAGGCGGAGCCACCTTTCCGGGCTGTATGTTCACCGCGGTTTCCTCCGGGATATCACACAGGAGTTTCAGGCTGATGTAATACTGTTCCAGCAGGTATTCCAACTGATGCAGACTTTCCTGGGTGTTCAGGTAGTTGACCTTGCTGTCGTTCACATCCTGCTGCTTGACCAGGCCTTCCTCATACTTGTGCACCACAATTTGGTGTAAGGTGTCCGAAGCAGCCAGGTTTTGTTTGCTGCTCTCGATTTGCTCCTGCAGGCTGACAATGTTGTAGTAATTCGCCGCGATGTTCTCCTGGAGATTTTTGCGGGAAACCTGCTGATTGGTACTGCTCAGGTCGATGTTAATATTGGCCAGTTTCAAGTTGGACCAGCCAGCGGGGTTGATGAGTTTGACATCTGCGTAGTTGGTGAGGTTGGTATTGTACTGTACCCCCATCTCTACCTCCCGGAAGGTACCCGGTTCTCCACCGAAGATTTCGGCTGGAAATAAATTCACCCCCAGGTTGGTATTGTTGGTGAATTGGGCGGAGAGGAGGGCTCCGGTAATGTCTACGGTGCCCAGGACGGCGGCCAGTTTGGCTTTCTTTGCCTGGTCTAACCGGAGGGCATCGTTACGAAGGTTAAGACTTTGGTTGTCCGTATAATCCAGTACTTCCTCCAGGCTGTGAAAGACCGTGCTGGAAATGCCCTGACCTCGGCTTTCGGCTTGCCCCTGGACCTGGCCCAGGCCCAACCAGCAAAGGAGGGCGGTAAGCAATACGGGATGAAATCTTGGTGTCATAATGTTGTTGATTATGACCCAAAACTAGCCCGGGCTTATAGCCTATTGAATAGAAAACTCAGTAAAATGGACAAATTGGGATTAAAGTGGACAGAGTGGCCGGTCAAGTATTCGCCAGCCATTCCAGAAAGGCCGTGATTTTGACTTTGCCGATCAGAATTTGAGCGTCAAAAGGGAAGTTCAGATGCACCATGACCTTACGATTGAAGTAATGGGAAGCATCTTTTACCGCTTTACGGTTGATCAAATACTGACGGTTAGCCCGGAAGAAAGTAGGGGTGTAGCGCTCTTCTAATTCATTGAGCTTGTGATTGAGCAGGTGCTTTTTTCCCTGGAAGGTATAGGCAAAAACCGCGTCATGCTCGATAAAAAACAAGGCGATCTTCTCCACCGGCAAAGGAATGATTTTATCACCTTGCTGGATAATAACCGAAGGAGCTTTAGCAGGGCTGAGCTGCTGTTTCAGGGCATGCATGAGATCTGCATAGGCGGGCTGGGGGGCCTGGGCGCTGTTTTGCAGGGTATGGTATTTTTCCAGCGCCTGCTTTACGGTATCTGCTGAAAAAGGCTTGACCAGATAATCGATCCCCAGGGTTTTAAAAGCATCCAGGGCGTATTGGTTAAAAGCGGTGCAATAGATGATGGGGACCTTGACGGCAGTTTTTTCAAAAATCTCAAAGCTCAACCCATCTCCCAGCTGGATGTCTGAAAAAATCAGATCGATCTGAGGCTCCGTTTCCAAAAATTCGCAGGCCTCTTCTACACTAGGCAGGATCGCCACAATCTTCGCTCCGGGTTCTACGGCCTCTATGGTTCTGGATAAATCCCGGGCCGTGAGTTTCTCATCTTCAATGATGGCGATCTTCATGGGCTAACGTATGGAAGTAATACCTGGAACTGCGTATCCGTCTGGATAATATCAATGGGTTTTTCGGTCAAAAACGCACTCCTTTTCGAAAGATTTTCCAATCCTGTACCCGCCCGTTCTGTTACCTTCAGGGAAACGATATTGTTCACCACCTTCAGACATCCTGCCTCCGCTTCAATGCGAATGTGGAGCGGTCGTTTTTCGGTAAAATAATTATGCTTGAACGCATTCTCGACCAGGGTTTGCAGGGCAAATACGGGCACCCGATAGGACATGATGTCTGCGGGAAGCTCTGCCTCAAAGGTGAAGGCCTCCTCAAATCGGATTTTTTGCAGTGCTACATAGTTCTCCACGAAGGCCATTTCATCAGCTATGCTCACCATTTCTGCCTGATGTGATTCCACCGCATACCGCAGAAAATCCGATAGTTTGACCGTATAGGTCTCTGCCATCGAGGCATTTTCCTGGATGAGAGATTTGAGGATGCTCAGGGCATTGAACAAAAAATGCGGTTGCAGCTGCCGCATCAGGACCTGGTTTTCTGCCTCCAGTTTTTGCATGCGCAGGGTAGCGATGGTGCGATCAGCCTTTTGTCTTTTGCTTTCTCCAACGATGACATTAATGATGAGCAAAATCAAGGTATTCAAAACGATGGTCATGGCAATGGGCTGGACCAGATACTGCTCAACCACTCCGCGAAATTGGACAAAGGATTGAAAAGGAGCTTTGAGGATGTTGGAAAAAAAAGTCAGGAAATAGCTAAGTAGGATGAAATTCCAGCGGAACTCCTTTTCCCGGATGACAAAAAGGTAATGGTTGATCAGCCAATACAGGATTACGCTGATTTGCACCGAAATGAAAAATCCAAAGCCTCGCTTCAGGTCCAGCACGTCAAAAATGAAAAAAGGGCTGACTGCAAAAAGCGCCAGCAAAGGGGAAGTGATCAGGGCATAGGTAAAGATTGTCTTTCTCAACGTGCAGAATTTGGAAAAAAATGAGCCGTAATTCGCGGAAGAAATCGCTGGCATGGACTGAATTCCCAGGAACCTGGTCTGCCATGGTTTCTGTTACCTAAAGCTAGGTCTTTTTTAGGATTGTCTCATGGCTGCCCCTTATTTTGTCCACAAGCTTTCCTAAATCTAGTAGAGCTTGAAGCTATTTGACCTGCTCGAGGGCTCGGAAGTGATGAAAGGTTAATATTGTTCAAATAATTGCTAAATCCGGTAAACCATCCTGAACAAAAAGACAGCATCTTTCCTCTTCGAAAAATGAACCAATAAACGTGGACTTAGGACTCACCCATAAAACCGCCCTCATTACAGGTTCTACTGCTGGCATAGGCTTCGCCACCGCAAAAACCCTGGCCCAGGAAGGCGCGAGCGTCTATCTGCACGGACGCTCCGAGACCGGTGTACAGGCGGCAATCAGCAAACTCAAAGCAGCCTTGCCCCAGGCAGACATTCACGGCATAGCAGCGGACGCCAGCCAGGCAGCGGACTTACAAAGGCTCACCGAACAGCTACCTGAAATCGATATCCTGGTCAATAATGTAGGCATTTACACCTCGCAGCCCTTCTTCGAAACAGCAGACGAAGACTGGCAGCGCCAGTTTGAGGTCAATGTCATGAGTGGAGTGCGCCTTTCGCGCCACTATTTGCCGAAGATGCTTAAGGCCAATTGGGGCCGCATCCTCTTTATTTCCAGCGAATGCGCCACCCTGGTACCTGCGGATTTGATCGCTTACAGCATGACCAAAGCCGCTTTGCTGGCCGTTTCCCGAGGCCTGGCCCAATTGACCGGTGGCAGTGAAGTGACCGTCAATACCATCATTCCCGGCTCCACCTTTACCGAAGGAGCCGAGCAGTTTTTAAAAGGGGTAGCCAAGCAGGAAGGAAAAAGCGTGGCCGAGGTGGAAACCGCTTTTTTTCAGGAGGTGCGCACATCTTCTCTCCTACAACGATTTGCCAAGGTCGAAGAAGTGGCTCATACCATTGCCTATTTTGCCAGTCCGCTTTCCTCTGCGACCAATGGGGCCAGCATCAAAGTTGATGGCGGCAGCATGGGCGGATTATGACGCCAAAATCCACCTATTAAAAAGAAACCGATACGTACCATGCATAAAATCACCCTATTCCTCAGCAGTCTCGTATGCCTCGCGGCTTTTGCCTGTACCCAACCCAAAGCCCAGGTAGCCGAAACAACCGAAGCAGCCGCTACCGTAACCGAATCCTCAGAAACTATGGCTCAAAGAAATCTCCGCCACGTAGTCCTCTTCAAATTCAAAGACGATGCCCCGGAGGCAGAAGTAGACAAACTGCACGCAGCCTTTAATGCTTTGCCCGCCGCCATTCCTGAAATCGTGGATTTTGAGTGGGGCATCAATGATAGCCCGGAAAACTTCCATCAGGATTTTACCCACTGTTACCTGGTCACCTTCGCTTCAACCGAGGACCGAGATTCTGTCTATACGCCCCATCCCCAGCATCAGGCCTTTGTACAAAGCCTTCAGCCCTGGCTGGAAAAAGTCTTCGTGGTAGACTATTGGGCTTATGCGCCCGAAGAGGTACAGTAAACTACCGTATACCAACATCCCGGAATCAGGCTTTGCTATCTGCCTGATTCCGGGATTCTATTTAAAAGGGGCTTTCCTTAATGCCTGATCCAAACTTTATGGACTTCCTGCAACCCTAGGCCTTCGATGCGCAACATATACAGCCCTTCCGCCAATAAGGCCGTTTCCATAGCGAGCTGATGACGTCCCGCGGGCATTTCCCAGCTTTCCCGCATGACTTCCCGGCCTGTCATATCCACCCAACTGGTGTAAATCTGCCTTGGCTGGCCTACTTCCACACTTAAGCTGAGTTGGTCATCGGCAGGATTAGGGTGTAATTGGTGGAGGACAAAATGCCCATCGGGCAGAAGCCTTAATTCAACCAGAGAGGAATAGCCTGTCTGCCCATCTATGTCAATCTGTCGGAGGCGGAATAGATGGGTGCCGACTGGCAGGCCATCCGTCCGAAAGGCATATTCTGAAACCTCCTGACTATTGCCCTGGCCCGGTACAAAGCCCAGATTTGTCCAGCTAAGTTGGCCGGTCTGCCGATGCTCCACCTCAAAGCCCAGGTTGTTGGTTTCGGTGGCGGTTTGCCATTGCAGAAAAGCCCGTTTGTCTTCCATTCGTCCCTCAAAACTGAGGAATTCCACCGCAAAAGGATCTCCCAGGGATACATCATTCAAGGTGATATCCGCGATAAAGGGCGTGCCCGATACGGGAACAATTTTGAGGGTATCGCACACCAAATCTTCCAGCGTAGCGCCGGTCAGTCCCACATTGCTTTCATCCGGACCATTCCAGAACTCTTCAGGAATGCCTAAGCCCGAAAGGCTTACCGGGGTCTGGCTGTAAGCCCCTGCAGCAATTTCCTCAACGAAGAGCACATAGACCTCCCCAGGAGTCAGCCCGTTGAGGGTGAATTTGCCATCACCTGCGGTCTGCGTAGCCGCTCCGGAGAGCATGGATACCGCATCGGAAAGGGGCAACTCCACATTGCGGGCCACTACATTGACGCCTCCTATGGGGGTAACCCCATCCAGATCAAAAACCGTCCCTGTGATGGTGCCGGAACTGGCTGGCCAGCCTGCGGCCGGGTTCAAGTCAGAAATAGCCGTTTTGTCCTGAGGATGCTCGATGCTCCCCTGATCCAACCCTGTGAAAAAGGTACCCGACACATCCAGGAAGGGATACATGGTTTCGATGTCGCTGATCGCTGCCATACTGGGAGCTGGAGGAGGTAAGGCTGGACAACCGGTCGGTAAGGGCGTATCCCCAATGGAGGTAAATACCACATTTCCCGCGGTCTGGGTATGAGCTAGGTTTAAGCTATGCCCGATTTCGTGGGTAAAAACCCCGGCAAAGATCGCTCCGGGGATGGGAGAAGTCGGGGGCGTATCGGAAGGGTCTAGCTTGCTGAGATTGACCACTACATAGGCTTCCAGAATAGTACAGGTGATAGGATCAGCCAACTCAGGGGTGGCAAACCCCAGCACGGAGGTAGGATCGGCCCCCACCAAAGCAGTGATCATCCCATCATCATCATACATCACAAAAATACCTCCGCCATTGGGCACATCCCCCACGAAGGTCGGATCAAAAAGCAGGCCCACATTGGTTTCGTCTACATCGGCAGGCAGGCCGGGCAGCGCTCCGATGAGGCCACCATCCGTCCCCACAAAGGAAGAAGTACCTACAGAACTCCACTCCGCAAAGGCAAAATCAGTCAACGCATCAGCGTCGGCCAGGGTAAAGGTGGGAATGGGAGCCACGGAACCGGTTACGCCGCCATCTGTCAGGTAGGTAGCACCTCCGGCAGGCCAGGCATAGGGGGTTTCGGTGGCAGGATCGCAAATCAAGATTTGCGCGCTAAGGCCTGAGCCTAACATAAGGCAAAGCGCGTATAGGGAAATGGTTCGGAGAAAATACATCATGAAGCTTTGCTTAAGGGATTAGTGGGAAGAGGAAAACCAGGATTGGGAAACTGCCTTGCGCAAGAGACCCAGGAAAACGCCCTGAGGAACCGCCCCGCCTTGTAGCATCATTTTTTGTTCTGCTGCACTGAGCTGCATGGGATAGCCATCCAATCCCTCAAACAGCCAGGCGTTACCGGCTCCGTTGAGGGCGCGCCCCTGCTGAAGGAGAAATTTTCCCTGCACCAGTCCTGCGGTGGAGCGAAGGCCCGAGACTGCGGAGCCTTTGTACAAAAAAAGCAATACCTCTTCTCCGGGGGTGAAGCGCGGCCATTCAGGAGGGGTTACGCCCAGATATTGTTTGCCGTTGGCGAGTCTTCGGGGCTTGATCAGCCCAAATTGCCGGAAGGAAAAAGTCCCGGCAGCCTTTCCTTTAAGGGTCTCATATACCTGCAGGGTAATTTCAGTGTAGGGTAACTGGCCTTGGGCGACCGAAACGAAGCCATCCTGGATTTGGAGGACTTTTCCCGTCAGAATATCCTCAGAGGCTTGTATCAGTTGGGCCAGATTTTGAGAGGCGACCTGACCTATGAGGAGTTGGGTGGGGAGCAGACAGATGAGCAAGGCTGCCCAGATAGCTTTTTTCATGACACAGAATAAGTAGGAGGTTGTTCAAAAAAGGCCGTAAATGTCCTTCTTTTCTGGTAAGTGGGGTAGGGAGGGGCTTCTGTAATCAGGTGGGGAGATTTTTTTTCTATCCTCCTCAGATGAATAAACTTGACTATCTACGTCTTCAGGAGGTATTTTATAATAGTAAATGCCCCTGATCATCTATGATAAAAGCCGTTAGCTCTACCTCCCTTCCTTGTCTGTGCTTCCTGTTTCTGTCCATGTCTTTTTCACCTGCCCAGGATTTCGCTGCGCTTGACGTGAGTGGGAGCTGGGAAGAAGGGCGTTCGTTGGCGGAAAAAATCTTGGAAAAAGATAGTACCCAGGCGGAGGCCTGGTACTGGAAAGGGATTTTTCAAGGGCGGACTTACCATCCCCGTTCTGCCATGCGGGCCCTGGATAGAGCTGCCTCCCTGGCCGCGCCTCTGCCAGATCCTTTCAGACAGCAAATCGAATTGGCCAGATGGGAACACCTGATTGCCCGTAACCGAGGCCCGGAAGCGGAGGCCCTTTTAGCCCAGCTGAAGCCTTTGGCTGTTTCTTTCCCGCCGGCCTTGAAAGCTCGCTGGCTGTTTTTGCAAGCCCGACATCAGAAAAGATTCCAGAAAAAAGGGCCTGATTATCGAACCCAGCTAGATGCTGCCTTGGCAGCCACCGATGAAATGAATCCCCTGGACCCCGGTCTGAAAGGAGCCATTCTTCGGGAAATCGCTAATTACAGCAAAATGAGCAAAGGGGTGGAATACGGGCTCACTTTTTACCAGGAAGAACTAAGGGTCTATGAGGAGCATTATGCCATGGACCACATGAGTCGGGGGATTCCGCATTACAATATTGCCGGGGTCTACTATGAACTTGGAGAGTACGAAAAAGCCCTTCATCATTATCAATCGACCCATGCCCTCTGGCGAAAAACCGGTGCCCCCAGAAAACCCTATATGCGCTTCCTCTACGAAGGCCTGGCTGATATGCACCTGGAATTGGGCTATAATGATTCTGCCCTCCATTATTATGATCTTTCGGTAGAAGGCGAAAGGGTGGTCAACAATGATCAGGGGGCGTCACTCCTTCAACAAGGCGATACCCTGGCCTCGATCGGAAAATACGAAGCGGCTTTTCCATACTACCAAAAAGCCCTGGACTGGCGTTTGGAGACCTTTGGCAAAGGTCATCCCTTGACCGGCGCCTGCAACAATTTCCTGGCTCGCACCTACCAGAACAGAGGCGATTTGGATGCCGCCCTGGCTTCCTATCAGCAATCCCTGCAAATGCTCTGTCCAGGATTCGAATCTGACCGCTGGCAGGATCACCCCCCTTTAACTCCCCACCCTGGCAGCGAGCATTATTTCTTCATGGCCCTAAAAAGCAAAGGAGAAATTCTCCTGGCGAAATATCATCAGACTCAAGACCCGGTTTACCTGACCGAAGCCTGGGAAATTTTTGATCTGTGTGTACAGTGGTTCGACCAGCTCCGGCTAAGACCCCTACCCGCAGAGACGAAACTGTATTGGTCGGAGCAGGCCTTTCCTGCTTATGAGTTAGCCATTGAAACTGCTTTTATGCAGCATCAATCAGACGCCGATCCGCGCTGGATGGAGCGGGCTTTTATGTATGCAGAAAAAAGTAAAGCCTTTCTTTTACTCGAAGCGGCTCAGGAAAGCGAAGCCCGCCACATTGCAGGAGTTCCCTCCAGTTGGTTGGAAGAGGAAGCCCGCATAGAGGCAGGCATTCGCGAATACAGTGCCAAGTCCCTGCGAGAGGAACAGCGCTGTCAGGATGCCCGTCAAAGTCAGCTCCAACTCTGGCGCGCCAAACTCATAGAATTGCAGCAGGCCTACGAGGCCTATTTGACCCGGGTAAAGGAATCCTTTCCCACCTACTTTGAATTGAAGTTTCAGGTTAATGTTCTGGAAGTAGCCGAGATTCAGGAAAAGTTAGCGGATTCAACTTTGCTGTTGCATTATTTCCAGGGAGATAAACATCTTTATGTATTCGCCTTGGATCGACGCAAGTTGAGCTGGCATCGCATTTCGCAAACCGACAGTCTTACGGCCATCAGCCAGCGGTTTTACCAACTTCTGGGCAGTCCGCAGGCTTTTTTAGGAAATCCCCAAGCAGCCTATGAGCAGTACCTAAGCCAGGCTAGCACCCTTGGAGCAAGCTGGGTCACGCCTATGCTAGAGGCCCGCCCGCATGCCTACCGTAACCTCATCATCATTCCGGATGGGCAGCTCTCCCGGATTCCTTTTGAAGCCTTATTGTTGGGCAAAAAACTGCCTGGAGCAGGCCGGAATTACGCCGCCTTACCTTACCTGATCCGGGATTACGCGGTGCAGTATAGTCCCTCTGCCTCTTTGCTGTACTCCCCGGCCTTCTCTCAGGGAAAAGGACGAAAATCCTGGTTGGGCATTGCGCCTGACTATAAGCTTTGGCCCAAAGCCCATGCGGGTTGGCAACCCCTGCGCTACAGTGAGACCGAAGTCCGTCATGGACTGAGCCAAATGCGGGGGAAGGCCCTGTTGGGGCCTGAAGCCTCGGAAACCCATTTCCGGGAATATGCCTCTCAGGCCCGCGTCTTGCACCTGGCCGCCCATGCCACCATTGATGACCAGGCACCAGCTCTATCCCATTTTGTGCTCATGCCGCATGAGCAGGAGGATGGCTTGCTACATACTTATGAGCTATATGGCCTGCCGCTGGCGGCTGAGTTGGCGATCCTCAGTGCCTGTAATACTGGGGCCGGGACCTATCTGCGAGGGGAAGGCATGATGAGCCTGGGCCGGGCCTTTCATTTTGCCGGTTGCCCTTCCCTCATTACATCTCTCTGGCAGGTAGACGATCGCTCTACAGAACAACTCATGGCATTTTTATACGAGGAATTGGCTGCTGGAAAAAAGAAAGAAGATGCGCTCCGGGCGGCCCGACTCCGCTATTTAGACACGGCTGATGCGACCCACAATCATCCTTTTTTCTGGGCGGGTTTTGTACTCATGGGAAAGGGAGGCCATTTGAGTAAAGGAAATGACCGCTGGCTTTGGTGGCTGGTTGGAGGATTATTACTGACAGGACTAGGCTTGGGACTTTACAGGTGGAGGAAATCACGGCAACTGAGCTAGTAGCGCTTCGACTTCTTCCTGGCGATAGGTTTTTAGACCATTCAGTATTTCTTTGGCCCGGCTATACTCTTCCCTGCGAATATAGATCAGGGCCATATACCAGCTCGCTGCTTCCTGATAGTCGTTATCGGAAGACTGAACTGTCTGGAGTAATGAAACGGCTTGGGTAAAATCCGGATTTTCCCGGGCCATGAGGGCCTGGGCCAGGTAGAAGTTCCGCAAATAATCAGGCAAACTATCATGGGATTGGGCAAAAGCTTCTGCTGCTTGTGCGTATGCACCCTGCATATATGCCTGAGCGCCTATTTGCCAGGGGGTTAATTCATCCGCTTTTTCCGAACGAACATTGATGGGAGGCGGAAAAGCCTCGAAATAAGTCGCATATAGGGCATCAGGACCCTGGGGGACCGGCCGATTGATCCAGTAAGCCAGGAAAAAAAAGCCTATAACGGCAGCGGCAGCCACGCCCCACATCCACCTGGGAAAAGCACGCAGCCGCCCACTTTGCTCGGGACCGAGCTCCTGCTCCCACTGCTGCATCTGGTTCTTTAAATGTAGCTGCCCCTGCAGTCGGGTCGCGGTAAAGACAGGACGAAGCTTTTCCACTGCCTCAGCCAGGGCGGTATCCGCCTGGAGCGCTCCTTCGAAGGCTGTTCGGTCAGCTTCTTCCATCTGTCCTGCCAGATAGGCAAATATTTCTGTTTGTCGATCCTGCATGAATCCAACTTATGATCTCAGCCAACTCAAGATGGCTGGTTGTTTTTCTATCAGTTCTCGCAACCGCTCCATACATCGATATTTCTTGTTCCGGGCAATTTGTTCAGAACTATAGGCAAAATGGCTGGCGATCTCCTGCATATTATAGGCGTAGAAGATGCTCAGGACCAGAATTTCCTCACAACTGCCCCGCAACTCTCTGAAAAGGGCCCGAATTTCGTTCTCCTTCTCTTTCTCCAGCAAACGCGGCATATGCATGTCGTCCACCTGCCCTTGCTCCTCCAGAATCCGGCTTTCCGTTTTTCTCCGTTTCAACCGATTGATCCAAAGAAAGCGAGCTACGCCATGTAGGTAGGAGCTCAGGCTGCTTTCCCCTCGGAACTTTCCCGCCTGAATATTCTCATATACCACGATCATCGCTTCCTGAAAGACATCTAAAGCCTCTTCTTCTTCCGCTCCTCGCTTCCTCAAAAAGGCCACGACCTTGTGCCGTTGTGCCTTGTATAAGGATTGAAGGGCCTCATCTGCACCCCTGCCACCAGCTACGATCTGGCTAAAGATGGTCTGCGATGGAGAAGATGCCTGCATAGGTAGGTGGCGTTTCAACTGATTTCCGTAATCAGGGAGAAGAATTTTCCTGGAAAAATTACAAAAAAGTTCGTGGCAATGGTTACGGAAAAGCCTCGAATCGATACTTAGGTATGTAGCAGATGGAAAGAATACTGTTCAGAAAACCTCAGACCTATACCTGGGGAAACACTTGAAGGAGGCCCTGTATTTTCAGGGTCTCCGTTTTTTTTTCTCGTCCGGACTGAGCATCTTGTTTGGCTCAACTTCCAGGATATGAAGATCGGATTATTACTTTGTGATCAGGTAGACGAAGCCTATGTCTCTCTCGGTGGGGGCTACCCGGAAATGTTCCGAAAATGGCTTCCACATCACGAATTAATCGATTTTCAAACTTACGAAGGAGACTTTCCTGCCCAAATCGCAGATTGCGATGCCTATGTGGTGAGCGGTTCCCGCTACTCCGTCTATGATGAAAAGGACTGGATTGACCAGCTTAAAGAATTCGTCCAGGAAGTCTACGATGCGGACCAGAAATACGTAGGCATTTGCTTTGGCCATCAGATGCTGGCCCATGCCCTCGGCGGCGAAGTAGACCAGGTAGAATGGGGCTGGTGCGTAGGGGTACACGCCTTTGAGATTACCAAACCCAAGGACTGGATGCAGCCCGCTAAAAGCACGGTCAACTTGCTGATGAGCTGTCAGGATCAGGTGCTCAAGCTCCCCGACAATGGGCAGGTGCTGGCCCGGTCCGAAGACTGCCCGGCGGCCATGATCCAGGTAGGGAGGCACATGCTCGGGATTCAGGCACATCCGGAATTTCCCAAGCCCTACAGCAAGGCCTTGATGGAAGATCGGATTTCGCGAATTGGAGAAGAAAAAGTGGCCCAAGGCCTCAAAAGCCTTGAACTGGATATCCATCCTTCCCTGGTCCGTAGCTGGGTCACCCAGTTTTTGCAATAACCAGCAGCAGAGCCAGACGGCCATCTATCTTTACAGGAGCTGATCATCAGCCCCCAAGCCGGGTGGATAACTTGCCTGATTATTCCCTTAAAACCGTCGTCTCAGGTAATAAGTGGCCCCTCCATAGATATTTCCTTCTATAGGTAAACCTTCTTTTTCCTTGATCACCTCTTCTTCTTGCAGGGTATGAGTGTAGACTGCATTGAGACTTCCGGTCAGCGTCCGCTGCATACTTACGTCTACATGCAGCCCCCCTTCAAAATGATGGGCGGAAAAAGGCTGCCAGTCTCCGCCATTTTTTCGGCTGGCCAGCACCGGCATATAAGTCAGACGCGCCCCGATGGTTCCGTAGGGTTTATCGTCGAGGTTGGCTACGTAGGTGCCACTGGGAAGCGCTGTCAGGGCCAGGCCAATCAAGCTGTGCTGGCTGTCGCCTTCCTTGCGGTTGATAAGCCGGGCATGTACCCCAAAACCCACAAAGGTCCGGCGCAGGCGGGAAGGGCGATAGGCCCCCAGGATCACTTGCAGGTGATCTTTTTTCCACATCTCATCGACTGGAAAACGGGTTTCTATCTGCCAGTCTGTAAAGGAGCGATTGAAGTCCCGGAACTGGTAGCCCACGCCTACTACAGGTTTTTGGTCCCAACTCAGCGACACAAATACATTATGCACGCCGATGGTTTGAAACCCAAAGAAGGCTTGAGCTTGCAGGGAAGCATTGGGATAAAGGGAACACAGGAAGAGGAGGGGGAGATATACTAAATGACGCATGGCTTAGGAGTTGGGAAGGGTCCAGATGAATTGAAAACTGAAAGTACGGGAGTTGGGTAAGCGGGTGCTGTTACGACGGAGCTGAGGTTGGGGCAGGCTGGTGTAATCGACCCGCATTTGATCGGGGAAGCCGTCACCTAGCTTCAAAGGAATGATCAATCCAAAACCGTAGGTAGGGCCTCGGGAGAACCCAAAATTCTCATTGGGTAATCCATTGTCATCTTCATTCAGCCTAAAATACCCTACTCGTAAGGCGAGCACCCGCCAAAGCACGCCTTCTAAGCCCAACCGAAGGCCGCCTCGATAATCATTATTCAGGACATTCTGGTATTGGATGGTAACCAGGTAAGCGAGGTGATGGGTAAAATTGCCGGCTTCGAACTCCGTCTCACCCTGATAGGCTCCGCCGATGCGCAATACCCGCGGAAACTCCTGGGTGTATACATTATCGAGGGGGTCTTCAAAATTGATTTTGCCAAAGATCAGGCTGGTCGCACTAGCCCCAAGCGATAGCTTGCCCGGTCCGGCGTCCAGGCTGTATATCGCACCCAGATCAATCGGTAAAGATCGGGCCTGGCCGATATCATTGATGTACTTCCAGTTAAAGAGGTTGATATTCACCCCAGCTTGAAGACCTTCAATAGGCTCTGCGGCCAGGGTAAGGGCGACATTGTTGACCCGGGGATTATCGACTTCATAGCGCTCTGTTCCCAGGTTGATCTCAAAAGTAGTCTGTCCGATGGCAAAGCGATTCAAACTTAAGGCTGCCACCAGCCAGTCATTGATTCGCTGGGCATAGCCTGCAAAGTAGTAGTCGGATTCCCGGAGGACGAAAAAGGGCGCGCCAGTACTGAGGTCGAGTTGCTGGTTCGTGATGCTGCCAATGGCGGCTGGATTCTGAAAAATAGACATCACGGTACCGCCGATGGCTACGTCTGCTCCTCCTAGTGCTTCTGTTTTGGCACTGGGCAGCCGACCGAAAAAATACTCTTGATTAAAGTTGGAATTGTACTGGGCGGAAAGGAAATAAGGGCAAAGGAATAGGAGTAGAAGGGGGAGTCGCTTCATAAGCTAGGGGATCAAAATGCATGTGCTGTTATATCGAATATAACTAGCAGATGTCATCAAAACCTGATTTATGGGGCGACTTTTGTCCTAAAAATCTATCTGGAAGGAGATGACTGGTGTCAGTGGGCTTTGATCCAGGACCTCCCACTGGTCGGTATCCCGGTTAAATTGATAGGTGAAAAGGTTGTTATTCCTGGCGATAAAATTCTGGATATCCAGGGCCAACCACCAGGCATAGCCGGGGCGATTTCGACGCAATGCAATCCGCATATCTGGTCGAAAGTAGGAGGGTAATTGGTCGATGTTGGGGCGGGAAAAATCAAAAGGCTGATCGTAGCCATCATTGCTTTCCTGTCCCGGAATCAACGGGGTAATGGGGAAGCCGGAGTTGTAGATGAAACGCAGGCCTGTTTCCAGAAAGGTGTTTTCTCCCAGGGGAAAAACCTGCCCTCCGGTAAAGTTGGAGGAAAAGCGCGCATCATAATTCGAGCGGTAGCGGGTATCATCCCCCGGCCTTTGGAAGGTGGCGTTGAGCCAGGAGCCCGAGATGACAAAGAAGGACCCTTTGTCGAAGAATTTTTCAATGCTGAAGTCAAATCCATAGTTCCGCCCTGTTCCTACACTTTCCAGGCGATCTGCATCAAAACCCCAGAGACGATTCAGGATAAAGATCTTGCGATCCGGTTCGGTGGTTACTGGCAAGTCGTACAGGTGCTGATAATAGGCTTCCAGATGTATCCGAAATTTTTGTTTGAGTACCTGGTCAAAGGCCACCACAAAATGGTGGGACTTCATCAGGCTCAGGTCCAGATTAGGCTGCTGATTATCGACCAGGATAAAATAGTTCCCGAAGGGTACCGTCTTGGAATGCAGCCCATAACCGATGGCCAGGTTAGCGGAATTGCTGAGGATGGCTTTCATGCCCACGCGTGGTTCCACGCTGGTTTCATTGGTCAGGCCATATATAAAGGTATGCAGGCCTGCATTAAAGGTCAGACGGTCCGTCGGTCGATAGCTGAACTGTGCATAGGGCTGGGCCTGCCAGGTCTGTCCCCGGGCATCGATCACGGTGCGAAGGATCTGGGTGGAGTCAATCCACTTTTCATCCAGCAAGTCATAATCAATTTGACTGGCCAGGATACCCGCTTTTAGGCTCAGTTGGTTGCTAAAGCTCCGCTTATAAAAAGCACTGACCGAAGCCCGGCGCGTGATATAGCGCTCTGTTTTGACCCGTCCTGTGTCCAGGGCCAGATTCAGGGTATCGTCTATGGTGAAAGGATTTTGCGCCATGTAAGCGGCATTCACCTGAATGAAGGACTTGCTATCCACCACTTTGCGCCAGCTTCCTCCCAGAACGCCCATTTGCGTACCGTAGTCATAGATGTAGTAATCCCGGTAAGTGGACCAGGGCTGCTCGGCCGGACGAAGCAACTGCGTACTCAGGCCGCCCATGCCCCAAAGGCTAAACTGATCTTTATCTCCCTGATGATGAATTTTGAAAGATAAATCGTAAAAATTATTGTCATTCCGGGGGTCGAGCAGGTAGACGCCTAATTGGTTGAGCACGCCCAGGGTGGAGTAGCGAAAATTGGCCAGGTAGGAAGATTTTCCTTTTTTGATCGGCCCTTCCGTGGCAAAGTCCAGCCCCAGCAAGCCCGCGCGGAAGGAATGCTCCCGCTCTTCCATATTTCCTTTGCGAAACTTCATGTCAAACACCCCTGCTGTGGCATTGCCATACTCCGCAGCAAAAGCCCCGGTCGAGAAGTCGGAACTGCCGAGCATGGAGGCACTGAAGATGGTGATGCCGCCCCCGGATGAGCCTGCCCCCGCGTAGTGGTTAGGATTCGGGATATCGATGCCTTCCAGTCGCCAGAGCACCCCAATGGGCGAATTTCCGCGAATTACCACGTCATTCCTGACGTCCAGACCATTCTGCACCCCGGGCATACCCTGGACCAGACGACCCGGATCATTAGCGGTGGCAGCATGGAATTGCAATTCCTCAGGGTCTATGCGTCGCGCACTGAGGATGGACATTTCGTTGATGGGGTCATTTCTCACGTAGGCGTTCACCACCACCGCCTCCATATTGATCCCGGTCTGCAACTCGATTTCCAAATCATAGACCCGGGCCGAATTGAGGTTGATGTTATCCCGCACAAATTCACTGTAGCCCACCAATTTGGCCTCCAGGGTGCGTCTACCGACGGGTACGTTTTCCAGGCGAAACTTGCCGAGAGAATCCGTAAAGGTTCCTATCGGACTGGGAAGGTTGGAGACGAAGACTTTGACGCCAGCGAGCGGTTCCTGGGTATCAGAAATGACCCGACCACGAATAGTTGAGGTTAATTGCTGGGCAAAAAGGGGGAAGCAGAACCAGAGGCTCAAACTTAGCAGTAGCGTTTTTTTCATGAGAAATAGATAACTCCTCAAGATATAAAGGCTCGCGCAATAAGTCAGGAGAAAAAGGGGAATAATCCATCCCCCTTTTTCTCCTAGAAGAACCCTCTCTCTCGCTATCCTAACACGGGCATTGGCGAGCCTACTTTTTCCAGGGCCTGGTTCAGGTCCGCGATTAAATCTTGCGGATGCTCGACGCCTACGGATAGGCGGACCAGGCTATCGGTAATCCCCAAGGTGATTTTTTCAGCCGGGTCTATCCCTGCATGGGTCATGCTGGCGGGATGTTGAGCCAGGGATTCGGTACTGCCCAGACTGACCGCCAATTTGATCAGTTTCAGGTGATTGAGAAATTGAAAGGCTTCCGCTTCACTGTTGCCCACTTCAAAGGCCAGCATGGCTCCGGCAGCCTGACATTGCTGGTGAAAAATAGCTGCCTGCTCACTGCCTTCCTCCAGGAATCCCAGATAGTGGACCCGGCCGACCTTAGGATGGGCTTGGAGAAAATCGGCTACTACCCGGGCATTTCGGGCTTGCTCCTCCATGCGGACTTTGAGGGTTTCCAGGCTCCGCATCAGCAGCCAGCCGGTCCAGGGACCGGCCATATTGCCCAGGAAAGTCCGCAGGGTTTTGACGCGTTGCATGAGGGCATGACTCCCCAGGCAGGCTCCGGCAATCACATCACTATGTCCGCCGATGTATTTGGTGGCAGAATAGAGGACCAGGTCAGCCCCTAGTTTGAGCGGATGCTGCCAAAGCGGTCCCAGATAGGTATTGTCCACGGCGACCACAATCTCTCCTGCTTCCTGCTCGAGGCTTCGCGCCAGTTGGCTAAAGGCGGTAATATCGATCAAATCATTGGTCGGATTGGCTGGAGTTTCCAGGTAAACCATTTTAAGATGAGCAGCCAGGCCTTTTTCTATCAGTCGGGTTTGGACGGTTTCAGCCGTTTCATGCGGTAAAAACCCCTCAACCTTGATCCCGAAGCGGGGCAAAATTTCTTCTATAAAATGAGCCGAGCCCCCATAAATCGGACGGCTGTAGAGCAGTACGTCTCCCGGATTGAGGAATTCCAGCAGCACGGTTGAAATGGCGGACATGCCACTTTCAAAAACTGCGGCTTCTTCTGCCCCATCCCAGAGGCAGAGCCGTTCTTCCAGGATTTGCAGGTCTGGATTGTTGAGGCGGCTGTAAATCAACCCCATCTCTTCCTGCTCGGTTTTTTCCCGTAGCCCGTAGGCCACTTCGAAAAAGGCTTTTCCCTCTTCCGCAGAGCCGAACATAAAGGTGGAGGTTTGGAAAATCGGGCATTTGATCGCGCCCTCTGAGAGCGCTGGTTTGTACCCGTAAGACATCATGAGACTTTCTGGGCGCATATTCGGATTTTTACCCTAATCATAGACTATTTTTCTGCAAAAGAAACAGATCAGGGAAATTTTTTGACAAAAAGCCTATTTTTGCCGAGTTCATGCTGTGAGCTTTTGTCCATATCTCCCTTTACCGAAAAATTTTCTGATGCAAAAACTGGATGCCATCGACCGGGAACTGCTCCAACTCCTGCAAGCGGACGCCAAAACCACCCATAAGGAATTGGCCGCGAAACTGGGGCTCACCATCAGTCCGATCTTTGAGCGGGTAAAGCGATTGGAAAAAGCCGGGATTATCCGTCAGTACACGGCGCTGATCGACCGGCGCAAGTCCGGGCTGGAATTACTGGCCTTCTGTAATGTCTCCCTGAAGGAGCATGCCCGCCCTTTTTTGCTGCGCTTTGAATCAGAAATCCTCCAGTTTCCTGAGGTGCAGGAATGCCACCATATAGCTGGGCCCTATGACTATCTGCTCAAGGTGGTGGTGGCCGACCTGAAAGCCTACCAGCATTTCATCAGTGAAAAGCTGGCCGGCCTGGAAAATATCGGGCAGGTGATGAGTGCCCTCGTGATGAAGGAAATCAAAAATACGCCTCAGGTGTCCCTGCCTAAAGTTTAGCTGAGCTTTTCAATCAGGCGGGTCATGAAGGCACGTCCCTGCGCCAGTTGGTCCCGGTCAATAAACTCATCCGCCCGGTGGGCCTGGGCGATAGAACCCGGTCCGCAGATCACTGACTGGAAGCCTGCTTCTGAAAACTGTCCGGCCTCAGCGGCATAGGATACGGCATCCAATTCGTGCACGCCCGACAGCTCGCGGATAAACTCCACCACGGGCAGGTGCTCGGGCGTATCCAAAGCGGGCACAAAAGGATGGTGCTCTTCATTGACGATCTTAAAGCCAGGGAAGCGCTTCCGCAGGATAGCTTCCCGCTCCCGGCAATAGGCTTCAAAGTCTGCAAATATTTCCGGCACAGAATCCTGCGGAATTACGCGCACATCCCAATGAAAGGAACATTGGTCAGCGATCACATTGGGCGCGATCCCGCCATGTAAGGTTCCGACATGCAGAGAGGAATGAGGCGGCGTAAAGCGCTCGTCTATATGACCGGCGGCGATGAGGTCATCCATTTTTTGCTCCAACCATAATATCAATTTCGCTGCCTCGTGGATGGCAGATACCTCCTGTTTGATCCGACTGCTGTGTCCGGCTGAACCGTTGACCGTGGTCTCATAGATACAGATACCTTTTTGTCCGGATATGGGGCGCATCAGGCTGGGTTCCCCAATGATAGCATAAGCGGGCGTTTCATCATAGCTGTCTCGAATGGCAGCCGCCAGTTCTGGCCCGGCCAGACAGCCCACTTCCTCATCGTAGGAAAAGGCGAAGTAAATGGGCTTTTTCAAATCCGCTTCCAGCATCTCCGGCAAGGCCGCTAGGCAGCAGGCGATGAAGCCTTTCATATCACAGGAGCCCCGGGCGTACAATTTTCCTTCTCCGGGTACCAGTTCAAAAGGATCGGTGGACCAATCCTGGCCTTCCACGGGTACTACGTCGGTATGACCGGAAAGAATCACTCCCCCATCTACGGCAGGCCCGATCCGGCAATGTAAAGAGGCTTTTTGTTCGGCTTGATTTTCTACCAACTGATAGGAGACACCATGCTCCTCCAGATAGGATTGGATATAGGATAGGATGGATAAATTGCTTTGGCCTCCCAATACGCGATAGGAGACGAGTTTGCTGAGAATCTGTTCAGTTGGGGTCATAAAAAAAGGGTAAAACGGGTGCGATAGAGGAATAAATCTAGCGGGGAAGCAGCTATTCGCTTTCTGCAAATTCCTTAAAATTCTCCATGAATTGATAAGACTGCTTGGGAAAAGCCCCCCGCATAAAGAAACCGAATATTTTCATCAACCCAGAAAAACGGACCTCATTTTCCGAGGTCCAACGGGTCCGATTCTTATCCAGGACTTCGAACGTATTGTTGATGAAGTTGCGGACGCCGGGCGTTTCGTAGGTGCCGGAGAACTCTCGAGGCAAATCCCGGGTGAGGATCGTTTCGATCATGTCGACCTTCCGCTTCCCCATCTTATAGTGAATCCTGGATTGAGCGCCAGGCTGTCCCGGTGTACCAGACAAATGCGTAAAGCTGATAAAGCCCGGCTGCCATTTGGCCATGTTGTCCGGATTATCGAAGAGTTCGATCACCTTATCCAAAGGCTGATCTATCTCAATGGAATGTACATACTTCATATCTGTAGGATTGAAGATGAAGCCTATTTCAGGCTAAAGACCAATTTACGGCTTTCTGTGGTCTTGGTCCTTATCGTAACCTATTTGTTTATAGAGGAAGAAACGAAGTATAAAAAACCTCCTCTCTACCGGAGAAAGGAGCGCCTACATTTTTTTCTATGTTGGGGAGGCTTACTGATTCACCACCTTCATTTCACAGTCAGAGCAAGAACCTGATCTGCATAGGGCCCAGCCTTTAGGTTGGTCTTTTGCCAGGATACCCCTCGTACCATTATGGCACAGGCAATTGATTTGTGAGAAATCTGAAACGACGATTAAAGGATTATCAGCCAGCGTTTCATCTTCAGCATCTGCCATATAAATAGGCAGCAGGGCCATTTCCGGCACTTCTATCGCTACCTCAGCCCCATAGATATTCAGTAAAATCACTGCGGTGGCTTGACCAGCCTTTTGGGTCTCTGCTAAGTCCGCTTGTAAGTTCGAAACAAAGGATGCCACTTCAGGCAGTTCGAATAAGACAGAAGAAGCCTGATACCTCCTTTTAACGATGGGCTGCTCTCGAACATAACTGATCCCCAGGGAGGGATTTATAAAGCTCATTTCCTCATGGTTCATTAGTTTTTCGTTTCCCGGACTGGTAAAACTTCCGATGCAATCTCCTTCACAAGTCGTATGGAGACAGCCATATTTACCCCGGAAGAAAATCACATCACATCCCCCGCCCTCTATGGTGCAGATACCTTTGTAGCCGATGGATGCAAAGGAGGATAGCTGGCCTTTTTCTCCCTTGTACAGCAGCTTGACCCCATCCGGGAAGAAAAACTTGAGCTGTTTACCCCCCTTAATGTCTTTTTTCCACACTTCCGTTCCTTCAGGTAGATCGAGCTTCCCCAGTTTTTCTCCTTGCTCGACCTTCCTTTGAAAGGTAAATCCGTCTATCAGGTCCTCTTCAGGCAATCCCAATTCCTGCTGGCAGCTTATCAGGAAGCAAGGAAGGAGGAAAAGGAATAATCTTCGGAAGTTAAAATAAACCATCGCCGTATTTGTTTTCATCATTGGATATTTTTCAATATAAAAAATAACCCCAATGAACGCAAGACCCCTCTTAAGAGCAGGCTTAAAGGCCTTAGTAAATCAATCAGGGTGGTTATCCTTGAACTTGCTTCAAAGGATAACCACCCTGGGATGAAAGGTCAGCATAAAAGGTGGTGGGGTCAAAGCACCACCTGCAGCTACTTATTTTGGGCTAAAGACCAGTTTACGGCTTTCTGCGGTCTTAATCTCTTCGGCCTTCATCTTCTGGAGACGGAATTCGCCTTTTGCGAACATCTCCGCCTGATCGCTATAATGGGGACTCATGGGATTGCCGGACTGTCCGGTAGGAGAGCAGTTCCAGCTGTGTTCCCAGTCCGCAAAGTCAATGATGCGGCGCTTGGCCGGGCCGCCTCCGACTTCGTAGGTGCCTTCCTTATTCAGGGTAAACTGCAAGTTGTTGATGACCTCCGTATTACCGGGAACCGGGAAGGGGCCGACGTTGAACCAGGGTTTGAGGGCTTCCACTGCCCCGAGCGCATGGCCGTGCTCCAAGGTGTGCACCTTCTGCCATTGCCAGGCTTGAGGATCATCTCCCAACTGTTGGCTCAAAGCGGCTACGCTTCGCTGAAAGGCAGCCGTCAGAATCTGTCCTCGGTTTTCGGTTGCTTCGGTATTTTTATCGTCCCACCAGACGCTCCTCTCGTTGGCGAATAGGTAAGGGAAGCTGCGCTTGAAGAGGTGAGTCCGAAGCATGGTTCCGAAGTCTTCTTCGCCCAGTTCATCGGCCATGATGCCCGCGAGGCTTTCGTAGAGCATTTTGGTAAAAATGGTCGGGCCAAGCTGCTCCAGTTGATTGTCGCCAT
Source organism: Bacteroidota bacterium (assembly GCA_038527215.1). Lineage (GTDB taxonomy): Bacteria > Bacteroidota > Bacteroidia > J057 > J057 > JAWPMV01. The sequence goes on from JBCBGC010000078.1 coordinate 32,927, forward strand.
TCCAATTGGTGAGGATTTCCAGGGCTTGTCGCTCCTGCTCGCTGGTGAGGCTGGCTGGGTCGATGGCTGCCACGAAGACATCTCTGACCTCCTGCATGACGGGAGACTGAACGTCCAGAATCATTTCTTTTACTGCGTCTACGTCCCAATCTGACTTGCTGTCCAGGATTTCCACGATTCGCGAAGCCCGGTCGCGAGGGATGTAATAGCCTGGGTGTAAGCGCCCTGCCACCGTATCAGGTTGGTTGTTGGCGGAATACAGGTAGCCTACTGCCGGATTTTCGCTTTGAGGGTTTTCTGTAAAAGGGGTGTAACCCAGGATTTCGTCCGCTCCACTGGCTCCATCCAGTAGCAGCTTGGAGTGTACGTGATCGGGACGAATGGGCAGCTTAGCCAGGGCATACCAGGCAATGTTGCCATCCACATCTCCGTACATGACATTCAGGCCCGGGGCATGTCCCAGCGATACGGCATCCCGCACTTCTTCCATGCTGGTAGCATGGGCCATTTGGTAGGAGAGTTCCAGGGATTTATTGGGGAACTGGTGGTACACCCACCACATGGCTACTGGTTGATCCGTGGTAATCGAGATATCTTCCAGGGCCTCGTTTAAAATGGGGCCATGACGGCTGGTTTTTACTTCGAATTGAATGGGTTCTCCATCCTTGACCAGGATTTGCTCTTTGCGAATGCTCAGCGGTTCATAGGTTTCTCCGAAGCGAACCTGGGTAGAATCCCCGGTTTTGTATTCCTCTACATAAAAATCAATGTCATCATTTTCCAGCATGGTCAGGCCGATGGCATGATGATGGTTATTGCCCAGGACCGGGAAGGGTACGCCAGCCAGATAATATCCATAGAATCGATGGCCGGGATATTCCAGGTGCGCCTCATACCAGACCGCAGGCTGGGCATAGCCCATGTGGGTATCATTGGAAAAAATTACCTGTCCGTTTTTGGTTTTTTTCGGACCAATCACCCAACCATTGCTGCCAATAAAGGGGGGCACAGGCAAGCGATCCATCAGAGCGGTCATGCTGGCCGGCATCGCTGCGCTATCCTTTTTGGCCCGTCCCCAAACGGGAATCTTGGTGGCAGAAGGATTCCACTGGGTGTCCAGGTCATCAAAATATTTTTCGCCGAGTTTTTGGTAGATGCGGGTCAGGAGCGGATCGGTGCGGAAGGCCTGGGCGAAACTAAAGGCCATATAGCCATAGATCGCGTAGGTATCTTCCAGGGTAAAGGGGCGGGCTTCAATGCCGAGAATGGTAAATTCAATCGGCGCGGCCCCTTGTTCAATGAAAGCATTGACGCCTTTGTGGTAGGCCAGAGCGGCTAGCTTCATGGGATCATGCTCGGTTTTTGCGTCGAAAGCCGCTTGGGCTGCCGTGGCGCTTTCCAATATCCCCATGGTTCGGAAAAAGCGATCATTTTCGATTAGGTCAGGCCCTAGAATCTCGGCGAGCTCCCCTCTGGAAAGGCGACGAAGCAATTCCATTTGAAAGAGGCGGTCCTGCGCATGCACATATCCCAGCGCATATTGGGCATCGGTTTCGTTTTGGGCATATATGTGGGGAATGCCGTATTCATCAAAATAGACTTCCACCTCCGCACTGAGTCCTTGCAGGACCAGCTGGCCCTCCAAGTCTGGGGATTTGGATTGCAGGAAAAAGAACACCGCCAAGGCCAGCACGGCGAAAAAAAGCAGCAGGCCGAAGCCCAGTCGTTTCAAAAATTTCATCTTAACCAGTAGTAGCGGAGAACATCAGGGTTTTGCCTGTAGGTAAAATTCCAATGTTCCTCCTTGAATAAGTTGCTGATGGGGCAGAAAGTAAGATCGATATTTCTTGCCGTCCAGCTTCATGCGTTTAATATACATCTCTTCCGCAGTATCGCGGTAGGTAATGATCTCAAATTGCGATCCGGTATGATATCGGCTGTCCAGGCGGATGACTACCCGATCAAACACCGGACTGCTCAGGGCAAAATCGGGGTTTCCCGGGCATACGGGATAGATTCCCATCATGCTAAACACGATCCAGGCCGATAAGGTTCCGCAGTCATCATTGCCAGGAATGCCATCTGGGCTGTTTTTGTAATAAGTGGCCATGAGGCGGTGTAATTCCTTTTGCGCCCGCCATTCTTCCCCCTCGATATAGTTGAACAAATAAGGATAGTTGATGTCCGGCTCATTGGCCATATCAAAGAGCTTTTCATCAAAGACCTTCTGCAGCGTTTGGGTAAACTTTTTTTCTCCTCCCATCAGCTCAATCAGGCCTGGAATATCGTGTGGCGCATAAAAGGTGTACTGCCAGGCGGTACCTTCATGAAAACCCGGACTCGGCTCGAAGTTTTCTCCCTGCTTGGGGTCAAAAGGGGTGAGGAAGCTGCCATCCGGCAATTTGGGACGGATCACCTGGTACTCCTCTGTGTCAAAATAGGTTTTGTAGCGGAGGGATTGCTGATGGAAGCGTTGATAATCATCTTCCTTGCCTAGAGCCTTGGCAAATTGACCGAGGTTCCAGTCAGCGATATAATATTCCAGGGCGTGAGAAACCGAGTTGTCAAACTCCGCTTCCAGGGGTACATAACCTTCGTGCAGGTAATGGTCTATGTCTGGTCTTAGTTTATTCTCCGCCCCAATGGTGGTAGCGGACTTGAGCATGGCTTCATAGGCCAACTCAACGTCAAAATCCCTCAAGCCCCGCACATAGCTATCCACGATGGCGGGAATAGCCGGATCTCCTTCCATGACGTGGGTTTCGGTGCTGTTCAGTTCCCATTTGGGGAGCCAGCCACTTTCCTTATACATGTCTACCATAGAGCGCACCATGTCCAGCTGCTTTTGCGGATAGACCAGGCTCATGAAAGGATGGAAGTTGCGATAGGTATCCCAAAGTGAAAAAACCGTGTAGCGATTGTAAGCGCTTTTACCCACCTGATACCCTTCCATGATGGGATATTCTCCATTGACATCGTTTAACAGATTGGGATGGAGATGCATATGATAAAGCGCGGTATAAAAAACGGTTTTTTGCTCCTGCGTTCCCCCTTCAACCGTGATGGCCGACAGGGCTTCTTCCCACTTCTTCTGCGCCTTCTCCCGGGTATTCGCAAAATCAAAACCGGGCATTTCGGTATCAAGGTTGAGGCGCGCATTGGCGATGCTGACGTAGGAAACACCGATTTTGACCAATACCTGTTCCCCCGCTTCCGCTTCATAGCTCATCCAGGCCCCGACGGAATCTCCGGCTACCGGAGCGCCATAGCCTTCATAATATTTGAACTGGTCCGGGGTGGCAGACCAATTAGCTTCCACCTGCATGGCTGGCATTTTTTTCCAGACCCCATAGTTATCTGCCGCCCTACTAAAGCGCGCCACAAAGTACACCGGTCTTTCGGTCCCGTCATTGTAGCAAAAGGTGCCCGTCATGCGGTGGCCTTCGATTTCCTGCTCGTTGACGATGCGGATGGAGCCGCCTTGTTCATTGGTGAGACCCACGCCCAGGTTGAGCAGGATGTTGGCCTTGCCACCGGGGAAAGTGAAGCGGCTCAAGCCAACCCGTTCTGAAGCGGTAACCTCAGTTTCTATTTGATATTCTGGCAAAAGGTTGCGGTAGTATCCCGCCTCGGCTTTTTGTTCCGTCATCTGGGTTCCATACGCCCGGTGGTTGGCCGTGAGGTCTCCTGTCGTGGGCATGAGCTGAATCACCCCTAATTCAGGACAGCCCACGCCACTGAGGTTGACATGTGAGTACCCAACGAAATAGTCATTTTCCCAGGCGAAAGGCATAGACCACCAGCGGGCGTCCTTGTCAAAGGTATTTTGCTTTGAACCCGTTACATTAAAAGGGGTAACCGAAACCATGCCCTGAGGAACCACCGCACCGGGATTGGTCGCCCCGAAATTGGAACTACCAATAAAAGGATTCACATAGTCGGTCAAAGACTGGGCAACCAGGGGCGCGTTTAGCATGCCGAGCATGAGGAGCCATAAACCGTATCGATAGCAGGTAGCAGCAAGCATAGGATAGCGAGTTTGCGAGAAAGAGCAGGAGGGTAGGGGAAGCCCTCTTCAACCAAATTTTCGGAATATACAGGACAGAAAATTAGCAGGAAAGTTTTCGTGAGCCGGAAGGAGAAATCTGCACTTTTTTTTTCTTCAGCCTGCCTTTTGCTATTTTAATTATTCCCGGGACCAAAAGGGAAAAGGATTAACCTACTGCGCATGCTTTGGCTGAACATCGTGATCGGAATAGGAGTGCTTTATCTGGCGATAGGCCTGTTCTTTTATTTCTTCCAACACTACTTCTTTTTTCGCCCGGAAATTCTTCCCAATAGCTTTACCTACAAATATCCCTTTGAGTTTGAGGAAAAAACCTTCGACATGGAAGATGGAGGTGTCATCAACGCTGTCTATTTCAAGGTTCCCAACAGCCGGGGCGTGATCTACTACCTCAAAGGCAACAGCAAAAGCATCAAAGGCTGGGGCAAGTTTGCCAAGGAGTTCCTGGGCAGTGGCTATGATTTTTTCATGATGGACTACCGGGGCTTTGGCAAAAGTACCGGCAAGCGGACCGAGCATATTTTGTACAGCGATGCCCAGCATTTGTACAAATGGCTGCTTAATACCTATGAAGAAGAGCACATCATCATTTATGGCCGTTCGTTGGGCTCGGGTATTGC
>JBCBGC010000079.1:0-37595 GCA_038527215.1 Bacteroidota bacterium
CCTTGCTTTTGGCTATCGCCGCTCCAGCCTGCCCATTTATCTAAATACCCGCGTTTTTCTCAAGCCCAGTAAAGGGTCTTCTTTTATCCCCAAAAAGGCTATCCTTGGGTTGGGAGATCAGCTTTTCATCCACGAGCTTTTTTTGAATGGCCCACTGGGTAGCCTGGCGGGTCGTGATCAGGGTCCCTCCCGTGCTGATCCAATCTTTGATCCGCTTGATTTCTGCTTCTCCCCACTGACTATACCGACCACTGACCAGGACCAGGGTATTATAATCGGCCCATCGAATCCGGTTGAAATCTGTCATATCCACTTTGGTGATGGGCATGGCGACGCGGCGATCCAGGACATGCCAGACCTCTCCTGCCTCATAACCAGAAACGCCTTCTCCTACCATCATCAGCGCTTTGGGCAGATCCAGGGGGCGGAAATAGGTGCTGCCAAGGTCCAGCCCTGCCTGGCTATATCCCGTCTGAACCGGGATAAAGGCTTGGCCACTGGCGGTGGTTACGGCATTCAATTGTGCTAATAGCTCCGGACTATCGTTAATGGGACCACCCGGGATAAAGATACTGCCCGCAGAAAAGGATTTCCCTTCTACCTGGAAGGGACGGAAAGCGACTTTTGCCTTTATGCCTTTTTGCAATAAGCTGTACAAGGCTTTTGGCGCGAAATAGTCTTCCCAGGGTAAAATGTAGCCATAGGCCTTCTCTTCCAGGGTCGGTAAATCAACGGCTACGGAGGGACTGAGTACGTCCCCTACATCACTTACGGGCCGCTTCATGGCCTGATATGCCAAGCCGTAGGCATTGACCAGCGACCATGCGGAAGCGTCATAGAAGACGCTGTCGCGATATTCGTCATAGGTTTCGAACATGCTCTGAACCATGCGGTATTGGGGCTGGAAAGTAGGAACCACATAGGCTTCACCGGGCTCATAGGAAGTGCCATTGATGGTCATGGTTCGGGTGCAAGGGCGGACTTCAATCTGGTGCCGCATTAGCATCTGCAAGAAGGCACGCAAGCGGCTGTTATCGGCTTTTTCTCCGAATACATAGGCTTTGACTGGATCAGCTTGCGCCCGGCTCAGGGCAGATTTGAAAAAGTCTTTTTGGTACTGAAAGAGATAAGCCTTTTCCGCTACAGCGGCTCTTACCGTGGCCAGGGAGTTGGTGTATTGGTTGCGGATCGTAAAGGGAAAGCCCACATAGCCCATGCGGGTTTTTTGGAGGAGCCCCCGGGAACTGGCTTGTTCAAAGAGGATGCCCAATCCACCTTGCAAATCCGGATAGGAGGAGCCATATCCCGGATAGGTTCCATCAAATCGTTCCTTAGAAAAGTAGAGGGAGCCCAGTTGATTCATGGCCCCTTCAAAATAGGCGGCAAACTTATCGTTCAAAGTGGTATAGTTCTCCTTGGGCATGATGGGATCCTTGCTGCCAATGGCCTTCATCGGCTCAAAGAAGTAATGGCTGCTGGTGCCCATTTCGTGGAAATCGGTTACCACATTGGGGTACCATTGATGATACCAGGCCAATTTGCTCTGGCTTTCCGGATGGACAGCCAGGAGCCAGTCCCGGTTCAAATCAAACCAATAATGATTGGTCCTGCCGCCTGGCCAGGCTTCGTTGTGCTCCCGATCCAGCGGATCAGAGACTAGCGGAGTCCCCTGGTGCATATTGGCCCAGTGAGTATGGCGGTCCCGCCCGTCTGGATTGATCACCGGATCGATAAAGACTACGGCTTCCTGGCGGAACTTTTTGGCTTCTTCCGACTCTCCGGCTACCAGGTAATAAGCCGTGAGAAGGGCAGCTTCTCCGCCAGAGGGTTCATTGCCATGCACATTATACCCCAGATTAACCAGGACGGGATGGGTCGCATCTGGAATCTCCGGGAGAGAAGGGTCTACCAGCTTTTGCTGGGTTTCCTGGATGCTTGCGAGCTGCTGAATGTGTTCCGGCGCACTGATCGCCAGCATCATTAAAGGCCTACCCTCGTAGGTGTGTCCCAGGATTTCCAGACTGGCCCGGTCGGATACCCGGGACAGTTCCCGGAAGTAAGCGACCATTTCATCATGGCGGGTGTGGCGTGAGCCGATTTCATGATTGAGGAAGTCCCCAGGTTTGGGAATGGCTTCGTCAAAAGCCGCTGTTTCTCCAAAATAATAGGTATGATTAGCCTTGCCTGGGGTTTTTTCCTGGGCATACGCAGAGAGGCCTAGCAACAGGATGCAGCTCAGGCTCACCCGTAAAAAATGAGCATTCATAAGGATGGATTTGTGATAGCGGTAGTTTCTTAGTACCGCTTAAGGTAAGATTCCCTGACCAGAGGTGCCAGTTTATTTTGTCCCGAAATAGATTTTCAAGCCTCCGTAAATATGTCTGGGTTGACCGGGATAGTAGTAGCGTGGAGCCCTGCCTCCAAAGCTTCCGGCATTGATGAGCACCATGGAGGCATAGGTTTCATTGAGCAGATTGTTTACGCCTATATAGACTTCTATCTCTCCTTGTTTGAAAGGCCTCGTGCGGTAACCAGCTTTAGCATTCAGTACGCCATAGGGATCGCTGAGAATGCTGTTGTCATCCCGCATCGGCATGGCGCCCACATAAAGGAAATTGAAGTTGGCGTACCAGCCCTTTTGTCCTGCTGCATCCAGGCCCAGATTGAGCTGATGCGGTGGGACCCCGGTTAGCTGATTGCCACTTCGATCTTCCTCTCCGTCCAGGAATTCTACAAAGCGGTAGCGCGTGCCGTGATAGCTGCCCCACAGGCTGAGCTGGGTGCCAGAGGTTTCTGCCCGGGTAAGTTGATAGGACCCATAGGCTTCCAGGCCGTCATGACGGGTCTTGCCGGCATTGACGCCTATAAACACGTCATTGCCGGTACGTTGAGCAACCAGCAAATCCCGGATCAACATGCGGTAGACCCCCACATCCAGGAAGAGGCGATCCTCCAGGAAGTTTGCTCGGTATCCAAGCTCGACATTCCAGCCTTTTTCCGGCTGTATCTCCGGATTGATGCCGCCATCAGGCGTAAGCGTTTCACTGAGGCTGGGCGGAGAAAAGCCATGGGCCGCGCTCATGTGCAGGCGATGGGAGCCGATTTTTTTCAACAAACCTATACGGGGAGAAAGACTCGGCTCAAAGCGATAGGCTCCGGATAAGTCTACGCTATCTCCCAGGAAAAAATCATCGTAGGTATAGCGGGTATCATTGAGATTGAGTCCCGCTTCCAGGTTCAGATCGGCTGGCAGTTCCCATTTCCCTTGCAAAAACACATTGTAATAGGTCCGCAATTCTCCATTATCGCTCAGTTGTCCGCCGCGATTACCCTCTCCGTTGATGTTTTGATAGGTGGCCCAGGAATAATCTTCCCGGAATAGCTCAGCCCCCAGGCTGAGCAGGGTAGGGGTGTTGCCCCAATTGTCCCGGTATTGCAGGCGCATCCTGGTCCCGAGGTTGGTGGTCGTTTCTCGAAGGATGTTAAAGGGTCTTACCTCATAGGCGCTTCTCCCACTGCTGAAGACGCTGATGTGCTGGCTCAGAGACGGATGCATCTGATAGGACCAGCTCAGGCCGGTGAGCCATTTATCATAGTCCTCGAAGCCCTGGGTTTTGTTCCAGGTAAAAGCCGCGGCGGTCGGTTCATCTGCGAAAGTAGCGCTGTCCAAAGAGCTGGGAATGAAGGCTTTTAGTTGAATCCAGCTGGCAAAATAAGTCAGTCGACTCTTTTCGCCTCCATAGATGGTACCCAAGGCGGTCAGGTTCTGTCGGTCATAGGTGCTGTTTTCCCGAAAGCCATCACTATGGGTGAGGTTATACTGGAGCTGAAATTGCCCTGATTCTCCCCCTTGTTGGAGATTGAGCTGGGTTCTGCGGGTGCCAAAAGCGCCCAACTGCTGGGTCAGGCCCAGGCCAGAAGTCCCCGGACTGCTTTTCTTGCTTTGCATGAGGATGGTACCGCCCAGGCCTGCGCCATAGACACTGGAGGAAGGACCTTTAATCACCTCAACCCTTTCCAATAAGCCCATGTCAAGATCTTCCAGGGTGGTTTCTCCCTCGCCGGTAGTCAGGGGGATTTCGTCCAGATAAGCCCGGATTTTGGTGGTAGAAAAAAGCGACCGTGCGCCGATGCCCCGGATGGTAATTCGGTTGGTGTTGAGGGCTCCGGATTGCATGAGGACGCCAGGGATGCGGTTCAAGGCGGGCGCAATGAGCATTTGATCCTCTCGGTTGAGGCCTTGTCGATCAATTAAGCCTAAGCTGCCGATATGATCCTTTAGTACGTTGCCCTGGTGGTAGGCAGCAATGTTCACTTCTTCCAGCGCATAGGCCTTGGGCCGCAGGTAGATGGTATATACCCTGCTTTCGTTCAGGTAGATCTCCGCCGTTTCATAGGCAGGGTGGGAGACCCGCACCGCTACTCCCTCCTGAACCCTGATCTGAAATTTTCCGATCCACGCCTGCCCGTATTGAGACAAAAACAGGGAATCTGTAGGCTGAGTATCCAGCTCGGAAGCAGCATCTGGGACAGTAAGTTGAAAACCCTGAATGTAATCTCCGGTAAGGGCATCGCGCACCAGACCGAATGCCCAGCCAGCGGAATTCTGCGCCTGGAGAAATATGGGGCAGAGGAAAAAGAAAAGGACCAGTTTCTGAATAAAAACAGGCATCCCTATAGGTGGTTTCATAAAATCAGGGCTTAGCTATCCCATTTCCGCATGCTTTTTTACCATAGATACGATGCGGGTAAATTCCTTCTCGGTGATGATCCCATCTTTAATGATTTCATCGATTTCTTCCCGGATTTCTGGAGCGACGGGTTTTTTGGATAAAAGAAATTTGTTGACGATCAGGTCTATGTCTTCGATACGGTGGTTCAGGATCAGGAATTGATTTTCAGTGATATGTCCTTTTTCCAGAAAGGTGTGGATTTTGTTCTTTTGAGCCAGGAGTTTATTGTCAAAACGCTGCTTATCGCTCAGGTAGGCCTGCAGCAAGGTATTGGACTCATTGAGCATATGACGAAAACGGCGTTTGCGGCGGCCGGTAAAATAGGAACCTAAGGTTACCGTGATCAGGGCCACGACCAAACCCACTACCCCCCATTGGTTGTCCGGGCTGTCCCAGAAGCTGGTTTCTCCGACTTCCGCAGGAGCCATCCCCTTAGGGTATTCATCGGCATCCACCAAATAATGGGCTTCCACCTCCAGGTGGTCCAGGAAGAATTCCTGCTCCACAAAATAGGTATTGAGATCATTGATACTGGTGAGGGCTTCCTCGTTCAGGGTACCCAGCACCTGTCCGGTCTGGGGATCACTGAATTCAAAGCGGAGCGCTTTGCCCGCCAGTCCATCCGATTTTCCAAAAAGAATAAACCATTTGTCCCCATCTGTCAGGAGCGGTCCTTTGAAAGGCAAACTGGCCATTACTTCCTCATTGAGAATGCCCGGCAGATGGGTCACCAATTGCTTGGCATTGAGTTCTCCTTCCGCGATGGAGGCCTGATCGAGATAGAGGGTATAATGATATTGATCGCCCAACATGCTCAGCCCCACTTTCACTTGATGACTGAGGTTACGGAGACTGTCGGATTTACCCAATTCCGTAAAGCGTTGACTATTGATCAGGCGATTGTAGCAACGCTCTTCCATGAGAGAAAGAATATCTCCTTCCGCTTCCAGGGCTTTCTGGGCACCCGGTTTTAATTCAAATTGAATGCTCAGTTGGGGCTTTTTTCTGCCAATCCTCAGATACCGGCGCAGGGAGTTGTACGCCTCGTCCGTCTGTGGGTGCCAGCGTTCGATGTGCAGGACATTCTGAAAGAGGGCTTGGTTGGCTGGGTCCTGATGAGCCGCAAACATCTGTTCCTTGATGCTTTCTTTTACCTCGGCGTCCAGGCCCGGAGCAAATACATAAGCATGATAAGGAACCTCATATTTGGTCAGCAGGCGCAACTGAGCCGTATCGCTGGCTGGAAGTTCCTGCCAGGCTTTTAGGTCGATGGCAATGCCATCCGTCTCGCCAGCCAGCAATGCGTCTAAGCTGGCCCCATGCCCGCCTGAAAAGGCGTATGACTGAAAAAAATTAGCTTCTATATCATGGCCTCTTTCCAATAAGATTCCTTTGGGGAGCTTGAAGCCAGATGTGGAGCTGTTTTTTACGAACAAAAAGCGCTGGCCAGCCAGTTCGTGGAGGGCGTTGATGCCGGCATCTTTTCTAACGAGGATCCCGCCCTGGTAGACATTTTTGCCCCAAACCTGATGACTGGCAAATACCTCAAGCTCCGGATGATTGGAAGTAGCCAGCAGATAGGGAAAAGGCGTAAATACGCCCAGATCGACTTTCCCCTGGATGAGGTGAAAGGCCAATTCCGATTCTGAAACCAATTCAAGACGGAGGCTTCGGCCCGATTCTCGGGCCAGATGTGCCAGCAATGGCTCATAGGAAGAACGAACCGCTTCATCACTTTTGTAGGAGATAATTCCTACTGTGAGGCTATTTTGGGCCTGCGAAAAGGTCGGTAAGCCACCCCCAACCCCTAACAAACAGAACAAGAACCCTTGAAAAATTTTCTTAAACATGCACCAGGATGACTTTGTTTACCAAAAATAGCGACCGATCGTCAAGGCGCAAAACCGGAGCTAGTAGATAGGACCATTCAAAGGAGGGAAAAGTGGCGTTTCCTTGTCAAAGAAAATGCATCAGGGGCAGCCTTTAAGCCTAACCTTCCGTCATGAGGACAAAGGACTAGATGACAGCTTTACTTGGTTGGACTGGCCTCAGCCCTTATTTTTGTTCGTTCAATGTTGAAACATAAACCAAACCACATATGCGCAAGCATTTAATTTATCCTGTACTATGCCTTTTTCTGTGGATGGGGACCGCCTGTGAGGGGGGATTTCTCAGTCCGGGAGCCTCTATGAAGGTAAAACTCAATGACCAAAAGTGGAAAGGCGAAATTTTTGATGCCTACCTCTCTTCCGCTACCAATGAGATACAGATTCAGGGTTGGGACGAGGAGGGCCAATTGATCTCCCTTCGGTTGGATGGCATTACCACCGGGACCTATGATCTCGGGGAAACGGCGGCCAGCCTGATGTACTATAATTTCAATGGGGCGATCAAGGAAGTATCTTTTACTTCTAATGGCGGTGGAGCTGCCAGCGGAACCGTAGAAATCACCGAGATTGACGATGCCAATCAAACCCTCAGTGGAACCTTTAGCGGGGTGCTAATCCGACCTACGGACAATCAGTCCATAGAAGTAGTGGGCGGAACCTTCAACAACATTCCTTATAAGGCTGAAGCGATTCCCACGCTGGAAAATGAAATGGGTGCCCAGGCAGATGGGACGCGGCTTTCTTTCGGAACCATTACGGCTACCGTAGCCTTAGGAAAAATTATCATTACCGGACAGGATGTCACCGGTCAGAAGCTGCTTGAAATCGTGTTGCCCTTATCTGTTGGATCTGGCCTCCAGGAATTAGCTGGAATAGGAAGTAGCCGGGCTACGTATTTCCCAGATGGCGTTACCGAGTTGATTTCCAGTGATGGAGAGTTAATCGTCAGTAACCACCTGACTGGTCAAAGGATCATTCAGGGAAGCTTTGACTTCAGGGCTGAAAACTTCGCTGGAGGAGGGGTCGTCGATATTACAGAAGGCTTTTTCTCGGTATCCTACTGATGAACCTGCCTGGTATAGTATCCTTACAAAACAGGCCCCTTTTGGGGCCTTTATTTTTGCGGCTTCATCTCCGAGGCTTGGGGGAGAGGAGGGAGTTTGGTATCTTCCCCTAAATTCTCCTGCATGAAAGCATTGATTCCCGTAGCTGGAATTGGAACCAAGCTCAGACCGCATACGCACACCCAGCCGAAGCCTCTCATCCCGGTCGCTGGTAAACCTATCCTCGGACATATCATTGAGAACCTGATCGAAGCGGGCATCACCAAGCAGATCTTCGTGATCGGCTATTTGCGGGAGAAAATCCAATCCTATGTAGAAGATAATTTCGGCGATAAAATTGAGGCTGAATTTGTGGTGCAAGAGCCACGCAAAGGCCTGGCCCATGCCTTATGGGTAGCCCGGGAAGAAATCAAGGGAGCCCGGGAAATTGTGATCAACCTGGGAGACACCATCTTTGGACCGGATACCAACAAAGTGGTGCAGATGGAGGGCTCCGTCTTTGCGGTGCAGGAGGTGGACGATCCCCGGGAGTTTGGGGTCGCTATGTTGGACCATGAAGGCTATGTCACCAAATTAGACGAAAAACCCGAAATCCCCACCAGTAACCTCGCCTTGGTGGGCATGTACAAAATTGCCCAGGTTTCCCTTTTACTGGAGGTGCTGGATGAGATGGTGGAACGGGAAATAGCCCCCTACGAAGAATATGCCCTGACCGACGCCCTGATGGTGATGGTCAAAAGAAAAGTGCAGCTCCGCACCCTCATGGTAGAAAACTGGTTTGATTGTGGGAGACAGCAAAGCCTGTTGCTCGCCAACCGGATTCTCCTGGAACGGGCCAACCTTTCTCAAAACTTTGAATTCGAAGGCAGCGTAATTATTCCTCCCGTCCATATTGCCGAAGGCTGCGAAATCGTCCATTCCATCGTAGGGCCCAATGTAGCCATCGCGGAACACGCCCGGATTCATAATTCTATCGTTCGAAATTCCATTCTTGGTGCCTATTCCAACCTGGAATCCATCATCCTGCATCGCTCCGTCATTGGGAATGACACCAGTTTGCGCGGGAAATCCAACCGGATCAACATCGGTGATAATACCGAAATTGACTTTGAACAATAAGGCGTTTTTGCTCCCATGATTTTTCATCTCACTACCCCTGCCCATTGGGAAAAATGCCTGAATCAGGCTCATTTTGACGTGCCCACCCGAAAAACGGAGGGCTTTATTCACTGCTCCACGGAGGAGCAAGTGCTCGGGTCAGCTACCAAGCATTTCCAGGAGGCAGATAGCCTGGTGATTTTATGTATTCGGGAAAAAGGCGTAAAAAACATCCTCAAGTGGGAGCCCAGCCGTAAGGGAGCCCTTTTTCCCCATCTGTATGGCAAAATTCCCTTCCATGCGATCGTGGATACCCGCCTCCTGGAGCGCGATCCGGCGGGACATTGGCAATGGGCCAGTTAAACTATTCGGTTCTCAGGGCCTGGGCTGGATTCTGCCGGGCGGTCCGCCAGGATCGTAAACTGACCGTTATGCTGACCAGCCCTATCAGGACCAGCAAAGCCACGGCACATTCTCCCCAGCTGAGCTCGATGTGGTAGGCAAAGGTGTTGAGCCAATCCTGAAGAAAATACCAGGCCAGCGGCACCGCCAGGAGAGCTGAAACTCCCATTAGCATGAGATATTCTTTGTTGAGCAACAGGAGAAGCTGTGAGAGCCCCGCTCCTAATACCTTTCGAATGCCAATTTCCTTGGTTCTCCTGGCCGCGGCAAAGGAAGCCAGCCCAAATACGCCCAGGCAAGCCAGCGAAATCGCGATCAAGCCAAAGGCGATCAGCATATTCATCAGGCGGTCTTCTTTATCATATACGGTATCCAGGTATTCGTCCAGGAAAAAATAGGGAGGCTGACTGGGCCCTCCCATGGCCGTCCAGCTTTCTTTAAAATGGTCCAGGACCGCTCCACCCTGACCAGGCTGATAAGCCATGACCAGATAGGTGCCATCATCCCGGTATTGATAACTCACGGGTTTGATCGGTTCATACAGATTTCGAATGTGAAAATCCTCCATGATGCCGATGACCCGCCCGCGAAGGGCTGGATACTCCAGCACCTGTCCCAATTCTTCCGGTAGGTTCAGGGTGCGCAAAAGGGTTTGGTTGACAATGATGGGATCCTGAGGACTGGCATCTGGGCCAGTATTCACCCGCTCTCCCGCCTCAAAGGAGCGTCCTTGCAGCAGGCTTAAGCCGTAGGCCTCCATCACGGCTTCGTCCCCATCAAAAAACTGCACTTCTATCAAACTGCCTCCTTCTTCGGTGGTAAAGGTTCCGTATCCACCCAGGGACCGGGCAGGTACCCAGTTGGTGAGACTGGCCTGCCGGACCAGCGGCGACTTACGCATTTCCTGACGGATAGGCTTCGATAGTTTGTTGAGGACCCCCAGATTGACCACCAGTTTGTGGTTTTTGTCAAACCCCATGTCTTTGTGCTGTAGGTAATTGAGCTGGCGGAAAATGACCCCTAATCCGATAAACAAGGCCAGGGTAATGGCGAACTGCACGGTCAGGAGGACCTTTCTGATCCAGGCTCCATCATTCAACTTGCGCAACTGTCCTTTCATTGAAGCCACAATCCGGAGCCTGCCCAGGAGTAGGGCCGGATATAATCCTGAGAGCAGCAGAACCAAGGCTACACTGAGGGGAAGCAACCACATGAGGTCAGAAGTCCATAAGATGCGCCAATCAATGCTTCGCTCCACCAGTTCTGAAAAAGAAGGCATGGCCAGGTATACCCAAATGCCTACAAGAGGTAAAGCCAGCAGGAGATAAAGCAGGGTTTCGGTAAAAAACTGGCTGATAATGCTGTGGGCCAGGGCACCATTGACTTTTCTGATGCCAATTTCCTTGACCCTCCGGCTAAAGTCTGCCAGCACTGTCAGGATATAGTTGATGATAGCGATGAGCAAAATGAGGATGGCAATGCCAGTGAATAAATAAACGGTTCGCAGGTCTCCATTGGGTTGGATTTCCCCATGCATGTGAGATTGGAGGTGAATGTCCAGCAGGGGTTGCAGCACATAGGCATAGCGACTGCTATCGCCCCCGGTGGCCTGGATGAAGGATTTTAGGTCGGTTTCAGTTTGTTGGGGCGAAAAGCCTGAAGGCATACGAAGGTAGGTGAATTTGCTGTAGGAGAAGCCACTCCAATCAAAATCTTGTCGCAGTCTCGCTGGTTTTTTACTCAGGAGCAAGAGTTCGAAGGTAAAATGAGCAGTCTCAGGCACATCCGCTAGAATGCCGGAGATGGGGATATGTAAGGTATCCCGCCAGCCCATGACTTTGACCCATTGACCGATGGGGTTTTGATGGGGGAACATCTTGTCCGCCAGGCTGCGGGTCAGCAGCAATTGCCGGAGGTTTTCACCCGAAAAGTCCACCCTGCCTTCTTCGAGGGGAAAGCTAAATACGGAAAGAAAATTCGAATCTGCCTGGGCAATTTGATGGTGGAGATGCACCTGCCCGGAACTGTCCTGGATGGGGTAGTCGGTGATGTTAAAGGAAGTTTTTAGGTTGGTCTGGGGGACATGCCCGTTCATGAGCGGGAGGGCCTCCATGGGCGTGCGAGGGGATAGATTTGTGCTGCCGTCTTCTCGCGTCGTTTCAAAAACCAGTCGGTAAATGTCTTCTGGTGCCTCATGAAAGCGATCGAAACTTTGTTCCAGGCCCACATACATGAATATCAACGTACAGGTAGCCAGGCCCAGGCTAAGCCCTATCACTTTGATGCTACTGGGCAGAATTTGCCGACGAAGGTTGCGAAAGGCGATTTTGAGGTAATGGGTGAACATGATGTGCGAGAAAAAAGTGGGAAAAGGGAACTTGCGGAGGGCAAAAGGCCGGAAAAAACTCAGCACCTGCCAGGCATAAATCCATCGGGCCCGGGTAGCAGACATGCGCTGGAGCCGCTCATCGTATTCTTCCTGCAGGTCTCCTTCGATTTCTTCTAATAGGTCCGGTTTGCAAAACCAGCGAAGAAAGCGAGTCGAGCGACGTGGAGGCAATGGATGCTTATTCGGATGCATGGTGGAGCGGTTAAGATGGATCAAGCGCAACGGAGGGAATGGCTTCCCAGAGACGATTGCGTTGCTGACGTGCGCGCTGTATGGCGGCTACTCCTGCACTGGTGAGGGTGAAGAGTTTCTTACGCTTGCCGCCCCTGCTTTGGGTAGCTTCTCCTAAGCGACTTTGTAAAAAGCCCTTTTTTTCCAGTCGATGGAGGGCAGCGTGGACCGTACTCAGGGTGACCTTGCGTGCGGTCTGCTGCAGGATTTCCTGTTTAATAGCTACCCCATAGGCTGTATCGTACAAGATGGCCACGGTCAGCAGCACTAGTTCTTCAAACTCGCCAATATGGGTCCCTTTCATAAGTTTGGATATTATGTTCGTAAATGTCGATAAAATAAAGATGCCCATGCAAGTTAAATTCGCTTTTGTCGATAAAATGGCAATTTTAGCGGGAATAGTCTGACCGTTTCCTTGGCTAATCCTTCCGTTTACTCAATGACCCTTACACACTTACTAAATGCCGCTGTTTTGGTAGGACAAAATGTGCGAATTTCAACTCAGCAACCAGAAACACAACCGCACAATCAAGTCTTCACAATAAAGAACTCGCCAGGCGTTATACCTGGCGAGCTTATTTTTGTCCTGTCTGTAGGCTGATTCGCTAGGCAGCAGGGAAGTCGTCGGAGGGAAAATGAGACTCCATCACTTCTTTCATAAAGTTTTTGCGGGTGATCGCAGAGGCGGTGAGCAAACCAGAAAAAAGCGCCCCTCCTATGCCTGCGGTCACCACATCCTGCCCAGTCAGCCAAAGGTTTTTTATCGGCGTTTGGGGACGTAGGAATTTATGCGAAAAGCGGGAAGGGCTATGATCGAGGCCATATATTTCTCCTTTGTCATAGTTGACAAAGTGTCGGGTGGTCAGGGGAGTACTCAGCTCATAATAGTCAAGCCGTTCCCGTAGGTGCGGCAAATGCTGGAAGAGGGTTTCCAGCAGCCTTTGCGAGAGCTTTTCTTTAAAGGTATCGTAATCTTCCCCTCGTTTTTTCCAGCTACTGCCTTCCCATTTTTCAAATTCTTCGTAAGGTGCAAGGGTGATGATATCTACCGTGCTGCGATCTGGATAGCGTCGGGTCCAGTCCGGGTCTTTGGCCGCGGGAAAGGAAAGGTATACCAAAGGAAACTCCTGTTCCATGTCCTGCAGATAAGCTGAAATATTCTCCTCATGAGTTCCCTGGCTGGGATAAATCCAATAATTGGTTTTGGGTAAGTTCAGGCTTTGAGGATCACCTTTGAAGCCAGTGTACAGGCAAAGATGAGCCGCTGAAGGATTGATTTGCTTGAGTTGGCTTTTCAGGTTGAGTTGATTGGCCAGGCTTTCGGGCAGCAATTTTTCATAGGTGTTGATGATGCCTGCTCCACTGACCACGATAGGGGCCTTAAATTCTTTGCCATCCTCCATGCGTACCCCTACCGCTTTTTTCCCTTCCAGCATGATCTCTTTTACCGGCGCACTGATCAGGATGGTACTGCCACCCGCTTCCAGGACCGGATCTATGGTTTCCACCAGGCGAGCACTACCCCCGATAGGAAAATAGCCTCCGCCAAAGTAATGCTTGACCAGGGAGGCATGCATGGCAAAACTGCTTTCGGCGGGCGGCAGTCCGTAATCTCCATACTGCCCGGTGAGGACTTTGATGAGTTCCTCATTTTGGGTGAGGGATTCGAGGACCTGTCGGGTGGTTTGGGTGGCGTATTTGAGGAAAGGCCCCCGCATGCGATTTCCCGATAGCTTACTCAACAAGGGAGGCATGGCTTTTTCCAGGTAAAAATTCCGACTGGTGCGATTCGCTTTAAACACCAGATCGACATAAGTTTCGATGGCTTCTTCTTCATCTGGAAAATAGCCGATCATTTTTTCCTTGAAGTTGCCTACTCCTTTGACCAGGTCATAGTGCCGGTCGCCGATCACGATTTTGTCATACACCTCTCCCATATCTGCCCAGGTCAGCTGACCATCAGTGATATAGTCAAACATTTTCCTGAGGGGCCCATGTTTGCGGTGCATTTCGCCGATGTAGTGGATGCCCACATCCCATTCGTAGCCTTTGCGCTTGAATATATGGGTGAAGCCGCCAGCGGTATAATGCCTTTCCAGGACGAGAACTTTTTTCCCGGCCTTGGTGAGTAGGGCGGCCAGGGTGAGGCCGCCCATGCCAGAGCCGATGACAATCACGTCGTACTGCTCGGCCAACTGGGGCTTTTTCTTATATGACTGAACCATAGTAGGAGATCCTTTCTTCCAAGATAAGGAGGAAATCCTATTCCAGGACTATGGAATCTATCTGCAAGCGGAACTTTTCTGCTTTTTTATTCCCAATGAGGAACGCAATTTCAGCCAACTGTTCTCCAGGATAGTTGTCCATGTTGAGGCGCATGCCCCGGAAGCTGGGATACATCTCTGCCAGCGGAATACTCACGGTTTCCCATTCTCCGCTGGTTTGGAAGGTGTAAATGTAGGAAAAGCGTTCTCGCATACTCGATTTGACCCGGAACTGATAGCTTTTCCCATCGCCCTTGATGCGGAGTTTGGCAAATTGCTGTCCTTCCAGCTGCTGCTGGCCCGTACGATAGCGAAGACTGGAGAATCCGCCGTTATTTTCCAGCGATACAAAGCCTTCATAAACGGCATGCCCTTCTTCGCTGACTGACATGCGACCCTGCGAAAGTCCGCCCATGACGCCATCATCCAATACATACCAACGGGAGAGATCGGCTTCAACCGAAAAATCGAAGAGTACCAAAGAAGGAGACACCAGCATACCGAGGATTAATAAGATTGTTTTCATACTTGCCTAACCTGCACAGGCCAGCGGATGTTTTCAGGAAGCAGAGATAACTTTTGCTTCTATTTGAAGCATCTTATCTGAGGTCTAGCGGACCTTCGAAGGTCCATTCCTGAGGTCTACGTCCGCCCAGCATGTCTTCCACATAGGCTACCAGCGGCTGCATCTCCTCGTATCGCCCGGGGATGCCGTTGGCTGCGAGGGCTTTTTCCAGTCGCTGCCCAAATTCAGGATGATGTTCCAGGCAAAAAGGCAGGAGCCGCTTTACCTTTTTGACATGTAGACGCTTTAAGCCAAAATAGGTCGTCAGACAGGCCTGAATCAGGTCCTGGCCTATCATACTGGCTGTCAGGTGTTCTCCTGCCCCCAGACAGTCTTCCAGGTCTTTCTGCAGATCATCCAGCTGGTAGCGCATGAGCTCCTTCCGGGCCTCTGTCCAGGCCTGGGGAGGCTTTTCCCAATAGGTTTTTGCTTCTTCGATCAAGGCAGCCAAATGCTCTCCTTCGGCGTACATGAGCCTGCCGTGAGCGAACATGTGGGCGGTAGTAGGTCGATCTTCCTGCTGTCGGAGATAAGCCCTGATTTGTTCGGGAGGATTGAAAAAATATTCAATTTCCACCCCATCAACCCAGGTATTGCCTCGCTTTCGCCACGGGGTGCCGGGACGGGTCAGGAGAAATACATCTATATCAGATTGAGGATAAAGGCGGGCATGGGTGAGAGAACCGGTGGCCAGGATGCCAATGATATTCGGTTGGTCTTGCCACTGCGCTACAAAAGTAGCCAGGGCTCGTTCAAATCGCTGAACTTGTTCCATGGTTTTTACGTGCTAAGCTATCCCTTACGAAAGGGCCTTGCTAAGGTTGCAGGAGGCGCAGGTGATAGGCATCGGGGAAGGGCCGACCTTTTGCCAGACATTCCATCAGCAGCAACGCATCCTCCCACTGCATGAGTTCGTTTTCCTGCAAAGGATATTGCTCGTTTCCCTGCTGAATATGGGTAGGGGATTCCTTTCTTTTGGCCAGGCCTATGATGGCTTGCTGACCATCCTGACTCCACCATACCCCCAGGCGATGAGATAGGCCTCTTACTTCGAGGCTGGTCCTGTCTACTTCTAGCCGAAGGGGGAAGGCGGCGGTCAGCTCGATATGCGCGAGCCAGCTAGCCAGTTCCGCCCAATCCTGGCTACTTTTCTCCTGACCATTTGTCCAGATTTTCATGACTAAATCGGCGGCTGATCAATGGGCTGCATAATGAAAAATCCGTCCTCTCCCTGAGGCTGATAAAGCGGCATCAGGATTTTGCCCTCTACTGAGGCGCGGATTTCTCCGCCTTGATCCTGGCCCAGGAGTTCCCCTTTCTGAATAGATTGGAAGTTGGCGTAGCCTGGATTCATCGCAAACTGGTCCTGAGGCGTGATCGGGTGGCGGTAAGCAATCCACAAAAACTCATCCAGGGATTCCGAGGCCCCTTTGAGACGGGCCGGATACTGGGCATAGTCAGGGATTTGTTCAGGCTGCAGGGCCTGGCAGGCCACCAGAAGTACCCAAATGGCGGCTTCATGAATATCTATCGAGGCAGGATCGTCATGTTGGCCGGATTCAAAGGCAATGCCATTGATACCCCGATTCTTAAAGTAGACATTGGTGGTAAGGGCCAGTTCGTCCACCAGATTGAAGATGATGGGAACCCGCAGGGCTTCTGCTAATTCCCGGTTGGCTTTGTCATCCGTGGTGATGGAAAAAAGCCCCCCTGGGGCGGAAGTGGTGTGTAGGTCTACAAAAATCTGAGGTCCATAATCACTTTTGAAAGCGGCTTCAAAGAAACGAAGCAGTTCCACTAATTCCTTCTCTTCGACATTCCTTTCCGCAGGCGGCAAGGCTTTTACCCGGGCGATCTCAGGGTCAGACCAAAGCCGGTTTAAATCCCGGTCTATGTATCTTTTCTTGGCAGCCAGCGCCTGACAGTTACCTCTCAGGCCAATTATTTTTCCCTTGATGGGGATCTTATGCTGCGTAAGGGTGGCAAAAACCCGTTCTAAGGCAATCACGCCAGCGGGTTCATTCCCGTGGATGCCGCCTAAAAAAAATAGCAGGGGACCTGGTTCTCCTTGTCCCCAGGAACCAATGACTCTTTCGTGTTCCCGTTCCTTCATAAATGAAAATTTTCTGGCCCCAAAGTTAAGGCTTTCCTGCATCTGGCCCAGCCTTTTTCTACTTTTATCCCTACACTTTTTTGGAGGTCTGATTGGCCAAAAAAAAACAGCCTTTTCAGGCTGCCAGAGCAGAATCAGGTAATTCTACCCGTTTATACCCGGTAATCCCCTGATTCTATTTTTCATCATTTGGAAAATTCCTATCAAAACATATATCTTATCCTTCCGAATACCCTCTCCCGTTCGGCTTTTTTGACAACGCCTACAACCCCCTAATAAACTTTTTATGGCTACTTCACTTCCTCTTCATCGAACCGACTGGACTCGGGTTCACAAGCTGAATGGCCCCGATTCAGCCGTTGCGGATATTAGCCAATTCTGGAAGCGGACGGCTTCATTGGTCATCCTGGGAGATTTTGTGCACTCTCCCGTGCTGGTAAAATCTGCCAATCGACTGTGTCTGAATGGACCAGAATTCCAACGGGTGTTATGGGTAAAAGATGAATCCCTGATGAACGCCATTGTTCCGGGTTGCCAAGCCCTGATTGAGGCTTTCCAGCCGGGCATGACCCTGGACAAAGTGCAGGCTTTTTCGGTAAATCCACAGGATGGCTCTGCGGTATTTTTAATCGAAAAACAACCTGCCAATCCCAATGAACGCATAAGCACCCCCCGGATGCTCAAGGCCTTTAATGCGGTTCTCCAATTGTTACCGCCCGATTGGCAACCCCCAGTTACTTCACTTAGCTAAGCCTTTTTTCCTACTTCACCCAAAACTTATGTCTAGCTTGTTAAATCGGGCGTTCGCCATATTGCTCATCCTTCCGCTGAGTATGAGTGTCCTATCAGCTCAGGTGATTACGCTTCAGGAAGAGGTGCCAGGTAAGAAAAAACCGATCACCATCAGCCCGGAGGGCAGGGCCATTGTAGATGTCAACAGTACCATCCAAATCAAACTGGATAGAGCCGAGATTACCAGGGAACTAGCGCAGTTCCAGGGCTTATCACGTACCGATACCCGCTTACAGGAACTGACCCAGTTAAACACCCTGCTGCGCGCGGAAGCAGATATTCTGAAATTTGTCAATGATACCTTAAGAGCTGGCAATCAGCGTCCCACCCTGGCTACCTACCAACGCCTCGGCTCCCTCTCCGTGGAGCTACTGGATAAAATAGAACTGGATTCTGCCTTATACGCCGATTTGATTGACATCAATACGGAAATCGCCTGGCTGGAATTCTCAGAGCAAGAAAATGCTACCTATGTAGAATTTGTGTTGCAATGGCTGGAAGATCGGGCCGGAGCCTTGCGGGAACAGATCCGGCTGGAACTAGGGGTGGGAGAATCCCTGGATTCAAGCTTGACCGCTTACTTTCGGCTCGGCGCTTTCATCAAAGACAAACAAGGAGGCCGTCCGGTTCCTATTGAGAATTTTTCTACGGCGGAACAAAATACTGACCCTCAACTGATCTCCACCGTGGGGGCTGCCTTATCGGAAAAAGAGAAAGATGCCATCTCTGAAACCTTATCCATCAACCAGGAAATGAAAGTCTCCGTAGGGGAAAGTTTTCGCAATATGAAGCAGCTTATCGGGCAAAAAGCGAGAAACCTTTTTGCTTCCCGGGAGGCCTATGACAGCTTGAACACCCGCTTTACAGGAACCCTCTCTACGATTCAGGCTGACACGACCAAAGCCCCTGCCACAGAAGTGCTGAAAAGTAATCAGGTTCGCCTAAGCCAGGTGTTAAAACTCTACGGATTGGTTTCCGAGAACTTTTCTGAGTTGGCCAGTAGCTTTAGTGCCGCGAATTTTCAGGGGAAAGGCCTGGATAAGCTGCTCAACCAAGTAGAGGAAGTCATTGTAAGTAGTTTTCAGGTTTTCAAATCCGATGTAGACCAGTTTGCGGGTAGCCAACCTGAAGAAGCGGGCTTAAAGGAATTGAGATTGGTGGAGGAAGAGTACGAAACCTACCAGAATCAGGCCAGGGAAGACGTAGCTGGCATCCGAAAGTTCATGGCTTCCATCCGTCGCTTTCTCAATCCTTTTCGCAAGGCCTACCTGGAAAACGAGGATTTTGGAGAAGATGTAAAAAGGTTTACGGTGGGCAGCCGCTTACCGCCCTTCGGCTATATTGATTTGAAATATCTCTATGGACGAAAAGCAGGAGACGAAATCCTGATCAAGGCGGTCATTGAAAGAGGCGTAGATCGGGATGATCCCAATTTCGAAGAAATGGAGCTGTACCGCAGACAAGTGGAAATAGCCAAAGTTGCCCCGCATATCAAGATGAGCGGTTCGGTCCTCCTGGCCAATCCCTACGACCGGGCAGATAATGCCATGGTGAAGCTGGAAAATACCTACCAGTTTGCGCCGGCTTACGGGATCATACTTAAGACGGGCTCGCGAAAAAGTAAATTTTATAATGACTTCATCAGCCTGGGATTGGGACTAGTCTTTTCCTCCCCGGATTTCAACCTGGACGGCACCCCTGAATTTGGGGCTGGATTGACCATCACGGCCTTCCGGGATATTTTCTCCGTAGGCTGGAGCTGGAATTTTGGCCTGGATGAGCCTTACGCCTTCCTGGGCTTTAATATCCCCTTTAGTGTGGGAGGACTGCCCACCCAGAATAGTGCCGGCGACCCCATCCGCTAAGCCTTCACTTTTACAGGTAGCCGCCCCTTTGCTGTGATCTCTCCTTTCAGTAAGCGGGCGGCTGCTTCGTGCATGAAGGCGCTGTCCTGAAAGGCGTGGATGACGGTGTGAACCCCCAGGTCCGTTGGCATCAGGTCTCTTACGTAAGGACTGGAAAAAAGCAGCAGGTTTACCTGGGTTCGCTGCGCTAACCAACTGATAATTTCTGCGATCTCTGGTGTAAACCCGAATTGATGGCGAGCCTTGATATGTAGGCGGTGGAGGCCGATCCACAGTTGGGGAGAAGCCGCCCATTGTTGAAGCTGAGCCTCATCTGGGAGCCTCCCTTTTTGAATCTGATAGGTGAAATTCTGAGCAGTTTTTTCCGAAAGAAGTTGTTGCCAAAGCTGTAGTTCCACCGTGGCTCCGGAAGCAGCGCCCTTATTCAATTGATGGTGGGCCAGTTCCGTCCCTTCAATTGGTGCCGCCAACAGGCTCAGGGTCGCCGCCTGAAGATGCATAGCCGGAAGCGAGGAAGGTCCATTTGGAATGCTGATCATCTCCTCTGCCATCCGAGCTCGTAAAGCCTTACTTTCTGCTGTATTCAACTCTTCCACCAGGCCCGCTAGCTTTATGGGCGCATATTGGTCCAGGCCGGTCCATTGTTTGAGGGCGAGCAGTTTGCGGCACCGCCGATCAATCTCTTCCTGAGTGATCCGCCCTTCCGAAATCGCCTGCTCTATGCTGGTAAGGGCTTTGGCGACATCTACGGTAAACAGCATTACATCATTGCCCGCCAACAAGGCTTCTGCATCCACTTCTCCATGGGGAAAGTGATTGGCGGCAGCTTTCATGTCCAGGGCGTCTGTGAAGACCAGACCTTCGAATCCGAGCCTTTTTATCAGGATCTCCGTGGTAATCCCGGCTGATAGGGTGGCGCCCCGCAAAGGTCGTTCGTCCCAGATGGGAACTTGCAAATGACCAGTCATAACACTGCCCAGTCCTTTTTGAATGAGTTTGCGGTAAGGCACCAGTTCCACGGCTTCCATGCGGGCTTCGTCATGGGGCAGGGTAGGTAGGTCAAAATGCGAATCCAGGTCCGTATCTCCGTGGCCGGGAAAGTGTTTGGCCACTGCCAGGACGCCGCCGTCCTGCATGCCTGCCATATAGGCATAGGCCCTTTTGCTGACTTCCTCCGGATCTGACCCAAAAGCCCGGAACCCGATGACCGGGTTTTTCGCCTCGGTGTTGATATCTACCACCGGCGCGAAGTTGACCTGTAAGCCCAAGCGTCGGCACTGCTGGGCCATTTGTTGGCCCATGGCATAGATCAAAGACAGGTCATCCAGCGCCCCCATGCTCATTTGATAAGGGTATTGGATGGTATCATCCAGGCGCATGGCCAGCCCCCATTCTGCATCAATAGAGATCAGCATGGGCACCTTGCTGGCGGCCTGATACGCATTGGTCATCCGAGCCTGGGATAAGGGGTCTCCCTGGAAGAAGATCACCCCACCGATGCCATATTGGTCAATGAGCCTTAAGCGATCTTGCAGATGCTCCTCTCCCCGGTTGGACCAACTGGCCACATGGATCAGTTGGGCAATGCGCTCACGAGGAGCCAGGAGATTCATTTGTTCGTTTACCCAGTCGCTGTGCAGGAAATCGAGAAAAGCAGGTTTTTTATCGGGAGCAGCATATAGGTCCCAGGGCGTATCAGGCATCGGATTTTTTCTTACCAAAGTCGTCGTCTAGCGGAATAAAATAGGTGATGATAAAGGCTGGAATGGTGGCGATCAGTACCCAAATAAAGAAATGCTGATAGCCAATGGCTTCCTGTAACCAGCCACTGATCATGCCCGGAATCATCATGCCCAGGGCCATGAAGCCAGTTCCCATGGCAAAGTGAGCGGTTTTGTGATTGCCTTCTGCCACATAGATCAGGTACATCATGAAGGCCGTAAAGCCAAAGCCATAGCCAAATTGCTCTACCCCTACGCAGGCGCTGATGGTGGCATAAGAGTCCGGGGTAAAATAGGCCAGGAAGATATATACGGCATTGGGCAGGTTAATGGCTAATACCATCCACCAAAGCCAGGTCTTAAGGCCATGACGGGAAACCAGGTAGCCACCCAGGATACCGCCCGCCGTAAGCGAAAGCAGGCCGATGGTTCCATAAATAAAGCCTACCTCACCCGTCGTCAGGCCTAAGCCGCCCAACTGGGTATTGTCCAGCAGGAAAGGCGCCGCTAGCTTGACCAATTGAGATTCTCCCAGTCGATAAAGGAGCAAGAAAGCGATGATGAGGCCAATATCTGGTTTCTGGAAAAAACTGCGGAAAGTTTCCCCAAAGGCTTTGAGCACCCCTTCTCCCTCGGAAGCCGGCTTATCTCCGGGAGGGCGAGGCAAGGCAAAGCGGTGGAAGAGGCCCAGGGCGGCCATGATGGCCGCCAGAACCAGGAAGGTAATGCTCCAGGCCAGGGTAAAGTTGCCGCTCACCGCCTTGAAGGTAGCCGAACTGGCTTCTGACAGTTTAGGGTCGAGTTGTACCACGACCAGGGCAGGTTGTTCCCAATTCTGTCCGGTAAATTCGAAACGACTGGCCCCTTTGAGCGAGAAGTTTTTATCGCCGGATTCCCAATCAACATTGAGGACCAGGCTTTGGTCTTCCTCAGGGGCCTGGGAAAGGCGAAACGCCAGCAGCCCTACTCTTCCGGCCGTTTGGCTCACGGCTACCGGTTCCGGCCCAAAATGCTCTTTGAGCCAACTTCCCAGCGGCGTACTAATGGTCCGACTCCACCAGGATGGTCCCACGGGATCTCCAGCCTCATTGGTAGGCTGAGCCGAAGCATAGAAGCCGTGGCGCTGGTTCCAGGCATCAGCAAAAGTCTTGAGGGAATCGGCTTCCTGCGGAGACATGTTCTGGGTAGAAAGGTTCATTTCCTCTGGCTGAACAAAAATCCCGCTTACGCCTTCCGGTGCCTGATAAAGGGTATCTGGAAACCAGACTTGTTCGGTCGCGGCGGTAGGACTGGCCTGGACCGTAACGGTTACCGGAGGCAAGCCGGTGTTGGCTTCCAACATACCTGCAAAGATCACGATCAGACCTTGCCCGGTGAGCATGGCTACGCGATAAAAGGTAGAGCGGATGCCTACGAAAAAAGCCTGCTGGTCCTCCCGGAGAGGAATCATGTAGAAGCCATCCGCCGCAATATCATGGGTCGCAGAACTAAAGGCCATGAGCCAGAAAAAAGCCATGGTCCACTGGAAAAAACTATCCAGAGGGATGGTAAAGGCAATGCCGGCCAGACCCCCTCCAATCAACAACTGCATGATGACAATCCACCAGCGCTTGGTGCGAAACATGTCGACAAAAGGACTCCAAAAAGGCTTAATTACCCAGGGGAGATACAGCCAGGAGGTATAAAGGGCCACTTCCGTATTAGAAATGCCCAGGCGCTTGTACATGATGACCGAGAGCGTCATAACCAGCACATAGGGCAATCCTTCCGCAAAGTACAAGGTAGGAATCCAGGCCCAGGGATTGCGCTTTCCGGAGGCTGGGGTAGAAGTAGGTTGATCTGACATAGTGAAGCAGGCAAAAGCGATAAGGTTCGTTTAGGCCGGGATAAAAATAACCTTCTGCGTATATTACACAAATGTCAGGATATTCGGGAACTCCCCTCTTGAAAAAGCTCGGCATCAAGCCCGAGATGCGCCTCTGGACTTTTGAGGCTCCGCCTTACTATGCAGAAATCCTGGGACCGCTACCGGAAGGCGCCCACTTCGTCCAGGAACCGGGAGAACAAGACTGCGATTTTGTCCATGTATTTGTCAAGGAAAAAAGCCTGTTGCTGGAAATCCTGCCCCTCGCCAGGCAAGCGATCCATCACAAGGGCATGGTGTGGATTTCCTGGCCTAAGAAAGCTTCCAAAGTCCCGACAGACCTGGACGGGGGCATCATTCGGGAAACGGGCCTGGCTGGCGGATTGGTTGATGTGAAGGTATGTGCCGTGGATGAAGTTTGGTCCGGTCATAAATTTGTGTACCGGCTGAAAGATCGAAAAGCTTGACCATCAGATATTTCGTCTGGGAAATCTATTCCTGTTTCAAAATTTTTTCGTGGAAGCTGGTAGGCCCCCGCCGCTTTTAGGACAATAAAAGGTAACAACTACGCAATCCTCCTGCTATACACATCTATCGGCTACATTAGCCTGTGACTTCCTTCCAAAAGGGGATAAGGATACCTTTTGGGAAGGGGAATACACACTCATAAGCCCTTAGGCTGCCCCGTTTAAACACGAACCAAACTGCATGAAGCCACAAACTCAGTATACCAAGAGTGGACGCATCAACATCGCTTATCAGGTCTTTGGCTCAGGCCCCGTAGATCTGGTCTATATTCCGGGTTGGGTTTCCAACATTGATTGGATGTGGGCTTGTCCTGAATTGGTGGCGTTTTTTGAGGAGTTGGGCAAGGTGGCCCGGGTCATTTTATTTGACAAAAGAGGGACGGGTTTGTCGGACCGTATTGTGGAATTGTCCACTGTCGAAGAAAGGATGGATGACATCCGGGCCGTCATGGATGCGGTGGGTTCAGAAAAAGCCGTGCTTTTTGGGCATTCGGAAGGCGGTTCTGTTTCCGCCCTTTTTGCCGCCACCTATCCCAATCGGACCCAGGCCCTCATTGCCTTTGGTATTTTTGCTAAACGCAGATACTCGCCGGACTATCCCTGGGCCCCAACCGATGAAGAGCGTCAGGTCGTGTATGATATGATCGAGCATAGTTGGGGGAGTGGGGACATGAACCTGGCTTCTCTGGCTCCTTCCAAGGCGGATGATCCGGTCTTTATGGATTGGCTGGCCAATTATTTCCGTTCGGGAGCCAGTCCCAGTGCCGCCATGGTGCTGACCAAGATGAACACGGACGTAGATGTCATAGACATTTTAGGCTCCATCAAAGTACCTACTTTGATCATGCAACGCACCCACGATATCGATGTGAAAATTGAGGAAGGGAGGTTCATTGCGGAACGGATCAAAGGGGCGAGGTTCATAGAGATGGATGGCAATGATCATCTTTTCTGGGCTGGCAATGCCGCTGAAGTATGGGAAGAAATTCAGGCCTTTCTGAAGGAGATAAAACCCATCCGACACTATGGAGAAAGGCTCTTTACCTTTCTGAGCGGGCGGGTACCCTTAGCAGATCAGGGAGAGGCTTTGCCCAAAAATTTGATCGGTCGCTCTGTGGCCCAATTCCGGGGAAATATTGTCCGATATACCGCCACAGGCTTCATTGCTGCTTTCGAAGGGCCGAGCAAAGCCGTGCATTGTAGCCTGGCGCTGGCCACAGCCCTACAGGAGGCGCAAGCCAAGCTAGTTTTTGGAATCCATATTAAAGAAGCCAGGGTGGAAGAATTGGCCAGACCCAGCCAGGAAACCGCTACTTTCTGGGGGGATTCCCTGTTGATGGCCAGGCCTTGGGAGGTATTGGTTACGCCTTCTGTCAAAAACTTATTATCTGGCGCAGGGCTTGATTTTCGGCCTTATGCCTCGCCTGCTATCGCAAGAAGAGAGGAGAAAGAATTGTACCTGGTTTCCGATCCCTCCCTTTCCCCTGAACAAGCCCAGTCTCTCCAACCTGAGCCCTTACTCAAGAATGACTCCTTCCTGGAAAATGTACTGCAGTGTATCGACCGGCATCTGGGGGACGAACAATTTGGCATTGAGGTCATCTGCAATGAGGTTGGGATCAGTGAGCGGCAACTGCAGCGCAAGCTCAAAGCCATTACCAATAAATCTCCCAATCAATTGATTTCCTCCGTTCGGCTTCATCGGGCAAAAGAACTGATGATGAAACGAGAACACAATATCGCCGAAGTTTCCTTCCAAACGGGTTTTGCCAGCCCCTCCTATTTTTCCCAATGCTTCAAAAAAGAGTTTGGACTTAGTCCTTCAGCCTTTCTGATGCGATAAGATATGCGACATGTCGGAATAATGATATTGATCCGACTATCCCCTCAACAGTTGGCGGAAATATGATGATGATTGCCGGAATTCCAATAGCCTGACTTCCATTTTTCTCCCGACCTTTATATCATCAAAGAAAGCTGTCTGAAGCCTTAAAAGAATTTAGCTAACGCTCATATCTGAGGAGCCTGGCCAAGACTTTTTATGCTTGTTTTCTTTCTTTTGTAACAAACATAACATCACACCGTGCGCAAGATTTTTTGCTTACCAACACCTTCAAGTCCCTTTCCGGAACATGGTCTCCTGAAAGGCCGATCTGGGTAAGGCCCCTTCTTAACCGGCTTTACCCATTCCGCTAATTCTCGTTGTATGATCCTGACCTCTTTTGATGTGAGGTCTCCTCTTTCATGCTGGTTTTTCAGTGGGCCTGAGCCTACAGCTCAGGCATGCTGAAAGCCTTCCGGGGCCATTTCCTACCCAGCCATGAACCCATGCTTTTTCGGCAGCTACCTGCCGGACGGACAGCCTTTTGTTTTCACATGATCAAACATTCCTTCATCCTAACTAACATGAAATTCCTAACAAAGATGCTCCTTGGCAGCTTCAGTTTTATCTGCTTGCTGCTTTCCCAAAGCTATGCCCAGAGCCCTGAGGCGCTCAAATATCAGGCCGTGGTACGTGATGCTAACCAAGCACCGATCACTTCTCAATATATAGCGATCCGTTTTACCATTCTGGAAGGTCAGGCCTGGAACAATGTGGTCTACCAGGAAGTCCATTATCCCACGACCTCTGAGCTAGGCCTGGTTTCCCTGAATATAGGCGAAGGGACCATTCTGTCCGGGGTTTTTGCTGACATCGACTGGGGGGCGGATGCGCACTTCCTTCAGGTCGAAATCGACCAGAACGGAGGTACGAATTACACCCTGCTCGGGACCAGCCCTTTGCTTTCGGTACCTTATTCTCTCTATGCTAAAGATGCCGCCTACGCTCAGGATGCCAGATATGCCCGGAATGCCGACTTTGTAAATCTGACCGCCGGCGCGGGGATCAGCATTGACAGCCTCGAAATCACCAATATCCGTCCATCCTTGTGGGAACAGCAGGAGGATATCATCCTGGTAGATACCAATGTCGTAGGGATCGGTTTCCACGACAGCCTGGCTTTCCCAGGCGATGCCCGCCTCTTTGTCAATGGCAATGTCCGCCTGGCGGATGCGTCCTATCTTTTGGGCTTAGGCGAGATCGTAGGGGCAAATGGCATTAGCTTTTCCGGTGATTCTGTAACCTCCGATGGACCGGACATGCAGATCGCCAGCAATGGCCGGGTGACCTTTGAGGAGGAAGTGGGCATCAATCAGACGTTCTCTTTTGTTGACCTGAACGTTCGCAACCAACTGGGGAATTCCACGGTCTTCCAGGTAGAGGATACCGCTGGAGCCGACATTTTTGAAGTAGGCCGCGGCCGCAATATCGGGGTCAACCGAATTACCAATAATGTTACCCTACAGGTGCGAAACAAACCCACCGGCAACAATAACATCATCTTTAATGTAGAGCGGAACGATGGCTCAAACGTATTGCAGGTGCAGGACGATCGCGATGTAGTCATTACAGGGGACTTCTCAGTTACCGGTTCCAAAAACTTCGTTATGGATCACCCGCTGGACCCAGCCAATAAGACCCTTTCGCACAATGCGGTGGAGTCTCCCAATCACGTAACCTATTACGATGGAACTGTGCAGCTAGACTCCAGTGGTAAGGCCATCGTTAGCCTACCGGCTTACTTCGAAGCACTGAACAAGGATTATAACTATCAGCTGACCTGTATCGGGTCTTTTGCCCAGGTCTACATCTCTTCCGAAATCAACAACAATCAGTTCACCATCGCCGGAGGACAGCCGTGGATGAAAGTCTCCTGGCAGGTCAGTGCCACCAGAGATGATCCCTGGGCCCAAGCCAATCCCTATCAGGCGGAAAACGACAAAGCGCCGGCTTACCAGGGGAAATATTACTATCCACAAGGATATGGTCTCGGCAAGGCTGATGAAATTGGGTACAACCTCGTAAATGGCGAAGAACAATGAGAACATTGGTGTTAAGTATTACCCTGACTTTGGCTTCCTGGAATCTGGGAGCACAGGGATTGGCCCCTGAAGTGGTGGCCTCGGCTGGAGAGCTATATACAAGCAGTTCGCTTCAAGTGGAATGGACCCTGGGAGAACTGATGACCGAAACCTATACGGGAAGTGTGGTGCTGACGCAAGGCTTTCATCAGCCCGCCCTGCAGGTAACTTCAATCGATGACTTCGCGGCTGCGCTGGGACCGATCAAGGTCTATCCTAACCCGGTAGCCGGGCGCTTGACCATCGAGCAGGAAAAAAGCCAGCCCTTGCTGGGGATCCTTTTTGAT
Source organism: Bacteroidota bacterium (assembly GCA_038527215.1). Taxonomy (GTDB): domain Bacteria; phylum Bacteroidota; class Bacteroidia; order J057; family J057; genus JAWPMV01. The sequence continues at coordinate 27,768 of JBCBGC010000079.1, forward strand.
CTTCAGGGACGAGTGCTCTTGCAGCAGGCACTCTCTATGACTTCCCATACGCTTGATCTCTCTCACCTTCCAGCGGGCATGTACGTGCTTCGACTCTCAGATGGCCAACGAGCCGTAAGGAGTTTTCGAATCGAAAAGTTGTAGCGCCTGGTGCTGATGGAAAACATGAGTCATCCCGAATTTTGGGATGGCTCATTTCTTTTTAGGCATTTTTCGAGACTGACAGAAAAGGGCCATTTTTCTTCTATAGGCTTGCCACTCCTGAAGCTCTTCTGACTACAAGGAGGGGAGCTGTCCTGGTCAAGGCTCCAACATTTTGATCCTCGGAGGTCCCTGCGATCCTTATGTAATCATGGAGACCCCGGATAAGTCATTTTCCCTGGCGGTCAAATGCCTTTCCGGGGTGACATATTGGTGGGTGGTTGAGTCTCTCCAACACCTTTTGATGAAAGTACCTCCCTATTACATTTTTGTCACCCCGGAAGCTCCTCCGACTGAAAGGAGGTGAGCTATCCGCGGTCTCTCGCTGCGGTACCCTTCTCTGCTGGGTGAGGGAGGTGTATATAGCGCGAGACCCCCGAGGATGAAGATGTCGGACTCTGTGATCCGTATAAGTCATTTTCCCTGGCGGTCAAATGCCTTTCCGGGGTGACATATTGGTGGGTTTTTGAGTCTCTCCAACACCTTTTGATGTAAGTACCTTCCTATTACATTTTTGTCCCCCCGGAAGCTCTTCCGACTGAAAGGAGGTGAGCTATCCGGGGTCTCTTGCTGCGGGTACCCTTCTCTGCTGGGTGAGGGAGGTGTATGTAGCGAGAGACCCCCGAGGATGAAGATGCCGGACTCTGTGCCCCGGAAAAGTCATTTTCCCTGGCGATCAAATGCCTTTCCGGGGTGACATATTTGTGGGTAGTTGGGGCTTCAAGAAGCGGTTTGATGAAATCATTTCTCCTTCATATGCTTGTCACCCCGGAAGCTCCTCCGACTGAAGGGAGGTGAGCTATCCGGGGTCTCTCGCTGCGGTACCCTTCTCTGCTGGGTGAGGGAGGTGTATATAGCGAGAGACCCCCGATGGTGAAGATGCCGGGCTCTGTGACCCGGATAAGTCATTTTCCCTGGCGGTCAAATGCCTTTCCGGGGTGACATTTTTGTGGGTAGGTCGTGTTTCAAGAAGCGGTTTGATGAAATCTTGGCCGACTCAAGTCTTGAGTCGGCCGTTCTTTTTACCTGCCTTTCAGGCTGGATGCTATCTGAGTTCCCAGAGGGAATTCACGAAGTACTGCTTTTCATCCGTGAAATTACCGACTACCTTGAAGCCGCTGGCTTCTGCCAGGGCTTGGATGGAAGCTGTATCATACTTTTGGGAAAGTTCCATCCAGATAGGCTCCCAGGCCTTGAAATGGATGCTTTCGTCCAGAAAGCTGAAATGCACCGTCTGATCTTTATTACTCAACAAATGAGACTTACAGGCTCCGCTGATCGGATCATAGGTAGGGTAATGCAAAAAGGCCTCCTGGTCAAAATCTGCGCCCAGTTCCCGGTTCATACGGGTGAGCAGGTTGAGGTTAAATTTCCGGGTGATGCCTTCTGGATCGTGATAGGCGTCGAGGATAATCTGAGGATCTTTTTTCAAGTCAAACCCGATCAGCACCAAATCCTCCGGTCCCAGCCCACTGGCCAGTTCCTTCAGGAAAGTAACTGCCCCTTCGTGTGGGAAGTTGCCAATGTTGGAACCCAGGAATAAGACCACTTTTCGGGCCCCGTTCTCTGCTTGCAACCGACGTAAGGCCGCAAAATATTCATCTTCCCGGCTATCAACCGCCAGCGTAGGAAACTCCTCCTTCAGGCCGTTCTCCAACTTAGCCAGGGCGGCGCCGGAAATGTCAATGGGCACATAGCTGAAATTGACCTGTTGCGCCAGAAAATGGCGCAGCAAGATTTTGGTTTTGAGCCCATCTCCGGCCCCAAATTCTACCAGGCGAAAAGGGCCGCCCGGAGCTTGGAAGGCTTGAAGAATGTCTTCCTGCTGGGTATCGAAGATTTCATATTCCACATCCGTCAGGTAATACGTATCCATGCGCATGATCTGCCGAAAGATCTCGCTGCCTGCCGCATCATAGAAATAGCGGGAAGGCAGAGATTTCTGCTCGGCTTTCAGGCCACGGAGGACATCCTGGGCAAATACGGAATGCTGAATCTGGGGTGGGGACGACATATTTTTTCTTAAGGGTGTTCTGTAAAAAAAACGAGGATTAGGTATGAACTGCCAGGCGAAAGCCATTGAACAGCCACTGTAAATGGGGGTGAAAAAAGTTTCGATAGGTAGGGCGAATATGATCTCTGGGCGTGGCGCAAGAGCCTCCTCTAAGCACCATTTGGTTGATCATAAACTTGCCGTTGTATTCTCCGAGGGTTCCTTCCGGAGCCTGATAGAAGGGGTAGGGGAGATAGGCACTGTTGGTCCATTCCCATACGTCTCCGTAAAATTGATAATCATTCCCAACCCGCGGTCTGGGATGATACTGCTCTGACTCGACGAAGTTAGCCTCGGAAGGAACTTCAGGCGCATATTTTTGGGCTGCCACTTCCCATTCCTGCTCGGTGGGCAGGCGGTAGCCCTTCCACTTGGCGTAGGCATCTGCTTCATAAAAACTCACATGGGTCATCGGGGCAGCCATATCGATGGGTTGGAGCCCGTGAAGGGTCACCTGATGCCAGCCGTTTTCCAGCTTGAACCAATAAAAAGGCGCATCAATGCCATTTTCTTTTACCCAGGCGATGCCTTCCTGTAACCAATATCGATAATCCTGATACCCGCCCGCTTCCACGAACTCCAGGAATTCTCCATGGGTAACCAGGCGATCCATCACCTGGTAGCCCTCCAGAAAAACCCGGTGGCGTCCTTCTTCATTGTCAAAATGAAAGCCTTCTCCTGCAAAGCCTATCTCATAAGTGCCGGCTTCCACGGCCAACCAATCATGGGATGGCGCATTCCCGGTTTGGACCGCCTGGGCCGGTTTTTCTTCCTGATAAGCAGGAAAGAGGGGATTGTGCCCCAGAATATATTTGATATCGTAAAGCAACAGTTCCTGATGCTGTTGCTCATGTTGCAGACCTAATTCAATGACAGACAGCCATTCGGCGCTTTTTTCTACCCCATCCCCTAAAAAGGCTTCCATATGCTGGTTGACATGATGGCGGTAAGCCAGAATTTCATCCACCCCGGGACGGGTCATATTGCCTCTGTAAAAGCGCTGCACCCTTTCGCCTGCCCCTTCATAATAACTGTTGAAGAGATAAGCATATCGAGGATGGAAAGGCTCATATCCCGCCACGTACTCCTGCAGCACAAATTGTTCGAAAAACCAGGTAGTGTGTCCCATGTGCCACTTAGGAGGGCTAACGTCTACGACCGGCTGGACCACGGTATCTTCCGGTTTGAGCGGGGCACAGATTTTTTCGGTTTGAGCTCTTACCTGACGAAATCTTTCCAGGATAGCTTGGGTACGGGAAGGAGTAGAAATAAACATAAATGCTGGCCAGTATAGCTTGGGTATTTGTTTAGATAAAAGCGATAGGTTAGGGGGGAACTTATTATGGTGACGGTAGAATGGGCGAGTTGTTTTGAAATAATAACCATTTCAATTCCCGCACTGATCTTTTGTCATTAATGGGTAAACTTTGGGATGAATGGGAAGTTTCAACATTCTACAAAAATTAGCCTTTGTTCAATAAGGATCATAAAGAAGCGGGGAATTTCAAACACGAAGTGTCCCCGACCTTACACCACTTCCCAAATAATCACTCATCTACCCTGAAAGTCCTGCCAAACACCCCGTTCGCTGGTTCCGACTAGGCGCTTTTGGCCAAATTGGTTATATTCTATTTTCGTATAATCCAAAAAAGGAAGCACTATGTTTGGACTCATGAAGCCCACCTCCTGTCAGCATCAGGCTGATGCCGCCCAGGATTTTAGACGCCATTATTGTGGGACCTGCAAAAGTATGGGCCAGGCCTACGGGCAAAAAAGCCGCCTTTTGTTGAACTATGATTTGGTTTTTCTGAGTGAGGTGTTGAGCCGTCTGGAAGGTTCTGAAAGCAAGCACTGGGACCAGGCTTTCCAGTCCTACAACTGTTTTAAGCTTCCTACTGAAACCACTGAACAGCCCCTCGCCCTGCGCTACGCGGCTACGCTAAACGTAGTCCTGGCCCAGTGGAAGATAGAAGACAATATTCTCGATGGAAAAGCCTTTTGGTGGAAGCGTCTCCGTGCACAATTCAGTGCGGCCTTCCGGAAAGCCAATGCCCAACTCCACTCCTGGGACATAGATCCGGAGTTTTATGTGCATTGGAACGAAACACAATGGCTTAGGGAAAAGCAAGCCAACAGCCTGATGGCGACCTTTTCCGCTGAGGAAAAGGTGCGCTTTCTGGCTGAACCTACCGCCCAGATGACTGCACGGGCTTTTGCCGATGGAGCGGGCGTAGTAGGACATGAAGGGGCGTCTGAGGCGATGCGCGCACTGGGGTACCGATTTGGAGAATTAATGTTTGTCCTGGATGCCTGGGAAGATTATGAGAAGGATGTGCAGAAAGGTCAATTCAATGCTTTGCAGCAAGTATATAGCCTTCACACTGCCCAGTTACCAGAAAAGATAGATCAGGAAGTAAAAGCCTGGTTGTATAAGGCTGAGGAGGATATCGTTACCTCCTTTTCTCAGCTTCCGATTTCCCTGGCCGAACAACGGGCCTTCACTGCTCGCTTCCAACTGAATGTTTCGGCTCGCCTCCATAAAGGCAAAGCGGCCTGTGCTACCCATGGACAAGTCCGTCATTCCCATCCCCTGGGACAGGCGTCCATCCCGCAGTTTTTCCAGCAGCTCAGGCACGGCATGCAGCAGAGCAGCGCGTATTTCCGCTCGGCCGTCTTTACCAAAATCGCCTTTAGCTTTTTAGGGGTGTTTACCTTGCTGGCTTTAGGAGAGGCTGCGGGCGCTGCCCGCATCACGGGAGCATCTGCAGGCCTGAGTATTCAAAGTATGGCCTGGTGGAGCTTGGGCCTGTTTGGCCTAAGTAGTGGAGCGGGTTGGTTGGCTTGGAAAGGCCGAGAGAAGTGTAAATCTGATGGTCAAAAGCGAGAAAAGAAACCCAAAGGGGATGGCGAAACCAATTTTTGGAAGGTGATGGCCTGGATTTGTGGGGGAATCCTGGGACTATGTGGAATCTGTATTCTTTGTGCCGCCCTTTCCGATGGGGGTTCTGGAAACGGAGGGACTTGCACTACAAACTGTGGAGACTCTTGTGGGGATTCTTGTGGCGATTCTTGTGATTGCAGCTGCGATTAGGCTGCTTACCAGCCCCAGGTGCCTGGTCCGCCTTTGAAAGGTCCTACGATTTTGCTGGTGATCCAGCCCCCGTAAAAATCTCCTTCCTGGGCCTGGACGACTTCATCGCCTACCATGGCTTTGGTCACCCGACTGGCATAAAAGGCCAGGCGGCCTGCCAATTGAGGATATTTTTTGTCTGGATGGCGATATCCCCACCCGATCTGGGGCAGGTAGTGATCTTCGTACACAAAATCCACATAGTGGGCCTGGCCTTTGAACTCACAGTAGCTCCGTTTGCCGGGACTGGGCTGGAGAAACTGCATTTCTATATCGGCTTCAGGAAGGTAATAAACCGGTGGATGACTGGTTTCCAGGATACGGACAGCCTGGCTGGTACTGGCCAGCAATAACTGCCCCATCCAGATCTGGATGGATTCGGAAACTGATTCCAGGCGGGGAGGCCGGGGATAATCCCAGACTGATTCCTGGCCGGGTTTGGGAGATTGTCGTCTGAAAGTCATCGTCTCTTAACAAGCATTGTGTACTTTGCGTGCAGATACAACTTGTCTCCCCACTTTTTGTTCCACAGTAACGCTCAATCACATGTCATCGCCTCTTAGTTGGCAAGCCCCCGCGGCTGTTTCCAAAGTAGCCCTTCAGGAAGCTCGTCATCAAAGTCATCAGGCCATTCAACTGGTAGCTGCCTCTGCCCGCTCGTATTCTGCTCCCGACCCTGAGGATTGCCATGCCAGCCTTTTATTTAGGGCTGAAATCAATGGCCTGCTTAGTCAGCCTTTTCATGCAGGAGCCCACGAAATACAAGTCGGATTAAATTTCCAGTCTTTTGCTTTGGTGATCCTTGGGCCAGCGGGGCAGGAGGAAATCCTGCTAGATGGGCTTTCCTATGAGGAAGCAAGCGCCCGGCTCAAAAGCTGTCTCCAAAAAAGGGGAGCATCGGAAGATGCCTGGTCAGATAGCTTACCTTACGAAATCCCCGTTTATCCGCAGGCTACCGGCACCGCCTTTGGGGGATTCGATACGACTGCCATGAAGGCCCTGGGAGAATTTTTCTCTAATGCCGCCTTATTGCTCCAGCCCATCGCTCAACAAGAAGCTGGCGCTTCGCCCGTGATGTGCTGGCCCCACCATTTTGACATTGCTACCCTGATTACCTTGCCAGGAGCAGGGGAGGAGAAAAAATACCTTGGTATTGGCCTGTCTCCTGGTGATGAGTCCTATGACCAGCCCTATTTCTACGCTAACCCCTATCCCGTTCCGGAAGCTACAGCCACCTTACCGCAGCCTTCTCACGGGCATTGGCACCGCGAAAACTGGACAGGATTGGTGATGACGGCTACGGATGTTGCCGCGGCAGGAGATGCTGCTGGCCAACAAGCGCTGATGGAGAGGTATGTGAAGGAGGCACTGGCGTTTAATTATCAGTTGTTAGGGGTCTAAGGACAAAAGCGCGCCAGGGTAGGCCATCGGCCTTTTCGGGCCCTTGGTTCGCTTACCATGCCTACCATAAGTTCACCATGCTTCCAACTGGTTTGTCATGCCTACCACTTAGTTCACTATGCCTACCACTAGTTCACCATGCCTACAACCAGCTTACCAGGCCTACAACTGGTTTGTCATCCCGGAATGATACCGACCATAGGGAGGTAGAATATCCGGGATCTCCATGAAAGCAAAACAGCCTATGGCGAATAAAAAGCCTTTCTGGGTGGACAAAAAAATGGATATGGAGCCTGCTAATCAGGAAATCTGCTTCACAAAAAAGGGGAAGACCGTGCGGTCTTCCCCTAGTTTCTGATTACACTACTACTACTAACTAAATCTGAATTTTATTCCACTACTTCCACCCCTTTCCAAAAGGCCACATAACCTTCGATATGCTTGGCCATGTTGCTGGCAGTCGGATAATACCAGGCCGCATTGGCGTTGATATTTCCTTCCACATCCAGATGATAGTAGGAGGCGGTGCCTTTCCAAGGACAAACACTATGATGCTCACTCTCTCTAAAGAGTGTTTTGTTAATAGAACTGGCAGGGAAATAATGGTTCCCTTCTACCACGACGGTCTCATTACTTTCAGCAAGAACCTGGTTATTCCAAATGGCTTTCATTATATGATAAGGTTAAATACGCTGTAAATATAACCGCTCTATTCAGGCTTTGTTATCCGGCAGGCGACATTTCGACGGAAGTTACGTATAGGCATAAAGGTTGCTCCCTTAGGTGATATAGTGTAGATTCGAACCCACAAGGCCTTTTTATGAGCGTATTGAAGAAACTGGCAGGACAGACCGTCATATACGGTAGCAGCATCATTCTGGCCCGCCTGCTCAACCTCAGTCTGACCCCGCTCTACACCAACCTCTTTTCGGAGGAGACCTACGGTATTTATACCAACCTCTACGCCTACGTAGCTTTTGTCAATGTCATCTTCACCTTTGGGATGGAGACGACTTTTTTTCGCTTTCTTCAGGATAAGGAGGACCAAAAAAAGGTCTACCAACATGCCTTCTATTGGGTCGGCTTAATGGCGCTGGTCTTGAGCAGCCTGGCGGCCCTCATCCATCCCTTCCTGGCTACTATCATGAAATATGAAGGTCAGGAGCATTTGATCTTGATGCTGATTGGGATTGTCTTTTTGGATGGGTTGGCGGCCTTACCGCTGGCGAAACTGCGACAGGAAGAAAGGATCAAGTGGTTTGCTACCATCACCCTTACCAATGTGGTGGTGAGTATCGCAGCCAACCTGGTCTTTGTTTACTGGCTACGACTAGGCATAGAATACGTATTTGTCGCGAATCTCATAGCTTCTACCATTCGCACGGGTATGTCCTGGTGGAAAAACCTCCCGGGCTGGTTGAAATTCGACCGGAGGTTGATGGACAATATGCTCAATTACGGCTTTTTCATCATGATCGCTGGGTTTGCCGGCATCATGAACGAAACCCTGGACCGCATCATGATTCCCTATCTGTGGGAAGACGGAAAGCTGTTTGATGGGGTAGCGCATACGGGTAAAAGCCTGAACGGCATTTACGGGGCCAACTATAAGGTGGCGATGTTGATTGCGCTGGCTACCCAGGCCTTTCGCTATGCGGCCGAGCCCTTTTTCTTCAAGGAAGCAGAGAACAAGGATTCCCCCCGCACCTTTGCCCGGGTATTCCATTATTTCCTGCTGGCGGCCCTGACAGGCTTCCTGGTGATTGGGTCATTTGTGTCGGAAATAGAAGGCTTTAACCTCTTTGGTTTGGTCAAAGGCACCTTTGTTGGTAAGGAATTTTGGGCCGGACAAAAGGTGGTGCCTATTCTGCTCCTGGCCTATGTTTTTTCTGCCGCTTACATCAATATGTCCATCTGGTTTAAGATCACCAAACAAACCCGGTTTGCTATCCTGTTTACGGGGGTAGGGGCCTTGATTACGATTCTGGTCAATTTTTTCGGGATTCCTACCTACGGCTACATGGCCAGCGCCTGGGCCACCCTTATCTGTTACCTCACCATGGCCGTGTTGGTCTATGTAGTTGGGCAAAAGTACTATCCTATCCCTTACCGGGTCAGACGATCTCTGCTGTATTTGGTCTTGTTCCTGGGGGCCTACTTCCTCAACCGTAGCATTGGTCCTACGGACGGTTTTGCCCTGGCCTTCCTGATGAAAAGCATGGTCATATTGGCGGTCTTGGGCGTGGTCTATGCCGCCGAGCGTTTCAAACCCGTATTCTAGCTGCTTTTACCCAAACCAGTACGCGGTAATTTCCCCTTCTGGATTTCGAATGATAGAGGTGTTTATCCTGTTGGATATTTTTTTGTGTCGAAAAAAATCATACTTGTAGAACTGAATTTCTACCAGCTTCCTACCTATCTGTACAGCGGCAAGCCCGTGAAGTATGTGCCTATGAGACCATAATCACCTAACCACAGAACCCCTGACTGTTTATTTAACCACGCACTAATATGTCAGGGTTTTTGATCCTTACTGCTTATTCACATAGCCCTCGTTCTGCTCAGCAACCTCAGCCCCGTTTCAGGTTTTCCCTTCGAGGGATGTTCATAACTGCCTGCTTGCTAGCCGGGATGGGGATATTTTATGTACACCAATATCAATCCTTGCATTACCATCTGAAGATGGACAATTACCGAATGCTCGAAGGAGGGGCTAAGGTGTGTGTGGACCTGTGGTTGTCCTTTGATGAGGTGGGAGGCTTGGGCAGTAGCAATTTCGTATTTGACTACGATCCTCTGGTTCTGGCAAATCCTGTCCTGGATTCGATAAATTTACCGGGCGGTCCATTCTACCAGCCCACCACCCTAACCTCAGAAGCGGGTGGTAGGGCTTTTATCAATGTTGAACTCAATGCTCCAGGCTATGGAGAGACATTCGCCGGAGATCCGGGGAATCCCACTTTCCTCGCTACCATTTGTTTCGATTATGTAACCCCCGATACGGAAACCAATTTGAACTGGTATATCCAGGATACCCGGGGCA
>JBCBGC010000080.1:0-29362 GCA_038527215.1 Bacteroidota bacterium
TCGCTAACGCTCAAAGCCTTTCCGGGGTGACATATTTGTGGGTAGTTGGGATTTCAAGCAGTGGTTTGATGAAATCTTGGCTTGCTCAAAATTCGGGATGACCCATGTTTTGGATGAAGGCGTATGAGGATCAAACTGCCGCTTTCCTCGCGACCAACAGCTGATTGGCCACGACCAACTCGTCCCGAAGAATCGTATGGGGAGCCCCCGGATAAGTCTTTTCGCTAACGCTCAAAGCCTTTCCGGGGTGACATATTTGTGGGTAGTTGGGATTTCAAGCAGTGGTTTGATGAAATCTCGGCTTGCTCAAAATTCGGGATGACCCATGTTTTGGATGAAGGCGTATGAGGATCAAACCGCTGCTTTCCTGGCAACCAACAGCTGATTGGCCACGACCAACTCGTCCCGCAGGATGGTGTGAGGAGCTCCAGGATAGATTTTTTCCGTTACTTCGGCTCCCAACCCTGTTAAAATCCGCGTGGTATCCTTGACCCGATGCAAAGGAATATGGGCATCCACATCACTGCACCCCAGGAAGACTGGCATGCCCTCGAAATTTCCCTGGTAGAGATCTTCCCGCAGTTCAGGGCCGATCACGCCCCCGCTGAACAGGAAGGCCCCGCCAAAGCCTTCTGCATGCTGGGCCAGAAACTCGCTGGTCAGACAGGCTCCCTGGGAGAATCCCGCAAAATAGATATCCCGTTTGCTGATTCCGGCCGCCTCAAGGTCCTGCACGATCTCCTGGATCAGTTCCAGAGCCGTGGAAAGCCCCGGTTCGTTGGCTTCGCGGGGGGCTATGAAGCTATTGGGATACCAGGTGTAGGAATGAGCCTGGGGCGCGACCAGGGCAAAGTTTTCCACTGCCAGGTGATCTCCCAGTTTCAGGATGCTTTCAGCCGTAGCGCCTCGACCATGAATGAACATCATGGCTTTGCTGGCTTCGGCCAGGGGCTTTCCAGCCCATCTTAGGTCTTTATGATGGCGATGCATAGGTTTCCGGATGTAATTCGATAGGTGTCAACAACTGCTCAATATAATCCCGGCGGTGTTCTTGCCAGGGCGGGAGCTTGAGAGATTCTCCCAAATGCTCCACCGGTTCGTCGTATAGAAAGCCAGGAGGTGTGGTGGCTACTTCGAACAATACGCCACCCGGTTCCCGAAAGTAAATCGAGTGGAAGTACTGTCGGTCCAGGACCTGGGTGGGGAAATAACCCGCAGTATGCAAGCGCTCCTGCAGAGCCACCTGGGATTCGTCGCTAGGCGTATCGAAAGCGATATGATGTACGGTCCCGCTTCCTCCCCTGCCAACCTGGCTTTGGGTACCCCAAACGATGTCCACATACTGGCCGGGCTGCCCCTCTCCGGGTGCATAACGCCTTCTGGGACCTGCTTCCTGGATAAAGTTATATTCCAGATGATTGGCCATGAGGGCTTCGGTATGCTCATAGGTATTTTCCCACAGTTCCACTCCGAAGAATCCGCGTATGGCATGCTCCAAAGGGATTTGACCATAAGAAAAAGGCGCACGCTCATCGCGATCATTGGCCACTAACTCCAGGCCTAAGCCATCCCAATCCTCAAAATAAACCACGGCCTCTCCCCATCTTTCCTGAGGCGGTTTATGGTTGACCTTAAAATGTGCAAAGCGCTTGAGCCAATAGTCCAGGGACGCAGCCGGAACCGAAAAGCTGGTGGTGGCTGCCTGTCCGAGACCATGCTTGCCGGGTTGAATATTGTGAAAGGGGAAAAAGGTCAAAATGCTGCCTGGATTTCCGCTTTCGTCTCCGTAGTACAAATGATACACATCTGGTGCGTCAAAATTTACCGTCTTTTTGACCAGGCGCAGGCCTAGTATGCCTACGTAAAAGTCCACGTTTTTCTGAGGGCTGGAAGCCATGGCGGTAACATGGTGCAGCCCGTTTATGCTGGATTGTTGCATTATCTTAGCTTTTTTGGTGCTATTCATTAATGGTAGGCAGGATCCGCTCGATCTCTGCCCGTTTGGGCTCTTCCCAGGCGGGGAGTTTCAGTTCCCGCCCTAATTCTTCCAGGCTTTCGTCCACCTGAAAACCCGGTGGAATGGTGGCCACTTCAAAAAGTACGCCCCCTGGAATCCGAAAGTAGATAGAGTGAAAGTACTTACGGTCTTTGATATCCGTAACTCGAAAGCCCAATTCTAACAGCCGGGTCCGAAGTGCCAATTGGTTAGGGTCATTTTCGATTTGCCAGGCAATGTGGTGCACCGTGCCCAAGCCATTTTTGCCTCGGGGCGTCTCGGGGTCTTCCCGAATGTCCAGAAAATTCCCGGCTCCCCCACCGTTGACGGCCCACCGGGACAGGCTGCCTTCGGAACCGATCTTTTCAAAGCCCATCACCTCGTTCAAAAATTCGAAGGTAGCGGCAGGCTCGGCAATGGATAGGGTAGCGGAGAAAAAGCCCCGAATGGCGTGCTCAGCTCCCACGCTTCCTCCTGCCCAGGGCCGGCGGCTGTCTTCATCGCTGCCGATCAGGGCCAACGCCAATCCGGAAGGATCTTCGAAGTACAGTCCTTCATACCCAAAGACCGTTTTTTGTGCTGCTGTAACTCCGGCTTCTTCTAGCCTTTTTGTCCAAAAATCCAAAGACCCGGAAGGGATAGAGAAAGTGGTAATCGCGACCTGTCCACTGCCTTTCTCGCCCCATCTTACACCCTGATCCTTATAGGGAAAGGTGGTCATGATAGTCCCTGGCTCCCCGGCCTCATTTCCATAATAAAAATGGTAGACCTGATGGTTGTCAAAGTTGACGGTTTTTTTGACCAGGCGAAGGCTCAGCAAACGGGTGTAGAAGTCGAAGTCTTCCTGCGCATCGTTGACCGTGGCGGTAACGTGGTGTATGCCTTTGATAAATTTCGTGGTATCCATAACGATTGCTTGTTAAAAAACCAGTCTTGCTAGGCTTGAAGTGAACGAACGATACAAAGATCAGGCATTCCTTCGCCCAAGTCGATGGTCAAAGCGAGGATTTAGGGGTAAAAATGAAAACAAAAGGCCCTAGGCAGTCTGCAGCGCTTGTTGCCGAAAGGCGGAGAAGGTCTGGCCCTGGGCTTTTTTAAAGAGCTTGCTGAAGTGGGATGCATCTTCAAAACCCAGGTGAAAAGCGATTTGTTTGAGGGAATAGTCTGAGTAAAGGGCTAGCCTTTTGGCTTCCAGCATGACGCGGTTCTGGATGTAATCTTTGGCGGTGTGTCCGGTCTCTCCTTTGACAATTTCGTTGAGGTAGACGCTGGTGAGGTTGAGCCGCTCGGCATAGGCTTTGACCTGATGAAGTTGGGTGAAATGGGTGGATAGTTCGGCTTTGAACTGCCGCATGATTTCGGCCTGACGGGAAATCTTTTGGGGGGCATCATGTCTGAGGTGATGCTTTACGCGTTGGCAGCGCAGCAGGATGAGCCGGAGCCAGGTGCCGACGGTCGCCTCCCAATGCCAGGCTTGGGCTTCATATTCCTGCCGGATGGTTTGGCCCCAACTCGCCACTTCCTGAAAAGCCTGGGCATCCAAGGGTAAAGGTGGCGTTTCGTCGCAATTAAAAAAGAGGTCCAACTCATTGAACTGGGCCATAGGTAGGCAGTACTGCTGGAGAAAATCTTCCGTGAAAAGGAGGACCTGACCCCGAGGGCTGGGAGCCGTTAGCCCTACGTGATGGACTTGTTCGGGGCTGAGGAAAAATACCGTCCTGGGATGGAGCGGATAGGTTCGGAAATCAATATGATGGGTACCTTCAGCCTGTTCCACGAGTAAAACCGCATAGTAATCGTGCCGATGAGGTTTTTCCTGATGGGAAGGCTGTTTCGCTTCGATTTCCTCCATGCGAGCATAGCGAAAAGCTTGCCCTAGTTTTTCTATGCGGATGGCTTCCATGCTCAGGTAAGTTCTGCTTTTTTTATCAGCTGCACAACCTGAAGAGAAGGGAAAAAGAAAGAAATAAAGGGAGCAAAAAAGCTGGCTTACCCAAGGCGGAAATGCTTAGGCAAAACGATCACAGCCTCTGTGCCGTGGCCTTCCATGCTGTCGATCTCGATGGTCCCATGGTGCTGCTCGATGATGCCCAGGCTGATGGAAAGGCCCAAACCGGTACCTTCTCCAATGCTTTTGGTGGTGTAGAAAGGTTCGAAGATTTTATGACGGTCTGCCGCAGGAAATCCCTTGCCCGTATCCTGAATCCGAATTTCGACTGCTTCGCCCAGGTCTTTGGTAGAAATCCGAATCCATCCCCCTTTCGGCATAGCCTGAATGGCATTGGTGAGCAGGTTCATGAAAACCTGATTGAGTTTTCCTGGATAGCCCTCAATTTGGGGAATGTCAGCAAAGTCGTGGATGACATCTATACCTTGCAGCTGGTTCTTGAGCAGGGAAAGGGTGGATTCAATGCCAGCCTGTAAGTCAAAGGTTTTGGGCTGCCCTTCATCGACCCGGGCAAAGGTTCTCAGTCCCTTGACAATTTCCGTGGTACGGCTGGCGCCCTCTTCAATGCCTTCCAACAGGGCCTGGATTTCTTCTTTTACATAGTCCAGTTCCATTTCCTGCTTCAATTGCTCTACTTCAGAAAAGCTATTCTCCAACCGCTGCTGGCTGATTTTTTCCTCATAGGCTTGCAGGATGGACAGCAGTTGACTGATGTCCTCTTTTAAGGGATCAATATTGCCGGAAATGAAATTGACCGGATTGTTGATTTCATGGGCGATTCCTGCGGTCAACTGGCCCAAAGAGGCCATTTTTTCCGCCGTCACCAACTGCGTCTGGGTGGAGATCAACTGCTGGTGGGTATCTTCCAATTCTTCGTAAGCGTTGGTGAGTTGACGGTGGGAAATTCTTTTTGAAAAAAGGAGGTAAGCAATTAAACCCATCAGCGCAGTAAGCAAGCTGAGGCTAAGAATGAGGTAGTTGTTTTTCTCCTCTTTCAGCTCGTTCTGGACGGACAATTGCTCGATTTCCTCTCGCATTTTGTCCATCTTTTTTGCCGCATCCTCCCTTTGTTTTTCCAGGGCATAGATTTGATTCTGATAGCCTCGGGCCTCGGCTATTTTTTGACGTGCGGCCACTTTATTACCGGTTCTCTCCAATCTCTCTGCCTCACGAAGGGCTTCTCCTTTCTGCGCTTCCAGGTCCTGGGTTTTGGCAAGGATGGTTGCTTCCATCTTTTCTTCCTGCCCAATGATTTCTTCCATCTCTGCCAGGAAAGATTCAGTTTCTTCCTGGGTTTGGTCAGCATCTTCCGGCTCTCCGGGAGGGGCACTGGTTTCATCTGGCTTCAACACAATGGGCGCTTTGCGGCCACTGGCCAGGGCGGCATATTCATCAGCTTGCTGAATACGTCCCAGGGCGGTGAAAGCATCACTGATCCGATAATAGGTCTTGGAGATACGAGCGGTATCACTGTTTGCCTGTAGGATAGGAATCATGCGGAGGAAGTAATTGATGGCTTCCTCGTATTCTCCTTTGTTATAGGCGATTTCAGCTTGTCCTTCCAGGCTGAGCAGGCGGCCTCCGGTTTTGATCTGGCCTACCGCCTCTTTGATCTCTTCATCATTGATCAGGCCTTCTACTGCGTCGACCAGTTTAAAGCCTTTCTGGCGAATTTCTTCCAGGTGGGTGTTGGCGGTGGTAATGCCTTTGACATATCCAATGTTGGAAGCCATTTCTTCCGCACGCTTGAAGTAGCCTTTGGCGCGTTGGTTTCGACCTTCTTCCATCCAAGCCTGGCCGATCCAGTTATTGGCATCGACCTCACAGCGCATGATCTTGCCATGATCTTCAGGGGAAGTCTGGTTTTTGGTGCCGGAAGCAAGTTCCAGCACCTTGGAGGCAGCATTGATGGTTTGGGTTGGGGATTGCGGGAAATAAGCACCTGCCAGCTGATTGTACAGCTGCAGTTTTTTCAGCCCACTGCTATTGGCAATTTCTTTGCGAATGGCTCCGATATCTCCTTGTGCCCAGGCCCAACCGGACCCTAAACAACAAGTAAGGATAGATATGCGAAGGAAAATCCGTATGCGTGTCTGCCAGTTCACCTCTTCTCCAGAAATATTGAGTGTTGCGGGTAAGTGCTATAACTCCTTCAATTTACGGAAAAATGACCTCTAAGGTGTCGAAGGGTTGCACCTAAACCCTACAAAAAAGCGAAAAGGGGCAAGTCGCCCCCTTTTTTTGCTTAAATCGTAAACCATTGATCCACCATGGCTTGCCGGGAAATCGGCTGTTTCAGATGAATATATTCATTGCTGCGGTTGTCATAGCGGTAATCTTCCCCCCAGGCTGGGTGGTTCACGGCCACTTCATGAATAGCGGAGAGGATATATTGCAGTTCCTGATTGCTCATGGTGGGATGGATAGACATCCGTATCCAACCTGGCTTTTGGCAATTGATGCCTAATTCAATCTGAGAGCGAATCTGGGAGGAGCGTTCCCGACTGATTTCCAGCAGATGGTGCCCATAGGTACCTGCGCAGGAGCATCCTCCTCGGACCTGTATGCCATAGCGGTCGTTCAGGAGTTTGGCGCCCAGGTTATAATGGAGACCGTCAATGTAGAAGGAAAAAATGCCCAGTCGGTCTTCGATGTTGTCGGCCAGGATATGTAAGCCCGGTATCTTGCGGAGGGCAGGAAAAATGAGGCCGTTCATTTCCTTTTCCCGCTTTAGGATATTTTTCACCCCCATTTGTGCTTTGAGCTGCATGGCCAGGGCGGCTTTGATGGTTTGCAGGAATGGGGGCGTGCCGCCATCTTCCCGCACCTCAATGTTTTCAATATAGGCATGCTCTCCCCAGGGATTGGTCCAGGTAACGGTCCCTCCGCCGGGATGATCCGGAATGCGGTTTTTGTACAAACTGGAATCAAAGACGAGAACCCCTGGTGTGCCCGGTCCTCCCAGGAATTTGTGGGGCGAAAAGTAGATGGCATCCAGCTTTTCCATGGCATCTTTAGGATGCATATCAATCTCTACATAGGGACCCGCACAAGCAAAATCCACAAAACAACATCCTCCCTGCTCGTGCATGATCCGGGCAATTTTTCGGTAGCAACTCTGGACCCCGGAAACGTTAGAACCAGCGGTTACGGCTGCGATCTTGAGAGGACGGTGGCGGTACCTATCCAGAAGCGTCCGGAGATAATCCAGGTCGATCCGACCCTCTTCATCTGGCATGATGCACTCCACATCGGCCAGGGTTTCCAGCCAGGAGGTGTGGTTGGAATGGTGCTCCATGTGGGTCACAAATACGATGGGTCTTTCTGCCTCCGTCAAACTTAGCCGGGAAGCAATTTGCTCCGGTGCCTTGAGTCCCAGGATGCGCTGAAACTTGCTGATGGCCCCTGTCATACCCGAGCCAGTCATCACCAGTACGTCCTCCGAACCCGCGTTGACATGTTGCTTGATCAGGTGCCGGGCCTGATGATAGGCCTGGGTCATGGCGGTTCCGGTTACGGTGGTTTCGGTATGGGTATTGCCGACGAAAGGCCCTACGGCCTCCATCATGCGGCTTTCGATGGGACCATACAGGCGACCGCTGGCGGTCCAATCAGCATAAATGATCGGCTTACGACCGTAAGGGGTCTCAAAAAATTGGTTGACACCCAGGATATTTTCGCGGTAGGGGGCGAAATACGTTTCCAATGAGGTTTCGTTAAGCAAGTTGCGAGTGGCTTCTACGGTAATCTTTCCCATGTATCAATGGTTGTGGCTGTGTTGGTTAAGACCACAGTTTCCCATCTTCAATATAATCAATTAATGAAGGCTTTTCGGATAAGACGTGCGAACAAGGGGATTTTTCAGGTATAACTGAAAAAATACGGGGCTTATTGGCACGACTACGGAAAAAATACCCATTTCTGCTCCTGCCAGTCTCAAGGAAGGATGCTATTACCGGTGATGCCTTTTTTGCCCAGTAAGGAATACCTCTTTTACAAGCCCCGTATTTATACCCTATCCATTCCCCGGTCCATCGCCCATCTTGGAAACAGAATAAAAACGAACCTCCATTTGCCACTAACAAGCAAAACGCCCTATGTCTACATTTGATGCGCGATCCCTCAACCTTGGGGTCGAAACAGCAGAGATCCGACCTTTGTTGCAAACCAAGCCATATGTCCATTTCGCCTGGATCGTAATCAATTGGGCCTTGATTATCGCTACTGCCGTACTTACCTGGCAGTACCTGCATCCGCTAACCTATATGCTGGCTGTTACCATTATTGGTGCGCGTATGCATGCCCTGGCTATCCTGATGCATGATGCCTCTCATTTCCGGTTCCTAAAGAACCGTAAAGCCAATGATTTGCTGACCAATCTCCTGACCATGTATCCCATCTATACTTCCATCGAGAAGTATCGGGCCAATCATTTTAAGCATCACCGTCATCTCAATACCGAAGACGATCCAGACTGGTTTGCCAAGCTCGGCCAACCCGCCTTCACCTTTCCCAAAAGCAAACAGGAATTCGTCCTCACAGTCTTGTCCTATTTCTTTATGATTCGAGGGGTAAAAGACGCCATTTGGTTTGTCAAGCGTTTCGCGGGTCCGGCCAAGAATACCGGGGCCAAAAGTGAGAAACCCTGGGGACAACTGGCCTTTTATGCCGTCATGGTGGTTTTACTGACCTACTTTGGCTTGTGGTTGCCTTATCTGATCTTCTGGGTGATTCCTTATTTCTCCACCTTTTTCATGTTCCAGTACGTGCGCAGTGTAGCGGAGCATTTCGGAGAACTGGCCTATGATCACCTGTTGACTTCAACCCGCACCATCAAAGTGTATGGCATCGAAAAATTCTTCTTTGCCCCGCACAATGTAGGCTTCCATTTGGAACACCATTTATATCCTGGGGTGCCATTTTATCACCTGCCCAAACTGCATCAGCTACTCATGTCAAAAGCTGAATATGCCCATAAAGCGCATATTACCTATGGATACGTCGGAGGATTGCTCAACGAGCTGGGCAAACTGACCTCCCCTTCTCAACCGGCTATGTCGTAAATAAGTTGTTATATGAGTGCCCCCGGTCTGTTGTCGCCAGCAGTCGGGGGTGATTGTTTTAGCGCTTGTGCAGGCGCAGCACCATTTCCCCATAGTCGATCACTGCCCGAAACTCCCGCAAAATATCTGCGCCGATGACCCCATCAATGGGCTTCATGCCTCCTTCCTGAAAGGATTGGTTGACGTGGGCCAGGCTCATCAGGGTGAGGTCCTGATCACCGATGCGCAGGGCTCCGAGTTGTAGGAGATTATCCGAAGAAAGGGTGAGGGGCAGCTCATTGCAACCTGCTCCCGTAGCGGTGCGAGGGGTGGGCCGGTCCTGCACTTCAAAGGTCTTCTTTCGGGAGGCTTCCAGTACCGTAAAGGCCGCTCCGGTGTCCAGCAAAAAAAGTCCTTTGATACCGTTGAGTTTCACTTTGAGGGAAATATGGCCGGAGTTCATCCGCTGTAGGGGCACGACGACTGGTTCTTCTCTGTGGTTTGCCGAGCTGTAAACGAAATCCGCTTTGGGAGAAAAGGTACAAGCCGAAAACCATAGAAGGGCACATCCCAGGAAGGCGAAAGCAGGCTGTTTCATAGCGATGGGTTGAGGATGGAATAGGAATGATTTAACTTCGGAAAAAAGGAGATAGCCTGGAGGGGCAAAGGAGCTAATTTGAAAGAGGGTGGATTACCTGCTGTAGAAATTTATATGGGAGCCTTTATGATTCAGTTGCATCGGATTCTTTCCAAAATGAACCTGATTTCCAGGAAGGATGCTCGTACCCATTTTTCGCAAGTCACCTTCCCCGAAGTGCTAAATGGAATAGACTACATTGCATATATAAAATCATTGGAAAGCAGACTTGCTAAGGCTGATATTGCCCATGCAAAAAACCTAAACCGAAAAGCAAGCGGAAAAGTATCGGACCAACGCTATCAACAAGATAGGATGTTGATGCTAGCCATAGCTGATATTGAAAGCGATGAAATTCAGAAGGTTCGAGAGGAGTTTGAAACGTTTATCCTTCGGGGGAAGGCCATACATGAAGCCCTTAGCCGAGATATCCAAGAAATGCTTACCCATTTTAACCAAGGAGTGCATGCTATTTCTTCGCCAAATAGAATCGTTTGGCAAAAAGAGCTTGACCAAATGGAGATTCCAGCCTTTCCTGCCTGGTCAAAAGGGCTTTCTAAACCGGAAAAAGTTTATCCTACAAAAATTGCCAGCCACTGGTTGGCGAAGGGGACGGATAGCAAGACCTCTATAGCCCTTATGCGGGCATTCCATAATCCTTTGGCGATTATAGCAACTAAAAGGATGGATCAGGTAAGTAAAAGGAGGTGGAAGAGAGAAAAAAGGAAATTTCGCAAGGCTCAGAAATCTCCTTTCCTATGGGAGAAATGGATTGCTTTGAAGCAATTGCAACTTTGTCATATCGTCAATCAAATCAAGGCGCTGGAGTTCAAGACTGCTGTTCTTATTTACAGAGGTAAAATAGAACGAATGGAAGCCAGCCATAGAGCCTTCCGGCAAAAATGACAGACATTTCCTATCTTCTGTCAATCATATACCCTATTGCTACGCCTCATGAATCGCTTCTATTTATGGCTTCTCGTACTGGGAGGCTTTTTTGTCCTCACCTCCCATCCGCTTTTTTCTCAGTCTCAGCCCAACGTGGTCCTTATCATTACCGATGATCAAGGCTATGGGGACTTGGGCTACCATGGTAATCCTCTCATCCAGACCCCAGTATTGGATGCCCTGGCAGCGGAAAGCATTCGTTTTACCCAGTTTTACGTTTCGCCTGTCTGTGCGCCTACCCGTTCCAGCTTGATGACGGGGCGCTACTCCTTGCGCACAGGAGTGCGGGATACCTATAATGGTGGGGCCATCATGTCTCCCGCTGAAATCACCCTGGCTGAGATGCTCAAGGCAGCAGGCTATCGGACAGGCATGTTTGGCAAATGGCATTTGGGTGATAGTCATCCCAGCCGTCCCATAGACCAGGGTTTTGAGGTGTCCCTCATGCACAATTCCGGTGGTATGGGGCAGGTGGGAGACGTGACTACCTGGTTCGAAGGAGACCGCAGTTATTTTGATCCCGTGCTTTGGAAAAATGGCAAGAAAAAGGCCTATCAAGGCTATTGCTCGGATATTTTTACGGATGAAGCGCTGACTTTTATCGAGAAAAATAAAGACCAGCCTTTTTTCTGCTATCTCTCTTTTAATGCCCCGCACACTCCCCTGCAACTTCCGGAAAAGTATGAGGCTATGTACGCCGATATCGCGCCAGAAAAAGCTCTTGGGGAAGGCTATCCGGTGGAGATGAGTGAGCGGAACAAAAGCGATGCCCGCAAGGTCTATGGCATGGTGAGCAATATTGATGACAATGTCGGGCGCGTGCTGAAGCAGTTGGAGGACCTGAATTTGACCCGGGAAACCATCTTTATTTTTCTCACCGATAACGGCCCCCAGCAAGCTCGTTTTAATGGCGGTATGCATGGGCGGAAAGGCAGTGTATATGAAGGAGGTATTCGGGTACCTTTCTTTTTTCGTTATCCGGCCTTGTTTTCGGGCCAAAGGGATATTTCAACCGCCGCGGCGCATTACGATCTGTTTCCTACCCTGGCGGAGCTGTGCGGAGGAAGGCTGCCCCGGGACCGCGTGATAGATGGGAAGTCATTGGTGCCTTTGCTCTCCGGACAAAACGTTTCCTGGGAAGAAAGGTCCATGTTCCACTACTGGACCCGTAAGTATCCCGAACGTTACCGCAACATGGCCCTCCGCAAGGGCGATTTCAAACTGGTTGCTCAAACCAACTACGATGCGCCTCTGGGCGATTTTGAACTCTATAACCTGGATATTGACCCCTTCGAGCAGCAAAACCTGATCAAGGAACAAGCCGAGATCGGGGTAGCCCTCAAGATAGAAATGGATCAGCTGCATCAAGCACTGATTCGGTCCCCTAACCTCTTGCAGGCCCCTTATATCTCCGTCGGCCACCCCGCAGAAAACCCTGTTATCCTCAACCGCAATGATGCGGGTGGGGCAAGAGGCATTTGGAGCCAGGAAGAGGTGTTTGGGACTTGGCGCGTAAAGGTCGCGCCCGGTCGGTATAGCTTACGCTTTAAGTTCGTGAAAGACATCCCGGCTGGTGGCACCTTGTATCTGGAAACCCATACCCTGGTACATACCCGGAAAGTCGACCAAGCCACGGACTTGGTGGAAATGAAGGAGGTGGTCTTACCTGCTTTCGAAGGGGAATTAATTCCTTTTTATCGGGTGGGCAATCAACGGATTTTTCCCTTTTGGGTGGAGGTGGAGAAGGTGGATTGATCTCAAGTTAGAGGTCTTGGAAAGATGAGCTAAGACTACCCCGCCGAAGCGTTTTTTTACCCCGGAAAGACTTTTGGCCATAGAGAAAAAGTCTTTTCAGGTCAAAGATCCTGACCTCCTTATCGTCGGGGGTCTCCGAGTTTTTATGCAATCATGGAGACCCCGGATAAACTGCTTCGGTATCCTCAGCAGCTTTCCGGGGTGACATACTTGTTTGAGGGAAGGGGATGTTTCCCGCTGCTTGAACATCTTCCATAAATCCGCCCTCGGGGGAGAACCTATACCCACCCCCGCCCCCTCCGAGATTTTTATGCAATCATGGAGACCCCCGACGATCAGGATGTCGGGATCCAAGACCCGGATAACCTGCTTCGGTATCCTCAGCAGCTTTCCGGGGTGACATACTTGTTTGGGGGGAGGGGATGTTTTCCCGCTGCTTGGACATCCCCGCTCGCACTGGCCGCAACCCCTTCAAAGGGGTTTTCCCGCCGGCCTGTCGCGGACATGAGGTCTTAGATATCTCAGTCCATACACCTTGCTATGCCCCAGCAGGCATGAGAAGGCGAAAAGGGGTTCGGTAGGGTACGAGAGATTCCCGGACATGGAATCCTCTTTACATTCGGAAGGCCATTCTGGGATGACGAGAAGGTGTGTGAAGGAGGGCACTGGAAGGCTGTTTGCCCGCCAGGCCCCTTTGAAGGGGCCGATGGGCGGAAGGGGATGTAAAGACCTGCAAAATATCTATACCATACCCACCCCCGCCCCCTCCGAGATTTTTAGGCAATCATGGAGACCCCGGATAAGTCGCTTTCGGTTCCCTCAGCGTCTTTCCGGGGTGACAGATTTGTTGGAAGGTGGGGATTTTAAGACAGGTCAAGCCATAAGCAGGCTTTTCTGGAATACCCGCCAGACTCTCCCGGACGATTGGAAAATCCAATGTCAGGGTTCGAGACCCAGATATGTTCTCTCCCAGGGGTCGGGACCATCCCGGGAGGACTTATTTGTTAGAGGCAAAAAAAAGAGGCCGCCCAAAATGGGCGACCTCAAGCGCGGTGTGTGAAACCGACAAACGCTCAAATTAATCACTGACCAGTTATTTTGCTAGCCAGGTTTGCAGCTCGGACTTTACTTGTTCCGGATGGATGAGCCAGGGCAGGGCCTGGATGCGCTGACATTGCCAGCCTGCACGCTCCAATACTTGTTGCCGTTTGAGCTGCTTTTCCATTTCTTCTGGATTCCAGGCGGTCTCTCCGTCGCAGAACAGGGCGATTTTGCGACCGTCTTTGAGAATGGCCAGGTCTACCTGACTTTGGCCGATCCGGTAGGCGGGGTGGAGATATTCTCCCCAGCCCGTTTCGATCAGCCACTGGGCGAGGGCTTGACCGGTGGCCCCGGTCGCTCTAGGTACGCGCGCCAACTTTTCTTCATGGGTCTGCGGCTTCGCCTGGGGCTGGTAGCCTCCCTCAAAATGCTCGATCAATCTCCGCCGCAGACATTGCTCATTCATCAGGCCGATGGCCTCAGGATGGATGCCGTGCAGCAGGATGGCCTTATCCTTGGCCCGGGAAGCGGCTACGTTATAAATGCGCATCATTTCTTCCCCGGTTACGGCGCGAGGCGGTCTGATTATTCCTTGTTCGTTGATTTTGTGAGAAGCGGTGGAGGTCAGGATGATCACATCCCTTTCGTCCCCCTGGAACTCCCGGGAACTACCAATGGCCAGTTCTAGTTGGTCCTGATAGGCTTTGATGAGTTTGTGGCGACCCAGAGCTTTGATGAGTTGCTCCCGGTGGGCATCATTGCTGGCTTCGAGGCAAAGGATGCCCACGGTCGGCAAGCTCGGGATATGGCCCTGCTCCGCATCTTCGATGAGGTCAGCGATCAGGCTAACCACCTGCTGGATGAGGTTGGGCCGGACTTTATCGTCTAGTTCATCCTGTATATAATGGGCTTCGGTCGCGGCTCCCAACCAGGACTTCTGGACGGTACGCAAGGGCACGATTTGTTGGTCGTATACATACCGATTGGAAAAGGCGATGATATCCGGATGACAGCGGAAATGCTCCCGAAGCCCGATGATGTTTGGGTAGATCACCCCGCTCAGGGTGTAGATACTGGCGGTGCGATTGTTGATGTGAAATTGTTGCTTGAAAGGATGGTTGACCAGGTAGCGATCCAGGATGCGGTTGGTGCGCTCCAGTGGGAAGAGGCGAGAGTTGGTAGACACAGAGGTCTGGTTTTCGTCCCCCACTACGATGGATTTTTTGGCGCGGTAGACCAGGTTGAGCATGCTGATGTCGCACTGGCTGGCCTCGTCCACGATGAGCAGGTCAAACTGTCCGGGCTGTGGCTCGGGGAAGAACTGGATGGCGGTATCCTGGGCCATGATCCAAACGGGGACCACGTCCTTGGCCAGGTGCAGATTGCGCACGGCGGACTGCATGTTTCGCTTGGTGTTTTTACCGTGGCCTTTGCCGATATTAACCAGATCATTCCGCCAGGCGGTGAGGGCCGAGCGCTGGGCATCGGTCACTTTCTGCTGCTTGTGGAACCAGGCTTTGTAGCCTACCAGACGGATGGTGAGGGCCTCCTGCTCTTTTTGCAGGTGTTTCATCTGGCCCAACTTTGCCTGCGCTTCATCCATGGCCGCCAACTGCTCTTGCAAGAGACTTTCGATCTGACGGGCAAAAAGGGCGGTTTGCCAGCTTTCCTTATCGCTTAGCTGAAGGCTGCCAGCCTGAAGTTGGGCGATGGTTTCGGGGAGGGCTTCTGCAAGGCTAGCTGCTTCGGCTTCCCAGGCGACTTGCTGCTGCTCGGCAGCATGCCAACTGAGCAAGTCTTGCCAATGCTTTTCATACCCATGCGGATCGCGCTGCATAACGGCGTCGCGCAAGGCTTCCAGCACCGGATGCTTGACCTCATGGCTGTAGAGTTGACGACTGGCTTCGGCCAGTTGTGCCTGAAGGTTTTCCCACTGACGATAGGCGGGTATGCCTTTAAGCCAACTCATGTAATCTGGCCAGAGTCGACTCTGGCCAGGGAGAGGTGCAACTCCCAGGGCCGTGAGCCGTTGATTCATCTGGGCCAGGCCTTCCCAACCTGCCAGTCGTTCCTCCCATTGCTGGTATGCTGCCAGGGCCTGACGAGGAGTTACGACTGCCTTCCCTCCGTGGAGGAAATTATTCAAACAGGTGGCTAGTTGAGAAATATGGGTTTGGTAAGCCAGCCATTGGCTTAGGGTGTTGAGTTCGGATAGGGTTTGGACCGACTTGCCGTTGATGCGGCAAGTAAAGATAGATTTGAGTTCGCCGGACAAGAGGCGCTTTTTCAAGCCTGAAAGCTGTTCCTGTCCGCTATATTTTTCTTTGAGGTGCTCTACTTTTCCTCTGGCGGTGATTTCATCCCATTCGCTTAGGCTTGCGAGATCCATTTGGAAGGATACCCATTGAAGCTCCTCCTTTTGCAGGCTTTCCACCTGGGTTTTCAAGCCTTCGAGGAAGGATTGAAGCTGGGCAGGCTTTCTGCCCAGGGCGGTAAATTGTTCTTCCAGTTCCAGCCATTCGGGCAACTGGTTTTCCAATTCCTGATAGGTAGTCTGCCAGGCTTCCATGTCTGTAGGCAGCCGTTGTTCCCGGTAGGAAGGAATGTCGAGGCTTTGCCCAATCTGATCGCGCGCTTCGCACAGTTGTCGGATGCTTTCGCTGTCAGGCAGGGTTTCCGGAGTCGGTAAAGGGCCTTCTCCCAAAGCTTCCACCTGCGGAGGTTGAGCAGTCCACCAATCCCAAATACGCTGTGCCAGTTCGGCCAGGGCCGTCTCATGGGAAATGGCATCGGGAACCTGCAGCGCTCCTTGTGGGAGTTTTTGCCATAAACGAACCCAATCCATCAGGCTCAGGGTTTCGCTTTCCCCGGTTTGGGGATTAAGCAACCTAAAAGTCTGGAAGTGTGTGCCAATCATCTCAGCCAGGCTTTGCAGGTGTGCCTGTTTAGCCGCTTCCAGTTGGTCCCACTCCTGCTCCATGCGGAAGATTTCCTCCTGCTCGTAGGTGCGGCTTAGGTGATCCTTGATACCGTCAATGGCGTGCTTGAGTTCGTCGGCATGCTCGCTGCCGGGCAGGATACTCACGGCTAGTTGCTGTAATTCTCCGGGTAGTTTTCCCTTAATCACTTCCAGGGCCTTGGCGTTTTTGGAGACGATGAGGATAGACTTGCCTTCCGCTACGAAGTGGCTGGTCAGGTTGGCGATGGTATGGCTTTTTCCGGTTCCGGGAGGGCCTTGGACGGTAACGGCATCTTGCTCTAAGAGGCGCTTGGCGATGGCCATTTGCTCATCATTGAACGCCAGGGGAAACAAAAAGCGCTCCGGCATGACTTCCTGAATGGAAGGGCTGGATACGGCCCGGTCCTGACGGCGGTAGGCGATACGTAGGGGACTGCCCGGTTTACGGAGGCTAAAGAGTTTCTTGAAAAATTCCGGGATGAGATGGTTCTGATCCTGCACGCCCAATTCATGGATTTGGGACATGATTTTTTCCGCATCCTGGGCAATATGCGCCCCACCTATGCCTTGCTTGATCTGAATGACGGGCGCAAAGCTGAGTTGAAGGCCGGAAGTTTGCAGGCTAAAGTCGGTGTTGAGCTGACCCTCTATGAAAAACTGGTCCTCCATGCGAGGGAATACATCCAACATCTTTTTGGCGGCCTGGTAGTAGGTGCGTCTCACGTAGGCCGGATCAAAATCCCAGGAGCGAGTTTCTTTGTTAAAGCGATCAATTTCGCTAAGGACCGCCAGCTTGCGATGGTTGATCAGGTCTTCACTTTCTTTCGAAAAGTGTTCTCCCAAAT
Organism: Bacteroidota bacterium; assembly: GCA_038527215.1. Taxonomy (GTDB): domain Bacteria; phylum Bacteroidota; class Bacteroidia; order J057; family J057; genus JAWPMV01. The sequence goes on from JBCBGC010000080.1 coordinate 17,172, forward strand.
ATTCAGTAAAGACGTCTTCGCATTGAATGGCGTGGGTGAGGGTATCTGCGGTCAGGCGGATTTCCTGTTTTTCCAGAGAAAGTTTGAGGGGAGCCTGAAACAGAAATTGGTGGAAGGGGGCATCGGCCAGGATGCCACTAAGCAGACCGAAGGAAAGGCTAATCTGAATGTCCTCTGCGGATTGGTATTCGTGAAAAGCGGCATGCAACTCATCAAAGAGGTGGTTGATGGTGAATACCCGTTTTTGGGTAGCCTGGTAGGCATCGAATACGCGCTGAAATGCTTCCCAGAGCTCACGACGCAGAGAGTCTGCTTCCAGAGGTTCGTCTTGTTGCTCAATGGGGCTGATCTGAAGTTTTTCATCCACCACTTCCATGTTGATCCAGCCTTGTAGCTCGATCGGAATGGGCAGGCTGGAGACTGCCTCTACGGTTTTGCCTTTGATTTGCTTTTGAAAGCGACGAAAAGCGGATTTTCGGGCGGGCTGGTCTGTGAACTTTACACTCACTTGAGGCAGGACCTGGAGCTGGGGTTGGCCGTCTCGCCCTTCAAAGATGCGGACCCAGGCCTGGAGGTCTTTAGGGACTTTGGGTGCTTCTGCAGCAGGCAGGCGTTTGAGGCGGAGCAGCGGCTGGTCGGGATTGTGCCACTGGAATTGGAAGGCCTTTTTTTCCTTTTGCTCCAACTCTTCCTGGAGTTGGGTCCACTCAGCGAGGGGCCACCAGTATTTCATGCCGGCAGCATCTCGGAAGCTAGGGGTGCCTGTGTGGGTTTGGAAGAGGTCGCGGATATAGGCGAATAGGTTGACAAGAGGGATGGCAGGGGCCAGGTGTTGTTCTTTTCTGATGGCGGATTCCATAAGTTTCTGAATACGATAAAGCGTTAAAACCAAGGGTCGCAATGGGGAAATCGCTTGCTGGTGTTAAGCGGAGGCGGTAGGCCCCGGCATCGTGCTCAAAAGGGGGGAATGGAAAGGGAGCGGCTACAGATCAAGCCGTCAGGTCTTCACCGGTATGGGGCGAAGGCGTTTTTTGTATACCTCGGGAAAAAATAAAAAGGAAAGTTGCGCTATCAAGGAAGGCTTCTGAAGAAGCGTTTTTAGCTTTGACATATGGCGGTTGAATTAATAAACCACGCTGGCCAAATGTGTAAATAAGGTGGGTGGGTTTACACGCGGCAAATGTTTATTAATTGCTTTTGGGGATACGCCCGCATGGGCCTTTGGTTTCAATTTTTTTTAAAAGGTTTTCCACATCGCCTTATTCTTTCGCTCAAGGTCAAAATTTATGCCTCTCATATTTCTTTGGTATTCAGTAGGTTTGATCTTCTAGGTGAAAAATTCCGATAGACTATCCAGCGTTTCCTTTGGGGCGCGCGTCTAATGGGTAAAATGACTCCATGGGAGCCAAGGTGATTCAATTAACAGATACGCATATACTCGAAGGATGCCGTAAGAAGGACCGCAAGAGTCAGCGGCAGCTCTATGAGAAATACTACCAGAGTATGTCCTGGGTGTGTATCCGTTATGTGAAGAATCAGGACCTGGCGTATGATTTGGTCCACGATGGTTTCCTGAAGATTTTTAAGCGGATAGATCAATTCAATGGCAAAGGTTCTTTAGAAGGATGGATGAAGCGGGTGATGGTCAACCTTTGTCTGGATTATCTGCGAAAACAAAAAAGCCTGCCCCAGAATGTAGAACTGGAAGAAGCGCGAACCCGACTGGTAGATGAGGAAGTAGTAGCGAATATGGAGGCAGAACTGATCCTGAAGGTGGTACAGGAACTTAATCCACTCCACCGCACGGTATTTAACCTGAACGTGATTGAAGGTTTCCCTCATAAAGAGATTGCCGCCATGATCAAGGTAAAAGAGTCCACTTCGAGGGCTTATTTAACAGAAGCAAAAAAACAAATCCGAATACGACTTGCCCATTACGGAATACGTGAGGAAAGGAGGGTAAAGAATGGATAGAATAGACCACATCATCAGAGACAAAATAAAGCGTACCAGACCCCAAACTCGCCCTGCGAACTGGGATCATATGGAGGCTTTATTAGATCAAAGTGCTTCCCCGTTGGGAAGGCTTCGATCCTACCGCTGGGTAGCCTTGCTGTTATTGCTGATAGGAATCGCTGGGGTGGCTTATTGGGCGGGTAGCCAGCAGGCTCAAGTCCTGAAGTCCGAACAGATGAGTAATCAGATAGATGCTCCTGCCCCTACACCGGAAAGGGAAGTACCCGCGACAAGACCGGAAATGACGGCTCAGGAATTGAAATTAGCGGAAGAGCAAAAAGAAATCCCTCACCCGGAAGCCTTGGCACCAGCCAACGCTCAGCCGCCCGCGGCTTCACCTGCTCCAGCTCAACCGGTCATCCACCGCACCGCAGGCTCCGAAGAGCGTGTAAAAGCCCAGCTTTTACCGAAGGCAGCAACACCCAAAAAGATTGTGCCCCTCTTGGCCATTCAGCCTGCTAGGCAGGAAAAAAGGACGCCCAGGGAAGAAATAGTGCTTGAGGGTGAAGGCCTAAAGGTCTCCGAAATTCCGCCTCAAACCCTTGCCCTTTTTACGGATTATGATCAGGAAGGTGTGGCGCTGCATCCTACTGAGGGGCAGTTGAAAGCAATGCCTCGTCTCCGCAAATGGATTTTTGAAGTGCATCTGAGTCAGATGCAAGGCTTGCAGCGATTTTTGCGAAATGGTACCCCGGTTTCCACCTGGAACACCCAGCCTGGATTTGGGGTCAGCCTGGCCCATCGTATCCGTCCCAAATGGGAAGTAGGATTGGAATTTGAGGTGGCAGATGTGTGGGTCAATCCCTATTCTGACGCGCAGGGAACTTTCCTGGACTTCTATGGACCTTCTACGGAGCTAGGTCTGCTGGTTCGGCATCATCTAAAAGGCGATAAGCGTAGCCGCTGGAATCCTTATGCCTTATTAGGAGTAAGTTTCAACCGGGTGGAACTCAACGCGATTCAGGGAATTGTAGAGCAAAACTATCCGGTGGACCCTAGTCAGGCTGACGGACCTGCTTCTCTGGCCCAAGCCAGCAGTTGGTTCCGCCTGCCTAGTAGCAAACAAAGCAATTATGAAACGCAAGATCCGGCCTATTTCGTAGAGGTCGCCTTTAATACGGCTATGTTCGCCCAATCCAACCTGAATAGTCAGGTAGGCTTGGGGATAGACTTTCGCTTGCTACAAGGCCTCTTTCTGAATGTGGAAAGCAGTGTAAACGGAAGCCTCCCGCTCAGTGGAAGCAATATGGCATTTGCGGTGGATTATGGAACCCAAAATCTGGTCTCCGGACAGTTTCATTATCCCGTCTTTTTCAGACATCAAATTGGCTTAAAATACGCCTTCTAGGCACAAAATTGACAACATTCCTTTTTCCTGGCTGATCTCCTCCCGCTCGGCCACCCATAAATCACTACTGCTATACGCTACACGGTCTACCCTTAGGGAAACATCTGTCATTTTTTCAACCAATCATCCAGAGCCTAAGCATCTGCACAAACGATTTATGTCGTAACCAACATGTATTTTCGCACCAAAACTTTATTCTACTGTCTCTTGAGTAGCTTCCTGCTGGGAGGATTCTCGTTACAGGCACAAAACAGATTTACCATCTCCGGCTACGTCGAGGACGCAGAAAGTGGAGAAAAAATCCTCAGCGCGAGGGTATTTGATGAGTTGTCTCAAAAAGGCGCCATCACCAATAACTACGGTTTTTTCAGTCTCACCCTGCCCGCAGGTAAGGTAAGTATTGCGGCTTCTTATGTCGGCTATGAGGCGGGCAAAGTGGCTTTCAACCTGCGACAGGATACCACTTTTACGTTCAAACTAAAGTATTTTCAATTGGACGCGGTAGAGATCGTGGCCCAGGAACAAGAGCGCATTGAGGAAAAGACCGAAATGAGCACCATTGATATTCCGATTGAGCAGGTGAAATTATTGCCGGCTTTGTTGGGGGAAGTGGACGTGGTCAAAGCCATCCAATTGATGCCCGGGGTTCAATCTGGCAGCGAGGCTTCTACCGGACTGTATGTACGGGGCGGTGGCCCGGACCAAAACCTGATTTTGCTGGACGGCGTGCCTTTGTATTACGTCAGCCACCTGGGGGGCTTTTTCTCCGTATTTAACGCGGATGCTTTAAGTTCTGTCAAACTGGTCAAGGGAGGTTTTCCGGCTCGTTATGGAGGTCGTCTTTCTTCGGTATTAGATGTCCGGATGAAAGAGGGTAACATGAATGAGTTTCACGGAGAAGGCAGCATCGGGCTGATTTCTTCCAAGCTCTCCATTCAAGGGCCCATCCAGAAAGGGAAAACTTCCTTCATTTTGTCCGGAAGAAGAACCTATCTGGATTTATTTACCCGGCCCATCTCTAGAATTGCTTCTCAGGGTACCTCCTCGGTTGGCTATTTTTTCCACGACATCAACGGCAAGATCAATCACATTTTTTCCGATAAAGACCGCCTCTATTTCAGCTTTTATATTGGGGATGATAAACTGTCGGCCTCAGATGATTACTCAAATGGGACACCCGGACAGGAAGGCTATTATAACAGTAAGTTCGATACCAAATTCAATTGGGGAAATGACCTGGCTGCCCTGCGCTGGAATCACATTTGGTCCCCCAAATTATTCAGCAACCTGACCGCCACCTTCACCAAATACAACCTAGACATCCGGGCCGAAGAAGAAAGTCAGCAGCAGACGGAAGATTCGCTGCGCAAGGATTTCTTTGGGCTGCGCTACCAATCCAATATTCAGGACTGGTCAGGTCGCCTGGATTTTGACTACTATCCATCTCCTTCTCATGATATCAAATTCGGCATCAATTCCACCTACCATACCTTCATTCCAGGGGCAGTAGGGTATCGTGAACAGGGTTTTGGCAATGATATTGATACCACTTTTGGGGCCCGAACCTATAACAGCCTGGAGTCCTCGGTTTACATAGAGGATAATTTTAAAATTGGGAAAAAATTCAGTGCAAATATCGGGTTGCATGGGGTTCATTACCTGATTGACGAACAATCCTTTTTCTCTCTCCAACCACGGGCCTCTTTAAGGGCGATGTTGGCAAGAAACGTCTCCTTTAAGGCCTCTTACGCCCAGATGACGCAATTTATTCACCTCCTGACCAACTCCTCAGTAGGTTTGCCGATCGACCTTTGGGTACCTGCCACCAAGGATGTGCCACCTCAGACTTCCTGGCAGGTCGCAGCGGGTTTTGCCACTTCTTTTCTGGATGGGGCCCTGGAATTCAGCCTGGAGGGATATTACAAACAGATGGAGGGACTGATTACCTATAAGGAAGGCACCAATTTCTTTTTGGGTGGAGCCTCTTCAGAAGGCTGGGAAAAGCTGGTGGAGACGGATGGCAAGGGAGAGGCTTACGGCGCGGAAGTTTTGCTCCAGAAAAAGAAGGGTAAAACCACCGGTTGGATTGGCTACACCTTATCCTGGAACTGGCGGGAGTTCAGTAACATCAACAGTGGAGATCGCTTCCCTTTTAAATATGACCGCCGCCATGATCTGAGTATCGTGGTTTCGCATCAGTTCAGCAAGAAAATCAGTGCTTCGGCAACCTGGGTATACGGGACTGGGAATGCGGTGAGCCTGGCCAATGCTGGCTATGGAACCCTGGAACGTGGCTATAATTTCAATCCTTTTGGCGGACTCCTTGGCACTTTCCAAAGCGTATTCAGTGGAGCCGATGGAGGGGTGCTTCTCTATGACAATGGTCGCAACGGGACCCGGATGCAGCATTATCATCGGCTCGATCTGGGGGTGAATTTTACCAAGGAAAAGAAATGGGGGGAAAGGACCTGGAGCATCGGGGTTTACAATGCCTACAGCCGCCTCAATCCTTTTGCCTACTACTATTCCCGCACCTGGAACAATGCAACCCAGGAAGTGGAAACCAGCCTGAAAAAACTGGCCCTTTTTCCCATTATCCCTTCTATCAGCTACCAATTCAAATTCTAACTCTGACTTAATATGTCTTTTCGACTGATATTTCTATTGTTAATTACGACCGCCCTCTTTGGGTGTGAACTGGACCTGGAGGTACCCTTCCCCAAGCATGAAGCCAAGTTGGTGGTCAATAGCTACCTCACCGAGGATGACGATATTCGGGTATTTCTGACCCGCAGCTATGGCTTACTGGATGATATTAATGAAAATGATCTCTGGATCGAAGATGCCACGGTGACCATTAAGGAAGATGGCGTAGAAAAAGGGAGCCTGGCCTATCGGGATACCACTTTTACCGATTCTATTTACAGCTATCCCCCGAAGTCTTTTCGCTACGCGCAATATAGCCAGGAAGGCCTGCGCCCGGTTCCGGGTAAAGTATACAGCCTGGAGGTTTCTCATCCGGATTATGGAACTGTTACCTCCGAGACAAAAATGCCCAACCAAACCAAATTGATCGACATTGAGTATAACCTCAATTTTGAAGTCAACCGTTGGACCCAGCCAGACGGAACGGTGTACATCAATCGCCGAGCGACGGTGGATTTTGAAGTAGAAGATCCCGGGGATGAAGAAAACTATTATTATTTCGAGTTATGGGTGGCTTACACCATGCCATCATTTCCGGAGGATACTTTTTACAGCCAGGTATACATGACCCACAATGCCTACCGTGATGTGGAAGGCTATTGGGTCGGGGATGATATTCCGACGCCGGATACGGATTTTAATGGGGGTAAAGGTAAAATTCGCACCCTGGCCTACTTTCCTTTTGGCAATGGGCGCGAAGACCTGGTAGAAAATGCGGAACTCCTGGGCCTGGAAGTAAAAGCTTCCTCTGTGTCCAAGGAACTGTATGATTACAAACAGAAATACAGCCAGCAAAAGGAATTCCAATTGGACGGGGTAGAAAGTGCCCTGATTCCCAATGAGCCGGTCTCGGTTCCCAGCAACATCGAGGGAGGCTACGGCATTTTTGCCGGTTCCAATACCGCGACTTTCCTTTTTGATCCGAAATAATCATCATCCTGCCATGCGACGATTCCTCTTTTTCGCTTCCTTAATTGGCTTGGGGCTCCTAAGCAGTTGTATTCGCCCCCGGGTGGAGCCGCTGGTTGATCCTGTGCCAGAACTAAGCTTTCGCCTCACGGCTTCGAATACCGCTGAACCTTTTCAGTCTGAAGTAAGAGCGATAGGCGAACCTAAGATAAGGGAAAGCTGGTATGACCATGATACGCTCTATGTACAACTCATTCGTGAGTTGACCCTGGAGGTGGAATTGGCCAATGGTGATACCGTCCTTTGGGGAATTTGGATCAGCAAAAAAGAGCAGGATCTGGAGCTATTGGATTTGACTAATAATCCCCAGAGTTCTACTCATAATCCTTGGTCCTACCACAATCTAGATCATGAGGCTCAACGGTTTTATCAAGCCTTTGATGAGGTGCGGATCTTATTGAATGATCACGTGATTTTTTATAGTGAACAAAACGAACGTTTCAATCTATCCGTCCTGCGTCAGGCTACGGTAAATGGCAGCTTGCAGAATTATATAGAAATGGACTTTGATGGCCTGGCCAAAGGCTGGTATGATCCTTACGGTCAACATCAAACGGTATACAGGCTAGAAGAAGGACATTTTCGTGGCGTAATGAAATAGGCTTTCTCAACATATTTTCCGAATTTTTGTCTAACCCTTTTATACAACTCATATGAAACAGTGCATGTCTTTATTGCTGGGCTTCCTGCTCCTGGGAACTGGGCAATTTCTCTACGGTCAGCAGATAAAAGCCAATGGATGGCAATTCTCCAGTGCTTCCTTGAAGCTACAAGGTCAGGCGGACGTTTATACTTCCTTGAAATTACCGGTGATGCTCGGCCAAATGACTAACCCAGAGATGGGGAATTTTGGGCTGACAGGAACCGAACAAAAAAGCTTTTACAGCCCTAGTATTCAGGGGCCGGTATTTAGCCTGAACCTGGCTTTCAATCCGACTCGTAACGGGGTATTACAGACGCAGCGGGAAATCCGTTTTGGGTTGCAATATGCCCCTGAACGCGAAGGCATGGTTACCTATGAAACGGAAACGGATCTGGGGCAGACTACTCAGGTTTCTGAGTATACCTACTGTCTGATGCAGGACGAGTTAGGGGCTTCGGTAGATTACCTCTTCCATACGCGCCGCGTGCTGGGCTTTTCTGCCTTTGTGGGGGTAGGTACCTCTACGGGCGTAACCCTGATGAATGATATGCTCCTCATGACGCATACCGGTTTCCGGAACAATGGGTCTTGGAGCATGGATGAAGTGGAATCTACCCAGGAGGTATTGGATGCCCGCACCAATATTTTTCAGCGGGTATACATGCCGGTAGGGGTGAGAGCCCGTATCCTTGGCTTCACCCTGTATCTGGAAGGTCAAGTAGGCTCTGGTTTGGCTTATGCGGTAGGTGATCGCATCAATCCCATCGCGGTTTCTGCTTCCTTCGGTGGAGGCATCGGCTGGAGCTTCTAAGGCACCCTAATTTTAGAGCGGCCACGAATTTTCGAATGAAAGACGAATAGCTATTGATTGGTCTTTAATTCGTGCATTCGTGGCCTTTTTTTAATTTTAGCCACGAATTTTCGAATTAAGGACGAATGGTTTTTGATTGGTCTTTTATTTGTGCATTCATGGCCCTTTTTAATTATAGCCACGAATTATCGAATGAGGGACGAATAGCTATTGATTAGTCTTTAATTCGTGTATTCGTGGCCCTTTTTAATTATAGCCACGAATTATCGAATGAGGGACGAATAATTGTGGGGTTGCTATAAAATAATCCGCTTCGTTTGGAGGCTCGGTTTGCCAAAATTTACAATGAGCGCTAATGGATTTCCGGAGGCTCTTAAATAGTTCATGGCCTGGGCGATAAATGCCTCTGAAATTCCTGATACGCCTTTTATTTCGAGTATGATGCTGTCGTACACCACAAAATCTGCAAAGAAATGATGAGGTAACACAGTTCCTTTATAGTAAACATCATACCGCTTTTCTCTTTCAAAAGGGATATTTGCTCGATAAAACTCCCATTCCAAGGCATCCTTGTACACAATCTCTAAAAATCCTGCTCCCAACTGATTATGGACTTCCATGCAAAGGCCAATGATTTTATAGCTTTTCTCTGGGTAAATAAGATCTGTCATAGCAAAAGGGATAAATTGCTATACAGAGGAACAATTGGAGAATTAATGAGGGGGTTGAAAAGTAATTTTCTTTTTTCCTTTTGTCAACATTTAGCTGCCATTTTTATATGATAGCCACAAATTATCGAATGAAAGACGAATAGCTATTGATTCGTCCCTAATTCGCGCATTCGTGGCCTCTTTTATGGGATAGCCACAAATTATCGAATGAAAGACGAATAGCTATTGATTGGTCCCTAATTCGAGCATTCGTGGCCTCTTTTATGGTTAGCCACGAATTTTCGAATTAAAGACGAATAGCTATTGATTAGTCCCTAATTCGAGCATTCGTGGCCTTTTTTATAGGATAGCCACGAATTTTCGAATGAAAGACGAATAGCTATTGATTAGTCCCTAATTCGCGCATTCGTGGCTTTCTCAATTCCCCACAAAAAAAGCCCTGGCAGCATCACTACCAGGGCCGAAGTAAAAACTTAGGAAAATTATTTTTTCTTCCGGGCTTGCCGGTCATGTTTTTCTTCACGAATCAGCTCATTGGCTTTGAGCTGTTCTTCCTTGATGCGGGCTCTTTCCTTATCGGTGACTTTCCCGTCCTTTTTGGCTTTCTTTTTCAGCCGCTGAATCTTGAGCTGCTGCTTTTGCAGGGTAAAAGACTCCTTGCGCGTCAGCTCTCCAGACTGCTTGCCGGTTTTGATCCGGACCTGCTGAGAAAACTGCTTGGCGGTAACGCCAGGGGTCATTCTCTGCATGAATTCAGGCTTTTTGATCTCCGGTAAGGTGATGTCCGGGGTTTTGAGGGTCCGCTTTTGGGCGGACAGACTTCCCAGGCCGAAAAGCATGATCAGGCTGAGAATAAAAGTTGAACGCTTCATGTTTAAGTTGTTTGTTGATGATGTGCGTAAAAGACCTAATCAGGCGGTCGTAGTTGCACCGTTCATCATAAAAAAAACCTCCCTGAGGCCCTTATTTCAGGCTATGAGTGACCTTCAGCCTGAGCGTCGTCTTAAAAGCGAATGTTCTTTACGATGGGACATCGACGTAAGGACTTGTTACAGCAGTGAAGGCTTGCTCATCTGAACATTCTTAACCTCAAACGCTCAAACAGCCACTAATTTTAGAGCAAGAATTTGATCACGGTCCCTCCCATGCAGGAGGGACCTCTTTGTTTGGGGGCTAGGGGGGAATGCGTATCTTCCCATCATGCAAAAAACCATCCTCATCACTGGAGCCAGCTCCGGAATTGGTCGCCTGACGGCCCGATTGTTCGCGGAGCAAGGCTGGCAAGTCGCAGCGACCATGCGTAAGCTCGAAAAAGCGGGAGTACTGGCCGATCTGGACAATGTCCATCTCTTTGAGTTGGATGTCAGTGATTTTGCTTCTGTTCAGCAAGCGGTGGCAGCCTGTGTGACACAACTGGGCCAGATAGATGTAGTCGTGAATAATGCGGGCTTTGGGGTGTATGGCCCCGTGGAACTAGCCAAGCCTGAAGAGATCGACCGCCAATATGATGTCAATGTCAAAGGGGTGATTCGGGTTATGCAGGCGGTCTTGCCGCATTTTCGGCAGCGTGGGGAAGGGCTTTTTATCCAAATATCCTCCATCGCAGGTTTGTTGAGTTATCCATTGGGAGCGCTCTATAATTCTAGTAAGTGGGCGCTGGAAGGGCTGACCGAAGGCATGTACTTTGAGTTACGTCCGCTAGGGGTGCGGGTCAAATTGGTGGAGCCTGGCGGCTTTGCCACGAACTTTCAGCAGGTGGGGCTGGTGTGGACGGAGCATGCTGAGATCTCGGATTATCAGGGGATGATAGCGCAGGTGAAAGCACGCCGGACGGCGGCCCAACCTAACCTGCCTGACCCCATTGCAGTGGCGGAAAAAATCTTGGAAGCTGCTTTGGACGAGGGCGAAAGGCTGCGTTATTTGGTGGGGGATGATGCGGAAAAAATGGCGGCCCGCCGAGCTGAAATCGGAGCCGAAGCCTTTATTCAGGAAATGTACCAATCAGTAAAGGCAAAGGAATAGGGAAGGAAAGCCACGAATGTTCGAATGAGGGACGAATAGCTGTTGATTGGTCTTTAATTCGAGCATTCGTGGCCCCAATAAATTTTTAGCCACGAATTTTCGAATGGAAGACGAATAGCTCCTGATTAGTCCCTAATTCGTGTATTCGTGGCCCTTTTCATGGGATAGCCACGAATTTTCGAATGGAAGACGAATAGCTCCTGATTAGTCCCTAATTCGTGCATTCGTGGCCCTTTTCATGGGATAGCCACGAATGTTCGAATGGAAGACGAATAGCGCCTGATTAGTCCTTAATTCGTGCATTCGTGGCCCAACCTCAAAATTGCTTATGTTTAACATAAAACCCCATGGCAGATAGCATCGAGACTAGATTGACCGGCGGTCACCCCAATTCATTAGGAAATACCATCGAAGTAGTAGAAGATGTCCTGGCTCAACCCGCCTTATTCGATGAATTGTTCCATGGCTATTTCAGCGAGGACGAGGTGGTGCGTCTTCGCGTATCCAATGCCATGAAGCGGATTTGCAAGGCCAACCGTTCCCTCCTGCTTCCCTATATAGATCGTTTTCAGACGGACATCGCCGCCATTGACCAGGCTTCTACCCAATGGACCTTGGCTAGCCTTTTTTCCATGCTGGATAAAGACATGAGTCCTGCCCAGCTACAAAAAGCCCGGGAAATCGTGCAGCATAACCTGGCCACCCATGATGACTGGATCGTCCTCAATACCTCTATGGAAACCCTGGCTACCTGGGCCAAAAAGGACGAGGCACTCAAAGCCTGGCTCATGCCGCATTTAACCCGACTGAGTCAGGATAGCCGCAAATCCGTCAAGGGCAAAGCCACCAAATGGCTGGCTAAGCTCAATAAATAGGCGCAGGTGCTTATACCGCCACCGTTTCGGTGATTTTCTCCAGCTTCGCCCTTACATTTTTGTGGAAAGGGGTCTTAGCCAAAGGATCACAATGATGGCGAAGGCATTGAGGTCATTGGAGCAGCGGCCA
>JBCBGC010000080.1:29372-37077 GCA_038527215.1 Bacteroidota bacterium
TTGGCCGCTGCTCCAATGACCTCAATGCCTTCGCCATCATTGTACTGCAGCCCGTATCCGTGGGGCATAGAAATCGTCCCCGTCGGCACTTCGTCGGTTACTTTCACCATGATATCGATGGACCCACGGGAAGTCGCGCAGCGCACCTTGTCTCCCGATTCTACTCCTAAGGCCGCCGCATTATCCGGATGGATTTTTAAAGCGCCCTCCTTATCGGATTTCCGCCATTCGGGATTCCGAAGGATGGTATTAGCATTATAAGTCCGGCGTTCCCCAGCAATCAGGTTAAAAGGATATTCGGCTTCGATGGCCATGCGTTCCTTAGCCTGTTCCGGTAGTCCATCCAGCCATTCCAGCAATTCGGGGATGTGCAGATGTACCTTTTTGTCCTTATGGCGGATGAGCTTCCAATGGTCTTTGATGTCATGTTTGCTGATGACCGTGCCAGAGGGGCTGTTCAGGATTTTGTTGAATAAAGCCTCCCCCAGCGCATAGCCTTTCCCGTTGAGCCTGGTACGGGCCACCTCCTTGGGATACTTCTTGGCGTATTGATGCGCGGCAAACCAGAGCACCGCCGCCGAATCCATGCCTTTAGGCAAAGCCTTGCCCAGGGTAGCCCGTAATACCTGAACCGAATATTTGGTCCACTGCGGCTTCATTTTTAGCGTCAGGCCCAGGGCCAGAGGGAAGAGCCTTAAAGAAGGAACTTTGCGATCTAGTTTGGCAATGGCTTCCAGGACCGGGAAGCGTTTGGGAATTTCTCCCATGGCTTGCACCAGTCGTTGGTGGATTTCTGGTTCAGGAAGGGTGTTGGCCAGGGGCTCCACAAAAGGACTACGCAGGTGGAAGAAGTTGTCCGGGAACTCCAGGTTAAAGAAAGTGGCTTCTACTTTTTCAAACTGGGAAGACGCAGGTAGCACATAATCTGCCACCCGAGCGGTTTCCGTCATGGCCACATCAATCACCACCATCAAATCCAACTTTTTGTAGGCTTCCAACTGTGCGTGGATGTCGGCATAGGAAGAAAGAGGATTGGCACTTTCCACCATCAGCCCTCGCAAGCGCTTGGGGTGATCACTGTTGATTTCCGCCGGCAAAATATTCGGGGGAAAAAGCTTGCCGATGCCCCGCATTCCGGTTACCTGGGTCGTGATGCCACCTTGTTCTGGATCTTTGGAGTGGCCCACCAGGGGCAGGAGGAACGTGTGCAGGCAGTTGGTGCCTTCTTTGCCAAAGTTCCCGGTGATGAGGAAGATGAGGCGGGTTAAATACGCGTTCAGCGTACTGTTAAAACTCATTTCAATCCCCAGGTCTGAGCGGATGGCCATGGTTTTGGCTTCATGGATACCTTTCGCTACCTGACGGATGGTCTCTTCAGGAACGCCGGCAATAGCTGCATATTCCCCGACCGGGATGTTCATGAAGTGAGGTTTGATGTCCTCGAAGCCAACTGTCCTTTGGGCTATAAATTCCTGGTCTTCCCAGCCTTCTTGTATAAGGACCGCCACCAAAGCTGCCAGCAGCCAGGCATCTTTCCCCGGTTTTACCTGCATGAAAATATCCGCTTTCCGAGCGGTTTCCGTTCTTCGTGGATCTATCACTACCATGGTCCGCTCCGGATCACGAGCCAGGTCGTTTACGGTAGGCCGTGCTTTGGGAATGCCGTGCGACTGCAAGGGATTGGTCCCGATAAAAAGCACATACTCGGCTTCCCCTACCGCTTCAGCATAGTTGGTGTTTTGACGACCAAAGAGCCGGCCATGTACCCAAAAGTTGCCGGTTTTTTCCTGGGCTAGAGCGGAATAAAAATAAGGAGTATTACAGGCCGCTCTGGAACCTGAGCCATAAATACCGCCAAGATGATTGCCTTGTCCGCCACCGCCAGCATAGGCAATGGTCTCTCCTCCGTAAGTATCCCGAATGTGCACCAGTTTATCCGCGATTTCCTGAATGGCGGTATCCCAGCTGATTTCTTCGAAGCTGCCATCCTCCCTTTTCCGCAAAGGAGAAGTCAGTCTTTTCTGGTCCTGATAATAGTTAAGACGGGTAGCTTTCTGGCAGATGTAGCCTTCGGAAACGGGGTGCGCTTTGTCCCCCAGGATTTTGCCGAATTCTCCGGTTTCGTTCACCTGGATTTCAATACCACAGTTTTGGGAACAAAGGATGCAAGCGGTGGGATGGGTAGTAGCCATAAGAAATAGGTATGCGTAGTCTTGAGGTCGGTGGCAGATCAAAAAGAAGCAAAGAAAACGGAAAGAAAAACCAATGCTACTTCGCTTAAATCCTGTCAGCGTCTTGGATACCAACCTCTTAGTTTGGAAAATTTACGCATAAATATCTTTTCCTCATAGGGGAATCCCCATTTCGTTTTGTCTGTTGGGTAAGGAAAGCGCATGCTTTTCTGTGAACAAAACAGGGTTTTCGATCTCGTTTAACGAGTAGTCCGCGCCTTTTCGAGCATGTTCTCTATGAGGTCGCGGGCTTTTTCTTCCTTGAGTAAGGCATATTTTTTTAAGTCCTGATCCACTTCCCTGGCAATCTCTTGTTTCAACTGAGCATACGCAAGGCGCGCTGCTTCGTGGGTTCTCAGGTAGTCCCTTAAACGGAGGTGCCTTTCCAACTCCCGACTATGAGGCGGGCAAGCGTAAAGGTGGTGAGGAATGTGGTCCAGAATAGTATGGGAGCCCCTTCCTTTGGGCCGCTTGAAGGCTTCCCTACCTGGAATGCCCTGATCCCCGTTGTGATAATATCCCAAAGTCTCCAAAGCCGATTTCAGCCCTTGAAAGGTTTTTTCGTCCGTATACACCAGGTCCATATCGATAATCGCCTTAGCGGCCAGACCTGGCACAGAAGTGCTACCGATGTGATGGAAATCCAGACAAAAAGCCTGAGTGGCTGGCCAAATAACAGACCGCAGGGTCTGAAAATCTTCCGCCCATTGCGCTTTGTAGGCTTGAATCAGCATCATGAAAAAGGGGGTTTGTTCTCCCTTACGCGTCGAGGGAAGTTTGGTTAGCCACAGATGGTTTTTTCCATCTGTATAGCTTCTTGTTCCAAAGGCCCAAAGGGATAGCCTACTTCCAGGCATTCCCAGAGGTATTGTCGGAGAAAAGCTTCGGGGCTGCCAAATCTTTCATATTGCATGGTATGGGTAAGTTCATGCACGATGAGGCGTCGTTTCTGCCATTGGTCAGCCCGGATAAAAATACCATAGCGAAAGCTAATACCCGCGGTTTGCGTGGAGACCAGATTAGCAAGTTGGGCTGCCGAACGCAAAACAGGATGGGTAGGCCGGGGAATTTCTTTGACCCGCATCAGGCGAACCTTGGAAATCTCTTTTACTCCCACCTCAAAAGCATCTATCTGCTGATCCGGGCTCAGCTCTACGCCATGTTGCAGAATATAAGCCTCTTGCTCTTCTACCCATCGGGAGACAAGCGGAAGGAGATGATCGAGCTGCTGCAACAGATGCGTCATGTAGGGATGATGTCCAGTAGGTTCGCCCGAAATTAGGGAAGAAAGCCCGGCTGGGCAAGCCTTCACGGTTGACCAGCCCTTTTATTCCTGATCGATCCCCCTTGCCTTCCAAGCCAACAGCTGAAGAAAAACTGGCCATAGGATGCACCCTTTGGATTTATCTTGGCACCCATCTAAGCCTCTGGGCAGATTAGAGGCTTCCCAATTGAGCCTGCAATCGCTTAATCTGCGCCGCCGACATGCGCACCATTTTCCCAAAGGTGGTTGACTTAGCATAATTGGAATCCAGAAATAAGGTCCGCTGAGATTCCGGGTCAAATACGGATAGGATCACTCTTGGGTCCTGACCGAAGAATAAATAATAGTACGCTAGGGATCTTTCCTTGATGATACGCTCATACTCCTCCTGGGAAACGAACTTGATCGGTCCCTTATACCACTTGTCAAAATCCCCGGAGCTAAACTTATCGGTGAAAAATGCCTGACTAACCAGCAGGGGCTTTTTTTCTGTTTGGGGAGGATTGGCTTGTACCCACTCATTGAACTTACTGACGTATTTCTGCACGCCACTGAGATGCGCTTGTCTCGGTTTGTATGCCTGCTCGCGGACAAACGTAATGATCTCCATTAATTGGAGGATCATGATATCCATTTTGTAAGCGTTGGCCTCATAGCTGCAGGCATCGCCAAATTGTTTTCGGTTTAGCTGCCCACAATTCAGCGGTACAGAAGCAATCACGTTTCTCATCCTGGTAAATTGGGGGTTGCCTGGCATGGCTACATTCAGACAAGTAGTGACAAAGGTGCCGTCAAAATAATAGGTATCAATGCTGATTTTTGAAGTGGATTTTTCGTCTCCTTCCTCGGCTACCCGGTCCAGGTCTTCATAGGGGACAAATTGAAATTTGGTAAACGTCCATTGGTCTTCCATCACCTTTTTTATCCTCGCATCCACATCGGGAATGCCTAGGATTGGGACCAGGGTGGTAGATTGGAAAAAATCCCGCATGTAGGGGTTCTTACTAGAGGTCATCGAGTACTGGGAAAAAACCGGAGGGGCCAGGAGAAAAAATAGAAGAAGGGAAATAAATGGTCTCATGATTGTTGAAAAAAATTAGTCAAAAAAGGAAGAGCAGAACATCAGGTAGGTTCCCACCTTGTCCCGCTTTTGCCTACTCATCGAAACGCCCATCTCTTTGTCATCCTTCTTCTCAGCTTTAGGAAAAATCCCGAGAAGCAAGCGTAAGAGATGCTTAGCTTATGTAAGTCCCATAAGCTCAAACAATGTTACTGCCGTCAACGAAAAAATCCCAGGATTGCCCAGGAGAAAATCCTTATTTTAAAGGGGAAGTGTCCACGTAAAACGGCCTGAGATGAAACCTATTTTTGAAAAAATTCCCAAGCGGCATGATCAGGCCTTTTTTGTTAAGCATTTTCGCCAGCCCGCCCTTGACATGCCCTACCACTATCATCCGGAATTCGAGCTGACCCTAACCCTGGACCGGGAAGGCAAAAGATTTGTGGGAAACAGCGTTACGGAAATCGCGGCCAGTGATTTGGTCTTTCTGGGAAAAAATCTTCCCCACTGCTTTATCGGCAATTCGGAGATCGCTTCTGCTTCCCGTTTGGTAGTGGTTCAGTTTCATTTTGAATTATTTGGGCCAGATTTTTTAACCCTTCCCGAAGCCTTGCCCCTGCGAAGACTGATTCAGCATGCCCAGCGTGGGATCTCTATCCCTGCCAGAAGCCAGGGACCGATCAAGGAAAAGATGCTGGCCATGGAAGAGGCGGATGCTTTATATCGCATTGTCCTGCTCCTGGAAATCCTCTACCTCCTTTCCCGAATGGAGGACTACCAACTCTTGAGTAGCCAGGAATTTAATCGACAGTATCACAGTGATGATTATGATCGCCTCAATGAGGTGTACAACTACATCATCCAGAATTTCAAAAATGAAATCACCCTAAAGGAAGTCTCCCAGGTTGCCAATCTGACCGAAACGGCTTTTTGCCGCTTTTTTAAAGCCCGCACCACCAAAACCCTCAAAGCGGTGGTCAATGAAATGCGGATTTCTTACGCCTGTGATTTAATTCTCAAAGGAAGGTTGGGCCAAATGAGTGTGGTCCAAATCGCTGAGGAAGCGGGTTTTCGAAATCTTTCCAATTTCAACCGCCAATTTAAAAGGATAACCGGTACAAGTCCCAAGCGGTATGCCAAGGAGTTCAACACCCATGCCCTCCAGGCAAAGGTTAAAAAATAGCGACCTGCGATGGCTGCATGACGCCATGCTGGATCAGATAACGAACCATCTCCGTCACATGGTAAGAGGATTTGCCCATGCTACCTTTAAGTTCCGTTTCCACCGGGAGATTTTCGGCCGTCAGGTGGAAATATTCATTGCCGCGTGCCCGGTCTGGAAAGTGTTGGGAAAAAAAGCCGTATAAGGCTTGCAAGTTGTCAGCCTGTTCTTCCTTAACAAAAGAGAGCGCAATCAGCGCTTCACAGGTTTGCCACCAGCTTTTAAGGTCAGAAGTCAGGCTGTCTTTTCCCGGATGCCAGGCCTCAAAAAACCCTTGCTTGGGTCCACCATCCCACACTGGTTGATTCATGGTGCGCCGGATTATTTGCTTTCCCAAATGCCGATAGGCAGCTCCCTCTTGCTGCGAGACAAAAGGCCAAGCGGCACCTTTCATCAATACCCAGGCCAGCTGAAAATTATGGCCTGGACTGACTTCTTCTACTGACTTCGGTTGCCAATCCTGGTCAAATGCCACCTTTACCCAGCCTTTTTGTTCATCCCAACAGTTATGAGCCAGTTTTTGCAGATGTTCGGCCATAATGGGTTCGTACTGCGCCCGATTGGCAGTATCCGCTTCCCATAAACCAGCCAAGGCAGCTGATACAGGATAGAGCAGAGATTGGAGGCTTTTATCAGTCAGTATCGGACCTTGGTTGGGTAGGGAACTTTGGCAAAATCCACCTCTTTCAGCATCCCGAAAGCGCTTTATATAAGCAGGGAACAAGGCGTGTAGGGAGTCCAGTAATCCTTGATCCTGCGTCTGGCGGTACAGTTCTGCCAGTCCACCCAGCCCATAGGATTGTTGCCAGAGACCTAAGACTTTCGGGATTTCCGGTCCGGAATCTACATGGAACGACTCAACAAAGTAGGGGCCCAGAGAATCCCGCAGTACCATCTTCTCCAGAATGAATCGACCTGCCCGTTCCGCTTTGGCCAAACGCTCGGGGAAAAACTCACTGCTGTAGGCCAGGGCATAGGTAAGGCGGCTGAGCGCGACCAAATGGATGTAAGGGGAGGTTATTTGTCCCGAAACATCCAGGTCCGAATAGAAAGCCCCAGTGGTGCTGTCAAGGGCATGCTCCTCAAAGAAGCGAATAGAATTATCCATCAGGGATAGGCCCTCTGATTGTGGAATCAACCCCTCAGGAGGAGGGGATTGACAAAAGGTGCATACGCCTACCACCAGGCAGGTACCCAGAAGAGAAAGAAATTGGTTTAGGCCAGACATAGAGGATGGAAGCTATGGAGATAAACAAAAGGGCCGGTAGCAGCTGGCTACCTAGGATAAATTTGCCCAAAAATGAGCAAAGGATTCCCAAACCAGGCAACTTTGTATCGGCATCTGCTAATCAGGCGGAATGATTACAAGGATTTACCAGCTGATCAATAGCTCGCCTATCGCTTTCGGATGCCTACTCTTCGCTCAACTCATCCAGGAGTTTCTGGGCGCCGGCCTTTACGTTCCCTTCGCCATGGGTGACGGCCTTGCTTAGATACTCAATGGCCTTTTCTTTTTGATCCAGGTTGCTGTAGCAAATCCCCAGATTGTTGAGGATGATCGCATCTTCGGGCACCAGTTTATGGGCTTTCAATAAAGAAGTCAGCGCTTTCTCATAGGCTCCTGTCAGGAGGTAAGACACCGCAATATTGGAGTAGCTGTACAGATGGTCTGGATAATATTCCAGCACGGCTTCCGAGATCTGTCGCATATAAGGCAGCAATTCATCCTGGCCAGTTTGAGCGAATCAATCAAAAACTGAATCGGCGCTTCCGGCTGAGTCGAGGTCGTAAAAGTTCCCCGAGCACAGGTATACCTGATGCCCAAAGTGTAAAGAATAGTGAATGGGTGAAGACTTCCTGATAAAGGCTATGATGGCCACAAGCACATTCAGGGGAGGAAACGTCAACTGATTGTTGATACGCTCGGT
>JBCBGC010000081.1:0-37014 GCA_038527215.1 Bacteroidota bacterium
AATCTTCCCTGATCAGACGTTACCAAAAAGAGGTCGACCGGGAAAGTGCCTACGAAATTCTCAATGCGAAAATCGAGCGGGCCCAGGAGGAAGAGGAGCAAGAAAAAAAGCGCAGCCAGCAAAAACTGGAGCGGGAAGTAATCACCGGGTCCAGGCGTAGATCAGCCCGCAAAAAGGAGACTTCTCTGGTGGAGGAACTTTCGAAAAATACCATGGTACGGCAACTGGGGCGGACGGTAGCCAGAGAGCTTACCCGCGGCCTTTTGGGCGTACTAGGCGTGAAGAAGCGTCGATAGATAAAAAACATGTAGAGAAAAGCCTGAGCGATAGAAGTATTTATCGCTCGGGCTTTTTATGTGTAGGGCAAAGTGCTTCCCCCATGATGAGATTTTTCCTTATTTTTAGGGATTAGGTTTCGTCATCGGTACACACATTAGGCTAACCAAG
This sequence comes from Bacteroidota bacterium, assembly GCA_038527215.1. Classification (GTDB taxonomy): domain Bacteria; phylum Bacteroidota; class Bacteroidia; order J057; family J057; genus JAWPMV01. The sequence continues at coordinate 448 of JBCBGC010000081.1, forward strand.
GGAAACTCATACTCAAGCATTTCAACCCACTCTTTTATGAACCAGCGTTACCTTTCTCTCTCCTCCCAAGCATTTTTTGCAGGATTTTTGTTTGTCCTGTTTCTCTTTCCCCTTTCCACTCAGGCCCAGACCGAAGAATGTGGGACGGTGGTTACCGCAGCAGACCTTGCCTACTGGCAACAATTCGAAGAAGATTTTGCCCGCTGGAAGCGCGGTGATCTTGATGCCAGAATGCCTGATGTGGTCCCCATGCTGATCACGGTGATTACCCGTAGCGATGGTAGCGGAGGACTAACACGGGCGCAGCTAGAAGCGGCTGTCCAGACGGTCAATGACCGGTATGCTCCGGTCAATATTTTCTTTGAAATGTGCGAGCCTCAGTACATTGCCTCTAATTCTCTTTACGATTATGAATCCAGAACTGAGGAAGATCTTCTCATGGCATTAGCCCGGGATAATGTCATGAATGTCTTTATCGCTAACAGTGTGCGTGCCGGAACGAGTTCTGTCTGTGGATATACATATTTGCCGGGGCCAGGCGCTGATGCAGTATTTTTGAATGCCGGATGTGCTATGAACGGTTCTACTTTTTCCCACGAAATTGGTCATTATCTGAACCTGTATCATACCCATGGAACCACGAATAATGGAACAACAGATGAGTTGGTAAACGGGTCGAACTGCGTCTCAGCAGGCGACAGAATATGTGATACGCCAGCGGACCCAAATCTGTCAGGAGAGGTAAACGGCAGTTGCAATTACACCGGATCTGCTAAGGATGCTAACGGGGATGCTTTCCAGCCCAACCCAAGGAACATTATGTCTTACGCCCCTTCCGCCTGTCGGAATCTATTCACCCAGGGGCAATATGATAGAATGCGTTTTGCCTTTGAAAATTCGCGGCCAGAATTGTTTGTTACCCCTGATACCACTTGTGGGGAGTTGGATCCTTCCTTCTGTCTAACCGTTACCAGTCGGAATGATTACGGCCCGGGTAGCCTCAGAGCGGCAATACGCTGTGCCAACGAGCAAGCGGGGCCTGATACGATTCGCTTCAACCTCTCCACTGCGAACTTAGATATTGAAGGAAGTTTTCCTTCCCTGGTCGACGATAGTACGGTGATTGAAGGCATGAATCTTCAGTTAGGTCGCGAGATGAACCTGGATGCCCGGGACATTGACGACAATACGCGCTCCCTCTTCGACCTTGTAGGGCGCAACATAGAAATTAAAGATATCAACATTGATCGCTTTCTCCGCAGCAGCGGCGTAGGGATTTCCGTAGGCGCATTTGAAATTGGACCTTCTGCGGAGGACTTTTTAATCGAGAATGTGACCGTGAGCCGCTCTCTGAATGGCGTCCAGTTGGTGGGGGGATATGGCAAAATCAAGGATTGCTTTTTTGAAGACATTCGGTTCGGTATAAGATATGATGGGGCTATTACGGCGGTAGAAATGGTCGGGACGTCAATTTTATGTGCCCGGAATGGAGGAGTAGGCTACCAAAATGGGGATCCCAATTCTGTGCAGAACCATCCAGATGCTCCCCAACTGACGAGCCTGACCACGGCTGGAATGGAGGGAACGGCTACCCCCAATGCCCGGGTGGAAATCTTTGAAAACAGAGATGGGGAATGTGTGGGCTTCCCTTGTGCAGGCTTCCTCATTGGAACCACAACGGCAGATGCTCAGGGTGTTTGGCGATTAGAGAGTCCTACCCGGATTCTCAGGAGCTACACGGCCACTGCCACTACTTTTTCTGGAGACAAGGCTTATACTTCTGATTTTGCGACCTGTAAAGCTCAATTGGAAGCGGTTGATTTCTGGTTTTACCCGGTGCCGGTGGTGGGACAAAATCTGAACCTGGAATTAAAAGGTACCCCAGAGCCTATTATTTTGTCCTTCTACAATGCTATAGGGCAAAGGGCTTATGTCCATGAAATCGACATGGAGGATGCTTATATCCTGGAACAAATTCCCGTAGGAGATCAGTTGAGTGCAGGGGTATACGTGCTACGCATGGAGAAGGGAGAAACCGTTTACACGCAAAAAATCGTTATCCAATAAACGGGTCGATTCTAAAAAGGTCCTTAGTTGGATTTGGTCCTGTAATCTCCTCATTCACAGGGATGAAAGATGCAGCTAAGGACCTTCAATCTGATCCGTTCTCGTTTTTTTGCTACCTTTAACCTGAACCCAGCTATTTGAAAACTATGAAACTTTCTACCCCATTTTGGGCCGACTTCAAATTCGGCCTACTCAGTATAATCCTCCTCCTGACTTCTCAGGTGGACTTACAGGCTCAGTCCTGGTGTGGCACTGTAGTTGCCCCCGAGGTACTTCAAGAGTTAAAAGAAATGGCTGCAAATGCCCAGCATATGACGCCAGATCTGGATTCACGGATGCCGGATAAGGTCTATTTCAAAGCACACATTATTCGACGCTCTGATGGAACAGGTGGCCTTCCCCTGGCCAATTTGTCCACCATGGTTGACTACCTGAATACGGTTTGGGCATCGGCTAACATTGAATTTGTTATGTGTGAGCCCTCTATCATCTTCTCTGATGAAGCGTATGATTACGAGGCCAATGACCTGGAAGCCGACTTCGAAAGCATCATCGTTCCCGGGACCTTGAACGTGTTTTTTCCCTGGACTGTCAGTATTGGAGGATTTGGGATCGGAGGATACGCGCCTCGCCTCAATAATGGCCCCAATATGGTGGTCATGAATTCCTATGAGAATGTTACCAATCTGGGCAAGGTACTGGCTCACGAGTTGGGGCACCATTTTGGGCTGCTTCATACCCACGAGACCGCTGTAGGGCGGGAATTGGTGAGCGGAGCAAATTGTAGCGTCGCTGGAGACCTGGTCTGCGACACGCCTGCCGACCCCAACCTCGGTTTGGCTTCTAATTCTTCCGGATGTTCCTATATCGGGACTACTACTGACCCTGCCGGGCAGCCTTATAATCCAGACCCCTCCAACCTGATGTCTTATGCAGATCGGGAATGTATCAGCCGTTTTTCAGCCGGACAGTATACACGGATCCGCAACATCTTCGAAAATGAAAGACCCGATATGTATCTTTTCCCGGATTCTACTTGTGGCGCAAATCTCGAGTGTGTCCTGGAAGTAAATACCGCAAGAGGCTGGGGGCCTGGTTCTTTATATGAGGCGATCAATTGTGCCAACACCCGTTCCGGACCAGATACGATTACCTTTAATTTGACTACCTCTACGCTGGACGTAGAATCTCCTATGCCTGCCTTTACAGATCCAGGTACCGTAATTCTGGGTTTCAACATAGGCACAGGTAGAAATGTAACCCTGGATGCCCGGGACCTGTCTGCCAATGACCAAAGTCTGTTTAAAATAGACGCAGAAGGGATTGAGATCAAGGACCTGACCATTGATCGTTTCCTACGTTCCAGCGGTTCCGGACTGTACAAAGCCGCTTTTCAGACCAATAGTGGGGGAGAGGTGCTGTTAGAAAACATTACCGTGAAACGTTCACTCTGTGCTGTTCAGGGCTCAGGAGGATATGCAGTTGTCAAGAATTGTTTCTTCGAGGAAAATAGATTTGGGGTAAGGTATCAGGTGGATGCACCTGCCATTCAGATTATAGGGACCAGCATGGTCTGTAACAAGGATGGAGGCTTTGGGTATGAAAATGGAAATAAAGGTTCTATTCAAAACCTGCCTGATGCACCCTTCATCACGGAATTAACCACTGCCACCCTGAGTGGATCTGCCATAGCGGGTGCTCGGGTAGACGTTTTTGAAAATGCCGATGGCGATTGTACTGGTGCTCCTTGTCAGGGATTGTATCTTGGGACTGCCACAGCAGATCAAAGTGGCTTCTGGTCGGTAGAGACCCCTACCAAAATTCTCCAGTCGTATACCGCGATGGCTACGGTTGATATAGGCGGTAAACTTTATACCTCAGAATTTTCTTCTTGTAAGGGTCAGTTAGATGCTTTGGAGGAAGCCACTGATTATTGGATTTACCCCATTCCCGTGATAGGCGAAAACATGACGCTGGAACTCAAGGGAGAACCCGAAATGGTTGAATTAAGTTTCTACAATATGGTAGGGCAAATCGTTTATGTGCACACTATAGATATGGAGTCCTCCTATATTCAGGAGCAAATTCCTTTAGGAACCAGGCTGGCGGCCGGAGTATACATCATGAGAATGACCAAAGGAGAAGTGGTTTATACCCAAAAACTGGTCGTTCAGTAAGCTGATAATTATTACGCTTTATATGTTGCGACGCCTGGGAAACGCAGGCGTCGCAACTTTTTTTGTTCCCATCCACAACCATTATAATTGTCTATTCAAGAATAAACTGTATTTTGCAGTTTGGATATTTCATTTTTCTATTATCAATCCAGCCCGTTGGACGCGTGCTTATCGAAAAATCTGCTTTATGAAACTACCATTACCCCTGATTCCGCCTAATACTTTTAGGTGGGCGTTGTTATTACTCGTATTCGCTACTCCGCTGAATTCTCTGATTGCACAGCATGCCTACTGTGATGTACGGACTACCCCTGAATGGTTTCAGTTAGAAGAGGAAAGTCGCGATGCCTTAGCTCGTTATGCCTACGAGTTTGATTCCCGGATGGTGGATACCATCTACTTCATGGCGCATATCGTGACCAGAAGCGATGGCACAGGAGGCCTTACCTTGGCCCAGTTAGACGTGATCCTCAACGACATGAATCTCTACTACAGTGGGATGAATGTATATTGGAAGCTTTGTAATCCAGAGTTTTTGCCTTCGGATGATCTCTATACCTTTAATCCTACCCGTGCCAACGAAAATTTCCTGATTGGTAACTTCAATAGACCCGGTACCTTCAATATTTATTTTGTGGGAAGTATGCCCGGATTGTGTGGATATACTTATTTGCCTGGTGGTCCAGACATTATGATGATGTCTATCCAAACGGGAGGCTGTGGACCGCTTGCAGGAACCGTAGCCCATGAGGTTGGCCATTACCTCGGTCTCTATCATACTTTTGGTAAAGGAAACTCTCCTGACTTTCAGGAGCGTGTGGATGGTAGCAACTGTGCCACTGCCGGAGATGACCTATGTGATACCCCAGCTGATCCAGGCGACCTGAGACAGGGGTTAGTGAATGGTGCTTGCGAGTACATTGGAAACATTACCGATAGCAACGGAGACCTGTATGCGCCTGATCCTTCTAACATCATGGCCTATTCGCCCGGTGATTGCCAGGATAAATTTTCTCCTGGTCAGCATAACCGTATGCGATTTTTCCTGGAACGCAGCCCTCGTTCCAGCCTCCTGGGACAAGATGGCTCCTGTGGGGAGGATATTTCTGAATGTCTGACCGTAACCAGCAATATTGATCTTGGACTAGGGAGTTTACGCAATGCCATCAACTGTGCCAATAACTTTCCCGGACCGGATACCATCCGTTTTAATTTGCTGAGTTCTACCATTGAGCTAGCCTCCAGCTTGCCACCTCTGACCGACGACGGGACCGTCATTGAAGGGATCAGTATTCCTACGGGACGCGCCGTGGTACTGGATGCCCGGGATATTGAAGGCGCGACCAGCCTTTTCCGGATCCAGGGAGACAACATTAAAATCAAGGACCTTGAGATTGAAAGGTATTTGAGGTCTGGTAGCCGGACCGTAGCCGCCGGTGCCGTTGAACTAAATACCGGTGCTTCAAACTTTTTGTTGGAGAATGTCCTAATCGAGCGTTCTGTCGCCGCCATCTATGCCAATGGAGGACATGGTACCATCAGAAATTGTAATTTCTATGAGAACCGCTTTGGCGTCAAGTTTGGGGACAATAACCCACAGGGGATAGACCTGGAAGCCACCAGCATGCTATGTAGCGACGATGGTGGATTCGGATACCAGAATGGCGACAGAAATTCTGTTCAGAACTATCCTGACGCGCCCTTTATCACCGAAATCTCTACCCAGGGTCTGAGCGGCTCGGCTATCGCTGGTGCGCGGGTGGAAGTATTTGAAAATTTGGATGGAGATTGTCTTGGTGCGCCTTGTCAGGGACAGTATCTCGGAACGGCCGTGGCTGATGCCGGGGGATTCTGGACGGTGCCGATTGAAGGCAAAGTACTTAGCTCCTATACAGCTATCGCCACCATTTCAAGTGGCGGGACCCGTCATTCGTCTGAATTTGCCAACTGTAAAGGCATCCTCGATGCCCTGGATGAGCAGGTCGACTACTGGGTGTATCCCATCCCCGTAACCGGAGATAACCTGATCCTGGAGCTAAAAGGAGAGCGGGAAGTGATCAACCTTTCCTTTTTCAACATGACCGGGCAGATCGTTTACCGGGAAGATATAGAAATGGATAGTGAGTATATCCGCCAGGAAATTCCGATTGGCAGTCGCTTGGCAGCAGGTGTTTATGTGATGAAAATGATCAAGGGAGAAACGACCTACACGCAAAAGATCGTTATCCAATAGCCTGAAATAAAACGGCTTTTTCATGAAGCCTGGTTTATCCTGAAGCAGCCACTTTTCTAGGAGGAAAAGTGGCTGCTTTGCTTTGGGAGCCATCAGCAAACTAGGGGGATCCGTCTTTTTTTTAATTATTTGACACATGCTAATGGAAATGGTAGTAGTATTGTTGGAAACATACAAGCTCATCAAAAAACCCCTACCGTTTCACCAAACTTTTGATTGAAAAAGGTATGCGATTCAATTTCTACGCTTTATTCCTGATTACTTTTTTCTCCTACCTTCCAACTGTATACGCTCAGGCTCCTTGTGGAACCGTAGATCATCCAGAAACCAAAGCCTACTGGCAAGCCCATGATCTTGCCTATTCCAAGTGGTTACGGGCAAATCCCCAATGGAATTCTCGGCTTCCCGAAAGGATGTTTATTCAGCCACACATTGTTACCCGAACCGACGGCACGGGCGGCGTTTCCCTGGTGGATTTCTATGATGCGATCAATTTTACCACCTTACAGTATCTGAAAGCCAACATTGCCATTCAGGTTTGTGATATCAATTACATCGCCAATGATCAGGCCTATGATTATGTGCTTCCTACCAGTGAAGATTTTTTGTTGGGATTCAATGTTCCCAATCGGATCAATATCTACTTTGTTTCAAACCCCAGGACCGTCTCTTCAGACCAGGGCTACGTCTGTGGATATACCTATCGACCAGGAGGGCCAAAGATCATTATCATGGCGAATAACTGCACAGCCAATGGGACGACCCTGGCGCACGAAATCGGTCATTATATGAGTCTGTATCATACCCACGGAACCACCAATAATGGCACCACGAATGAATTGGTGGATGGCAGCAATTGTGGGACGGCTGGAGATAGGATTTGCGATACCCCAGCAGACCCTAACCTTTCCGGTCAGGTAGACGCGAATTGCGTATATACCGGGAGTGATCGGGATGCCAATGGCATGCTTTTTCAACCCGACCCCAGCAATATCATGGCCTATTCCCCAGACCGCTGTCAGGATTATTTTTCGGAGGGGCAGTTATCCTTGATGGCCTTTACCTTGCAAGGGGTACGGGATGAATTATTAGCAGATGCGCCCTGTGGAGGCGACTTTGGAGACTGTCTGACGGTTACCACTACAGATGATTATGGCTATGGTTCTTTGAGGATCGCCATTGGCTGTGCCAATCAAAACCCAGGGCCTGATACCATTAGATTCCGGTTTCCCGCTGGAGCTAGTCCTACCATTTTACTCAATGAGGCTTTGCCTACCTTGACAGATGATGGTACGGTCATAGATGCTTCTCTACCTAATTCAGGACCAGAAGCCAGGGTGAATTTATCTGGCAGAAATATGCTCGCCGAAGGGGATGGGATGTTAAATATTGAAGGGCAAAAAATCGAAGTCCTGAACCTGGGTTTTAAAGAATACCGGATTGGTGCTTCGGGGGGCTCTACCGAAATCGGAGCGATCCAGGTTGGGGATTCTGCGGCAGACTTCCGTCTGGAAAACGTTCAGGTAGAATTTTCCCCTGTCGGATTGAAGTTGGGAACCTCCTATGGAACCATCACAAAATCCGCTTTCAAGTTTTGTCAATTTGCCATCAGATTTTCAGAAGGCGCCAGTGCCATTTCGATCACAGAAACCGACTACCTCTGTAACCGCCGTCGGGTGTGGGAGACAGAAAGCGAATTGACAAATCTTCCCGGGGCTCCCACCGTTTCTGGGGTCAGTGGAGGCTTGGTAAGCGGCAAAAGCGAAGCTGGAAACTATGTGGAGGTGTTTGCCAACCGGGACGGAGGCTGTCAGGGTGCCCCATGCCAGGGAGAATACCTTGGCTTTACCTATGCGGATGCCAATGGAGATTGGTCTATGCCCACGGGAGACCTGATCCTGGCGAGTTATACGGCGAATACGACGGTCATAAAGAATGGGAAAGCCTATACCTCCGAGTTCGCCAATTGTGTGGCGTTGTTGGAGGAGGTCAACTTTTGGATATACCCGAATCCGGTTACAGATGCTTATTTGAACTTTGAGCTGAAAGGACAACTGGATAGCCTTCAGGTTCGGATTCTCAATTCCATCGGGCAACAAGTATTCTATAAGGAGTTTGCCATGCAGAATACCGAAATCAAAGAAACATTGGATATTGGTGAATGGCTTGCTGCTGGCGTGTATGTGTTTGAGTTGAAGAAAGGCACCAGCATCTTCCGACAGAAGATATTGATTCAGTAGGTAGCCTGACCAGGAAGGCCTGCCAAGGTCTCCTGGTAGGTAGCTGCGGAATTAAAGGAGCGAAATCCTCTCACGAAGGGGAAACGACGGGCTGCTTACATTTGGGCGCTTGTTCAAAGGGAATTTTTGTCCGCCACTCAACAATTCGCTGCTAGATTTGTATTAATTTTAGAGTTATTTTTCCACCCACTTGCTAACAAGCAGGCCTTCGAAGCTTTCAATCTTATTTGATTATGCGCCTTAGCTTTATCCTCTCCATCCTCCTTTTTTCGCTGATCCTATTTCCTGAATCCCTGATTGCTCAAGAAGCATGCGGGACAGTCGAGACCCCGGAAACGCAAGCTTATTGGGAAGCGACTCGCCCCGCCTTTGAGGAGTGGCTCCGAAACCGACCCTCCGTTCAATCCCGGACACCGGATAAGGTCTATCTGCAACCGCACATTGTGACCCGTTCAGATGGCAGTGGAGGCCTTTCTATGGCTGCCTTTAATGCAGGTATCGCTTATACCCAGGCTCGCTATTTAGAAATGAACGTGGAGATGGTGATTTGTGAGATCAACTATATCGCCGACACGGATGCCTATGACTACCAGGCAGGAGCAGATGAGGGACGTTTGATCATCAACAATGTACCCAATCGTATCAATGTGTATTTCGTAACCAATCCCACCACCGGGGGCGGGGGAGCAGTATGTGGATATACTTATCGACCAGGAGGCCCTAGAATTGTGATCATGAATTATGCCTGTACTGCTTCGGGTAAAACCCTTTCTCATGAGATAGGGCATTATTTAAGCCTATACCATACCCACGGAACCACCAATAATGGAACCACGGATGAGTTCGCGGATGGCAGTAATTGTAGTACAGCGGGAGATAGAATTTGTGATACCCCTGCGGACCCCAATCTATCCGGGGTGGTGGATGGAAACTGTAATTATGTAGGAAGTGCAACAGATGGCAAAGGCCAGGCCTATAATCCCGACCCTTCGAATATCATGTCTTACGCGCGTAATGCTTGCCGTAACCGCTTTACGGATGGCCAATACGCTCAGATGCGTTTTTCCCTCGAGAATGACCGCCCTGAGTTGATTCAAGGGCCTCAGTGTAATGATGCGGATAAAAGCTGTTTACTGGTTACCAACCTTGACAAGGTAGGGCTGGGCTCTTTGCCTTATGCCATCAATTGTGCCAACGAATTACCGGGTCCAGATACCATCCGCTTTCAATTACCTGAAGGATTGAACCCCCGTATCCTCCTCGATAATGCGCTCCCTACCATTACCGATGATGGAACCTTTATAGATGCTACCTTACCCAACTACCCTGCCGGAACCCGCCTGCTGATCTCCGGGATCAATATGGGAGACGATGCCGAAGGCATTTTTACCATAGAAGGAAGAAATACCACCATCGCTCACCTGGATATCACCCAGTACCAGGCCAGTGCTGGCATCAATAACATCGACAATGCAGTCATCAATATTGCAACTGGGGTAGAACGTTTTCTCCTGGATGATCTCAACATCAGCCTGTCTTCTGCGGCGATCCAAACGGGAAGGTCTTCTGGTATCGTATCAAATTCTAGCTTTCAATTCTGTCAGTTTGCGATTCGCTACGAAGATGACGCCAGTGCGTTATACGTAACCAAAAATTCCTTTCAATGTGTCCGCCGTGCGGTCTTCGATATAGCGGGCAACCTGGTCAACCTGCCGCCCACTCCGGTGATCACCTCAGTAAGCGGGGGAAATCTGCAAGGCACCGCTGAGCCTGGAGCCACCGTTGAGGTTTTTGCCAATGAAGATGGAGATTGCTTAGGTACGCCTTGTCAGGGCATTTATGTGGGATCAACCAATGCCGATCAAGCTGGGAACTGGAGCGTGGACATTGAGCCTCGGGTGCTTAGAAGTTACACCGCTACCGCTACCCGGGTGATAGGCGGTGGGACCGCTTATACCTCTGAACTCGCTACCTGCCAGTCCTTGCTGGAAGGGGCCGATTTCTGGCTGTATCCGAACCCGGTTACGGGATCGACCCTCAACTTCGAACTAAAGGGGAAAGTGGATAGTGTGCAGATCCGCATCGTGAATTCCGTGGGGCAATCTGTCTACCAGAACCAATTCGAAATGAGCAGCTCGGTGATTAAGGAAAGCATCGACCTGGGAGATTGGTTAGCTGCCGGCGTGTATGTGTTTGAGCTAACCAAAGGCACCGAGATGTATCGGCAGAAAATCGTGGTCCAATAGGGAAGAAACAGGTAAGGGAGCAGGAACCCTAGCAGAAACGCCCAAGCAGGGATTCATATAGGAGAATATTATTACATACTTTGGAATTTCTGGTATTTCTACCTAGTTTTGCATTGAAACTGAAGTGAGGAAGATTGTTTCGTCGGACCGTCCGGTCCCAATCTTCTAAACATGAGACCTATTTTACTGAAATTTTATTTATCTCTCCTATTTTGTCTTGGGGGGCCAGCTGCTTATTTATTACATGGACAGGCATTATGTGGCACCCACGTTTCCCCTCAGGCGCTCAATTTTCTTCAAGAATCCAGAGCATCTCTACAGAGCTGGATCCGAGATCAAACGGGATGGAGTTCCCGAACCCCGGATAAAATTCTGATCCAACCGCATATTTTGTTACAAGATGATGGGATAAGGGATTTTTCCGAGCAACTATTCGTTGATGCCCTGGAGGTGAGTCGCCAGAGTTTCCTACCCATGAATGTGGAGCTTGAATGGTGCGATTTTAACTACATCCTGGATACTGAACTTTATTTTCTTGAAGGCACCAATGATGCGTTGTTAGGCAAGCTAGCTTCCAACAATGAACCTGGGCGTATCAATATCTACTTTAGCCCAGAAGCCACGGTAAATGGGCAGGTGCGAGGGGGATTTGCCTTTTTACCAGGAGGACCTTATGAGATCGTTGTCTTGAATACGATTGCGGTTGATAATAAGGCGACACTTTCGCACGAACTAGGACACTTTTTTGGCCTCTACCATACGCACGGCAAAACCAACGATGGAACCACGGATGAGTTAGTGGATGGGTCAAATTGTGGAACCGCAGGAGACGATCTTTGTGATACACCGGCAGATCCTAATTTATCGGTTTCCACAGGTTCCAGGTGCAACTATATTGGTAACCAACAGGATGACAATGGAGATTTTTATGCGCCTGATTCTTCAAATTTCATGGCGTATTCACCTCCATCATGCAGGGACAGGTTTAGCGCCGGGCAGTATACCCGCATGCGATTCTTTTTGGAAAATGGCAGAGAGCAATTGCTTTCCCCCGAAGATTGTGGGAATTGTCTGGAAGTTACGAGCAGAGCTTCCTTTGGGCTAAACAGTCTTTCAGCAGCTATTCATTGTGCCAATAGTAATCCTGGGCCGGACACGATCCATATCAAGGTCGAAGGCGGCCTGATAAGGCTAATGGAAGATTTACCACCCCTGGTAGATGATGGTACGTATATCCGCACCACTGCAGGTAGAAAAACCAGGCTCCAAGCAGTAGCGGATCTATCACATTTTTTTGAGATACAAGGGGCGAATATCGTCCTGGAAAACCTGGACCTTGCAACTAGCGCTCAATACCAAATGTTAGCAATCTCAGTAGCAGAGGAGGCGGAAGATTTTGTTGTAAAAGACCTGGTGATCTCTAACGCCCGGACTGGGATAGCGGTTAATGGAGCTTACGGGACCATCACAGGGACTCGTTTTCAATCATGTACAAGTGCCATTCTTTTTGAAACGGGGATGGACGGCATCCACTTGACAGAGAATAGTTTTTTTTGCAATACCCGGTTTGCCATTGAGGGAGCAGAGAACCTTCAACAAGTTCCTCCTGCACCTGAAATATCTGGCTTCAGCGATGGGGCGGTTTTCGGAAAGGCAATGGCGGGAACGAGTGTAGAACTCTTTGCCCAGAATGATGGGGTTTGCCCTAGTGCTGCTTGCCAGGGGGAATACCTGGGCCAGACCCAGGCCGATGTGGAAGGAAATTGGACATTCGAATTTTCTCTCCCAGTTATTCAATCTGTTACGGCTACTGCCACGGTGGAATCAGGAGCGAAAAGGTATACCTCAGATTTTGCCGCTTGCTGGGCTTTAATCCCGGAGGTGGATTTCTGGCTGTACCCCAACCCGGTAACCGGGACCACCCTCAATTTTGAGTTAAGGGGCGTTGGAGATTTGGTGCGTATCCGATTGCTAAATTCTGTGGGGCAGGCTGTCTACGAAAATCAATTCGAAATGAGAAGTTCCATGATCAAAGAAAGTCTGGATTTAGGAGATTGGTTAGCTGCCGGCGTGTATGTATTTGAACTAACCAAAGGCACCGAGATGTATCGGCAGAAAATCGTGATCCAATAGGGAAAGGGAAGGGACCAGGAACCTGGCAGAAACGCCCAGGCAGGCATACATATAGGAAAACATTATTACATGCTTTGGAATTTCTGATATTTCTACCCAGTTTTGCCTTGAAACTGAAGTGAGGAAGAATAAATGATGTAATACGTATTCATTTTTCTTCCATTATGCACCGAACATTTCGTAAGCAGTTCCTTGCCACCATTTTATGTGTGGTTGGAGCCCTTCCCTTTGGACTTTTTGGCCAGCATGTATGCGGGACGCAGGTTTCTGACCCTGCTCTTGCCTACCTCCAGTCTGCCAATAGTCAGCTACGTAAATGGGTAAGACAAAACCCAAATTGGACCTCCCGCACGCCAGATAAGATTCTTATCCAACCTCATATCCTCCTCTTGGATAATGGAAATGGGTTATATTTTGAGGATGTTTTTGAAGCAGCACTCCAGGCTGCCCGGGAAAAATTCCTGCCGATGAACATCGATCTGCAATGGTGTTCATTTAACTTTATCTCTAATTCTAATCTGTACTTCCTGGAGGCAAATGAGGACATGGAAGAGCTCTCAACTTATAATGAGCCCGGTCGCATTAACCTCTACTTTACGCCATTCCCTACTGTAAATGGGACGGCCATAGGAGGGTTCGCCTTTCTCCCTGGCGGTCCATATGAGCTAGTGGTAGTTCGTTCCCAGCAAGTAGATGACGGATCCACTTTAAGCCACGAATTTGGTCATTATTTTGGATTATACCATACCCATGGCAAAACCAACTTTGGAACCACCGATGAATTGGTTGATGGGTCGAATTGTGGGACAGCAGGTGACGATCTATGTGATACCCCGGCCGACCCCAACTTATTAGGGCGGCTAGGTTTTGACTGTATATATTCGGATACTTTAAGGGATAATAATGGGGATTTATTTAGGCCGGATCCTTCCAACCTCATGTCATATGCCGATCCCTGGTGTACCGATACCTTTTCCCAAGCACAGTACACCCGTATGCGCTTCTTTCTGGAGAATGGCAGGGAGCATTTGCTTTCAGCTGAGGATTGTGACAACTGTTTGGAAGTAACCAGTTTAACTGCTGTGGGAAAAAATAGCCTGGCTGCTGCCATTGATTGTGCTAATAATAATCCGGGACCTGACACGATAAGCATCAATGTGGGTCAGGGAACCATATTTTTGTCGGAAGCCTTACCTGCTCTTGTAGATGATGGGACCTATATTCGGTCTGCTCTTGGCGGAAAGGTAACAATCAGTGCCAATCTACAGATTCCCTATTTTTTTCAGATAGAAGGATCAAATGTCATCCTGGAAGACTTGGAAATAAGGGCTAATTGGGCGGACGAAACAGCTGCTATTTCGGTATTAGCTGGGGCTGAAAATTTTATCCTAAAAGACCTTGAATTCTCTCGTGCCAGGAGAGCGATAGGCTTAAACGGAGTATATGGGACGGTTTCGGAGTCTCTGTTTGAAGGATGTGAAACCGGCATTTCCTTTGGTCCGGATATGGGGGGCATTTACCTGACAGAAAATAATTTTGTGTGTAATATCAAGGCACCCCTTGAAGGGGCAGAGCAGCTTGCGCAATCACCTCCTGTACCTGAGGTGTTGGGGATCACTGAAAACACGGTTTTTGGTGAGGCTACACCGGGCGCTATGGTAGAGATTTTTGCACAAAATGAAGGCTTGTGCCCTGATGCTCCGTGTCAGGGCGAATATCTCGGCCGGGTTCTGGCAGATCAGGCAGGAAAGTGGAACTTTGATAAAACCTCTCAGGCCATTCAATACGTAACGGCTACTGCCACGGTGGAAAATGGAGGGAAGAGCTATACCTCAGATTTTGCTGCTTGCTGGGCTTTGGTCCCTGGTTCTCGTTTCTGGCTGTATCCCAATCCGGTGACCGGCTCTACCCTCCATTATGAACTCAAAAGCGAGGAAGAAACCTATGAGATTCGTATCCTTAACCTGCTAGGCCAAACGGTCTTTCAGCTCCAGGACCGATTGGAGGGACAACTCATCAAGAAAAGCCTGAACCTGGGAGACTGGCTACCCGGTGGAACCTACGTATTCGAATTGACTGTAGGTGAAGAACAGTTCCGGCAAAAGATCATGATTCAGTAGCATCAAGGCTTGCGCTGGTTGGAAGGCGCCGCATTGGCCCCCCAAACGGGCCAGCCGGTAAGTTGACTGTCTCCGGTAGCGATACAGTGCATCTTCCCGCTCATGGTGGTGAGATAAATATTTCCGCTCTCTACTACCGGCTGATATCGTATAGGTTCGCCCACTTTATACTGGGCGAGCCTTTTTCCATTTTTGGCGTGGAAAAGCAAGACATCTCCTGCCAGGGTAGCGATGAGGATTTTGCCACCTACTTCCAGGGGAGGGGTCGCCAGAAAGCCTCCGGCCTGTTGAATATCTCCCGGCAGGGATTCCTGCCAAAGGAGTTTGTCATCACTGGCTCGGGTACAAATGAGTTCGTCCCCCATGGTGCTGTAATTCCGGCCCTCTAGGTGCAGGATCCGAGAGCCCTGGAAGGCTTGAAGGGAGGAGACATTGCTTTGACCAATATTGGCTGCTGCGAATAGGCCACCGGCACTTTCCGGGGCTCCGCTACCAAATCCGTTTCCTTCATCAAAGCCATCCGCCTGAGACTTCAGCTCAGAACGACTCTGTACATCCTTATCCAGATAGGGAGCGGGCTTGGCATAGGCCTGCCGACCCTTACTCATGTTTCCCCGGGTGAATTGGCTAAGGGCTTCCTGCACCCCTTGCCCCTGCTGGTCGGATCGTTGGCTCAGGTAAACGGCCCGGTCTACCACCACTGGCGCAGAGGTACCACGTACAGCCTGGGCCGCCAAAATCTCCCCACTCCCCTGGTGGAAGGTGTAGAGGGTGCCGGAAAAAGTAGTGATAAATACTTCCTCTCCTTCAATTACAGGAGCAGACATGATGTCCCCATCTATCCATTTTTGCCAAAGGACCGATCCGGTCTGCAGGTCAAAGGCAATCATGACATGCGTAGGGCGACGGACGGAAGGGCTTTTTTCTTTGGTGGGTTGACTGTGGAGGAGGGGAGGCGTCTGAACTGATTGACCGGAGGCCTCCCGTCCTTCCCGAGGCTGAGCAGGGTAGGCGGTAAAGACTTTGCCATGCGCAATGGCAGGCATGGACATCAAGGGATCTCCCAACCAATGAGACCAGCGCATTTTGCCGGTCGGGGCTTCCAGGGCAAAGATGGTACAGGACTCGGTATTGAATACCACAATATCGTCAACTACCACCGCAGATGAGGGACCATCATCGTCCAACTCTACCGCCCAAAGAGTTTTGCCAGTCATCGCTTCAAAGGCATAAAAAGCCTTGCTCCCAAACCCTCCGCTGACATAAGCTACCCCTTTGGCAATGGTAGGACTGGGAATGAGGCCTTCGGTAGGGAGTTGGACCGCATATCCCTGGGCACTCATGGTGCGGAAATCCTTGATTTCCAACGGCTGAATATGTCCTGCTCTAAAGTTGGTAGAGGGTGCCGCGTATTGACGCTGCGTTAACAATGCGGCTTCCAGGACATCTGTACTATCGGACTGAAAAGAGATGTCGGGCCGAAGGGTGGTGGTATTTTCCTGGGCAAAAAGAAAGCCACTGGAAAAGAAAAGGACCAGGCTGAGGATTCGGGGAATGAGGAATTTCATGGGGTGAAAATCTGAGAAACGGTGAAGAGGCTTATAAATAAAAACGTAGAATCGCCAAAAATCATATAAGCGTGCTTCACCTGACTGGTTTTTCGTTTGCTTCTCCTTGAATTCTCTATCTTTATGCCCATGAGCACCTGGTCTGAAGATACATTGCCAAGCCTGGCCTTACCCCAGGTCATAGAGCGAGGATGGAATTACTATCGGAAAAAGAGGGTATTGGAAGTCTGGCAGGACGGCACCCGCTACACCGCTGCCGTCAAAGGACAGTTTCGGTACGAGCAAAGCCTGGACCTGGGGCTGGATCCTCCCTTAGGAATCTGCACCTGCGCCTACAGTGGCGGAGGATGGTGCAAGCATCTGGTAGCAGTAGGCCTGGCGATTCAGGCTGGGGAAGCCAAGGTCAGGCAGCCAACCCATCTGGCGATCAGTCCGGAAGAATTTTGGGAGGAAAGCTGGCTGGCCCAGGATGAACGGATTCGTGATCGGTTTTTGCAACAGTATTTTCTCAAGTCCGATGCTTTTCGGGAACAGTGGGTTCATTTCCAGGAAAACCGTCTGGAGCGACACCGCCTCTTTCAGGTAGAAAGCCAACGGAAAATCTGGGCGGGCATGGAAGATTTTGCCACGGTAAAGGAGCAATTTCATCCCATGATTCAAGGAGCATTTTCCAGCAAAAATGTGCTCAATGCCGTCATTCTCCTGCTGAGTTTATATGAGTGGGTAAGGGGAGAAGCAACCCAACCCCAACGAGAAGCTTATCTGGCCGTCCAACTCACGGCTTTTGAGCAATTTTTGTCTACCACCCTTCTGTCCACCGCTGAGATGCAGGCTTTGATCAAAGAAATCTTCCAACGCTGGGATAAGCATGAGCAAGCCTTTATCGGGACGAAAAAAAGGCGGGAGATCCGCTATCAACTGGCGGATTTTGAAGGCATCTTTGAGCTGTTGGCGCCAGACCCCATCATGAAGCATTTTTTGGAAACCCGTAAGCTAGCCTTTGGTATAGGAGGTAGCTAGCTGATGGCCGGGAATGCAGCGAAGCCTTTACTCAAACTGGCCTACTACCTCGGCCGGTTCCACCCAATTGCCATCTTCTCGGATTAGGTCGATCAGTTTATCGACCGCGAATTCGGTTTTCACGCCTTTGGCTACCACTTCCTGGCCTCTGTATAAGGAGATTTTGTCCGGACCTACCCCTACATATCCATAGTCTGCATCCGCCATTTCTCCAGGGCCGTTGACGATACAGCCCATGATCCCGATTTTTACCCCTTTGAGGTGCTCGGTACGTTTGCGGATTCGGGCGGTAGTTTCCTGTAAGTCGAACAGGGTTCGGCCACAGGAAGGACAGGAAATATATTCTGTTTTGGTGATGCGAAGTCGGGACAGTTGGAGCATGCCAAAAGCGGTACGTACCCGCGTATAATCGGCGGTATCCAGCCAAATGCCTTCTACCAGGCCATCTACCAGGAGGGAACTGCCATTGGCTGACAGCGCAAGCTGGGTTTTGGCTTCCTCTTCGATCTGCACGGCCTCGGGGATGGTGCTTCCGTCATAGTATGCAAAGCTATCCGGCAATCCCATGCGCATGAGCGCCGGTTGGGTCATCCCGGCATGCATAAGCTGGTATAGCATATCACGCCAGGCGTAGGTGGGGATATCTCCGACAGCCTCCAACACCCAGACTACCTCCTGGAATTTTCCAGCCTCCTTGAGAACGAGGGGCAGATTGGAAGGTTGAAGGCTCACAAAATTGAGATAAGGGCTTTTCTCTTCGGCTTTTAAAAAGGATTCAGGAGAGGCGAAGAGAGGGAAGTTTAGCTGTTGGTTCCGCTGTAAACGCCAACTTTGATAATCGTAGACGCGCTTCAGCCCGCCCGGCAGTTCGTAGGCAGGCATGGTCGAGCCCAGGTATACGAAATCAGCCGCGATGTCCGAAAAATTGTACTTATCTAAGGCAGGCACATAGGTATAGCCTATCTCCTTGAGGTCTGCTGCTTCCGTGTTGCGGTGGCGTAAGTCCGCCACTACCCGGGGAACCTGCTTCCCGCCAAGGCTTTCGGTCTCCTGGGTCTCTCTCCTTTTAAAGGCGTAGGGATCGAAGGGAAGGATGATGTTTTCGGGAGCAGTTGGGGCAGTGCGATGCTGTTCTGCTTGCTGGACAAAATGATCTACCAGGAATTGAGCTACTGGGTTTTCGTGCTCAGGCTCCTCGGTCAGAGAAACCCTCACGGTGTCTCCGATACCGTCCAACAGCAAGGTACCGATGCCCAGAGCAGATTTGATCCGTCCATCTTCGCCTTCTCCGGCCTCGGTTACGCCGAGGTGAAGGGGATATACCTGGCCATTGGCCAGCATTTTGTCCATCAACAGCCGGTAAGCCTGTACCATGACTTGTGGATTGGAAGCCTTCATGGACACCACCAGGTCATAAAAGTGATGCTCCTCACAGATTCGGATAAACTCCAGGGCGGATTCTACCATACCCAGCGGAGTATCGCCATAGCGGCTCATGATGCGGTCAGAAAGCGAACCATGATTGGTGCCGATCCGCATGACCGTGCCTTCCTCTTTGCATATTTTAACCAGCGGGGAAAACCGCTTATGAATTCTTTCTATCTCAGCCTGATAGGTATCGTCGGTATACTCAATGTTCTGAAAGCGCTTTTTGTCCGCATAGTTTCCGGGGTTGACCCGGACCTTTTCCACGATGCGCGCCGCAATTTCTGCGGCATTGGGCGTAAAGTGAATATCGGCAATGAGGGGTACCTCACAGCCTCTCCGCTTTAGTTCCTTCTTGATTTCAGCCAGGTTCTCGGCTTCTTTTTTACTGGGAGCGGTGATTCGAACATATTCACTCCCCGCCTCTACCATGCGTAACGTCTGCTCTACGGTACCCAGGGTGTCCATGGTATCGGTAGTCGTCATGGATTGGATACGGATAGGATTATGCCCTCCCATGGGGACATGACCGATGACTACTTCCCTGGATAATATGCGCTTATACGAAAGGTGGGATTGACTGTATGTGATTCCTTCTTGCATGTCTTTTTCCATTGAGTCCTGGACGAATTTCCACTTTTGGAATGACTTATCCTAAGAACGCCTGATGTTGGGATTGGTTTGTTAAATAGCGTTAAACCTATGTTATGATTGAAAGAAAAAAGGGTCGTGGGCGGTATTTAGGCCTGTTAGAAGGGCATTGATGCTTTGGCAGGCCGTAATACCCAAGTAGCTAAATGATAGGAATCATGTAACATCAATGATCAAAATGGTTAGAAAAATCCGTTTTGGAGGGGCTATTTTATGAAGTGAAAGGCAAGATTTTTGAAATTTGATGCACCGTTTTTCAGTTTAGGGATGTAAAAAATGAAAACACATCACTAAAAAATGAAAGTTGAAGAGTCAAAAATGCAAACTCGCACATAAAAAATTGCAATTTGCGCTAGCACCTTTGAAAACGTGTCATTTTTTTTGAAATTGAGTGAACCCAAGTGATCTGAATCTGCCGCACACCTGATAAGACTTTCATGTTTTATCGCTTTAACCCAGCAAACGTCGACCTGTTACCAACCCTCGTGTGGAGTAGAAAAACCATTATTTATGGATCTGTACAAAATCATCAGCCAGCTTACCGACGAAGAGTTCTCAGACATTTACAACACTTTTATAGCCAACAAAGCCGATAAAAGTGCCGCCTTCTTGCGCATCATCCGTGAAAATCCCGAAACGCCGGATAAGCAGTTTCTGAATGAATTCGACATCTCCGCTTCTGCCTTCTATGTCCTTAAGTCCCGCCTAAACCAAAAAATTGAAACCTTCCTGCTCAACCGGGTAGGTGACCCGAACCTGCACGTGATGCGCCGGGTGCTCAATGTCAACGACCTGGTTTTCAACAACCCGCGGGAAATATCCGTAGCAGCTCTCCGTAAACTGGAAAAAGAGTTGCTCAAATTTGACTTCCCTTATGGATTGATGATCGTCTATAAAGAGCTGCAAAATCTGCATGCTTTTGATGAGAATCAAAACTATTTCCGGAGCCGATATAACCAGCAGGTAGCCTATACCATCGCGATGGACAAGGCAGTGGACCTGGTGGTATCTTTTTTCCGCGCCTATGATTCTTTCTTCCTTTCTCGGAAGGAGAAGGACTATAACGAGATGGTCCGGATTATGGAGAAAATTGATAACCTCAACAATCTCTATGAATCCCACCGTCTGTACATCTTCAAGTGTATCATTCACATTTTCGCCAAGTTGTTCATTCAGATTCCGGATACCATTCGCTGCGAAGTGGAGGACCTGGAGTCTATGTTCGAAAAGTCTTTCGAAATTCTGGGTGAGTACAAGGATGATACCTTCTACCTGAACATCAACATCCTCTTTAACTTCCTGCGCTACGTTTATTATGACAACAACCAGGTGCGGGATAAATCCAAGATTTACTTTGAAATCCTGGATTACAAAATCGAGGAGCTGCTGACGCGCTACCATTTCAACGCCAATACCTCTCTGTTCCTCAGCCGCAAGCTACGCTATCACCTGCGTACCAATACCGTGGAGCAGATGATCAGAGATATTGAGGATTACATCTCCAAAATTGAGATTGAGCCTTACCGCCTAACATTCTTTGTGAACTATCACATGTTCCTTGCACACGCTTATTTTGTGTCCAAGAACTACAGTAAGGCTTCCCGGATTCTCTACAATCTACGCAACGATGTGAACCTGCGTAAGCATGTCCACATGGACCTGGAAGTAAAATTCTTCCTGGCCCTGACTTACGTGTGCATGGAGGACTTTGATTTGGCCAATCAGCTGATCCTGAGTCTGCAACGTCAACTGCGTAAGGCCAGCATGGAGCGCTACGAGCACGGCAAGACCCTGCTGAAAATCCTGAGCGTAGCCCTGGGCGGCAAGCCCCGGACCCGGGTCAAGAACCTGCAAACCAATATTGAAAAGTGGAAGGAAGAGAATGTGGGCCGCTATGCTTTGTTGAAGGATATCAACCTGGATGCCATTTTTTTACATGAAGAAGCTGCGTCCCTGATCCTGTAAGGACCCAATTTTATAAGGCGAATAATATTTCCGACCCGTTCATCTGAGCGGGTCGGTTTTTTTGCCTTAAAAAGCGGGCTTATGCATGCTCAGGCAGGTATTCCAGGCCTGTGCCGATGATTAGTCGATGCCCGTCGGGATCTTCGATCTCAAAATCCCGGATACCGTACTCCCGGTTTCCAATGGGGCGAGTTAAGGAAACCCCTTGCTGTAAAAATTCCTGGTGAACCTGATTTACATCATATACAAAAATCCGCAGGGTTTGTGGAGTAAAGCTGTGATGTTGGTCCTCCGGAGAAACCTCGTTCAGGTGGAAGGCTACGGCCTCCCCGCGTTTTACCGCTGCATAATCCATGGGTTCGCCCCACTTGAACTGAATGTCAAAGCCCAGACGTTTGTGATAATACTGGAGGCTGGCTGCTACATTGGTTACGGGCAGAATAGGAACAAGGTGGGAAAAAAGGGCAGGGGCATCGGCTTTCATAAGGAGGGATTTTTACTTAAAAGTAGGCAGTTCTGATGAGGGAAGTTTGCCATGTTTGCGGTGATATCTTACCTGGCGTCCCAGATCGCTGGGAGAGGAGCTAGGAAGCAGGAAAGAATTCTTTGCGCCTTTTGTTGGTTAATGGAAGGGATATTGTGCATATTTCCTTTGGCACCACACCCCATTACTTTCCGAATTCAACAAACATGAAACAACGATTTACCTTTCTTTTCTTTTGCCTGATATGGAGCCTGGGTATGTTACAGCCCGCTGAGCTAAAAGCCCATATCCAAGCCGCTCCCTCCAATGTATCCACCCCTGCCGCTCCTCAAAAACTTGGGAACAAATTAGAATCCTGGTTACAAAAAAGACTGCAAAAGCGGCTGATGAAAAAAATGTCCAGGTTCTGGGCGCAATTTTTGGAAGGGGAGTGCGATCTGATAAAAAAAGTGGACGGCACTGACATCCAGGCAAAAGTGGTGGCCGTAGCCGATTCAGTGATCCTGTATGAGGCCTGTGAGGGTAGTTCCGATTCGACTTTCCTCATCCGCAAACAACTGGTTTATATGATTCGCTATCAGGATGGCAGGGTGAGCATGTTTAACAAAAATATCACCCAACCCAGTGAGAATGCTGGCCTAAAGACGGCCCTGGCTGTGGCCTCCATTGTCGCCAGTGTGGCGGGGTTGATTTTCAATCCCTTTTGGATCGTGGGCATTGTCCTGGGGGTCATTCAACTGATTCGGATTCAACGAGAACCAGAGGTATATGGAGGAAAACTCCTGGCCATATTAGGGATTGCCCTGGGATTTCTTCCCATCTTTTTTTTCCTGCTCCTCTTTATCGTAACCGGCTGATCAGATGATTCTTTAGCCATCTGCCATTGGATGAAATCTATAATTTGAGTAAACTTCCTATACGATTTGTATTCTGAGTTGCGCTGGCGTTTAGTCCTACGAGCCAGCCGCATGCTTCAACCCTGTTTCCATGCAAAAAAAAACTACTACTCAGCCCAGGCGTACCTTTTTAAAGCGCAGCGCCCTGGCTACAGCGGGTTTGGGCGTTTTGTCCACGGCCCAGGCCTACGAAAATATCCTGGGCGCCAATGACCGCTTAAACGTGGCCGTGATCGGTGTAAATGGGCGCGGAGGAGGCCTGTTACAAGCGGCACTTAAGGTCAAGAATGTACACTTAGGCTATATCTGTGATGTGGATACCCGCGCTTATGAGAAGCATGTAGGCAAGGTAAAAGCCCAGGGCATCAAAGGTCGGGCCCCCAAAGGCGTACAGGATTTTCGCCGGGTATTGGAGGACAAAAACATTGACGCGGTGATCATCGCTACCCCTGATCATTGGCATGCCCCGATGAGCCTTTTGGCTATGCAAGCCGGCAAGCATGTATATGTAGAAAAGCCCTGTGGCCACAATCCCCAGGAGGGAGAAATGCTCATAGCGGCCCAGGAAAAATATGGAAAAGTCCTGCAAATGGGTAATCAGCAGCGTTCTGGCCCGGTTACCATTGAGGGCATCAAAAAAATTCATGAAGGACTGATTGGTCGGGCTTACTATGGCAAAGCCTGGTATGCCAACTCCCGCGGCAGTATTGGACGAGGCAAAGCTGCCCCGGTTCCCGATTGGCTGGATTATGATCTCTGGCAGGGACCGGCTCCTCGTACGCCTTATATGGACAACTACATCCACTATAACTGGCATTGGTTCTGGCGATGGGGTACGGGTGAAAGCTGTAACAATGCCACCCACGAAGTAGACATCTGTCGCTGGGCCCTGCAGGTGGACTATCCTATCAAGGTATCTTCAGCAGGTGGCCGCTACCATTTTGATGATGATTGGGAGTTTTATGATAGCCAAATGGTGAACTATGATTTCCCCGATCGAAAAACCATTACCTGGGAAGGATACAGCTGTAATGGCGTCCCGATGTATGGCAGAGGCCGTGGGGCCTTAATCCGGGGGACCGAAGGCTCGATGCTGTTGGATCGCAACGGCTATATCCACTATGACAGGCAGGGCAAAGTCGTCGCAGAGGTGAAAGAGAAGGAAAAGAGTGCTACCACAGATATCATCGGGATCGGCGGGCTGGACGCCTTTCACATGAGCAACTTTGCCGCCGGGATCCGGGAAGGAGGAGAATTGAATTCTCCTATAGTGGAAGGACACAAAAGTGTGTTGCTATGCCACATGGCCAACATTGCCCAAAAGCTGGGGCGTACCCTGGAGACTAATCCGGAAAACGGACATTTCCTACACGATGGCGAAGCCATGGGCATGTGGGGGCGGGAATATGAACCTGGATGGGAAATGAAAGTGGACTAATTTAGCACCCTTTCTTCCAGTTCAGCTTGGCCGATCATTAGGCCTTCTGTCCGCTTAGGGATAGAGAAGGTGAACTCACTGCCTTTGCCCCATTCTGAATAAAGGTTGAGCTTGCCGTGGTGCTGCTCTACGATGTTTTTACAGAGGGCCAGCCCAATGCCTGTGCCCTCGTACTCTTCCTGTCTGTGGAGGCGGCGGAAGAGGTAAAAGATTTTTTCCTGGTCCTTCTCCTTGATCCCGATTCCATTGTCTTTGACAGAGAACAGCCAACTATCCTTTTGTTCTTTGGCTGAAATGACGATATGGGGCTGCGTATCAGCAGAAACGAATTTCAGGGCGTTGCTGACCAAATTCTGCAGCAGCTGGCGCATTTTTACTTCATCCGCCACAATTTTCGGAGGCAAGTCATGCCATTCGATGTGCGCATCTTTCTCTACGATAGCTGATTGGAGGTTTTGGTGGATGGATTGGAGGATCTCGGCCAGCGAAATGGGCTCAAGGTTTACTTTGGCGGTATTCACCCTGGAATAAGTCAAAAGATCGTTGACCAGCCTTTCCATGTTCTTACTTCCCGAAATGATGAAGCGGAGATAATTGGCCAACTCTGGGTTGCTTTCCATTTGTTTACAGAGCTCTGCTTCCAGAATTTGGGTAAAACTGACAATGGTTCGGATGGGCGCTTTCAGATCATGTGAAGCGAGATAGGCAAAGTTCTCCAGGTATAAGTTGGAGGAGATATATTTTTCCAGCTCCTGATTTTTGGTATTGAGGTCATGCATTTGCTGGTGGATCAGCGCATCCTGCTTTTTCGCCTCTGTAACATCCTTGATCATGCGGATCAAGAGTTTTTTGCCATGGATTTGGATCAGTTGGGCGACCAAATGAACATCACGAGCTTCGCCCTCCAGGGTAAGCAGGCGCCAGTCATGTTTGACAAAGCCTTTTTCCAATAATTCTGTGAAAAGCTCATTGAGATAGCCCAGAGACTCCCGACCATTCTGCTGTTTAGGGACGCTCATATCGACGATTTTTTGGATATCCATCACCAAGTCATCCGAGCTACCCAGCATACGTACCATGCGTTGGTTTCGAATAATAACTTCTCCCTCGAATTCCATTTTTTCCGCATCGATCTTTGTCAATTGGACAATATCCACAGCATCAAAGGCGTGTTGAATCAGGCCTTCATAAATGGTCTGTCGTTCCCTAAGTTCTTTTTGTGCCAGGTGTTTACCCGTTTTATCCTTGAATACGACTATGCCCTCGTTTGCCCGGTGGGGAGAAGGGAGAATGGTCATGTCGCCCACCAGCAAACTCCCATGGACATCTTTGAGATAGGCCCGGCATGAGATGATTTCTCCCTCTTTGAGGAGGTTTTTATGTTCGTCAGAGATTTTGTGCAGGTCCAGTTCCCCGGTTAAGGAGGTAAATTGTGGAATAAAATCGTATCTGTGAACCTTGGGGAGCTCCTTATTTACCTCAAATCCCAGCGTTTGGTATCCTTGAGGATTTAGCTCCAGGATTTTTTCCTCAATGAAGTCATACACCATCACCATTTCCTGCATACTCTGGAAGAGGGTTTGGTAATTCATTTGGGCAATCTGGGTTTGGGTAATATCCGCAGCTACGCCCATTAAGCCTACTACCTGCCCCTGTTCGTCATGGATGGGCTGGTAATGGATTTCCATCCAAAAAGGTTCCCCCTCAAGCTCCATCTGGTCGGTCGTTTGTAGCGGCTTATTCTCGGTAAGTACAAACTGGATGCTGTCCATACAATCCTGTCCAATGGGGAGATAAGGACTTGCCTCATCCACTTTTTTGCCCAATATCTCTTCGGGAGGTAGGCGAAAAGCATTGCTGAGGGCTTGATTGACAAAGGTGAAGCGCATCTCCTTGTCCAAGGTAAATATCAGGTGGGGATCCAAAGCGGAAATTTTTGCCAGGAAGGCATTGGTTTCCGCTTCTTTGATTTTAAAATCACGGTTGACCTGATGGAAAAATCGAATCGTATTAATGATTGACAGAGAACTGGCCAGGGCGGTAACAATCTCTATAAGCGCCAGATTGGCAATGGGTGGATGAGCGGCATGTTTCATCCCTATATAGTAAATCACCAGAGAAACCCCTCCCATGATAATGTTCAGGATCTGGTACTTCAGGGTAGGGTTTACAAAGGCTAAACAAAGAAAAAGGGATGCAATGGCCAGGGGAAGCATAAAAATCTGCCCTACCAGGAATGGAAGGGTAGAAATGTAGGGGTAGACAAATACACAGGCCAGCAAAAAGACCAGATTGAGAGAGCCTTTCTTAGCTGCAAATAAGACCCCTGAAACCGTGAACAACATGATGATAGAAGAGCAGGCATCCCACCAATCTCCCCAAATACAATAATAAATGGTAGCTGGAAGGGACAAAAACACCCCCATCATAGAGGCTTGTTGAACATAAGAAATTCTGACGCTTAATTCATCTTCAGTAAAAGGCTTGGAAAGGAGGATGCTCTTAAAGTTTCCATGCACATAGAAAAGATACCCGATGATCAAAGCCAGGGCGGCCAGGATGGTAATACTGATGGTATACCAAACACTTTTTTGATAGCGGCTTTTCTCCAAAAAAACCTGATTCTTAAGGGAGAGATTCTCTGCTTCCTGCAAGTTGGCTTCAACCTCCTGCTCATTGTACTTGAATTGATCCTCTTTCATCAATTCGAAAATGCTCTGCTGGATCTCCCGCGAGAATCGTGCATAGTTCAAGGCACTTTTGTAATCCCCTCTTTTCTCATGGATCTCTTCAAGGAGTGCAAAGGCCAGAATCTTGCCTTCCCGGCTATCTTTTGAGTCTTCACTGGCTACCAGGTTCAAAATCCGATTGGCAGATTGCAAGGCCTCCTGAAACTTCATTTGCCTCAGGTAAATGTTGGCCAGACTGGAAAGTGCCCCGGTTTGATTGGTAAGCGAATGAACGGCTTGCCCTATTTCGAAGGCTTGTTGAGCTGCGTAAAGGGCAGAGTCGTATTGGCTTCTGGCCAGGAAAACTTTACTGAGATTCTGAAAAGATACACTGCGAATGTAAGAGAGTTTCTCATCTTTGGCGGTGAGGGAAACGGCCTGTCTGGCATGAATATAAGCGGAATCAAGTTTACCTGTCCGCAGGTAGAGAAAGGCCAAATCCTTATAATTATACGCCAATTGGTTGGTCATATTCAGCTCTTTCGAGAGCTTCAGCGTTTCCCTCAAGATGGGGAATGACTTGTGATACGCGCCCCTGTTTAGGTGTAAATTCGAGAGGCACCCCATAGCAGGAACCCTGGATCGGGGATTATCATAGGTTTCACTCAAGACAATCGCTTTTTCAAAATAGGAAATAGCCTTCTTGGGTTCATACAGGTTTTGGTAGGCAATTCCCAGAAAGGTGAGAATCCGTATCTCTACGGTGTCTTCCAGCGAACTGGCGATAGCCTGGGCTTTTCTTAAGGGATATAGGGCTGCCACAAAGGCCCCTTCTATGAGCAAGCATCCTCCCCGCTGGGTAAGGTAATAAGCCTGATCAGAAGAATCACTTACTTCCGAGGCGATGTCGTAGGCCAGCTGAGCGTAGGTCTGCGCCTTCTGCGTATTCTGGTAATAATAGAATTGGGAGAGCATCCCATAAATATCCATTTTTTCCAGATCAGTCTCTGCTTGGTTCAACTGTTTTAACAGCTGTTTCTCCTCCTTGTCAACGGAGGGAGGGGGCGTAGCATAAACTTCACCCATGGTAATACAAAGACAAAACAAGAGCAGATGAACAGTCAATCTCCAGGGGGAGGTATCCGGCTTGAGGTTCATGCTAAGTCCAATTTCTTTCCTAAAAAGACGCTTTCACTGCGCTGATAAGATAGAAAAACTTGCCTCGGGGTAAAAATACCCCCACTTACTACCTTAGTTCGGATTAGCTAGATTTTGGAAAGAAAAGAATTTCGAATTTCGAAATAAAAAAGCTGCGTTTTTCCGTAAAACCTTCTCTATGGGAAGTTACGAATTGATTCGTGAAGGGAACTACTTAAAAATCACAGGTACCATCTCTCAAAATATTACGTAATGATGCTATTTCGCACCTTAGTTTTTTCCCTTTTTTGTAGTTTTTTTCTCCCCTTAAGCGGGCAAGACTTACCCTTTATTGAGAGTTTTCCGGATGAAATTGTCGCGATTGAGGGCAATGTAGCTGAAGGAATCATCATGGAGGACCTCAGTTGGGCCTGGTCAGGCAGCAATGCCTGCTTTACGATGACCCAGTCACGTAAATTCCGGGGATTACATGTGCTGTATGCTACAGAACTCCAGGCCTACACCGAAATGGAGATTACCCTCATTCCCGATGATCCTGAAGCCAATTTTAGCTTATATGCCTATCAGGTAGGCCTACACCGTACCGAAGCCGTACCGCCCAATCTGGTCAGGTGCATCCGCTGCGAAGCCGATTACAAATGGGACCGGCCATATCGGGGCAGAACTCAGGATCACCGGAGAATTGTGAAAGATTTGCTTTCCGCCCGCAACCCTTATCGGGTAGTAATAGGCGTAGTGGGGCCGGAAGGATGGGAAGAGGCTGGCTACACCCTGGAAATTGCCTTGCTGACCCGTTAAACGGCGACCCCCTGCAAGACAAATTCGATCATTTGACGCTCCAGCTCTATGGGATTGATTTCCTCTTCCCGGGGACGATACCATTGAAACAGCCAGCGGATAGAAGAAAGCACGGAGTGGGTCATAAAATCCAGGTCCATTTGTCTTAGCTCTCCTGTTTCCATCCCTTGACGGATGACCGCCGCAAACATAGATTCGTAGTGGGTCCGGCTTTCCTGAAAAACCTCTAAATGAGGAGATTCCAAATGTTTCCATTCATTGACGAGCAGCCCCACCTGATGAGGATGCTGAGCAGTCAAGCGTACATTCATGGCGATAATGGCCTTGAGTTTTTCCAGCGGTGTGTAGGAAGACTCCACAATGTCTGCCATCCCTTTTTCAAACTTCTCTACCATCTCAAATAGCAGCTCCTGCAACAAGCCCTGTTTAGACTTTACGTAGTTATAGAGGGTAGGTGCCTGCAGTCCCAACTGGTTCGCTATGTCCTGCATCGCCGTTCCATTGAATCCTTTTTCCAGAAAAAGATCAATACTGACTGCGATGAATTTCTCCCGACCATTTATGCCTTTCATGAGGGTGTAATAAAGGTTTTCTTCAATTCGGGAATAAATTATGCATTTTATTAGGTAAATTACTAATGATCATTCGTAAAATGGGAATTTTTTGACCTAACGCATTCGTATTGAGCCTAAAGGGCTTGTGCAGGGTTAGGTTGTTAAAGCGCCTTCTGGGTGAGGGCGAGGCGGATAGGAGAGATATCTTGCAAATTATATTTGAGTTTATATGGAGGGATTAGTATTATTGCTAATAATCGTTAGTGAGTGCAAATCCCAATCTTATGCCCATCTATCATAAACTCGGAAAGATTCCTGCCAAGCGTCACACCATCTTTGAAAAGCCGAATGGAGACCTCTTTTATGAGCAGCTTTTTGGCACCATAGGGTTTGATGGCATGTCCTCCCTGCTCTATCATCATCACCGCCCTACCATGGTGAAAGAAGTGGGAGAAAGTCGCGATATGACCCCCCGGATTGCGGTCGGAAAAAATATGAAGTCGCGTAAGCTTCTGGGTTTTGAAGCCAAGGCCCAGGATGATTTTCTGGATAGCCGGGTACCCTTGCTGGTCAATAATGATATCCATATCGGGGTGGCCTCTCCCCGCCATTCTTTGCGTGAATATTTTTATAAAAACGCTGATGCGGACGAGCTCTTGTTCATCCACCGGGGAACCGGCACCTTGCGGACTTTATTGGGGAATATTTCCTTCGAGTATGGGGACTATCTGGTCATTCCCCGCGGTATGATTTACCAAATTGATTTTGATACCGAAGACAACCGCATCCTCTATGCAGAGTCCTTTCATCCCATCTATACGCCCAAGCGCTACCGCAACTGGTTTGGACAAATGCTGGAACATTCTCCCTTCTGTGAGCGGGATTATAAACTTCCGGAGACGCTGGAAACTCACGATGAGCAGGGCGATTTTGTGATGAAAATCAAAAAGCAGGGCCACCTTCATGAAATGATTTACGCTACCCATCCCTTCGATGTGGTAGGCTGGGACGGCTATAACTTCCCTTATGGTTTCTCCATTCACAATTTTGAGCCCATTACGGGGCGGGTACATCAGCCGCCGCCGGTACATCAGACCTTTGAAACCCGTGCTTTTGTGGTCTGTTCTTTTTGTCCCCGCCTCTACGATTACCATCCCAAAGCTATTCCGGCGCCTTATAACCACTCTAATATTGATTCGGACGAAATGCTCTACTACGTAGATGGGGATTTCATGAGCCGGAATAATATTGGTCCGGGCTACATTACTTTGCATCCCGGGGGCATTCCCCACGGGCCTCATCCTGGCGCTTATGAGCGGAGCATCGGGCAAAAAGAAACCGAAGAACTAGCGGTCATGATTGATACCTTCAAGCCGCTCATGCTGACCGAGGAAGCACTGGGATTGGATGACGGAAAATATTATCAATCCTGGCTGGATCACGCTTAACCCTATTCACCTACTTACTCAATATTGATACATGCAGACCCTCACTTCCTGGTTATCTATTTCTGAAACCTCTGATTTTAGCATATACAACCTGCCTTTTGGCATTTTTTCCACCGCTGACCGTACGCCCCGGGTAGGGGTAGCCATTGGAGAAAAAGTCCTGGACATGGCCCAGTTGGCAAATAGTGGCGCCCTGGACGGACTGGTCGCTGACCGCAGCGTTTTTTCTCAGAGTAGCCTAAACGCTTACATTTCGCTGGGAAAAAGCGTAACGGTTCCGGTCCGTACCCAAGTCCAACAGTGGCTGTGTGATACGGATTCTCCCATCTATGCCGATCAAAGCATGCTAGTGGACATGGGTTCAGTCCAGATGCACATGCCTGTGGAGGTTGGAGACTATACCGACTTTTACTCCAGCATAGAACACGCCACCAATGTGGGTAAGATGTTTCGGGACCCGGCCAATGCGCTCTTGCCCAACTGGCGGCACCTGCCGGTAGGCTATCATGGCCGAGCTTCCTCTATCGTGGTCAGTGGGACGCCCATTCGTCGCCCCAAAGGCCAGACCAAAGCCAATGATGCCACCCTGCCCGCCTATGGACCTTCCAAAAGACTGGATTTCGAATTAGAGATGGCTTTTGTGATTGGCAAAGAAAATGGCTTAGGCCAGCCTGTTTCTACGGATGAGGCGGAGGAATATATCTTTGGCATGGTCCTATTCAACGACTGGTCAGCGCGCGACATTCAAAAATGGGAGTATGTACCGCTGGGCCCTTTTCTCGGAAAAAACTTTGCCTCCTCAGTGTCTCCCTGGGTCGTTACCCTGGAAGCCCTGGAGCCATTTCGCGTAGCCGGGCCGGAGCAGGATCCTGCGGTTTTGCCTTACCTGACCTATGAAGGCACTCGGAACTACGACCTTGACCTGGAGGTAAGCATTCAGGCAGAAGGGCAAGCTGCTCAGGTCGTCAGCCGCTCCAACTTCCGGTACATGTATTGGAACATGACCCAACAACTGGCCCACCATACCGTAAATGGATGCAATATGAAAGTAGGCGATATGCTGGCTTCCGGCACCATTAGCGGCAAAGATGAGGCTTCCTACGGTTCGATGTTAGAGATTGCCTGGGCGGGTTCTAAACCCCTTCCCATGCCGGATGGCAGCACCCGAGCCTTTATCCATGATGGAGATACCGTATGCATGAAAGGCTTTGGACAAAAGGACGGCGTCCGGGTAGGCTTTGGTGAAGTGAGTGGAAAAGTGCTGCCAGCGCATCCCTAGATACATTCCAGCATATTTAAGTTTATGAGCGATATTCTTTCCCTTGACCCCAATGAAATCAGCCAGCGGGATCGACATGGCTACCTCCTGGCTGCCGTGGCTCCCCGGCCGATTGCCTTTGCCAGTACCGTGGATGAGCAAGGCAGGGTCAATCTGAGTCCTTTTAGCTTCTTCAACGTCTTTGGGTCGAATCCGCCCATTGTCATTTTTTCCCCAGCCAGAAGAGGGCGGGACAATACCAGCAAGCACACCTTAGACAACCTGAAGCAGGTGCCAGAGACCGTAGTCAACATCGTTAACTATCCTATGGTGGAACAGATGTCTTTGGCCAGTACGGAGTATGCAGAAGGGGTAAACGAGTTTGTAAAAGCTGGTTTTCAGCAAGTCCCTTCTGAGGTGGTCAAACCGCCCCGCGTAGGAGAAGCCCCCGTGGCTTTTGAATGTACCATCGACCAAATCATTGAAACCGGAACCGAAGGGGGAGCGGGTAATCTGGTGATTGCCCGGGTGGTGCGTATGCATATACAGAAAAAATATCTGGATGAAGCGGGCAAATTGGATACCCGAAAGCTTGACCTGGTGGGCCGCATGGGCGGCATTTGGTATACCCGAGCCAGTGGATCAGCCTTGTTCGAAATCCCTAAGCCTAGCCGGGATTTAGGGATGGGGGTAGACAAGCTGCCTGAATCGGTTCGCCTCAGTCCCTGGTTGACAGGCAATGAACTGGGGCGCTTAGGAAACTTGCAGCATCCGCCGACGGAAGAAAAAATACGAGAAGCAAAGCTTCATCCTGGGGTGCAGGCGGTTTTGTCCTTGAAAAATCCCGCTTCTGAAGCGGGCCGGGAAATGCTGCATCTATTGGCTTCTTCTCTGCTGAAGGCAGGAGAGACCGAAATGGCTCAGGCGATACTTTGGCTGGATGCCTAGCTTTTGCCCCGAAAATTGTACTTTGCGATTTAACTCCGATAAACTCTCTACCCGAATATGAATAAAATAGTTGCCAATGCTGCTGAAGCCATCCGCGACGTGGAAAGCGGCATGACCCTGATGCTGGGCGGTTTCGGCCTCTGTGGCATCCCGGAAAACTGTATCTCCGCCATGGTGGACAAAGGCATTACCGACCTGACCTGTATCTCCAACAACGCTGGGGTAGACGATTTTGGATTGGGCTTGCTCCTCCAAAAACGTCAGATCAAAAAAATGATCTCTTCCTATGTAGGGGAAAACGATGAATTTGAACGGCAAATGCTCAGCGGAGAGCTAGAGGTGGATTTAATCCCGCAAGGCTCCCTGGCCGCTCGTTGTCAGGCTGGAGGAGCAGGGGTGCCAGCCTTTTTTACCCCGGCTGGGTTTGGGACTGAGGTAGCGGAGGGCAAAGAAGTGCGCTACTTTGATGGGAAGCCGCACATTTTGGAAACGGCCCTCACCGCTGATTTTGCCATGGTAAAAGCCTGGAAAGGCGACCGCTTTGGTAACCTGGTTTTCAAAGGTACCGCCCGGAACTTCAACCCTGTCATGGCCATGGCGGGTCGCATCAC
Organism: Bacteroidota bacterium; assembly: GCA_038527215.1. Classification (GTDB taxonomy): domain Bacteria; phylum Bacteroidota; class Bacteroidia; order J057; family J057; genus JAWPMV01. Next base: position 34,555 of record JBCBGC010000081.1, read on the forward strand.
CATTGCGGAAGTAGAGGAGTTGGTAGAGCCCGGTGAACTGGACCCTAATTTTGTGCACACGCCGGGGGTGTTCATCCAGCGTATTTTTCAAGGTAGCCATTACGAAAAGCGGATTGAGCAAAGAACCGTTCGCCACCGTAGCTAGTTTTTCCATTCCTTAAAGCATTCAATTACATGTTAGATAAAACAGGCATTGCCAAGCGTATTGCACAGGAATTACAAAACGGTTGGTACGTCAACCTGGGCATCGGCATTCCTACCCTGGTCGCCAACTATGTCCCGGAGGGCATTCAGGTAGAGTTCCAATCAGAAAATGGCATTCTGGGCATGGGGCCTTTTCCTTACGAAGGAGAAGAAGATGCAGACCTGATCAACGCCGGCAAGCAAACCGTAACCCTGCTGCCTGGCGCGGCTATTTTTGATTCTGCCACCAGTTTTGCCATGATCCGCGGTCGCCACATCCAACTCACCGTTTTGGGAGCCATGGAAGTAGCCGAAAATGGCGATATCGCCAACTGGAAAATTCCCGGTCGCATGGTCAAAGGCATGGGCGGAGCCATGGACCTGGTGGCTTCTGCTGAAAACATCATCGTGGCCATGATGCACACCAATAAGCGCGGGAAGAGTAAGCTCTTGCAACGATGCTCCTTGCCGCTGACTGGCGTAGGCTGTGTGAAAAAAATCGTCACCAATATGGCCGTCCTTGAAGTCAAGGAGGGGGCTTTTCACTTGTTGGAAAGAGCCCCCGGGGTCAGTGTGGAGGATATTCAGGCAGCTACAGCTGGAAAATTAGTCGTGCCTGAGCATGTGCCCGAAATGGTCTTGCCTGCGTAAAGAAACAACCTTCCCTTAAGATTGATCGTTCGGCTTTTCTGCGGCGGATGAAATGCGTACTTTCGGACCGCCTAAAGCCGGGACATGACCAAATCAACTTGTATCATTATTGGCGCCAGTCATGCGGGTAGCCAACTCGCTTTCAGCCTGAGAAAAGAAGGCTGGGAAGGGCGGATTTTGCTTTTAGGAGCCGAATCCACCCTGCCATATCATCGCCCTCCGCTTTCCAAAGAGTTACTGCAGGGCGAAAAAGCACCGGAAGATATCCTGATCCGTCCAGCGGCCATGTATGAGAAAAACCAGATTGAGGTACGCCTCAACACCTGGGTGAAAGCCATAGATCGGCAGCGGAAGATAGTGCAGTTGCAGGATGGGAGCGAACTTACTTATGAAAAACTCGCCCTGGCTACCGGAGGGCAGCTACGACGTCTGCCGATTCCCGGAGCCGAGCATCCCCGGGTATGTTATCTCAGGACCCTGGAAGATGCCCTGGCGCTGCAGCAAAAATTACCGCAGGCCCAGAGGGCAGTGATCATTGGTGGGGGATACATCGGTCTGGAAACGGCGGCTTCCTTCCGGAAAGCTGGCCTGGAGGTGACTATTTTGGAAGCGACCGGCCGCTTGCTGGAGCGCGTCTGCTGCCCCGACATCTCTCAGTTTTTTGACCGTATCCATCAAGAGGAAGGCGTCAAGATTGAAACCGGTAAAATGGCTACGGCCATACATCATACAGGAGAAAGCTCAACCGTAGTAACCAAAGACGGTGCTACCTACGAAGCAGACCTGATCGTGATCGGCATTGGGATTTTACCTGAAACCCAGTTAGCAGAAGCGGCTGGACTTAAGGTAGATCGGGCCATCGTGGTGGACCAGTATGGAGCCACTTCAGATCCCGATATTGTTGCTGCGGGAGATTGTACAGTCTTTCCTCATCCCCTCTATGCTCAGCCTATTCATCTGGAATCCGTCCCCAACGCCACCGATCAAGCCAAAAGTGCCGCGGCCTGGCTTTGCGGACAGGAAAAACCCTATCAGGCGATTCCCTGGTTCTGGTCAGAGCAGTTTGACCTCAAACTGCAGATTGCAGGCTTGATTGCCGGCTATGATTCGGTGGTCCTGCGGGGCGACCCCTTGACAAGTCGGAGCTTTGCCGCTTTTTATTTTAAAGGGGCAAAGCTCCTTGCGGCAGACTGTGTCAATCGTCCAAAGGAGTTCATGGTGACCCGTAAGCTGCTGGAAAAAGGCACTTCCGTCACTTCGGAAGAATTGGCCGATGAGACCACCGACCTACGCGCCTTGATGAAGCGGTAGGTGCCTGTCATTACCCTATCCATCATTTGATTGTCACCCCGGAATGGTCCCGACCATGGGGAGGGAACATATCCGGGGTCTCCGCGATCCAGGCGTAGCAAGACCTATCCGAAACATGGAGACCCCGGATAATCCCGCTCCTGATCGTCGCGGTATTTCCGGGGTGACATGCTTGATGTGGGAGTGGTTGGGCTCAACAGTTTCTTTACAAGCTTTAGTAGCTTGTCACCCCGGAATGGTCCCGACCACCGGGAGGGAACATATCCGGGGTCTCCATGACTCGGATAGGTCTTGCTACGCCTGGGTCGCGGAGAC
>JBCBGC010000082.1:0-23189 GCA_038527215.1 Bacteroidota bacterium
TAAACTCTTCAATTGTCATGTTGCAGAGAGTGTTAAATGGTCGGTTATTAAAAGACAATATGATGGAAATATATGGTTATCCCAAATATTTCGGACGGATGAAAAGGTTTTTTCATCACTTTTTCACGAAGATTTCATGGTGCTAGATGTCCAATCCTATAATTTTATGATTGTCAGGAGCTCACCAAAATTTTTGTCTTCTGACTTTACTTAAAGTTTATGTTATATGAAACCTACAGTCTTAATTAAGCACATTGCATTTGCCATTCTAATGGTTGGATTCCTCCCCATAATCAAGGGCGCCCAATGTGAAGCTCCTGCAGAGACCATTAGTTACCTAAACGTAAGAGCTGATTTCGGCCCGGCAAACAAAATTGACAAAATTATCCAAGCTGCTAAAACCCTTATTGGTTCTATGGCTTCGGATGCAGAAAAACTTAGGGAACTCGCAGAATCTTTTAAACGAAATCCTGAAGCTATGAGCAAATATAACGTAAGAGTATTGTACAGGAAAGCCATTGACATAAATAGAAGTGAAAAGCGATACATGAATCTAGCGAAGAACTATCTTAAGGCAATTAAAAAAGCAAACAAAAGCGGGAATTCTAATCTAGTAGAAACACTTGCCGAGCAATTGGGCCAATTGTTACCGTCCATGAGAAATTTACATAGAGATTTCATGGCCTTGTTGAATGAAACCTATAGAACTATGGACGCTTAGCTAAAATCAACTTTGCCTGAATATGAAATTTCTAAAAATTGTCCATTCACTCAAACAACTAGTATGTATTTCCTTTATATCTCTTAATGTTTGTCTTGGCCAACAGAGTTCAGAGCTTTGGGATTCTCAATATTCAAGAGGCTTAGAAAAATTAATGGAAAGCAAAGTTGGTATTGAAAAACTCATTCTTTCTTTTGAGGAAAAGAAACAAAGGGCCAACTCTTATCTTGAGTATTTGGAAGGGAACCTAAGAAAGATTGAAGAGGAGCAAGTCTTACTAGAAAATCGGATCGAGCAAGCACTAGAACAAAGATCTCATTTTTCAGAAAAGCCAATGGCTATCGAATCAATCCGGTTATTCAAACTAATTCACAGGAAAGCTAAAGTAGAAATTGAAACATTAAAGACTAAATTTGAAATTTATGATATAGATAATAGTCTGAAATTTTGGGAACTAGAACAGCAGGAAATCGAATCTCGAATTTCTGAAATTCGATCCAAAATATAAATAGTTTTACTGTGTCTATAAAAGAACTCAGCTTGCAATGTTGCAAGCTGAGTTCTTTCAGTTTTCTGGTTTCTGCTGGGATAGTTGAAAGTTTTTATGACTTTTGGTTTTTATAAATTAAGTGGAGTACTCTGTTAAGTCCTAGTAAGGAATTTGTTAGCCACAGCTCTTTTGATATCTGTGTGGGGCTAATCACCTTGAAATCCTTTGCTTGTATTTATATTTTCTCAAAAGGACTCCTGAATGGATTCCTGACATGAATAAGTATTTAGCAGGCCTGCAAGCCTTTAATATGCTAAATACTATGATGGATAACACAGGCTAAATATGTGATTACAAGTGATTTTTTCATCGATTTAATTTTCGGTTATGAGAGGGGCGCGCTCCCTCTCCTCATTTGTTATTCTGACAAACGAAGGCGGCAAAACGGATGAAAAAAGGAAAGAAAAATGCTAAGTAGCTGACTGAGAGGGAGGTTTAGCCTGTTTTCACATACACCTGCCCGCTGGGAAAATGGATCAACCACTGAAATTGCGATATGACACCTGCGCCCATCACGCTGACTTTTTGTCGGCCGATGGCTCCAGAGAAAAAACTCATGGGTACATCCGCAAGACGCTGTCGGCCCAGGCGCAGTTCTGACAGGCGGGCCTTTTGGGTCTTGAGGACATTGCCGTAGGCGTCGCGCAGTTCGCTCTCGGATTCGATCACTACTTTTTCGCTGATCTGGTGGGTGGCCGCAAACTCATCGTCCAGCAGCAGACCCGCCCCATACCCGGAATGCATGAGGAAGCTATGCTGGATTTTTTCCGTTCCCAGCCCTAACTCCAACTCCAGCATCAGGCCCAAAGGACCTTGGGTGGTTTTTACCGGGGTATATCCCCGTATTTCGAAGCGATCCGGCAGGGATTGATAGCGGATGAGCAGACCCGTGGCTGGGTCGATCTTTAACCAGGCACTCCCCAGCAAGTCCGGCCCAAATTTCCCATCGGAGCCTTTGCCGCTCAGGCGATTGACCCAGAGGATGAGGCTGTCGATGGTCATGCCTCCCAGCCCCAGTTGTTGGTTGCGCAAAAACCGGCCTTGCTGATCTCCGCCCCAACTGTGAGCATTGTAGACCTCGCCCGTATCGGACGGGAACAGGCTATCCGCTACCGTTTCGATCAGGGAAAAGCCCTCGGCAGCGGTATGCAGCATCAGATCCACCTGGTGAACCTGGTTAATTTTTGCGGGGAAAATCATCAAGCCCTGGTCCGTCAGGCTAAAAGCCAGGGTATCCTGGGCCAGCCCTTTTGTCCCGAAACGTCCTCCCACTAAAAAAAGCAGGCAAATGATCCAAAATCGTCTAATCATGTATCCTCTGTAACATATTATCAAAATCGCTGCGCCACTCGGGATGGACCTTCCAGCGGATATTCTGGCCATCGCCCCGCTTGCGGGGAACCAGATGATAGTGAAGGTGAAATACGTCCTGCTGTCCCTCTGCTCCATTGCTGTTGATCACCTGGCAATGTTGCAGTCCGAGTTTTCGCTCATACAATTTGGCTACTTCCCGGGTCATGGCGATCACATCCCTCAATTCCGCTTCTGGAACATCAAAGATGTTCTCGTAATGGTTTTTGGGGATGATCAGTGTGTGATAGGGCGTCGCAGGATTGATGTCCAGAAAGGCATAGGTGGTATCATTTTCCATCACCTTCCAGGAAGGAGCTTCTCCCTTCACAATTTTGCAAAAGATACAATCAGGCTGGTGGGGCATATGGCGAATGTGTTAGCCCACCTAAGATACGGTCTTTTCTGGCTTATTTCAGGGCCCTGAGCAAAGCATATAGGATATACCAGGCTCGACCATGTCCGTAGCCTTGTCCGTAGGCGCTGGATTGCACCGCCAGGACCATGTTCAGCTCTGGCAACACAAAGACTTTGTTTCCCCCATTTCCCGTAGCGTAGGCACATTGGTAGGTTTTGCCATTTTCCTGTACGGGATAGAGGTACCAGAAGAAGCCGTACTGCGTGCCTTCCGGCCAGTCATCATTCAGGTCCAAGGCCGGCGTCATGCACTGCTCGATCCAGGAGGAGGAGATGATTTGCTTGCCTTGATATTTTCCTTTATTCAAGACCAATAAACCTAGCTTGGCAAAGGTTAGATTGGAGATATAGAGGTTGCCCATGCCTCCCGTGGTGCCGGAAGCATTTTGGAACCAGTAAAATTCTCGTTCGCCCAAAGGGGTAAATAAATGTTCACGGGCAAAATCCGATAGGCTTTTACCGGAAGTTTTTTCGATGATGGCGGCGCAGAGCATGGCGCAGGCATCATTATACACCCAGCGGCTATCTGGCTCAAAAGTCATGGAGAGGTTGAGGACTGGCGTAATCCAATCATCTTGGGCGATCCAGTTGTAGCTGTTGCCCGGCGTATCGGAGTCATCCGTATCAGCGTCCAGACCGGAAGACATGTGCAAGAGGTGTTTGATGCGGATGTCGCGATGGGCTTTGGTAGGAGGGGTGATTTCGGGAAAAAAGTCATAGACCCGTGCTTCTGCGCTTTCCACCAATCCCTGGTCGATGGCAATGCCCATCAGCAGGGCGGTTACACTTTTCCCGGCAGAGCGAATATCATGGATGGTTTCCCGCCAGAAGCTATTGCGGTACTCCTCCAGTACCATTTTTTGATCTTTGATCAGGATAAAGGAGCGGAAATCATAGCGAGTCTGCTGGTCAATCAGGTCTAAGAGACGTTGCACCGAATCCGGGTTCAGCCCTGCTGCTTCCAGGCTGACCGGAGGAAGATCCTCCATCGGAAGCTGCATTTTGTTTTGGGAAAACAGGGAGGCATAGATCCCTAACAGGAGGCATAGCAGCAGGCTGCTTTTCGATGGTGTGGTCATGGTGTGTTTTTGCCTAAAGAGTGTAGTAGGAGTAAAATGTTGCATCAGGCCAGTCGGTAGATGCCTTCCAGGAAGATGTTGGCTGGTCCTTCTCCCTTTTTATCCGCTTTCATTTCCTTAAAGATGCCGCCAATTTTCATGGGGACCTGAGGAAGTTTTTTGTTGGTTTTGGCGTGGGCGATCACTACGGAGTCGCTATCTCCTTCGGTCTTCATATCATAGACGTCGTAGGCGTCAATGATGGGGATCATGGTAAAGGTGGTGACATCGCCCGTCGAAATCGGCACCATGATGAAGCCGCCAAAATCTGATTTGGACTCAGTGTGGTAAGGGGTGCCTTCCAGTATGGCATAGGTAGAAGCAGCCGCCTCTTGCATAGCCTGCGCTGGCTTCATGGTGCTGGGTTGGTAAGTGTGATAAGCCTCCTGTAGTTGTTCATCCAGTTTGCTGATCACGGCTTCCGTTTGCTGAGCGTCGAATTCAGATAAGGCCATTTCCAGAAAAAGCACCATTTTCTGCCGGTCGGAAAAGACCCCGGCTACCTTGCCTAGTTCTGCAGCGGTGATTTCGCCATCATCAGCTTTGGTGAAGAGGTTATAAAATCGGCCCCCGTTGTCCAGGGCTTGCAGGGCTTCATTGATCTGTCGGTAGGCTTTGATGGTCTTCATAGAGGAATTCTAGGGTTATTGGGAGGTGAGGAGGATTCGTTTGAGGGTCGCAATCTGCCCATTGTGCCACATCTGATGTTTATAGGCCCAGGCCAGGGCCTCATATTTGGTGCTGGCCCGATGGTTAGGGATAGCGGTTTCCGCATCCAGGTCCGCATCATTCATGGCATCCAGTCTTTGGCTGATTTCTGCAAAGGTATCCTCATATAAGCTCAATAGCTCGGTGGGCGATAGTCGCTCCTCCAGGCCTTCTAAAGGACTCGAGCCGGGCGCATAAAGTTGGACAAAACGCTCGATAGGGATGGATTTTACCAAATTGACATTCCTGCCCGTGAGCGAGGCAATGCCATGTAAATAGTTAGCGATGGAGATATGACCGAGCTGCCAGTTCAGATGGGTGCCGAGCACGGCGGGGCTTTCCAGCCAGCGGTCCTGAGGGATATCCTTGATCAGGTTTTCGGTGAGTGCTTTGGTAGACCAAAGCTCCTGGCGGAGGAGGGCAATGCGGTCCATGGGCGGGAGAGGTTTTCTCCGAATTTAGGATAATTCGGCGGAAATATCCTGCCCCTTAGCAAGAACAGCCATAACTGATCCATAGCATCCCTCCTTCCAGGCGAAACCCCAATTCACATAGTTCATCTTCAACCAAATAGATATAGTCTTTCTCCAACGTCATTAAGACCAGGGCTGGACGATCTATCTTGGAGCGATTGCCGTCTTCAATAGGGCTAAAATAATTGTACAACACCAAGCCTTGTTGCAAACTCAGACCAGGAATACCGATGGATTCATCCCCCCCAACCGAATAAACCGAGCCATTGATTTCGACTCCTGAGGAGGCCTTGCCCGCATATTCATAGCAGTCAGGTCCCGGGCCGCCATCGCAGTTTTCCAGCCAGGTGGTATCGATCTTGACGGGCGCCTTGCCCCAGGTTTCCAGGTAGGCTAAGAGGGAGGTTTTCTGGCGAGGCGGCCTCATGCCGATGAGGTAGACATCTACCACATAGCCCACAAAGGTCGGTCCTTGTACTTTAACCCATTGGCCGCGGAGTTTCAGCGCGGATTCGGCTCTGGCATCACGATTTTCTCCTTCCCAAGATTCCGGGAGCTCGTTTTTGATGATACTGGTGGAAAAAGCCCGGTCAGTTTTGGCCAGCACTTTGAGCTTGGTTCCAAATTCCCATTTGCCAATTTTTTTTCCGCTAATCCCAGGCTCCATCCGTGCATTCAGGCCGGAGGGAGCCCAGACATAGAGCTCATCCCCAAGCTGATAGGTGGGATTTGCCAGCAAAGCCTCGGAAAGACTTAGGAAAATACTTAGGACAAAAATGGAGGTACGCATACCCCAAGATACGGTTTTGTCTGGTAAAGCGTTGAGCAAAGCCTGCTCTCTGTTTAGCTGATGGTAACTACGGTCTTGCCCACCCCTTCTCCTTTCCCAAACCAGGCAAGGGCTTCAGGCGTTTGTTCCAGCGGGAAAGTTTTGCCCACGGTAACCTCAAATTGATGTTCTTCCATCATTTCCAACAGGCGGGGCAGATATTTATTGGGTTCGTGGGTCAGGATACCAAAGGTACGATCGGAGGTTTTTGACCAGAAAAAGCCTTTGGTCATACAGCTGATAATCACCCCTGAGGCTCCGCCTACCATAAGATAGCGCCCGCCTGGCTTGAGGGCTCGGCGATAATGGGCCAAAGGATGATGTCCGGCCATATCCAGGATGAAATCATAGGTTTTTCCCTCAGAAGTAAAATCGCTCTGCTGGTAGTCGATGAGCCGCTCCGCTCCCATTTTTCGCATCACTTCAAACTTCCCTTTTTTGTCCACCGCCGTAACCCGTGCTCCCAGATGTTTGGCGATTTGAATGGCCAGGGTACCGGAGCCCCCGCCGCCTCCATTGATCAGCACTTCTTTGCCTGCTACGTCCAGGTTATAATCTAGAAATCCTTGCAAAGCCAACACGCCCGCATGGGGCAGGGCTGCCCCTTGTTCATGCGAGAGAAAAGGGGGTTTGCGGGTGAGCACTTTTTCGTCCACCGCCACATACTCTGCAAAACCGCCCCACTTACTAGCCGACAGATCTCCGAGCACCGCATCTCCCGGGATAAAGCGTTTGGCTTCCGTCCCCACCGCTTCCACCACGCCCGAAATATCCAACCCCAGGGTTTTGAGGCGACGAGGTTTAAAAAGCCCGAAGAGCAGACGGTTGACAAAAGGCTGCCCGCGCATCAATCCCCAGTCCCAGTCGTTGACCCCGGCAGCGTGGATGCGCACCAATACTTCATGAGGTCCCGGTTGGGGGATGGGTTTTTCGCCCAGGGAAAGGTCCTGGATGCTGCCGTAGGTGTGGAAGAGGAGGGATCGCATGGTAAAACAGATAAAACGCCTTTCTTCAAAAGAGGGCTGTGCCTCCTAAGGGTTGGAAAGGCTTTTTATCAGCCTGTGATGAGTTTAAACAACTCCTGTATCCCACTACCCAGGATGGGCGCCAAAATGGTCAGCGCCAATTTCAAATAATCCAAAGGCGTTTTTGGCTTGTTGAGTTGATGGGATTCAATCACATCATCTCCCTGAGCAGATAATAAGGAGGCCTTAGCCCCGGAAAATACCAGATTGACCGCAAAGTATATCAGCCCAAGGAAAAACGTCTGCATGATGCCATTGATAAAGGTAACCTCTGGCGGTAGGAAAAATGCCTGGTCTGGGGCGTTGATAATTTCATTCAAGCTTTGAAAAAGGGTATTGGTAGTTAGGAGGGCAAAAGCCAGGAAAAGGGCAATAAGGGTAAAAGAGTACTCAAAATCCCGGTGCAGGTTTTCATAAGTGTTCAAAGTTTCCTCCTCTTGAAAGCCTTTCAGTTGGGTAACCTGGTAGCAAATAATGACCACCAGGACCAGCCAGCAGAGCGGCCCGAAAAAGGGCACATTAGATTGAATCATAAGGTTGGTTTCAGCAAACCCAACCCCAAAGATATTGGCCATATCAGTGGGCTTAACTAAGCTCACCTTATCCAATAATTCTGCGACAATCGCAGGAGCTATCAATACTAGAATGATCAATAAGGAAGAACCAATAGCGGTTAAAAGGACCGGTCGGGGGACGCCCCTTCCATGTTTAAAAATTCCTGCAATGAACAGTGGTGCCATACAATAAGAGAACCCAGTTACGATGGACATCATCAGCATCCAAATGATGAGGTTGGGGTGACGATTGATGAAATAAGCCCCTTCAGTTTCCACCGGCGCAAATTGGGACTTAAGCACTGAATCCCTGCTAGCGATGGTATTAAACAACCCGGCAGAATCAGTTGAGAAATACTGGCGGTTGAGCAGGTAGGTTGAGTGTGTGAAAAAATAAGGCCTTGATAGGCTGGGCTTGAGGGTATCCTGGGCTTCAGGAGCCCCGAAGTAGGCAGCGAAAATAAGTTTATGAGAATCCTGGGCTGCTGTATCGAGCAGATGTATATGCGGCAAGCTGTCAAGGAGTCGGATATAGGCTCGGTAGGCCTGTTGATTACCCACCATCAAGGTGTCATATTGCCCATTTAATCCTTCTTTGTAGTGGGTGGAATCCGATAAGAATAGCGCTATGGGGTCCTCTCGAACCTTCAGCGCATAGTTTATATGGAGCAGAGACAGGGCAAAGGCCAGTATTCCGCAGAAAATGATCGAAATAATGACCGTGAGAGTAGGTGCGTTCGATTTCATGGGGGCGAAAAGTAATCCAGCAAGAAAGGTTCGATTATTCGAATAAATAAACGGATTATTCTCGCGAAACCCAAGCCTCTGGCTATCCCAAAGACACCTCCGCCCCTGCCTGCTCGCTGACCCTCAAGGCGTCGGATTGTCCATTCCTGATCCAAAAGTCCTCTGGCTGTAATCCCTGTAAGCTACCAAAATGCACATTTTCATAGCTATTGATCAACATGCCGAATTCCCGCACAAAGTCCTCCGGTAAAGGGTAGGTCAGGTCCCGAACCCGAAAGCCGCTGCTATGGGTGAGCATGGTATGGAACGCCGTTTCAGGCCTGAGTCCATCCTCGGGGATAAGGCCTTGTTCCCGGGCTTCATAGAGCGCTACCCCAGCGGCCCCGCGTAGGATTTGTACCAAAGGCGTGGAAGGGTAAAACTTAACCCCGACGGTTAAGCCTTTCCCAGCGTGCAGGTTGGTGAAAAGTCCTCTGGCGTACAACACAGTATCTCCGGCCAGGGAGCTAAGCCAAGGCGTCAACACGGGTTGTAACACTTGATGATAGACTTGAAGGGAGGAAGTTTCCTGTGCCCGATGATCCAGCAGGGATTTGATGGTGATATGGGCGGCATCCAGAGAAATTTCAGACTGGGATTTCGGAAAAAACTGCCTTACCAGGCTAGCCAATGCTTCATAAGCTTGTTGGACAGGGGCAAAAAATGCTTCGCCCGCCTGGGCGTCCAGTTTAATGATAAAAGAGGTGAAACGGGCGGAATCCAACTGGGCCATTTGCAAGGCATCCGTTTGAAAATCCTTGTCCCGGAAGCGGGCCAGGGTTTGCCGTTCCCACATGAAACTGTACTCAGCTTCCAAGGCCTTGAGGTGGTCATGATGGAGAAGGAGACGGTTGAGATCGGCCTGGTCACCGGCCTGGGATGGGTAATATTGCATGAGATTGGGGCCGCAATGCTTATTCCGAATTCAAAGATAGCGCTTACGGAAGTCGCGGGGATTTTCTTCCGTGATTTTTTTAAAAGTTCGGTTAAAATAAGAAAGACTTTCAAAACCACTTTGGAAGCAGGCATCACTGACGCTTTGCCCGCGCATCAGCAGGCGCTTGGCCTGGCTGATCCGGTAGCGGTTGAGAAAATCTACGAAGGTATTCCCGGTAGCTTTTTTGAAATACCGGCAAAAGGCTTCCTTGGTGAGATTGCTCAAGGCTGCCATCTCAGCTAACTCGATTTTTTCATGGTAGTGTTGGTCAATATATCCGTAAATACTGCGGAGCCTTCCCTGGTCCCTGGCCGTATAACGGCGGGTATAAGGTTGGGGATGCAAAAGTTGATATTCTTCACTCTCTGCCAATTGTTGGAAGATCTCAATGAGCCGCAGATATTGTTGAATAGGGCTGAGGGGTTCAAAGGCCAACAAGGCCTGACCGATGCGGTTCTTGGTCCCTCCGGTGAAGGCTACCCCATGCCGGGCCCAGGCCTGCAAGACAGGCCCAAAGGCTAATTCCGGAATCTCGGCCAGATGTTGTTCAAAAAAGGCGGGCTGGAGATGCACTACGATTTTCCGGTATTCTGTTTTGATGCCATAGTCAAAGTTCAGGTGAGGAATGTTGGAGCCGATCAGGACTAAATCGCTGTCTACATATTCCGAAATGTGATCTCCTACATGCCGGGTGCCGCTGGCTCCTTCTATATAAACCAGTTCATACTCCGGATGAAAGTGCCAGAAAAAGAGATCACTCAGCCGCGGATGAAACATCAGGCTGAAAGAGCGCGGCCGCTGATGGCTGATTTGTTCCAGTTGGAGATCCATCTTTCACTAAATTACCTCAAAATCTGGTTAAAAACTCATATTTATCAATATTGTACAATTTATGGCTAACCCGCGTAAATTTTTACGTCTTTTTTTCTCCCACCTTTGAAGCATCGAAATCATTAACGCCTCTCAGGAGGAATGATACCTACCTAAACCCCGATTCATTATGGACGCTACCATGATCCCCGACAACCAACATAAGGACATCCCTGGGAATCCTTCTACTGCGAAAAGCAGCAACGTACAATTGCGTAAGGAAGCCACGCCGGATTCGCTGCGTGTACTCAGCATGGATCAGTGGAACTTTTGGAAAGAAAACGGCTACGTAGTCATCAAAGGCGCGGTGCCCCGTGAGCAAGCCCAGGCTACGGCTAATTTTCTGTGGGAGTTTGAAGAAAAAGACCCGAACAATATTGACAGCTGGTACACTGCTCCCCGGGCCGAAATGCAGATGAAAGAGCTGATCGGTACGGGTATGGTGGAAGTGTATAACAACCAGCATCTGTGGAACAATCGCCAGACCCAAAAAGTCTATGATGCTTTTGTGGACATCTGGGGTACCGAAAAACTCTGGGTAACCATCGACCGCGCCAACTTGAACTTTCCCATGCGGCCCGGCCATGAATACAAAGGCTTTATCCATTGGGATTATGATCCGGAAACCAATCCACAGAATGTACAAGGTGTACTCGCGTTGGCTGATCAGACGGACGAAAACATGGGAGGATTCCAGTGTATTCCCTGGCTGTATCGCAACTACCACACCTGGAAATTAAGCCAGCCCGAGGATCGCAATCATTTCCAGCCAGACATTACCGGCCTGGAAGACAAACTGGTCAAAGTACCCCTCGAAGCGGGAGACCTGTTGATCTTTAACAGTTCTGAGCCACACGGCATTCGTCCCAACCATTCCGGCGACAAGGTGCGGATTGCCCAGTACATCTCTATGATGCCTGCGCAGGAAGAAGACCAGGGCTTGAGAGACTGGCGGGTAAAATCCTGGCAGGACCGGGTTGCGCCTGAAGGCTATGCTTTCCCCGGCGACCCCCGGAAGTGGGAACAAACCAAATACGACACCGCTCAGCTCAGTGAGTTGGGAGAAAAACTCCTGGGACTGAAAAACTGGTAACCTCCTTTTTGTCCATCCACCCCTGCTTTTCAGCCTTGATCTGAAGGGCAGGGGCTTGCTTGTAGGATTCGGACAAAAGGCGCATCTTTAACACTATGGGCTACTTAGACTTCGCGATTATCGCCCTTTACTTTGGGGTGATCCTCTGGATTGCACAATGGGCTGCCAGAGAGAAAAAAGACGGAACATTTTCCTCTACTGACTACTTTCTAGCGGGCAAAAACCAGGGATGGCTGGTGATCGGTGCTTCGCTTTTTGCTTCCAACATCGGTTCAGAAATTATCCTCGGGGTATCCGGGGCCGGAGCTCGGGCTGAAATGGCCCAGGCCAATTTCGAAATCCTGGCTTCCCTGATTCTGATCTTGTTTGGCTGGGTCTTCGTGCCTTTTTACCTGCGTACGGGCGTCTTTACCATGCCGGAGTTTCTGGAAAAAAGATACTCCGCTGCTTGCCGGAACTACCTTTCGGTGGTGTCGGTCTTGGCTTATATCATCACCAAAATTTCTTTGATCATCTTCGCCGGGGCCCTGGTCTTTGAGACCCTGGGCATTCCTTTTTGGACCGGAGCCATCATTACGGTGATTGCCACGGGCCTTTATACCGTCCTGGGCGGGTTGAAAGCGGTAATTTATACCGATATGGTGCAGGCTTTTATCCTGCTACTGGGAACGGCTGCGGTGGCCATCTTTGGGCTGTATCAACTAGGGGGCTGGAATGAGCTGATCAACATTTTGGATAGGGCGGCCCTCACGGAAGGGAATCCTGCGACCAGTGATTTCTTCAACCTCTGGCGACCTAGTTCGGACAGCGATTATCCCTGGACCGGGATGCTTTTTGGCGCCCCAATCCTGGGAATCTGGTACTGGTGTACCGACCAGTATATCGTGCAGCGCGCCCTCAGCGCTAAGGATATCTCCAATGCGCGCAAAGGCGCGCTTTTTGCCGGATACCTGAAACTCTTACCGGTCTTCCTCTTTTTCCTGCCCGGTGTGATCGCTTTTGCCATGCTACAAGAAGGCATGATCAGCTTCTCCATGGACAATCCCGATCAGGCGCTACCGACCCTGATTACCGAGGCTTTGCCCGTGGGACTAAAAGGGCTGGCCATCGCCGGATTGCTGGCCGCTTTGATGAGTTCCCTATCCTCGGCTTTTAACTCCAGTTCTACCCTGCTGACCATCGACTTTTATCAAAAATTCCGTCCGGATGCTACCGAAAAAGATTTGGTGAGATTTGGTCGGGTGGCTACGATCTTACTGGTCATTGTCAGTCTGGGCTGGATTCCCTTTATGAACGCCTTGATGGATGGGGGCATTTTCAAATACCTGCAGAGTGTGCAGGCCTATATTTCGCCCCCTATTGCCGCGGTTTTCCTCTTGGGCCTTTTTTATAAGTGGATCAATGCTAAAGGGGCCATTGTGGCCTTGTGGACGGGTTTCGCTCTGGGGATGCTGCGATTATTCCTTGAATTCATGAGCAAGGAAGGCAGCCTGGTGGTAGCCGAGGGCAGCATGCTGGAAGCCTTTCTCGGCATCAACTTCCTGCACTATGCGCTCTTCTTATTCCTGATTTGTACCGCAGTGCTGATGACGGTCAGTCGACTGACTCCCCCTCAGGGTCCGGAAAGCCTGGAGCTAGTTACTTTCCAGAAAGGCGGAGCCGCCAGATTCAACTGGAGCCGGGACGCGCAGTTGACAGTGGTATTGATTGTATTGGTACTGGTGCTTTGGGCAGTGTTTAGCCCGATAGGCGTGGGGTAAGGAGCTATTGGTCGGCTGATAGAAATTCAAGCAAATCGGAAGTCTTGAGGCAGTTTTCAAAGCCTTTGGCAACCAACCCTTGGTGTAATTTTAGATCTCCTGTCCAGAGGAATCCTTCAAGGTATAAGCATAATGCTACAAAGGGCAGGTCGTCTATATCAGTTTCTCTGACCAAAGGAAGAGCCTGAGCCCAATGGGCATAAGGAATCTGTTCATCAGAAATAAACTTGATCCTAAAGACCTGGGAAGCGGTCTTGATTTTTCTCCCACCAACCTGCTTTGGCCTCTTTAGTCTGACTGGCAATTTCTTCCTCCGAGGCTTTGCTATATTGAATAGCGTGCTTATAGGAGAAGTAATCCAACATTCTTTGGAGTTCTTCCACTTCAAGATCAGCGGGAAGCCTGATGATGATTTCCTTTTCGGTTCGCTCTATTTTCATCACGAGAGGGGGATCGAATTTGCGGAAGCGGTTACTGGAGAAGTGTCACCTACGATGAGCATCTTCTTCTAGCAGGCGTAGGGTTTCCATATCCTCTTCTAACTCCTGCATATCATATTTGAGGGGGATGTTACGTCGAGAGAGCTCCTGTTGGAACTTGATTTGGGTAACACCGGCCAGTTTTTTTGCCTGGGCTAAAGTGAGACGTTCCTGATCATACAACAGAGCAGCCAGGTCCACACGTAATTCTTCTGCAGAGAGATTTAGCTCTGCAAGAAGGTCGGCATGGATAACGAATGACTGCATTTTCCTGATGAATTAGGTCAATCAAAGAAAGGAACAATTCTATCCAAAAGATACGCTTTTTTTCTCAGCGAGGTTAAGGCAGCCCTACCTTTTCAGCTCCATGGGCCTTTCGAGACTGACCGGCCAAAGGTGCAGGTCATAGAAGTCGTCTCCTTCCTGTCCGTTTTTGCGGAGGGTGTGGAGGTTGGCAAAATAGACCCTGACGCGGTATCGACCCCGGTCTACCCTGATGGGAAAGACATCAGCCCATTTATCACGCTGGCTAAGGAGCCGGATTTTGCCCGAATCTACTTGCAGGTCCGCTTCAATGACGTGGGTATAAAGGCCATTTCTGCCTTCGACCATGGGGGCTTCTCTGGCAAATATTTTCAGGGAAACCGGCACACGCATGGCTCGGGCGGCCCTTACCGCCAACAGACCTGGCACTACCTTTAACCGAGCTGTATTCGCCTGTTCCGGCCATTGTTCGGGATGAAAACGGGGTACATCTTCATCCTGCAGATAAAACTGGAACTGAGTAGCATGCACAGAAAAGTGGTACTCCTGTACCGGAAGGTCGGGTTTTCTGGTTGGCATGGGCGGGTACGGCATAAAGACGCGTTAAAGGCGGAATGTGGCTAAACAATCAGGGTTCACATGCCCTCAGCGGGTCATGCTCCCCAAATCGGGGTCTGTTGCGTCTTTAGGTGGGATGTTTTAGGGTATACAGGAAAGGAACCCTACATGATCATACCCCAAAATAAGCCTTTTGGTTACCTTTTCGACCCACTAATGAATAAGCGTGTTACCCGGGAAAGCAGAGGGAAAGGCAGGCAAAGGGAGTGGTAGGAGCCTATTTCCGTTTCGACCGCATGGCCTTTACTTTTTTGATCGCATCATCAGCCATGAATGTTGCATATTCCGGACTGCCGGCAGGAAACATGGCTACTTTGCCTTCCGCATTGCTATGGATGCCCCAGCCATAGCGCTTGGTGAGGGGGGAGGCGCGAAAACAGGCTTGTCCTTTGGAGAAAA
This sequence comes from Bacteroidota bacterium, assembly GCA_038527215.1. GTDB lineage: Bacteria > Bacteroidota > Bacteroidia > J057 > J057 > JAWPMV01. The sequence goes on from JBCBGC010000082.1 coordinate 14,952, forward strand.
ATTCTTCTCGGGCTACGTCCCATTCAGCTTTGGTAATGCCCTTGCGGGTAGCCCATACCGAAAAAATCACGTCGTCCGAGCTATGTTGGTAAGGCTGCTCATAGAGCATGTCAAACTGCATATTGGCCACCGACTTTTTTTCGCCTTTGATGGGCGGCATTTGGCCTTCCTGCGTAGGGGAGTCTTCGGCGATTTCAATGAAGGTGTTGAAGTAATTGGTAGAATGCATGATCGTTCTTTTGGGACAAGATAGGGCGGGGGATTGACAACCCTATGTCACAGCTTTTCCCAGATGTTTTTTTCGTTGGATTTCGACGTACGCCTCCATGGTCATTTGATGCGGGCTGAAGGTTTCATCCAACACCAGGAGAGTCTCTATTCTGTCCAGCCTGAAGTTCCGGAAATCTTTGCGGAGGCGACACCAGGCGATCAGCACCCAATTCTCTTCCTGATTGTGATAGATGGCAAAAGGTTCCACCAGGCGGTCGGAGGGTTTCCCGGCGCCTTCTTTGAGATAAGCAAGCCTGATGAGGCGGAAGGCTGTGAGGGCCTGTTGGATCTCGGATAAAAAGGTACTGGTCTGCACGTTCTGCCAATTTTTACCAATAATGGTTCTTTTGGCCAGCAAAGCCAGTTTTTCCTTTTGTCCCTCTTCGAGCACGGCCCGGATTTTATCTGCTGCGGAAGCAAAAGCCTCAATGAGGGAACTATCTTTGGTCTTAGCGATCATTTTTTCTCCAAAAACCAGGGCGTTGGCCTCTGCCTCTGTAAACATGACGGGCGGAATGTGATAGCCATCTACCAAAGAATAACCTTTGCCCTCTATGGCATACAAGGGTACCCCGGAAGCCTCCAAGGCGCGCAGGTCCCGGTAGATGGTCCGTGTACTTACCTCAAACTGTTCCGCTAATTCAGCTACTTGCACATAAGCCCGGGTCTGTAACTTGAGCAAAATCGCCGTGAGGCGGGAAAGACGGGATATGTTGTCGGTATAAGCCACTTCCAGAAGATACACTTTTTGCGCTGCTCCTCATAAAAAAGCCCCCGCAGCCGTAGGGCTGCGGAGGACATGGAAATCGAGTGAACTTCTACTTTTTTACCTTATTTTTTTAGTCCCAGTTCCTTTTTTCTGGCTTTCAACAGGCTGGATACTTCGATGACATCTCCTTCCTGAATCTTGTCATCTACCACCAATAGGACGTGTTTTTTGCCATTCATCCGGAACAGGATTTTTTGTCCTACTTTCAGCGATACCCCACTATTGGAAAAAGGGGAAAGGTTGGGATTCATCACTGAAGGAATGAGCAAGGGAATGGACTTGGCGCTATTATTTTTCAGGGTAAAATCAATGTATTGACCTTCCCGAACCAGCTTTTGGGGTTCCATGCTGGCCACACTCAGGTGCAGTTTAACCTTGGAATTACCGGTGTTTTTGAAGACCAGCTTGTTTTCCCGCTCCACCATTACTTCGACTTTTCCCTGCGTACCGAGGCCAAAACCGCGTACTTGTTCATCAGTGTCTTTGGAAAGGACCGCAACATCCAGGCCTTTCATGGACTTGTTTTTAATGGTTACTTCAGCAATGGCAAATTCCGGATAGTCCAGAACAACCATATCGTTGGCCGGTACCGTTACTTCAGTTTTCTGGGCGATGGCAAAAGATCCTACCAAAGCTACCAGGAGGAGGGTAAGAGAAAATGCTTTCATAATAATTTCTGTTAGTCATGATGCTGGCTGTAAGCGCTGAGAGGTGTGGTCTCTGAAGTAGCCGAGCGTTATCATGACTAACCAGCGGTTTTTCTCTAATGTTTTTCGGATTAAATATTTCGCAATATCACACCTTTTATATATATAAGTTGTTTAATGCGAGCCAGAGGTAAGGAAATGACTCCCTAGGGTTGGAGTTCATAAATCCTCGCTAGTGCCTCCTCGATCGGTTGACGGATATTGCGCTGCGCTAAGGAGAGGGCATGCCCATGCTCTTTGAAGGTATCTTTGGCCACACTTTCTGCCCAGCTGCCTCGAGGGTCTGGAAGGGAGAAATCCGGGGAAAGCCGAATGATGAGGGCTTTACTTTCGCTAGCATCTCCGATATAAACTTCTTCTATCTGCTCCCAGGGGATAAAGCCTGCTTCAGAAAAACTAACCTTATCGGTGATGCCTTTGGTATCTACTTTCAAGGCTGGAGAAAACATCAAAACCTGGCGAAGGGAGTAGACTACGGCAATAAAGAGGATCAGACATGCCATCAGGCAGACGGCCATCCATCCCATGCGCCAGGCTCCGGAATCCTGTAACCAGAATAGGCCCCATTTACCCAATAGAAACATGCCTGGGAGACTTAGCGCCACCAGCTTTAAGTGAAAGCGTTTATTTCTCTGGAATTGGTACATGCTCCCTTCTCATACTGCTCCAGGGAGAATTTGGTTGTGCGAAGGCTTAATGCGCTGGCTGGAGAGCATAAATGATGGTCAGAACTTCTGTCAAGGATTCTGTAAGATTCCGCTGTGAAATGGAGATGGCGTTGCCGTGAGCCTGCCTGGTAGCCGCTTCCAGGGTTTCGCTGAAGAGGGCATTTCCGGGTGGGGGCAAGAAACCTGCTACATATTTGATGATCAGGTGCTCTTTCCCATGGAGGTCTGCTATAAATACCTGTTCGATTTTTTCCCATCGAATCAGTCCTGCTTCGGCGAAACTCACGTAATCATAGATTCCGGTTTCATCTACTTTCAGTGCGATCCCTGGTTTAAATAACTGGCGACCGGAAAAGTATAGTAACCAGCCAAAGATGCTACAGAGCGCAAGGAAGAGCATGAATTTGCCGTTTGCCCATTCTTTTACCCCATGAAACTGAGAAATACCTTCTTCAAATGCCCAGGCAAAGCCTAGCGCACCAACGATGGTGAGGCGTAGATGACGGGATTTGTTTCGATGAAATGTGTGCATGGTTGTAGGTTGTTGGATCTAGCTAGGGCTTTCGCCTTCGTAGTTCAGCTTGCCGCATCGGCATGCTATCTATCAAGTCCATGAAGCGCTGCGGATTTATCGGTTGCGAGTGAGCGGATTTTATCCCACCGTCCAGGCCAATCAGCTGTATCTCAAATGCTGCCTGAGGATGCCTTCGCTTAAGATAGGGATTCTCTCTCGCTTTCCAATCCGAGGCTTTAGAAAAGCCTGCCTGATAGCGGTCTGGCAGAACCTGGTAAACTTTGAGTTTACGGTCTTGTAAGGCAGCTTCCTGCCCCTCAAGCAACTCAAGTTGGGATTGCAAGAGAGGATGATCCGGTTGGGGAGCAAAAATTAAGATCAGGCGGTGTTCCCAGCGGTGCTCGCTGATATGCTGGCTTTGCATAGAAGAATGAAAGCAAAAAAGGAATCCTATCAGACAGGAAATATGGTAAAGACGCATATCTGGTTAACTATCATCTTGGGAGATGGTTCAGGCCCGGGAGATAGCTACGGTTTGCCGGACTACATCCTGCCGTTCCAGGGCCTCAATTAAATACTGGCCCAAACTGGCCCTGCTGATGGTCAAAGAAGGTTTGGGGGTCTTCCCGAAGGTCTCTTTGACTGGTTGAGGCTTTCGGCCAGGGGTAAGTGCCGTCGGACGAACCAGCGTCCAGTCCAGGGCAGAGGCTTGAATCAAGGCTTCCTGACGTTCATGATCCCGGTAGGCTGGACCGATGTTGCTATGTTCAATCAGCCAGCGAAACCATCCGGGAATATCTTCCCTGCTTTCTGCTACTCCCCAAGCCGAGCAAACCACCAGTTTTTTCATGCCCGCTGCTTCCATCAAAGGTAAGAGAAGCTGCATGGTGTCAGACATGAGGGTAGGAGGGGTTCGCAGGGGCGCCCAGGGGAAGTCTGAAGTCCGGGAAACATTGAGGATGGAAAGGGCCGCCTGACAGCCTTCCAGGCCTTTTTTTAGCATTGCCTGATCGGTAGGAAGGCCCTGGATGATCTCCAGCTTTGGATGAGGGGATAGCTTGTTTGGCGATCTGACCAGGGCGGAGACGGACCAGCCTTTTTCCAGGGCGGCCTGTAAGGCTCTTTGACCAGTACGACCGCTTGCGCCCAGCATAAAAAGTTTCATGCTTAGGTATACGGTATTCTGCCTAAATGGTGAACTAATTTCCGGGAAAAATATAGTCTGTCGATCCCGGCAATTATTGCATCAGATAGGCCTTTATTTCCCTCATCCAGGCTTCGTAGCCCGCCGGAGTCAAGTGGATGCCATCCTTGGCCAGGTAGGTCATATCCAATTCTCCCGTAGGCAAAATCCAAGCCCTGCCTACCGGAAAATATTGATAGGCGGAGAGCTTTTCTTCCAGCAATTGGTGGACCCTTTCATACTTCATCCGTTGCGCGCCCAGAGGTTGAAGGCCTGTAGGAAAAACGCCTGAGATAAAGAGACGGGCCTGCGGATAGCGAATCTTGAGCACCCGCTGGATAGCGAGGATGCCTTCGGTGATTTGTTCCGCTGAATTATGCGGGAAATTATTCACCCCAATGGAGAGCACTACCTGCTTAGGATTGATCTGGTTAAAGGCGGGGCTTTGTAAGCGCCAAAGGATGTGCTCGGTTCTATCGCCGGAAATACCGGCGTTGAGGGTGTTTTGGTTGCCAAAATGGGCCTGATAAGCTTCCTCTCCGGGCCGATGGGTGAGGAGCAGTCGTCGCCCGCCCAGTCCCTGGGTAATCGAGTTTCCGAGGAAGAGGATATCTAACTCTGCCAGGCTATCCAGGTTTTGGTCGATTTCCGTCATTTGTTGATACCAGTCTGTAGCTGGAGCCCAGCCAGCGCCAGCCCGATATTCAGCAGATGGCTGAGGGATTTTGGCCAGGTTGAATTTTTGGCCGGTGGCTTCCAGGATGAAGTCCAGGATGGGACTAGGATCGGTCAGGCTGTGCGGATGATGTCCCACGCCTTCTTTGAGGATGACTTGTATGTTTCCTCCAGAAGCACGGATTTTTTCGGCAAAAGGGCCGGTGTTTTCCGCATAGGGCACTACTGAGTCTGCTGCCCCGCAAACGTGAAGCATGGGAATACCCGCTTCTGCAAATATGCCAGCTTTGTCCAGCGGATTGTCTCGATAGATCATGGCTTGCTTGGCTACCCCAAACCCATACATCCGCAGGCACTTCTGCCAATCAGCCGCATTGCCCTTTCCGGCTCCATTGCCTCCGGGCCAGCTCTTGATGTCCAGAACCGGGGCATCGGCATAGATTGCGCCTACTTTTTCTGGATTCTGGGCCGCCCAATTATAGACCATCAGGCCTCCGCGACTCATGCCTTCCAGGACAGGTTTAGGCGAAAGGCCAGCGCCTTTGATTTTCTGGTAAAAATCATCCCAGACTTCCACCGCGGCGGGGGCCCCAAACATATCTGCTACATCGGTATAGACGATGTGAAATCCTCGCTCCAACAGGCCTATGTCCGTTTGAGGTTCTTCCCCCCAGAAGCGCGCGCGCCAAACCCAGGGTCGACCTGCCGCGGTTCTGCGGGGGCGGACAATCTTCGTAGCTCTGCGATGAATCACCAGTTCTGCGCCTTCATACCCATGAAAGTCGAATGACTTGGGTTGACCTTTGTATGCCAAGGCTTCCACCACATCAAACTCCTCATCCGTGGGTGCCTGAATCGCTTCATATAATCTACGGGCAATCAGGGAAGCTCCCAGCGAGGAAGGATATAGTAGGTTGGGAAAGAGTTCATCCCGTCCCTGGAACATGGGGTGTAAGTCGATCATTTCTACCCCTTCAGCCAGGGCAACCCGACGTATGGCCGGGGCAATTTCCTTGCGGATAATGGGATCCCACATGCCATTTTTATTCATCTGAAAAGAAGGGGGCGGTAACAAAAGAATGACACGAGGCTTGCCGCGCATCGCTTTTACCTTTTGTACCATGTCGTGATAGTCCTTTTCAAATTCCCCCAGGAATTGGCGGTTTTGAGATTTGACATCCTGGTTGCCAAACAGGAGGAAAACCAGATCGGCTTTTTGCTTGGTCGCTTCCCCCCAGGCTCTGGTGTTCCAGTAAGGATTATCGCCATTTTTCAGGACTGTGGTTCGCTCAATCCCATAGCTTTTTATTTCGTATAGCTTGCCCAGCAGGGCTTGCAATTGGGCGGGATAGGCATTTTTCTCAGCCTTCACGACACCTGTACCAGCAGTGATGCTTTCTCCCAAACATACCACTTGTATCTTGGCAGGACGGGCCCAGCTCAGGGAGATAGAAACAGACAGGAAAAGCGGGAGCAATATGCCGTAGCGGAATTGCGATATGTTCATACTCGTTTGACGGTGTATCAGTTTGGTGTTTGACCAAAGACCTGTTGGCCCTTGTCTTATCCTTTCCCACCAATACCAAGCCACTTTTGGTCAAATCCGGGTGAACGGGAAAAAAAGCGGGCAGAAGCGAAAAATATGACCGGTCTCGGGGTGGTGGCACCGCCAACTCCACGGCCCTTATCCCATTTCCAAAGGCGTGTTCTGAGGCTTATTCACCTGTCGGAAGGCCCAGGTTGCCAGGAAGCCCACCAAAGCAAAAAGGGCCACTACCCCAAAGACATGTTGGTGGCCGAGGGGCCCGGGATTTTTGTCAATTAGGTAGCCCATCAAAGGTCCCATGAAGACGTCCGGGGTATAGCCAATAACCGACACAATGCCTACCGCGGTACCCGTAAAGGCGAGCGGGACTTTCCCTTCTTCAAAAAGCGCAAAATACACACCTCGCAACCCATAGATGCCAATGCTGGCCACGATAATGGTAAAGATTAGCATCCAGCCTACTCCAGGATCTACGAGGTCAAAATATATCAGCAGACAACCCACCATCATGGTGATGAACCCCAACTGGACCACCTGGGAAGAAAGCAATCGGTCTGCCAGAAGACCTGCGCCCAGGGCTGCAAAGGGTCGAACCCAGAATGAAATGGTGCCTAAACCAGCCGCGTCTACCTCATTATAGCCGAAAGCGTCCCGCGCCAGTAGGCTGTAATCATCGGTCATTTTATAGCCCACATAGGCACAGACTACGATGAGGGCCTGAAGCCAGATTTGTGGCATGGAGAATACTTTTTTCACTCGCCCAGCCGAGAAGACATTTTTCCGCTCTTCGATTTCATTGGCTTTGCCGTCTGGAATAAAAAACCACAGCAATAGGGCGACCACAAAGCCCAGCCCCGCAAATATCCAAATGATCTGACTGAGGGCTGCTTTACGCTGGGCAAAGGTCGCTGCTTCCACCTCTTCTGGCATCAGGGAGGCAAAAATGGCCACAGATATGGAGGAAAGCAGCGCTACAAATAGTCCCCTGCCGCCATCGAGAATGCCAAAGGCCTGGCCCTGGCTATCACTGCCGCCCCATTCTCGGGTGGCCCGGATGAGGGCCGCCCAGAACAAGAGGATGGTGGTCAGCCCCCAGAAGCCGTACAGGAGCGTGAGCACGGCCAGGGATGGAATAGAGGCCATCCAAATTCCGCCCAGAGCAGTGGTGGCTACGGCTACGGACATGAGTTGACGAGCGGAGAAGCGGTCGGCCAGGGGACCTCCGGCAAAGTAAGCGCCTATCGCTACCAGCCCATAGAGGGAAAAGGCTGAACCAAGTTCCAGGTTGGTGATTTGGAAAATATCGAGGAAGGTCGGGCGAAAGATACGGGCTACGACAAAAGGGAGGAGAAAGATCGTTTCTCCTGCGCTGATTAGCAGGAGCATGGTGAGAATGCGCCGGAGAGAAGAAGGTTTTTCTGGTGTCATGCCCGGATGCTTAGGGGTGGATAAGGCTATAAGATGCCATTTTGCAGGCGGACCTGCAAATGGGGGGGATGCCCCTGAGAAGTATGTCACCCCGGAAAGGCATTTGACTGAAAGGAAAAAGGCTTATCCGGGGTCTCCGCGACCTTTAAGCGATCATGGAGACCCCGGATAGCGCCCCTCCCTGTGGTCGGTGAGCTTCCGGGGTGACAAAAAGAACAGGTAGCTTCTTACAAAACCAAGTATGTCACCCCTGAAAGGCATTTGACTGAAAGGAAAAAGGCTTATCCGGGGTCTCCGCGACCTTGAAGCAATCATGGAGACCCCGGATAGCGCACCTCCCTGTGGTCGGTGAGCTTCCGGGGTGACAAAAAGAACAGGTAGCTTTTTACAAAACCAAGTATGTCACCCCGGAAAGGCTTTTGACTGAAAGGAAAAAGGCTTATCCGGGGTCTCCGCGACCTTTAAGCGATCATGGAGA
>JBCBGC010000082.1:23288-36977 GCA_038527215.1 Bacteroidota bacterium
TCCGCGACCTTTAAGCGATCATGGAGACCCCGGATAGCGCCCCTCCCTGTGGTCGGTGAGCTTCCGGGGTGACAAAAGGGTTTGTGGTTTTTATTATCCAATTGGATGTGTCACCCCGGAAAGGCTTTTGACTGAAAGGAAAAAGACTTATCCGGGGTCTCCGAGGTCTTGAAGCAATCATGGAGGCCCCGGATAGCACCCCTCCCTATGTTCGGTGAGCTTCCGGGGTGACAAAAGAGGGTTATTGGCCGATGGCCAGTCTGAGTGGGAGACGCATGCGATGCGTCTCTACTTTTCCAGGTCCTCTAATGAGACAGGGCCGTACCAGGGCTTGACCTCCATGCGGAGGCGGCCAGCTTTGACGGCGGGGTCGGTCTCGGTAAAGGCCTTGGCCTCTTCTAGGGAAGCTGCCTTGATGATGAAGATGCCGCGCATTTCGCCATTGTCGAGGAAGGGGCCGGCCAGGAGCATCTTGCCTGCCCGGGCGAGCTTGCGGATGTTGGCGAGGTGGGCAGCCTGGATCTCGGCGAGTTCTTCCGCGCTATAGTCATGTGCTTTATCTCCGGCAAACAAAAAGACCATATAGTAGGTGCTCATTTCTCCAGCCAATTTTTTCGAAACCCCTGAGAAGAGATCATCCTTTTGTCCGTCACTGTCCCAATCAATGTAGGCCGTGAAGGTGGCTTTGTCGGTGCCCATCCAGTCCACTTTATATGCGCTGGCGGGCTGGTCTTCGTTGTGAACAATGAGGGAATCGTGGCGGTAATCCCAGGTGCCGTTGACGGTTACCAGGGAATCATTGGCCATGACATAGTAGTCGGAAAAGGTGCCGTCCCGACGATATTCTCCACTACTACTTTTGAGTTGGAGGACCTTGAGGAAATCCGCTTGTCCAGCGGCTTTTACTTCGGTTTCATCCTCCTGCCCTTCATTGACCTTGACATGAAGGCTCTGGGTCTGCCACATGCCGCGCATGGCTTTGGCGGGATCTGCAGGGGGAGGATCTGGGATAAATAGATCAGCCAGTTCGTCTACCCGCCTTTTGGAGAGGCCCTGATCGTAATTGATGGTGACGGCAATGCTGACTTCACTTTCCGGGAACATGACCATCCAGGTGCGACCGCCGATAGAGCCTCCGCTATGGCTGATGGTCATGCGACCTTCGGCATCGGGATTGGCGCGCCATCCGAGTCCGTAGTTATTGGGGTTGTTGCTACCGTCCTTGAAGGGCTGCGGGGTAAACAGCAGCTTACGGGTATCATCAGTCAGAAAAGTACCTCCGTTAAGTGCATTGCCCATCAAGACGAGGTCGGTAGGATTGGCAAGGTAGCCACCGCCAGCCCACTTATTGCTGAGATCGGCTTTGCCAGCTACCCGATACTTTTTTCCCGAACTCATATAAAACTGTACCCGGTGGGGGAGGTCTGCTTCGATTTCATCGGTGAGGGTGTGGTGCATGCCCAGGGGCTGGATGACTTGCTCATCCATAAACGCATCAAAGCGCTGGTCAGCGGCTCGGGCCATGACGGCACTGATCACGGTCCAGCCATAGGTGCTATAGGAATAACCGGTGCCCGGTTCAAATTTGAGTTTGTCATCCCAGAAGACTTTCAGCGGCTCAAAGACATCGCTATAATGCTTTTTGCTCATAAACTCCAGGCCCTTATAATGGCGAATCCCAGCCTGATGTCCCGCCAACTGACGGGTAGTGATGTCATACTTGCCCTTGGGATATTCTGAGATATAGGTCTGGACGGGCGCATCCAGGTCGATTTTGTCGGCTTCATAGAGTACGCCCAGGCCCAGGGCCGTAAGGGATTTGGAGACGCTGCCGATGCGATACTGGGAACGAATGGTCGCTTTTTTTCCGGCTTCCTGGTCTGCCCAACCAAAAGCCTCTGACCAGATGACCTGGCCTTTTTTACCCACACTAATCGATAAGGAAGGAAAGCCCCGCTGCTCCATGATGGTCTGGATATGGCCCCGCGCTTTTTCGATCGCGGGTAGATAGGCAGAATCCTGAATCAGGGAGGAGACAGCCGGCAGGTCTTTTTGTCCAAAACCTGGAAGGCTCAAAAAAAGGAGGGATAGGAAAAGGATGTTTCGCATGTTATGTAGGCTTTTGCTTAGTCGTAAGAAAAGAGAAAGCGGTTCTTTTTGCAAATTTTAAGTTGGTGAGGCTTGCGGGAAAACATGGGGAGATAGGCTGGGTAAATGGGCCTAAGTTGTCGTAACTTTTCAAGCATGAAGAAAATACATTTTCTTTTCCGATTTGGGACGGTCCTTATGCTGGTTTGTTTGATGGGTGCTTGTCAGGAAACTAGCCCGCCGAAAACGGCTTTTTATCACTGGAAAAGTCAGTTCCGGATGAGTGCAGAGGAAGGGCAGTTTTTGGACCTGATCGACAACCAGCGCATCTACCTCCGTCTGATGGATGTAGACCAAAAAAATGATCATGTGCAGGTTATTTCGCCTAATGCACCTAAAACTCAGCCTTTTCAGGGTACGGCTCATCATCTGCGGGGAGAATTGAATTTACCTTCTTCCTTTCAGGCGCCCGCTGAAGTGGTGCCGGTGGTTTATCTGACGGTAGATGCACTGGATGGGGTGGATATTTCTGAGGCAAAAAAGCTCGCGGAAGCGGTAGGAGGAAAAATCCTACAAAAAATGGAGGGGCTTCCGTTTGCGGAAGTGCAAATGGATCATGACTGGAACCAAAGTACCCGCTTGCCTTATTTTGCTTTTCTGAATGAGCTTCGAAATCACCTGCCTGACAGTACGAGTCTGAGCGCGACTATTCGACTGCATCAGGTCAAATATCAGCAAATGACGGGCATTCCTCCGGTGGACAAGGGCTTACTGATGTACTATAATATGAGCAGCCTGATGAATCCGGATAGTAAAAATACCATCCTGGACCTGGAAGTAGCGGGAGACTATCACGTGGGTTTTGACACCTATCCGATCCCTTTGGATGTGGCTTTGCCGCTTTATGCTCAGGGGGTAGGCATGAGATTGGGCAATCCGATCTATCTGCTGCCCGGCCTGCGGTCGCAGGAGCTACAAGACAAAGCAGAACTGGAAAGCCTGGCTAAAACCCGTTATCGGGTGAAAAAAAGTCATTATCTTAACGGTCAGTATGTATATGCAGGGGATGAGATTCGGGTAGAAGAAGTAAGCGAGGCCCTCTTGGCAGCGGCCGTAGATAACTTGCAGGACCTTTTGCCTCACCCCCCGGAACATCTGATCTTTTATCACCTGGACTCAACCATCGTATCCCACTATGACCCGGCCTTTCTCCTCAATCTTGCTCAGTCTTGGCCTTAGTCTTGTCCTTATTTTCAAACCGCTGGAAACCTCTCAGGCTTGTGGCTGGGACCCGGAAGATGCCTATCTGGGCTTCAGTTTTTTTGATCCGGCCATCATTGACCAGCCGACTTTCAGTCCGTTGTTTTATAGCTATGATCGCTGGTATGATCACAGTTGGCAAGAACCGGAAGGTAGAGAGCAGGATGTACTGGGCAGTTGGGAAGGCTATTTTGGTCCTAAGGTAAAAAGGGCCGATATACGCCGGCTTTTGTACAGCAGCAATATCGAGGAACTCAAGACGATCAAAGATTGGGTGGAGCGCCAAAGCAAAAATCTGCCGGACAGCCTGGCAGAAAATACCCTGGTGCAGCACTGGCGGAAAAAGAAATGGAGCATTCCGATTTGTTACTTCATGTACACCCGGGAGGTGGAACCTTATGTAGCTCGTAGGGGAGACTACTGGAATGAGGAGCCCAGGGATGTGAGTGCCATGGAAGAGTTAATTGCCGATGGGCTCCAGAAATATGAGGTGATCGACGATGCGTTCCTGAAGCGCCGCTATGCCTATCAGGTGGTGCGTCTGGCGCATTATGCAGGCATGCCTGCGGATGCGGTCAAGCTATACGATGATCTGGCCGGGCCGCTCTTTGACGAGAGCGCCATTGCTTACTGGACTATGGCCCAGAAAGCAGGGGCTTTAGGGAAGCGTGGTCAGCATGCTCAGGCATCCTATTTGTTTTCTCGAGTATTTGAAAATAACGCCAGTCAGCGCATGCAGTCCTGGCAGAGTTTTAAGGTGTCCACAGACCAGGAATGGGACGCTGTGATGGCTTTATGTCAAAATGAGGAAGAAAAACTGACGCTTCATTTTATGCGGGCCATGGACCCGACCAGCTTTGTGTTGGAAGAAATAAAGGAGATGCACCGCCTGTCGCCCGGCAATCCTAAACTGGATATGTTGCTGGCCCGGGAAATTAATAAACTGGAGCAGGAACTATTGACCTACCATTTTAAATATGAGTGGCCGATTACGATTGAAAGGGAGGACCACTATGCTGAGGCAGCCCTTAAAAATCTGGACTTGCTCTCTGCCTGGGTAGGCGAGCACAAAGGCGAAATGAAATCTGCGGCTTTGTGGGAAGTAGCTGATGGGTATCTGTCCTATATGCGGGGAAAGTTTGGCGCTGCAAAACAAGCCTTGCAAACGGCTAAGTCCCTCTCCACCTCTGAGGACATGACCCAGCATATCACCTATATGGAATGGCTGCTGGAATTGAGCCAGGTGAAAAAACTGGGCTTGCGCTCGGAAGGCAATTTCTATGATCGTCTCCAACAAATGGAACTGGGCGAAGATCCGCATCAATTAAAGGAAAGGGGAGAGCGCTTTTTGAAAGAAATGTATGCCCACCTGTTTGCGAAGCAGGGGGAGAATGGCAAGGCCTTTTTGTCTACCCGAAGCCTCTATGACTTGAAAACCCAACCGGGAATGGTCCGTGTCAAAACGATGATGGCCTGGATTGAAGATGTACAAAACCGGGAACCCACTTCTTTTGAGCGGGAAGTGTTGATGGAAAAACTAGGGGATCATCCGCTTTCTACCCTGCTGGAAATGAAAGGCACGCTGGAATTGGGCCGCCACCAGTGGGATGCGGCTATTGCGACTTTTGAAAAAATACCGGCAGCCAGTGTGAGCAAACTGGATGCTTTTACGCTGGAGATTGATCCCTTTATTGACCAGCGTTGGGATTGCCTGGAATGTGCGGAATATGAAAAAATGGATAAGCCTACCACCAAGCTGGAACTGGCCCGCAAACTCAAGATGCTTTCCGAAACGGCGGCGTCGCAGGTGGGGATGGCAGCTGAGGCTAGCTATTCCCTGGGCTTGGCTACCTATAATATGAGCTTCTTTGGCACCGGATGGCGGGCCGCAGCTTACACACGCTCGGGCTCTTCCTGGTATGACAACATCAAGGAGGATCCTCAAGCCTACCTTCAGGAGAAGTATGGCATATTTTTGCAGCTGGATATGGAGACGCCGGAAAAATATTTCCTGCAGGCAGCCCAGCAGACAGAAGATGAGGAATTTGCTGCCAGGGCTTTATTTATGGCCGCTAAGTGTGAGCAAAATCGCTACTATATGGATGGCTATAAAGATGACTATCCTCAGTCAATGAATGAGAAAACGGCTTACCGTACACATTTTAAGCGTTTGCTGGATGAATATGGGGAAACGGATTTTTTGAAGGAGGCGATTCGGGAGTGCGGGTATCTGGAGATGTTTGAGGTGTTGCATGATTAGGTAAGGCGGTGCCTTTTCTTGTGAAGCTCCTCTATGTTTTTTATGTATAAATCTCTTTTCCACCTTTTTTAGAAAAAGGTACTTCTTCCACCTTTTTTAGAAAAAGGTGGAGTCAAAAATCGCAGCGCCCAAAGCCCGCCGCACCAGCCGCCCCGAATCCCGATGGGCGCTGCTGAGCCGGCGCGCCTTGGAGGGATCGTAGCATTTATGCTCGCATGGGCCTGGGTTTGACCATCCTCCTTTACCCACCCCCGCCCCCTCCGAGGAGGGGGTGGCCGGGCGCAGGCCTGTCTGCGACAAGGTAAGCCTGCCAGGCCACTCCCGGAATTACCGGGATCTGCGACTTCTAAGGGGACGTTAGATGGAAGGGGATGTGCTGGCCGTCTTGGAACATCCCCGCTCGCACTGGCCGCTGCCCCTTTTAAGGGGCTTTGTGCATCGGAAAGAGCGTACCCAAAAGGGAAAATCCCTACCCCAAACAAAAACCGCCCTATCCTTTGGGCAAATTCAAAAATCGTGGTACATTTGCATCCGCACCGGAGGGATGGCAGAGTGGTCGAATGCGGTGGTCTTGAAAACCATTGTACCGAGAGGTACCGGGGGTTCGAATCCCTCTCCCTCCGCAAGGCAAAATCCCGAATCGAAAGATTCGGGATTTTTTTGTTGGCAGAGCTTTGATCTCGGTGAGGTGGTTACTTTTAAATCAAGGCCTAAGTCCCAATTGGTCGCGGATTGACTCCCTGATGGAAATCTATGGAGGAGTTTCTAGGGCATAAGGTTTGAGAATATGGAAGCATCTTCTGGGCATGATGGAAGGGGGATACACGGGGTAACCTTTACGGAAATTGGCTTGTCTCAGGCAGGCCTGCCCAGGGGAATCCGCTGGTAACGTATACCCGGGAATACCTGGCCCCTGGACAGATTACGCCCCTCCTGGATGAAGACCAGCAAGGCTGGGATACCACCCAGCTGGTTGAATTTCTGCAAGCCAGTGAATACCACCTATATGGCAGTGATCGACTGGGTTTGTGGAAGGCCCGCCGCTATTTGGCCTATAGTCAAAACGGGTCCCATTACCGGGAAGCCCCGGATAACTATGATCCCCACCGGCCCTGGCCTGCTGATCCTTGCGGCTGCCCCCCTGATCCTGGTTCTCCGCCTTGCTACTGCGTAACAGCCGATCCTTGCGGCTGTCCACCTTGTCTAAATTGTGCTCCCTGCTATTGTAGCGGCTGGCCCACCCTGACCTTCCCCGATTCCAGCCAGGAAGCCGCTCATCATGCCGCACTTTTCCGCCGTGGCCGTAAGCGCTTTGAACTTAACAACCACCTCGGCAATGTCCTGGCGGTCATATCAGATCGAAAGCTGGCCGTAGCTGCGGGAACCCAGGTAGATCACTATACCGTAGATATTCACGCCTACAGTGATTATTATCCTTATGGCATGCTGATGGAGGCCCGGAGCTGGGAGGATATCGGCTATCGTTATGGCTTCCAGGGGCAGGAAAAAGATAATGAGGTCAAGGGCCTAGGGAATGCCATCAATTATAAATATCGGATGCATGATCCGAGGATTGGGCGGTTCTTGAGTTTGGATCCGCTGGCTCCCGAGTATCCTTATAATAGTCCGTATGCGTTTTCGGAGAATCGGGTGATTGATGGAGTGGAGTTGGAGGGGTTAGAGTGGGAAAGAGTAATCGGAGCTTTAAAAATTCTTGGAGGAGGATTAGAAGCAGCGGGAGGTGCTTTTATTGCTGGGTCTACTGGATGGACTGGAGTGGGCGGAATTGGGGGTGGTTGTGTTTTCCTTCACGGTTGTGATGTTGCTGCATCTGGGGTCGCTCAATTAATCTACGGAGAAAACCAAAGGAGCTTTACCTCTCAAGGTATGAGCTCGGGCTTAGAAGCGGCAGGCGTTGAACCTGGTACTGCAGTTGAACTAGCCGAAATGGGAGATGCTTGGATTAGTATGGCTTCTGGAGGACTTTATACCTGGGCCAAGTTGCGTGCTCCAACAACGACTGATGTTTTGGCTGATGTTTCTCGTAGCTATAGAGGGGCGGGCCCATTCCCTCGGTCCTATACAGCGAATCAACTAGGAGTAATGGGAGAAACTCAGCAAGCAATAACCTATTCAGGTGGGAGAATCGCACCAGCAGCTCAAAGAACATTTACCACCTCAACAGAATATGGAAGTCGAGTTTATGATAATGTTGTGGGGGGTATTGGATATGAAGCAAAAGTGGGGTATAAAACTCTTTATTCAGGCTCAGGAAATTCAACTGTGCTTGCACAGCTTGAAAAAGATGCAGACTTACTCAGGTCTGGTGATATAAAAAAAGTTGTGTGGACCTTTTTCGAAAGCCCACAGACAGGTCGTTCAGGAGCATCTCAAGGCATTTTGGATATGATTGAAGGATTCCAAGCAGAAGGCCTGAATATTATCACTGAAATTGGTAAACTATCAGACGCAGTAATAACCTTAGTCGCCCAATAATATGAGAATCAGCGAATATAGAATCATTAAACAACCTTTAAGTGACAGACTTGATCACTCTCAATTCGACAAACTTGATATTGAAAATTACTTTGCTTGGTTTAAGGAAATGAAAGATGATCGAGTGTCCTACTTCACTGAGTTTGTCTTCGGAAAGCACCTTAGTGAAGTATCAGATACACACCTGTTTGGATTACAATATTTGCTAAAAGACTCACTAAAGGCAAGAAGCAAAACCTCTCAAGAGATCAGTGATGAAATTAATATGCTCCCTGAGCATTTAAAGAGGATTCATGAAATAGAGAATTATGTCCTAATTGAACCTAGCTACAGCATTATTTTTGACATTGGTCTGTTTTGGGCAGAATTTTTAAAGGCAAAATTTTCTTCCCTCGATTGGGGAATAGAGGCAAGGCCAAATATGGCTCAATACGGAGAGCTGTGCTTAAATGAATCAGGGCGAAAAGTTTTCTGTCCAATTTGGATCGTTCATATTCTTGCCAGGCAGGTTTTTGAAGGAAGTACTTCAGAAGATCGATTACAAAAGCTTCATAGCTACTGGTTAAATATTTTTGCAAAAGAACAGTCCTAATGGAAGTCCGTACATATACAAGGGGAGGTGATGCTGTCTCAAATGGTAGCGTTCTCTAAAGTGTGTCAACAACAGCAAGATTCACACCTCAAAATCCCAGCCTCTCTGCGCCGTCAACTGCTGCGCCAGTGCTGATACCTGCTCCCGATAATCCGCACAAAGTTCCAGGAGCAAGAGTATATCTTCTTTGACTTCCTCTTCCGGAAATTGAGCGAGAAGAGAGTTAATGTCTTCCAGTGCCTGAGCGATCAGGCCCTGGAAGTAGTGGATGCGATCAGAAAGAGGCTGTTTCATGATTGAGGAAAAAAGGTGAATTCAGGTTCCAAGAGCGAGATCCTCAGACAAAAGGAAATTTCCAAACAAGCTCTAATGCAATGGTAACTGGTGAATTTGAATGACTGCTATGGAAAAGAGTCTACGTAGATTTGTACAGTTAATTTGTATCTCATTACTCATTTTGAAGTGCGTGCCTCATGCAGGAGGCGAGACTTGTGTTTATGAACAATTCAAAGGGAAATATATTTTGAGCAAAATGTATTTTGTAGGTTCTGACCCAAGGTTTTGCTCTTCACCTCTAGATGACTCCTTAAAACCTAAATTAGATATTATCCAATATGATCTAGAGAATGCCTTTGTTAACAAAGAAAACGATGTAAAATTAGGAGACAAGTTTCTGGTGACTATAAAATTGATATCAAAAGGATCTTGTGAACCATATTCTTTAACAAGAATAGAACCTATGAGATGAAGTATTCTCGGTTTAACCCTAGCATAGCACCAACCAACACCCAATGAAACACATCATACTCCTCGGAATAAGCCTCCTCCTTATTACCTGTCCTCTTTTCTCCCAAGGCGAAGTTGACTGGTGGTATTTCGGATCTTATGAAGGTATCCATTTTCCAAATGGGGCCAATCCCATCGAAGTAACAGGTGGGCAGGTACCTTTTTTTCATTTCGGCACCACTGTTTCGGACGAATGTGGAGATCTGCTTTTTTATACAGGGGTAAAGACCATTTGGAATAAAAATCATCAGGTATTGGCAACGGGATATAATCCTACTGCATACTACGGGACGATTATTTCCTGCCCTGCTCCAGGCAATAGCCAACGGCATTATGTGTTTTTTGATTCGACTGGGACTCTCCAAAATAATAAGCTAAAATATTTGATGGTAGATATGAATCTCAATGGTGGATTGGGAGGGGTTTCTCAATCGCCTAGTACGATTACTGATCAGGCCTTTTGTGATATGGCGATCATGATCCATAAAAATTGTCAGGATTATTGGATGGTAGCCCATGCAGATACAGCGAATGTATTTTATTCCTTTCTCATCACAGCAGGTGGGGTACAACCACCTGTTTTAAGTCAAGTGGGAATTCCCTTTAACTATCTTAGTTGGGAACAACAAGATCTAATCAAGTTTTCTCCAGATGGTAAACGCCTGGTATATAGAAATGCTCAAGATGAAAATGTACAATTATTTGATTTCGATGATGCGACAGGCGCGATTACCAATGCGATAAGTTTGGGAAACCTAAATTCGATTGGGTTTGATTCCATGATTTATGATTTGGCTTTTTCTCCGGATGGATCGAAACTATATGTTACCCGTCAGTATCCCACTTACTTCTTTAATCATCCCCGCGTCTTTCAGCTAGACCTTAGTTTAGGTACTGTGCCAGCCATTTTAAATTCTGAGATCAAGGTTGGGGCTGTGCCCTCTATGTCTGGCAACTCAGCCTCAACCTTGCGATTAGGTCCGGACGGTAAACTTTATGTAAACGATCACCGCAATGGGGTCAGTGTGCATGTGATTCATGAGCCTAACCGACCAGGACTTTCCTGTAATTTTCAGGCCCAGTATTTGTATAATGTCCCAGCCTTAGACTCAGTTAGCCCCACAAGGTTCCCTCATTTCCCTGACCACTACTTCCGGCAGGCAACCTTTGAGGGTTCCATCTATGGTGTTCTCAACAGTCCGCCCCAATGTATGAGCACCCCGATCATCAGAAGCATCGAAGGGGTCAACTGTATAGACTCTGTTCGCTGGGACATGGGCGAAGCTGGTTTGGGGCCAATCACCCTGGATAGCGCGGCCATCCACCATACTTATAGCCAGTCGGGCACCTTTGCGATCGAAGCCTTAGTCTTTCGGGGCTGTGTTACGCGGCCTGATACCTTGCGGGATACCGTGGTGATTCATCCCCAACCGGTACTGGACCTGGGGGTAGATACGCGCTTTTGTCAGGGCCAAAGCCTGGACCTGGGGGCGACCAACCTGGGGGCCAGTTATTTCTGGCAGGATGGGAGCCAGGGAGATTCTTTTTCCGTGGCGCAAACGGGGCTTTACTGGGTGGAAGTGGGGAATGCTTGCGATACCTTGCGGGATTCGATCAATGTCTGGGTAGATGTGCCCTATCTACCGGATCTGGGGGCGGATAGTCTTTTATGCAATGGAGAGGGAGTAGCGATCCAGCTTGCGCCCGACTCAGCAACTTACCTGTGGCAGGACGGACTCAGTGATGCGCAACGAAGCCTCAGCCAACCCGGCCTTTATTGGGTAGAAGCGACCAATTCCTGTGGGAGCTGGCGGGATAGTGTAACCATCGGATCCTTGGCCAGTCCGAGTGTAAGCCTGGGGGCAGATACCAGTCTTTGCCGGGGCGATACGCTCTGGCTGGATGCGACGGTAGCCCAGGGAAGCTATCTCTGGCAGCATGGCCCGAACACAGCGGCTATTCCGGCTACGCAGGATCAGCTGTACCGGGTTACCGCCAGCAATCGCTGTGGCAGCGCCACAGATGAACTCCAACTCAGTTTGCACGATCTGCCAAATATAGAACTTGGCGCGGACCAGGCCCTTTGTGAAGGGGAAAGCCTTAAGTTACAAGCCAGCTTTCCGCAGGCTAGCTACTTGTGGTCGAATGGAAGTACGGGGCCGAGTCTGAGCATTGACCAAAGCGGTTTGTATCATGTCGCAATAAGCACAGCCTGCGGCACGGTGAGAGACAGCATGCGCTTGCAGGTAGATCCGGCTCTTGTCTTTAGCCTGGGTCCAGATACGACCCTGTGTGAAGGCAGCCGCCTATTGCTCGATCCTGGCATTGGTGATGCTACTTACCGTTGGCAGGATGGGAGCATGGATCAAGTGTATAGCATTGAAGCCCCCGGTACCTATCGCCTGGACCTGAGCCGCGGGTCTTGTGAGGCCACCGATGAAATCAGCGTTGCCTATACCGCCCTGCCCAGTCTGGACCTGGGAGCAGATACCTCGCTCTGCGAAGGGCAGCTATTGGCCCTTGACCTGACGAAACCCGCGGTAAGCTACCGCTGGCAGGATGGAAGTACCTTGCCAACTTACACCATCACCCGGGAAGGTGTGTATCATTTGAGCCTGTCGCACCTTTGTGGGACGGTCTCGGATAGCTTGCGGGTCGCCATGATTGCCTGCACCTGCCCGGTATTTGTGCCCTCAGCCTTTACGCCCAATGAAGATGGCTTCAATGAGACCTTTGCGCCTGTCCTGGCTTGCCAGCCCAACCAATACCGCCTGGAAATCTTCAACCGCTGGGGCAAAGCAGTTTTTGCGACGGACCAACCCCTGGACAGCTGGAATGGCCGGGGAGAAGCCGCCCATCAGCCTGAGGGCGTTTATACCTGGGTTGTGCGCTATCGCTATGAAGGCCCCGGTGGAACGGTGCAGGTGGTGAAAGGCGGGACGGTGGTGTTGGTGCGGTAGGTAGGTGTTTTAGGAAATAGAAAATGTATCCTTCGTTAGAATAATTTATAAAATTCTGATGCTCGTATTTTTTTGATGAACTTCCTTTTCGAAAGATTAGTCCTTATCTTATATTGATTTCCTTTTATGGAAAATACGATAAATTTTTTGCCGGTTTGATTTATCAGTTTTGAAGATTTTAAGCCTTTATCCAATGATTTTTTGAAATCTTGTTGCTGAGTCTCCGATGATAAGATTTCTTCTAAGCGTTCCCTTAGGGGCTCATAAAAATCTAAGGGAGTAAAGGAAGCCATTGATGGGAGGCGATGTGAAATCTCTCGATCCATGACTTTGTAGGACAAAACAAATATAACACTGTCCAAATTATTGAGTTCCTGGTAGAAATCTGCCTTCCACAAAGTAATGGATACACACCTTTTTTCGAAGCTAGTACCGCTTATTGTTCTATACTGGTAGAGAGTGTCAGCTAACCAAATATACTGAAGAGCTTTTTGGTAATTTCTACTCTGTGCAAACATCTTGGAACAGACCATAGCTGCATTGTGTCGGTAGTTGGCATAGGGTTCCATTATATTTGTGCCTTCATCCAAGTCATTTAGATTTGAATGAAAAATTTTGTTAAACCATATCTCTGCTTGCACAATACTATCCATAGATGCATAGGCAATCGGAATATTATTAAATGATCTTCCAAAATAGAATGAAGAATCATTTTTTATATCCAATACGGCTTTCCATTTTTCGATAGCTTGGTGATAATTCTTGGCTTGATAGGATTCAATGCCTGCCATGAAGAGAAGGCTATCTTCTTTTTGGGCGATGATTAATTCTGAAGAAAAGCTTAATGTAATGAACAGGAGGAATTTACTGGTGTTCATGGCAATCTTTTGGTTAGCTTGATGTTTTTATTTACGCAGCTGAGGAAGCTAAGTTTAGATATACATGCGCTTCCCCTTCCTCTATGGGATAGTTATAAGCATAATATTCTGTTCAAACATCATACTTCTTGAGCCTGTAGATTGAAACAAAAAATAGAAAGCTGTAAATGATTGTATTATTCAGAATCTTAATAATAGTAACTAAGGAAGACAATCAAAAGTAAGAAGATTTGAAATATTGGGATCGATATTTTGCTGTGATAAAAAGACAGGCGAGTGTTGAAGGATAATGAGGAGAATACCGAACCCCCATTTATAAATTATGATGACTTTGGGGATGGTATCCCTGAATGGGCACCAAAAGAGGAG
>JBCBGC010000083.1:0-36575 GCA_038527215.1 Bacteroidota bacterium
CCGATCCCTGGGAAGTCCCCATGGATCGGTAGATTCGGAACTCAAGGTCGCATCGGACCAACTTTCCCAATCCAGAACTTCTTCCTCTCCCCGCATATAGGCATGTCCTTTAAACAGTTCTGCATTCCGGAAATACTCCATGCGTTCGGCTGTTTTCCAGCTTAAGCGCGATACCGGATAAGCCGCATCCATTTTCAGGATGATGGCTGTTTCTGAGGTTTCTGTATTGGTTTTTTGTTCCCAATCCGCTCGGTACGCCCGATACTTACCCTCTCTGGTTGTTTCTAAGCCAAACCTGGCAGCACTGAGGCTAAAGCCGGGCTCCGTCCAGGTAAAGCGTAGGAATTTATACTTCCCCTCTGGAATGGGGATCTGCTCTTGCAGAAAGTTGATCTTGGCCTCAGCCTTGCCCATCACCCGGGTGCGATTGCCCAGTGGTTGCCAGCGGATGCGGTTGTTGCTCATCTCCAGCCCCACTTCCAGGTCGAAGTCTCTCGGTTGAAAACGCAGACGGGCCTGGTTGACCGAGGGCTCTCCTTCCAGTTTAAAGGTGGCAAAGGATTTATCTTCGCCTCCTTTTTGCCGAATCTCCTCTGCCTGTACTTCTTCGAAGTCTACTTGTTCCGCATAGTAGGCCAGGTGGTAAGGCACTTCCACGGTGTCCTCATCCCCCAGCAGAAATAAGCGGAGGTCAGCCAAATTTGGTTGAGCCTGCTGGAAAATACCTTCCGGCAGCACGATTTCATGCCAGGCCGTTTGCTGGATGGGTTTGAGGGCCTGGCCGGTGGTAAATTCGGAAAGTTGAGCCTGGACGGCCAGGTGAGCAGTCAGGAGACTCAAACAGAAGAGCAGTCGTCGCATAGGGCTTAGCTTATCTTTTTTTCCGCTGTTCTTTTTTGAAGCGGATGAATTCAGATCCTTCGTCAGAAGAGGATGATGGGCGATTGCGATTCCGGTTTCTATGGCGGTTTCGATCTCGATCTCTATCCTGGTTTCGGTCCCGTTGGCGGTTTTCCCGACGGGGAGGGGCGGCACTTTCATCCTTCATGGACAGGCTGATCCGTTTCCGACCAATATCAATCCCTACCACCCTTACGCTCACCTTTTGATGGACTTTCACCACCTCTGTGGGATGCTTAATAAAGCGATTGGCCATTTGGCTAAGGTGTACCAGGCCGTCCTGATGCACCCCAATGTCAACAAAGGCCCCAAAATCCGTGATATTGGTCACGATGCCAGGCAGGACCATGCCTTCATGCAGATCGCTCATCTCATTGATGCCCTCTGCAAAACTGAATAGTTCGAACTGCTCCCGGGGATCTCTGCCTGGCTTAGCCAGTTCTTCTACGATGTCCTCCAGGGTAGGGAGGCCTACGGTTTCACTGACGTAGGAGGGTAGCTTGATCTTTTTACACAGGGCCTCATTGCCGATCAACTCATCCAGGCTCACTTGCAGGTCTTTGGCCATCTGCTCAACGATATGATAACTCTCCGGGTGGACGGCACTGGCATCGAGGGGATGTTTTCCTTCTGGAATCCGAAGAAATCCGGCTGCTTGTTCGAAGGCCTTGGCCCCCAGGCGCGGTACTTTTTTCAGGGCAGCCCGCGAAGCAAAAGGACCGTTTTCGTTTCGGAAAAGGACGATGTTTTGTGCCAGAGAAGGGCCTAAACCAGAAACATAGGTCAGCAGTTCTTTGCTGGCTGTATTGAGGTCTACACCTACTGCGTTCACACAACTCATCACCGTATCATCCAGGCTTTTCTTCAGCTGGCTTTGATCTACATCATGTTGATATTGGCCCACTCCTATCGACTTGGGGTCGATTTTCACCAACTCTGCCAGGGGGTCCATGAGGCGACGGCCAATGGAAACCGCGCCTCTCACCGTTACATCGTGATCCGGGAATTCTTCTCTGGCTACGGCGGATGCTGAATAAATAGAGGCTCCGCTCTCATTGACCATGACCACGGCTATTTCCTTGGGTAAGCCAATGTCTTTCAGGAAGGCCTCTGTTTCCCGCCCGGCGGTGCCATTTCCAACGGCAATCACTTCAATCCCATGCCGGCTGACCAGATCATGAATGATGGCGGTGGCCTGAGCGCCTTTTCGTTGAGGCGGATGGGGAAAAATAGCGGTATGCTCTTGCAGTTTCCCTTGTTCATCCAGGCATACCACTTTGCAGCCCGTACGGAATCCCGGGTCCAGGGCCATGACCTTTTTTCGGCCCAGGGGAGCGGCCAATAGGAGTTGCCGAAGGTTCTCTACGAACACCTTGATGGCCTCAACGTCTGCTTTTTCCTTGGACAGCATGCGCACTTCAGTTTCCATAGAAGGCGCCATGAGGCGTTTGTAAGCATCATGCACCGCTTCCTCGACTTGCTTGCCCGCCGCATGTTTGCCTTGAACAAACAGGCGGTCCAACCGAAAATGCGCTTCCTCCTCTTCTGGGCGGATGCCCATAGAGAGAATCAGTTCTTTTTCTCCCCGACGAATCGCCAGTAGGCGGTGGGAAGGTATTTTGTCTATAGATTCGTTCCAGGCAAAGTAATCTTTGAATTTGGCTCCTGCTTCCTCTTTCCCTTTGAGCACTTTGGCGGTCAGGGTGCCTTTTTTGACAAAAAGATCTCGGATGCGGCTCCGGGCTTCTTTGTCCTCGTTGACCGTTTCAGCAATGATGTCGCGCGCGCCTTGCAGGGCTTCTTCCACATTTTCAACCCCTTTTTCCGCATTGACAAAAGCGGCAGCCAGGGTATCCGGATTATCACTGGGGCGTTGTTCTAACAATTGCTTGGCCAGGGCTTCCAGGCCCTTTTCCCGAGCGATGGTAGCCCGGGTACGGCGCTTGGGTTTATAAGGCAGATAAATGTCTTCTAGCTCAGTGAGGCTGGGGGCGCCTTCCACGGCTGCCCGCAGCTCGTCGGTTAGCAATTCCCGTTCTTCCAGGGATTTGAGGATGGCCTCCCGCCTTTTGTCCAACTGCGTCAACTGCTCTGAACGATCTCGAATACTGGCCAGCTGGACCTCATCGAGGCTGCCGGTAACTTCCTTCCGGTAGCGAGCCATAAAAGGAATGGTGGCCCCTTCGGCCAGCAAGGAGAGGGTAGCTGCGACCTGACGCGGATTCAGGGAAAGTTCCTGAGCGATCAGTTGGGTGTGGGTGTTTTTGGACATGCGTGTGATGGTATCTCTCAGTAAAGATACGGAGGGATTCAGGTTTCTGAAGAAATTTCCTTTTAATAAAACCTATTTTGTATTCCTCCGTATCTAGTACGCTATGCCTTTTCCAAATTACATACCCAGGCGATGAAAACACACCTTCAATCACTACTCCGAGAACTGGAAAGCTCGGAAAAAATCACTGTTCTCTACGCCAACCAATATGGGAATCGTGCCTGGGGTGTGGCTGCTACTGATGCAGCATGGGAGGGGCAATTCATTTACATCCGCCCGGAGGCAAGCTATCTGGAAGTAAAGGATAGGAGAAATCCCGGTCCGTTGACTATTCAAGATGAAAGCTTGAGCCTTCTGGGGATGGATGTACGCTCTTTTTTGGAAGGATACCTGCGATCTGAAATATCCGCTCTGGAAGCCCTGCATGCCCCTGAAGTATACCGTCGTAGTAAGTATTTCCCTGCAACTCTATGGGCGCTTTTGCCAGCCTATTTTTCTCCGAGCCAGGTCATTCGGCAGTATGTGGCTTTGAGCGAAAGTTTTAGGCCTAAAAGCAACACCAAAACCGTTTCGGTCCAGGCTTATCTGAGTGCCCTGCGACCTATGCTGGCCGCTACCTGGGTAGCTGCCCATAAGCATGTGCCACCTCTCAGCCTGCAGGCCTTATATCAACCTCTGGAAGCCCATCCGGCTTTACAGAAAGAAATCAGAGAACTCTGGTTGGTGTTGCAGGAAAAAGGGGCTAAGGCACGCGCTCCCCGACCCGTGCTGATTGAGCAATACCTAAAAGCCGAAACCAAGCGGCTGGAACAACTTGCGGCCAGCTTGCCAACAGTGAAAGGGTCTGCCCAAAAGCTCACGGATTTTTTCCGGTATTTACTTACTTTAACCCCAAAAGATCACCAGATTCGACATACCTCGTAACCTACAATCGTTTGCACATGGAAAACCGAATTCTCACCCTGCACCCCGAGGGAAAAGAAGGGGTCAATATTCTCCAGGATAAATATGATCAGGTCAAAGACGTGGTGCTGGAATTATTTAACGCCCACGATGGCGAAATCACTTTCAAAGAGCTTACCCGATTGGGCAGTATCGCCCTTGCAGAAAATTTTGATGGAAAACCCATGTGGTACCTGACTACCGTAAAACTGGACCTGGAAGCCCGAGGCATGATCCAACGGGTCCCCAAAAAATCCCCTCAACTGCTTAGGTTAGCGAAATAAGAACCTTTCAACCAGAAAGTACCAGGCTGTTCTCGCTTCAGGAACGGCCTTTTTTTTTAGAACTCCACGGTAGGATAAGCGGCAACGATTTCCAAAAAATCTTTCGGTGCGGAGGTAAAGGTTAGCTTTTCCAGCTCGGCGGCCGGCATATGTTCCCGCAGATAAGGCATACTCTCCGCCCATTCATTTTTTCGATTGTCAATCTGAGGGTCCTGCAAGACCTGAAACCCAAAATCTGCATAGAGCTTAATAGCCCGGAAACTTCCAGGCTGGGTGTGTAGGTAGACCGGGAAATCTGCATCAGACAAATCCTTTAAAACTGCTGAGATCAAGGCTCTCCCCAGGCCCAGCCCTTCATATCCCTTCACCACCTTCAACCAATGCAGGGTATTAAGCTTTCCATAGGCAGGCCAAAGTAGGCAGGTGCCCACGGGTCGGCCGTGGGGATCACAGGCGAATAAGGTCCGCTCGAAAAAGGCCTGAGCCTCGGCCCGATAAGTATCCTCAAAAAAATCGTCCATAAATCCCCGGTAGGCCTGCACCTCCTCAGGATTGTCGAAATGCATCTCTTTCCATAGGTCAAGTTCTGAAGGGCGGCAGTTCCGAAAAGAAAATCCCACTGGCAAAGGGGAGAGCGCTTCCCGCTTTAGCGAGGCGCACATCATGAATAGATTATAATCCGCTACTTCTCTGGCCATGATGATCAAAAAAAGGCCTGATACAGGATCAGGCCTTAGGGATAGATTGAAAGTGCTAAAAACTCTTTATTGAGCGATTACCTGCTTTACCATGCGATCTGAACCGTTGTCAACGGCTATGATATAAGTGCCAGCCGGCAGGCTTTCTCGTTCAAATCTGACCTCGTTATCGCGGGTGCTTATTTCTTTGATCAAACGTCCCTGGTTATCCAGGAGTCTGGCCCGGAATTCCTCGGCACGGGTATTTTCCCAGGCCACATTGATATGGCCCCGGAAGGGATTCGGAAATACTTCCAGCACCTTCTGTTCGATTTCATCATCAATAGGGGTGAAGAGGCGGTTCACTGGTACCGCGCGGACAGAGTCCAGACCGAAGGGATTCTCCCAGCGGGGATCATTATTGAAGGCATTATCGTCCAGGGTTCTCAGGAAGGCTACCAGGGCATCTTTTTCTGCGGAGGTGAAATTGAATTTTTTCGGTAAACCATTCTCCTTGAGACGACTATCCAGGTTGGGGTGATCCTGTATCCCTGTGCTATAGTGCTCTACGACATCTTCCAGGGTGGCAAAGCGCCCATCATGCATATATGGTCCTGTTTTGCCTATGTTTCTTAAAGAAGCAGCTTTGAATTTTCCGTTATCGCTGGAATTATTGGTGATTTCCCCCACGCCTTTATCCAGGTAGAGCAGGTCCAGGCCATTGTTGATCGGCTCTGGCATGTGGAAGTTGTGGGTGGTATGGCACTGATCACAACCACTCTGCAGGAATATATCCTTACCAATGTTCTCTTCATTCGAGTAGTTGGGGAAAGGGAGGGTGCGGTCCCAAACCTGCATGACGCCGAGGTCATAATCCGTCTGGGAAGAAGCCATGGAGCGTACGAACTGACCAATGGCTGCGGCAATTCGGTCCTGGGTAACCGTGGTATTGCCAAAAGCATTTTGGAAAAGCTGCGGATAATAGGAGGCATTGGCGACCCGGGCCACCATAGTATCCAGATCCATGCCCATCTCAATGGTACTGGTCAGGGCTGCCCGTATTTGGGATTGCAGGGTATCTGCACTGGCGTCCCAGAAGAAAGACCCTGTTGGTTGAAAGCGGGAATTGACCAGGCCAATAGAATTGCGGGTGGTATGCTGTCCGTTAAAGCCTTTGGATAAGGCTTTGCCATCCGAGAAGCCATCTTTGCCGAGGTGGCAACTGCCACAAGAGATGGTGAAGTTGGCTGAGAGGCGCTTGTCATAGAATAATACCCGACCCAAAGTAGCACCTGCGCTGGTCATGGTATTGTTAGTGGCGGGCTGGTATTCTGAGCCGGAAATGTCCGGATCAAACACAAAGTGAACCCCCATGGTAGAGAAAAAATCTTCATAATCGTAGTCAGTGCCAGGGAGGAGCGGCTGGGTACTGTCTCCCATGACTCCCCAGACGGCCAGGGTCGCTGACTGAGGTTGGTCTGCGGGAACCGATACGAGAAACATGGCCAGTAGACTGGCGAGGAAACCGACAAAGTAGATGCGGTGTTTCATGGTGAATGAGGTTAGAAGGTAGAAACTGAGATTGTGCTACTTACTCAGACGTAAAACAACCAGGGAATGCTGCAAAAGCAAGATAAGGAATTTTTTTTGTCCTGCTAAATACTCAAAGTCAGAACCCCCGCTCATCCGGGAATTCCTTTCTCCTTTGACATAAGCAGGAAGGTTCGGGAAAAAGGCCTAAATTTGCCAGCTGATTATTAATCCTTTGGCATTGAAAAAGCGCATACTTTTTGGCACCAACAATCTGCATAAGTTGCGGGAAATCCGAGAAATCCTGTCCGAGACTTATGAAGTGCTCAGCCTGGCTGACGTACAACTCGATATGGATGTGGAAGAAACGGAACCCGATCTGGTTGGGAATGCGATCCTGAAAGCCCGAGCCTTTTCTGAAGCAAGTGGGATGCCTTGCTTTGCGGATGATACCGGGCTGGAAGTTACTGCCCTGGGCGGAAAGCCAGGAGTCAGAACGGCGCGCTATGCAGGCGAACATGCCACTTTCCAGGACAATATCGACAAGCTGCTCCGGGAAATGCAGGGAAAAACGGACCGCAGTGCGGCTTTTCGAACCGTGATCGCCTATGTGAATGGAGAGCAAGTGGACACCTTTGAAGGAAAAGTAGAGGGGGCCATTACCCAGGCGGCAAGTGGTCAGGGAGGTTTCGGATATGATCCGGTTTTTGCCCCAGAAGGAAAGGATGTAACCTTTGCCGAAATGAGTCCTGAGGATAAAAATGCCATATCCCATCGGGGAAGGGCGGTCCGAAAATTTACCGATTTCCTGCTTTCCTAAGTTTGCCTATATGAAGGATCAAAAACCCTATATCGTAGGCATTTGCGGGGGCAGTGGCTCCGGGAAAACCTATCTACTGAACCGCATCCTGGCGGCCTTGCCCCAAAGCGAGATTACCTTGATTTCCCAGGACAACTATTATAAATCCTATGATGAACAGATCAAAGATGAGGAAGGCCTGGTGAATTTTGATCATCCTGATTCGATCAATCTTCTGGATCTCAAACAGGACCTGCGACGCTTACTGGCGGGGGAAACCGTGGATATTATGGAGTATACCTTCAATAATCCCGCCGCTACCGCCAAGCAAATACGCATGTTGCCTTCCCGCCTGATGATCCTGGAAGGCTTATTTATTTACTATTTGCCGGAAATGAGGGAGCTGATAGACCTGAAGATCTACATCAAGGCTGAAGAGCATGTGAGATTGGCGCGGCGTTTACGGAGAGATCATGAAGAAAGAGGCTACTCCCATGATTCTGTATTGCGGGATTATGAAAGATTTGTAGCGCCTATGTACCATAGATTTGTGGCGCCTACCCAACAATTTTGCGACCTGATAGTCCCCAATAATACCGTGATCGATAAATCCGTAGAAGTTATTACCGATCATTTAACCCAGGTTCTGAGAACCTAAATGAGGGGAAGCAATGCAAATCATATTTGCAGCTTCAGTACTAAGTTTGTGAGTATTCCTGGCAGGCGTTATTTTGTCAGGAACCAAAAATAAAGAGCCAGTAGGCTGAGAATGAGGCCTTACACGAAGCGCAGAACTGCTAAAAAGAAATTTTGCCTACCTATCAATCATTAGAATCAGCGGGATCATGGAGCGAGCGAATAGCCGGAAGAATAGTACCTATATAGTTGTTGGCGTAGGATTGCTGTTTATCATCCTGATCATGGTCAACCAGATCAGCAATCAACCGACCAATTACCAAACCCAAATCCGCAAAGAAAGAGCGGCGAAAGACCTTCAGTTCAAGAATGACCCTACCGGGCCGATCCCGCGGGAAGCCCGCAAGACCTTTGATAAGCTGGCCTATTTCCCTCCCCAGGAAGCCTACCTGGTTCCTTTTGAGCGGAACCTCCCCAGTCAAAGAGACACCATTTATCTCCCCAATACCAAAGGGGGGCAGGATGCTTTTCTGGAAGCCGGACAGATCGTCCTCACCCTTCAGGAAAAAACCTACCAGCTCCGGGCCTTTGAGTACCTGACCGAAGAAACCCCTACGCTTTTTGTGCCTTTTTCTGACCAGACCAGTGGAGAAAGTACCTATGGAGGCGGGAGATACCTGGATATTCCCTTGACCCAGCCCTATGAAGTAGATTTCAATCAGGCCTACAATCCTTATTGTGTCTATAATCCTAACTATACCTGTCCCTTGCCGCCCCCGGAAAATCATCTGGATATAGCCGTGGAAGCAGGGGAAAAAAATTATATCAATCCCTAAGCCGTCTTTTTCTATGAGATTTTCTCTGATAGCCCTGATCATGCTGGGGCTGCTAGGGTGCAAGCCCTCCCCCAAGCAAGATCAGGCCCCGCCTGTTCCCCCGGTTTCTGTCAGCAAAGAGGATCCGCATTCCTACGCCCAGGCATTTGTGGCTACGGTAACTCATGCTGACCTGGATCTCAAGGTTGATTTCGACAATCAAAAAATCATCGGCAAGGTCACCCTGGATGTTACCAAACAAGCAGATGCCCAAGAAATTATCCTCGATACCAAACAGCTGACCATCAAAGCGGTTCAACGGCTGGATGCCAAGGGCGTATCTACTGCGGTACCCGTACAACTGGGGCCGGAGGATGAGCACAAAGGAGCCGCACTGATCATTCCTATCGACGAATATACCGGACAAGTGGTGGTGGAATACGAAACTCAACCCGGGGCTGAAGCCTTGCAGTTTTTGTCTCCAGACCTGACGGCGGATAAAAAACATCCTTTTTTGCTGACGCAGTCCCAGTCGATCTTTGCCCGGACCTGGGTGCCTATTCAGGATAGCCCCGGGATTCGGTTTACGTACTCCGCCAAGGTGAGCGTGCCTCCTGGTTTGATGGCAGTGATGAGTGCGGAAAATCCCACCGAAAAAAATGAGACGGGTGTCTACACCTTCAAGATGGACCAGCCGATTCCGGCTTATCTGCTGGCGCTGGCTGTTGGCGATGTAGAATTTAAGGCGCTGGGAGAAAGAAGCGGGGTGTATGCTGAGCCGAGTGTTTTGGAAAAAGCCGCTTATGAGTTTGGCGAGGTAGAAGAAATGATGGATATCGCTGAAGATTTGTATGGCCCATACCAGTGGGATCGATACGACATCATTGTGCTGCCG
Organism: Bacteroidota bacterium; assembly: GCA_038527215.1. GTDB lineage: Bacteria > Bacteroidota > Bacteroidia > J057 > J057 > JAWPMV01. Next base: position 9,751 of record JBCBGC010000083.1, read on the forward strand.
CCCAGCTTCCCGTTTGGCGGGATGGAAAATCCGCGCTTAACCTTCGCTACGCCCACTATCCTGGCCGGGGATCGCTCCCTGGTCTCGCTGGTAGCCCACGAACTGGCCCATTCCTGGTCTGGCAACCTGGTTACCAACGCCACCTGGAATGACTTCTGGCTCAATGAAGGCTTTACGGTTTACTTTGAGAACCGCATCATGGAAGCCTTGAATGGGCCAGAATATGCGGGAATGCTGGCCCAAATCAGCATGGAGGACCTGAGAAATGAAGTGGCCGATATGGGAGAAGACAGCCGGGACACCTGGCTGTTTCAGGACCTGGCGACCCGCCACCCTGACGATGGCATGACTTCTATCGCCTACGAAAAAGGCTTTTATTTCCTCAAACTGATTGAGAAAAATGTGGGTCGCGAAGCCTTTGATGCCTTTGTGAGCCAATACTTTTCTACCTACGCCTTCCAAACCATGAATACCGCAAGTTTTGTGGAGATATTGGAGAAAGAATTGTTGGCTGCGCATCCGGAAGCAAAAGATGAAATAGATATTCAGGCCTGGATCTATGGCCCGGGCATACCGGAGACTATTCCTTTTACGCCTTCCAGCCGTTTTGAGGCAGCGGAGAAAGCGGTGGATGATTTCCTCAAACATGGCGTACGCCCGCAGGACCTGCCTACTCAAGACTGGTCTTCCCACGAGTGGCAGCATTTTATCCGCTCCTTGCCGGAGGAGATCACGGAAGATCGCATGGCGGAACTGGATGCTGTATTTAACCTGACCGAAAGCACCAATGCTGAGGTGCAGTTCATGTGGTATCTGAAAGCCGTCAAGGCAGAGTACGAGCCATCCTATCCCGCGATCAGGGCTTTCCTCACGGAGGTAGGCCGTCGTAAGTTTCTGGCCCCCCTCTATCGGGCCATGACCGAAAACGAGATCAAGCTACGGATGGCCAAAGACATCTATCAGCAGGCCAGGGCGAATTATCATCCGGTTTCCCAGGGAACCATAGATGAGATTCTCAACTGGGGTGAAACCATGTAAGCGGAGAAAGGGCTATTTTCTCCCAAGGGAGGAGCACCTTTTCGTCCAGGATTTTATTTACTGCATACAATCTCAACTTGTAAACCATGGCCGAACGATTTCTGGAAGATTATCAAGCTTTCGTAGCGCAAGGACGGACCTCAGGGAAGGAAAAAAAGCATGCGGAGGCCTATCAGCAACTGAGTCGGGCGATTCATTTGCTTGAGACAGAAGAACTGGGCAACGAACTGCCGGACAAAGAAGTAGCAGAGGTATATTACTTGCGCGGAGATGCCATGCTCAGCATGGAAGGATCTGATGCGTTGACCGATACGGAAACCTTTCATCAGGTCATCGACGATTTTGACGAAGCCATCAGTCTGCAACCTGAGGAGCAATTTTACCGCTTACAGCGGGGCAAGCTCTACCTTCGGCAAAGTTTTGCCGAATATGCTACCCAGGCCAGTCAGGATTTCGAAGCCATCTTGAAACAGGAACCCGAAAACTGGGAGGCAATGCGCTTGCTGGGGGAAGGATATACCAAGCAAGGAGCTTACGATAAAGCGATTCCGCTGTTCTCCCGCATTCTCAATAAGGCCCCTGATCTGGAAACCCTGACCCTGCGGGGCGTGGCTTTTTTCCAACAGTTTCCCCCAGATTATCCCGCTGCCTTGCAGGATTTTAGTGTGGCCCTGGGATTGGCTCCAGCTGAGGAAAGCTTGTATCTATGGAAAGCCCAATGCCTGCAGGAGTTAGATCGGGTTCCTGAGGCGATCGAAGTATATGATGAATTAATTGAACTAGCCCCTGGAAAGGCGGGATACTATGTGGATAGAGGGTTTTTGAGGAGTCAAACGGATATGGAAGCGGCCTTGTCAGATTACGAGGCGGCCTTGCAGATTACGCCTCATCCTATGGCCCTGAATAACCGGGCCTTTTACTACAAAGAAAAGCGTGAATATCAGCTGGCCTTGCAGGATGTAATGAAGGCCATAGAAGTGGATCCTTCTTTCGGGATTGCCTATGCTACTGCTGCTGAAATCTATGCGGATGTGGAGGATCGGGAGAATATGTACCGCTACCTGAAACTGGCCCTGGATTTTTACTATGAAAATCCGGTAGATGTGATGATGGAACCAGCCTTTGCCCCTTTTCTTCATGAGGCCCGCTTCCAGTCTTTGATTGAAAAAAAACAGGAGCGTCAGGAAGAAGGTGGGGAAGGGTAAAGAAAAAAGGCTGTCCGAAGACAGCCTTTTTTCATATATACGGTTTTATTTCTTTTTGCCGGGCGTCATGATCATGATCATGCGACGACCTTCCATTTTGGCGTGCATTTCTACCACCGCCAGGTCCTTCAATTCGTCAGCAAATTTATCCAGCATATTTTTGCCGCGCTCCTTGTAGATGATGTTCCGGCCGCGGAACTGCACATAAGCTTTGAGCTTATTACCTTCTTCCAGGAACTTACGGGCATGCTTGAGTTTGAAGTTGAAATCATGGTCGTCCGTGTTAGGACCAAACCGGATTTCCTTCATAACAATCTTATGCTGCTTGGCTTTATTTGCCTTTTCTTTCTTCTTTTGTTCGTATCTGAACTTGGAGTATTCTACCAAACGGCAGACAGGCGGGACTGCTTTAGGAGCAATTTCTACCAGATCTATGCCCAGATCTTCAGCCATTTGTAAAGCTTCTGAAGTGCGGTAAACACCGTCTTCGTTATCCAGGTCTTCGGCGTAGGCATCCAAGCCTACGAGTCGTACTTGCGGGACGCGAATTTCGTGATTAATGCGGTGAGGCCTTTCTTCTCTTCTTTTTCTTATAGGTTGCCGTGGTCTTCTTTTTGCCAAATTTGTTTTGCTTAGTTAAAAAATCGTTTAAACGTAAAAAAAGTATCTAAATCAAGATAATCAAAATCTGCTTAGTAGCAAAAGTCCGAAGTGGGCAAAATGCTACCTGCCAGTGTCTTAGCGAATCTTATGCCAGCATCTCGGTAATTTCCTGCTTGAGATGGTCCAGGAAGCCTTCCTGGCTCATGCTCCCGAGGTCGCCGACTTTTCGCTTACGCACGGAAACCGACTTTTGTTCGATTTCCTTTTCCCCTATAATCAGCATATAAGGGTATTTGCCTACTTCTGCGTCCCGGATTTTCCGTCCCACTTTTTCATTACGCAGGTCAGTCTCTACCCGAAAACCAGCTGCCCGATAGGCTTGCTCCAAAGCAATAGCCTCCGGATTGAACTTCTCTGCGATCGGCATAATGATGGCCTGGGTAGGGGCCAGCCAGAGCGGGAAATCCCCGCCGGTATGCTCGATCAATACCGCGACAAAGCGCTCCAGCGACCCAAAAGGTGCCCGGTGGATCATGACGGGGCGGTGTTTTTCATTGTCCGCACCGATGTATTCCAACTCAAAGCGGTCTGGCAACTGGTAATCCAGCTGAATGGTTCCTAACTGCCATTCCCGATGCAGGGCGTCCCGGACCATGAAGTCCAGTTTGGGACCATAGAAAGCAGCTTCTCCCACCTCAGTTACGGTTTCCAGGCCTTTTTCTGCGGCAGCTTCGGCGATGGCCTGCTCTGCTGCATCCCACTGGGCAGCATCCCCGAAATACTTCTCGGAGTTTTCTGGATCGCGCAGGGAAATTTGTGCTTTATAATCTTTGAAGTCTAAGACTCTGAAAATATACAAGACAATGTCGATCACCGCCTTAAATTCTTCTTTAACCTGATCAGGTCGGCAGAAAATATGGGCATCATCCTGGGTAAAGCCCCTTACCCGGGTCAGGCCGTGCAGTTCTCCGCTTTGTTCATACCGGTATACTGTCCCAAATTCCGCCAGTCGGTAGGGAAGTTCACGATAGGAGCGGGGCCGGGTTTTATAAATCTCGCAGTGATGCGGACAATTCATGGGCTTGAGCAGAAATTCCTCGCCTTCATGTGGGGTATGAATGGGTTGAAAGGAATCTTCCCCATATTTTTCATAGTGCCCGGAAGTTACATAGAGGTCTTTCTTACCAATATGTGGAGTTACCACCTGATGGTAGCCGGCTTTCTCCTGGACTTTTTTCAGAAATTCTACTAACGTCTCCCGCAAAAGGGTTCCCTTAGGCAGCCAGAGCGGTAAGCCCATGCCGACAGTTTCGGAGAAGGTGAAGAGTTCCAACTCCTTTCCGATTTTCCGGTGGTCCCGCTTTTTGGCTTCTTCCAGCATTTCCAGGTGCTCGTCCAATTCCTTCTTTTTAGGGAAGGAAATGGCGTAAATCCGAGTGAGCTGTTTATTTTTCTCATCCCCCAACCAATATGCCCCTGCGGTATTGAGCAGTTTGACCGCTTTGATGGACTTGGAATTAGGGATATGGCCGCCCCGACAGAGGTCCACGAAATTTCCGGAGTGATAGAATGTGATGTCCCCATCCTCCAGGCGATCTTTGATTAGTTCTACTTTATAAGGATTGCCCTTCTCTTCATAGTAGGCAATGGCATCCGCTTTAGAGATTTCGCGACGTTCAAAAGTTTCGCCGCTGCGGGCCAGTTCCAGGAATTTTTTCTCGACTTTTTCAAAATCGTGCGCCCCGAATTCATAGTCTCCGAAGTCGATATCATAATAAAAGCCCCGCTCGATCGGCGGTCCAAATCCGAGCTTGATCCCTGGGTACAATTCTTCCAGGGCCTCTGCCAAAATGTGCGCGGAGGAGTGCCACATGGCTTCTTTCCCTTTTTGGTCCCGCCAGGTCAGGATCTGCACATCGGCATCTTCTGTGATGGGACGATTCAGTTCCCAGGTATTGCCATTGACCTGAACGGCCAGGGCATTACGGGCAAGTCCTTCACTGATATCTTTTGCAATATGCAATCCGTCTACGCCAGCATCGTAGACCCTTTGACTGCCATCCGGCAGGGAAATGTTAATTTGTTGCGCCATGAGCTTGACTTATGAGGCCGCTAAAATAAGACTCATGTACGAACTTTCTAAGGGTTTGTTTTGATTTTCAGGCTACTTTCTGGTTTGATTTGAGTTTATTCTTCCGCTTGCGTAGCTTCAGCTGACTTTACTATACCTCTCACTCCTCCTGTGCTCAAGATACACCTGGAAACATTGCGTAGTCGTTCCCGTCATCTTCAGATTTTTCTTTGGGGAACGGTCGTTTTTACGGCTATCAATGCCGTTTTGGTCGGCCTGGAAATTTCCTTGGTAGAAAGGATTCTCGCTGACAACTCCTACTCTTTGGGAGAACTTATATACAATAATATCAACCGAAAAATAGTCGGCTGGGTTATGATAGGCCTGTTCATCGGCACTGCTATCTCTTTTATTTTATGGATGATCGGACATTATGAGGCCCTAACTGCAGTAGGGCGCCCTCCCCGATTTTCGAGGCAGGCTACTGCCTGGGCTTTTTTTGTACCCATCCTTAATTTGTATCGTCCTTATCAAATTGTTAAGTCCTATTGGGAAGATTGGTCAGCGCTTCTTTCCGCTCTAGATGAATCTCCCCCGAAAGGAAAGATGATCCTTGTGACGGTGTGGTGGATAGGCGCTGTCCTTACCTTCAATCTCGCGGGAGTTCCCCGCTACATATTTGGCGGTCCATCCCTTGAGGCCCTTTTGAGAATTGACAGACTTGAACTAATAGGAAACCTGATTGGCATTCCTACAGCCCTTGTGGCTATTCTTATGGTTACCAGGATTATGTCCTTATGTAAGGCCTATTATATGGCTAAGGCTATCGCCGGGATCAGTGGTGTCCAGGATAGTCTATCTGACAATCTGGATTCTCCCGCATAACCTGCCTCTCCTCTGCGCCCATATTCCCATTTTTTCTTAGCTTTGTATATATGGGAAACTACATTGTATCGGCTAGAAAATATCGTCCCGGGACCTTTGCATCTGTGGTAGGCCAGCGCCATATCACCTCGACCCTGCAAAGTGCTATCCTCATGGACCAACTGGCGCATGCCTTTCTGTTTTCTGGCCCGAGAGGAGTAGGAAAAACCACCTGTGCGCGGATTCTGGCCAAGGCCATCAACTGCGAGAACCTGGGAGAAGATGGAGAACCCTGTAATGAATGTGATTCCTGCATTTCCTATAATGAAGGAAAAAGCATCAACATCCATGAGTTGGATGCTGCTTCGAACAACAGTGTAGATGATATCCGGAACCTCATTGAGCAGACGCGCTACGTACCCCCCAACGGTAAAAAGAGTGTCTACATCATTGATGAGGTTCATATGCTTTCCCAGGCGGCTTTCAACGCTTTTCTGAAAACCCTGGAAGAACCGCCACCGCATGTGCTGTTTATCCTGGCGACCACCGAGAAGCACAAGATTCTGCCAACTATCTTGTCCCGCTGTCAGAAATTCGATTTTCGGCGCATTAAAGTGGAGGACATTGCCCGTCACCTGGAATACATCGCCAAGGAGGAAAAGCAGGAGCATGAATTTGCTGCCTTGCAACAGATCGCCCTCAAAGCGGACGGAGCGCTTCGGGATGCCCTTAGTTTATATGATCAGCTGACCAGCTATGCCACCGGACCGCTCACCTTTAAGGATGTCCTGGAAAATCTGAACATCCTGGATTATGACTATTACTTCTCCACGGTTCGGCACATGAGCGAGCGGACGCATGGAGAATTGCTGGTCTTACTTAATGAAATCATAGAAAAAGGCTTCGAGGCCAAAGACTTTATTGTAGGGCTGACCGCCCACTTCCGCAACCTTCTGGTGGCCCAAGATCCGCAGACCGTGCAACTGCTGGAAACCTCCGAAAACGTCAAGCGTGAATATTTGGAGCAAAGTAGAGCCATGGAGCCTACTTTATTGCTCAATGCGTTTCATCTTTGCTCAGAAGCGGAACAGCAAGCTCGCTTCGCTACCCACCCCCGCTTAGTGGTAGAATTGCTCCTGATTAAGCTGGCTCATTTGGCCAGTGCGGTTGAGGTGGCTAGCGATCCTCAAGCGGCCTCGGAATTGGTAAAAAAAAAGCCTATAGCTGAGCAAAAAGTTGCTACAACATCTAATTCACCCGCTGAAATACCTCCCAAAGCTCCTCCGAAGAAAGAGACGCCCCCAGTCGAACCCCAGATTCCTCCTCCGCCTGCTCCCAAAACCCCTGCGAGCGTCTCTGTTTCTGGAAACGGCCACAGCAAGCCACCGGTTTCGACTACAAAGCCCAAAGGCATGATGCCTTCTTTGAAGCTCTCGAATACCTTTGAAGGGATGCAGCCTCAGCTAAAAGAAATCGCTGAAGCGGCAAAGTCTTCCGAAGAAACGGAGGAAAATCTCACCTACGACGTCGATCCGACGGTTCAGGTTCCTGAGAAAGAGTTTCATCAGCATTTAGGCACTTTTTTAGAGGGGCTGAAAAAACAAAATAAGATGAATTTAGTTTCAGCCTTTCAGGGAGGTAAAACTTCTTTCGAGCATAACAAATGGATTCTATTGCTTGAAAATGAGATATTTATGTCCCTGGTGGCTTCTGAGAAGAGTCTTTTGCCCTACCTAAGAGAGCAGTTAAATATCCCACACCTATTCCTGGAAGCGAGGGTGGATGCCTCTGCTCAACCCAAACAGGAAATCCCCTATACAGAGGAGGATAAATTGAAGGTTATGAGCGAAAAGAACCCCAACTTGAAGAAACTTCAGGAAATATTTAAGACGAGAATTATCTATTAGTGGGAGATTTTTGAGATAATAACTTTCAAAGGTTGCGTTTTTGCCCCAAAAGTGTTTTGTTTGTAAAAAGTCCTAAATAGGATTATTTCGCTAACCAGCAAAATCTCTGGCGTAAATGGGTTGATGAAGCGTTCTTTTAGCGAAGAAGCTCTTTACAAGGATGAACATTATTGAAGAGATTTTGCTAGTTTTTCAGAAAGAGTAGAAAATTCTTCCTGTATTTATTCCCAGTAATTGTATATTACTGGGCATTGCTGAATCAACCTATCTAAATTACCTCAAACTATGCATGAAAACCAGGACGCAATGGCAAACAGGCTGACCCGGCTGGAGCAAAGCTTGTTCGAACTGAGCGCGGTGATCAACAGACACCAAGAGATCGTGCAAAAACGTTTTAAAGTTTCCGCGGTGGAAATTGATATCCTGAAACTTCTAGATATGGAAGGCGATAAAAAAATGAAGGATATCGGAGAGCGGGTTAATGTAAAACTTTCTAACCTGACCAACATTATCGACCGTTTGGAATCTCAGAAACTCGTAAAAAGAGTAAATTCTAAAACTGACCGTCGTTCCATTTTTGTACACGTCTCTACCAAAGGTAAAAAGTTGCTGGCCGACTATGCCGAATTTTTGCGTGAACTATCTACCCGCATGAAGCAAACCATGCAGGAAGATCAATTTGGAATCCTGGTTGACGGATTAGAAAAAATTTCTAAGGTACCTATTCCTGGTTATTAATTCTCTACCCAGACACTAAGGACGACATTCCTCCCATTCCAGCCAAGAAATCTGCATCCCACATTGTGGGATGCTTTTTTTATGGGTTCAACATCCGCATCGCCTTCCGAAACCGGACCCGCCAGTAGTCATCTTCCATGCTGTCCACTCTGACGCCCCGGCTGCTCGTCGCGTGGATAAAATCTACCTTCCCGCGCCATACCCTGGTTACCATGCCCACGTGATTGATGGTCTGGCCTTTTTTTGAGTCAAAAAACAACAGGTCTCCTACTGTTACCTCATATAAGTTCACCTCTTTTCCCGTCTCGGCCTGTCGGCGAGAAGTACGCGGCAGCTGTACGCCTATAGCCTCGTAGGCCCGATAGGTCAGGCCCGAGCAATCAATGCCCGCATGGTCCATGCCCCCCAGCAGATAGGGAGTCCCCATATAGGACTCGGCTTTTTCAATCACATTGGCGGCTGGCAAATAGGGTTCCAGGATGGGTACGGCTTCATCAGCCGTTGGTTCAAGATCAGAAATATGAGATACCACCGGGATGTCTGCTGCCTTACCCGCCGGAGGACGTGCCGCAGTGGAAGCCCCCGGAAGATTGGGTTCAGTGGCCTTGATCGGAGCTACCGGCCGGTTTTTCAGTAAATAATCATAGCGATTGGTAGGCTTGAGTAGGCTACAGGAAGTCAGCAGGTAAAGCGATCCTACCAAGATAAACGGGGTTCTTTTCATGGCAAGTGGGGTATTAGGTATGCTTAAGATACAAGTTAAGCTTGCGGAGCCCGACCGCAAAAATTGCAGGAATCTAACGTTGGGGGCTGAACATCCCCGCTCGAACTCGCCGCGACCTGTCGAGAACATCCCCGCTCGCACTGGCCGCAACCCCTTGAAAGGGGTTTTCGCTCGAAGCCTTGTCGCAGACAATGCATCAACAAAAGTGTCACCCCGGAAAGGCTTTTTTCTGCTAAGGAAAAAGCCTTATCCGGGGTCTCCATGATCTTTTTAGCAAACATGGAGACCCCGGATAGCCCACCTCCCTATGGTCGCGTGCTTCCGGGCTGACATAAAGGCTGGAGAAAACGCCACGCAGGGCGTCCCTACCCCAATTCCACATTGGGATCCCAATAATATTTGTCTAGATTTTTGATCTTAAAATCTACTACCTCAATGCCCTCAGCGAGCAGACTGGCTTCCATGGGTCTTTCCTTGGGAAAATGATGGCGACCGGTCAGTTCGCCATTGCGATTGACCACTCGGTGGGCAGGAACCTGATGCTGGGTGAAGCTGGCATTCATGGCATAACCGACCATGCGGGCACTGCGGGCTGCACCCAAATAGCGGGCGATCGCTCCGTAGGAAGTAACCCGGCCCTTGGGGATCAGCCGGACTACATCGTATACATCCAGAAAAAAATCCTGTCTTTTATGGTGTCTGGGAAAGTTTTCCGCTTTCATGCCATTTCTCTAGGAGGTGAAGGATCAGCAGATTGAGCCAGAACATGGCGCCGATTTTGTCTACCTCAATCAATTCATTCAACAAGCTATGAAAAAGAATGGTAATTAAGCTCAAAAGCGCCATCATCAAATAGCTCCTGCTCCGTGCATCCGGCATAAGTGGGTATAGCCTGGCTGCTTTGAGCAGCATATACAAGCACAAGCCAATGAACAATAGGCCTCCGAGGATGCCTTGTTCGGAAAAAGTCTGCAAAAAGTAATTGTGCGTGGTGGACTGCTCGGGATTATCCGAGACATAGGTACGAAAGGCATCGTCCGTATAGCGTTTATAGACCTGGTTAAAGGTACTGGGCCCCGAACCCGTCAGCGGCAGGTCGGCGATCATATTTTTGGCGGCTACCCAACGATAGAAGCGCTCCATACTGGAAATCTCCGTCCCGGAAATGGTCGCCTGCAAGTGTCCGGTCAGGTCGCCCTCATGCCAAACCGTCTTCTGATAGTTAGGGGCAAATTCATAGAATTTATTGTCGTTGATCAGCCAGCCCAGGATCAGGGTGGTGAACACAATCCCTACATAGATAAGCTTATCAAAGAGCCTTCGTTTAATCACCAGGTCGATAAAAGGGAGTAATACCAATGCCAGCCAAGCCCCACGTTTGAAGGTCAGAATGGTGGCAAAAGCAATCAGCAGGGTCCCGGCAATGATGATATACCATTCCAGACTTTTGGGGTTGTACCAGGTGCGGGCATACCAACACCAGGGCAGGAAGAGGACCAGGGTCGCCGCATAAACCACCCCATTGGCGAAAAAGGGCATGGGGATATTGTGCGCAGTCTCGAAGCTGAAACCTTCCAGGCCATGTTGAATGGTAATGATGATAACGACCAGGAGCAAAGGGATAAAAAAGGTCCAGAAGAGCCGGGGAATCTGTTTAGGATCCTGGATGATTTTTTCCCCCATGTAAATAAAGGCTGCCAGATACCAGACTTTTGCCAGCAAAAACTTAAAGGAGCGGAAAGGATATTCTGAGGTCAGCGTAGTAAAGGCGGTCCAAAAGAGAATGAGAAATATCAGGAGATGGAAAGGGTAAATCTTTCGTTCCCGCTTAAACTGCCGACCCGCCAGCCAATCCAGGATAAATACCACCAGAAAGACCAACATCAGGGGTTCGGTCGCTACATCCAGGGTAAAGCCATCTGCCACTTCCCACTGGATAGAAAGGGGAATGGCGGCTACCATCAGATAAAACAGGGGCTTGTAGTCGTACACCACCAGCAGGCCTGCGACCACGGCCAAAGGCGCGGCAAAGAGCTGCCAGAATTTGAGTTTCAGGCCTATTCCCAACGGCAAAAGAATCGCCAGCGCCAAGCCAAATAAGGCCAGCTTGCGCCAGGTATGGATCGATATGCGGTCGAGAAATTTGAGCATTTAAGCTGCTGCTTCCTCCGTTTTGGTATCCAGGCGACCGGTGATGCCATTCACCAGAACGGCCCCCATGATACTGGCCAGTCCGGCAATCAATAAGGTGGCCAGGAGGATCACCCAGCGGACCGGGCGGGCTTTTTTGTCTGAAGGCTGGGCTTCTTCAGTTACCAGAATGGTGGTGAAGGCTTCCATGTCCATCAGGTCAAAGACCTCGATTTTTTCCCGGGCATCCTTGATATCACGGGCCAGATACTCGCAGATTTCTTCCAGGGCCAAAACCTGGTCTAATCCTTCCCGAAAGGTCTCCAGGTTGAGGTTGGTGCCGCTTTTTGCGTTGACCATGCCGTAGACTTTGTTACGGGCTCCCTGGGTTCTGATCTTGGCTTCCTCTAGCATGGAATTGCCTGAGCGAGAAGTCATGGAAAGGATTTTTTCCTCGGTACGAGCTTCGGATAGCGCGGCTTCGGCCAGCATCACTTGCTCTACCATACGCTCAGTCTGGGTTTCCGCATTGAATACATTATAGCGCTTACGGACCCGGCGTAAGCTATCGGTATACTCCGCCAACTGTACTTCCAGGTTCTCGTAGCCTTTGCGGTACATGGAGTGGATGGAAGCTTTATTCTGCCGCAGCATATTGATGTTCATCTCATCTACCTTTTGAACCAGCAGATTGACGATGGCGGCAGCCCGATCAGGATTGATGTCATAGGCTTCAATCTGTAGGCCGTTACCGGCGACACGCACGGTGTTGACCATGCTATTGTAGGTCCGTAGTACATAGTACTTGGGCGATTCATCATTTTCCGGATGAACGCCATACACATCCCATAGATTGAGCGAATCAATGATGAACATTTTGACGGCCTCTGAATTGGCCAGGTGCTCCAGTTTTTCAACCTCCTTAGATTCCCCATAGAGATAAAGAATAGGCTCATCGTGAAAGAGGTTGACCACATCGTAACGTTCCGCACTAGTGGGATAGACGATGGTGGAGGACAGGTATTCTGGTTTGTAGATCTGAGGAAGGGTAAAAATGATGGCTAAAATTCCTGCAAGGGCGACAACCCCGATGATATAGATCAGGTACTTCCGTATGACCTGAAAAATGTAAAGGAGGTTAAAGCTACTTTCCTGCTGAGTTTGAGACATGCGTATGTACCTTGGTGATGTTGCTGAGGATGCTATGCGTGTTGATGGCTTGCATACTCACGCGCAAATTTAGCATTTCCCGACTGATAATGTCAGGTCAGAAAAAAATCTCCAATAATTTGATCAGAAAGTAGCCATCCGCTAGGCGTAAGGCGAATCCAGTCTCCGCTATCTTCCCAAACGGAGCGTTTTTGCCAACTGGCCAGGTGGGAGGCGTAGCGATCCCGCCAGCTAAAACCCAGGAATTGGTCCAGGGTTGGGACGTGCACGCCCTCCTTTTTTCGCCATTGGGTCATCAGGTATTCGTGGTAGCGGTCCTCGGACGAAAGGATTTCATCAGCCTCTACCGGGCTTTGCCCTTGTGCCAGGGCTTTTACATAGCGGGCATTATTCCGGAGGTTCCAGGCGCGTTGCTTTCCGTCATAGCTGTGCGCCGAAGGGCCAACCCCCAGATAAGGCAGGCCTCGCCAGTAGGCAGAGTTATGACGGGAAGGAAAGCCCGGGCGGCAGTAGTTGGACAGCTCATAGTGGTCGTATCCGGCCGCGCTGAGCTGTTCATGCGCCGCTAGAAACTGGGCGTTGATGGCTTCATCTTCTGGGAGCCGGGTCTGCCCTTTTTTTACCTGATGAAACAAAGCTGTCTTCTCCTCCAGGGTGAGAGCATACAGCGAGAGATGGGGCGCCTCCAGACTGATCAGGGTCTGTAAGGCTTTTGTCCAGGACTCCAGGGAGGTATGGGGTAAACCAAAAATCAAATCCAGGGAAATATTGGTCAGGCCAATCTGCTGCGCTTCCCGGACGGCGGCATAGGCTTGCTCCGGGCTATGGGGCCGGTTCATCCACTGCAATTGCTCGGCTGAAAAACTCTGCAAGCCGATGCTCAGGCGATTGATGCCCTGTGCTTTAAGCATGCGCAGATAGGTTGGCGTCAGGTCTTCTGGATTGGCTTCCAGGGTGATTTCGGCTTCGGGTACTACAGGGTATTGGGCGAAAATCCCTTCCAGGATGCTGCCCAATTCCGCTTCGGTCAACACACTGGGTGTCCCTCCGCCAAAGTAGATGGTCTCAATAGGTTCCGGATGAAGAAAAAAATCCTGGCGGAGCCGCAATTCTTCATTCAGAGCGGCTACCAGTTGCGCTTTCCCTTTCAAATTGGTCAGGAAATGAAAGTCGCAATAGATGCAGGCTTTGCGGCAAAAGGGAATATGGAGATAGATCCCAGCCATCTCCTGCCGTTAGGCCATGACTTTTTCATTGTACACCTTCAGACCCGCTTCCAGACAACGCATGGCTTGACGCAGGTCTGTTTCGTTGAGGACATAAGCGATCCGGACTTGCTGCTTGCCTAGTCCGGGCGTAGCATAAAAACCAGAGCCTGGGGCCATCATGGTGGTCGCGCCTTCGAAAGAAAATTCTTCCAGCATCCACCGGCAGAAATTTTCCGAATCATCAATGGGCAGTTCTACCATGGCATAAAAGGCGCCATTGACCTGCGGCACAGTAACGCCTTCCATTTGGCCCAGCATTTCCAGCAGCAGGTTGCGGCGGCCTACATATTCTTCTATCACCCCATCATAAAAACTTTGGGGGAGTCCGTAGATGGCTTCCGAACCGATCTGGGCCAGGGTAGGCGGAGAAAGGCGGGCCTGCGCCAGTTTGAGGACGGAGGTCATGACTTCTGCATTGCGGCTGACGACACAGCCCACCCGGGCGCCACAGGCAGAGAAGCGTTTGGAGACTGAATCGGTCACGATCACATGCTTATCCAGGCCTTCCAGGCCCAGCACCGAGTGATGCGCGAGCCCGTCATACGCAAATTCCCGGTAGACTTCGTCTGCGATCAGATATAGATCGTGTTTCAAAACGATCTCTCGCAGCTTTTCCAGGGCTTCCCTGGGATACATCACCCCAGTAGGATTGCCGGGATTGCAAATCAGGATGGCTTTGGTCCTTGGGGTGATTAGCTTTTCGAATTCCTCTATGGGAGGCAGGGCAAAACTCTCCTCAATGTGGGTGGTGATCGGCACCACGTTTACATTCGAGAAAATGGAGAAGCTGTTATAGTTCGCATAAAAAGGTTCAGGAATGATGATTTCGTCCCCGGCATTCATGCAGCTGGCAAAAACAAAGTTTAGCGCCTCAGAAGCGCCGGTGGTAACGATGACTTCGTTTTCGTTCAGCTCATGCCCTTTTCGTCCGTAATAATCTCTGATTGCACTCCTAAGCGGGGCAATCCCGGCTGAGTGGGAATAGGCAATCACGGGCAGGTCCGCCGTCCGAACGGCCTCCATGAAACCCGGAGGGGTTTCGATGTCTGGTTGGCCAATGTTGAGATGATACACCTGGGTGCCACGGGCTTTGGCGGCTTCAGCAAAAGGGACCAGTTTACGGATGGGAGAGGCAGGCATGGCCTGAGCTCTTTGAGAAATCTGCGGCATCTACGCGAATGAATTTAATACAAAAGACAAAAATCGATCCTCCCGCCGGGTAGGGAGACTAACAAAGGTAAGCCTTCCAGACTGCTTTTGAAAACCTCACGGGGAAGGTGTAATTTTCAGCATGCGTTCAACTCTCAAACGATTGGGCAAGGTCGCCCTCATCTATCTGGTGTTTGGGGTCGGAGGCCTGGCCCTTATTTGCTGGCAGTGCCTCGATACCTGGGAAGAAGCCTGGCCCAATATCCTCTTCGGGGTCATCATTTGCGTAGTCTTGTGGGAAGGAAACGGCCGGATCAGCCGGGCCCTGGATGACCGTATTGTATGGTTGGAGCAGCCTCTGCTACGGCTGGTGCTTGGGATTTTATTTATGGTAGGCTATACAGTCCTGGCTGTTTCGGTGGTATTGTGGGCTTATTATGTGCTCGTTTTGGGGGTGTCCTTCGATTTTGGGGATTTAACCAACACCATTTGGTTTAGCCTGGTCATCACCCTGGTGATCTCTACCTTGCTGCATAGCCGGGGCTTTCTGCTTAATTGGAGACAGTCCGCCCTGAACGCGGAGCGCTTGAAACGAGAGCAGCTCAACTCCCGCTTTTTGTCCCTCAAAAACCAACTCAATCCTCACTTTCTTTTTAATAGCCTGAACGCCCTGTCGAGTCTGGTCTATAAAGATCAGGACCAGGCGGCTCGCTTTATCAAGCAACTCTCCAAAGTATACCGTTATATCCTGGAACATGCTGATCAGGAGGTGGTCAGACTAGATAGCGAAATGGAATGTCTGCAGGCGTATTTATACTTATTGCACATCAGATTTGGGGATAATTTGGCGGTACAGATAGATACCGAGGCCGGGAAACAGCTTTTTTTACCCCCGCTGAGTTTACAGCTGCTGGTTGAAAATGCGATCAAACACAATATCGTTTCCTCCGACCAGCCTTTGGAGGTAAGCATAGAGGCAGGTGATGCCTGGGTTACCGTGCGGAACAACTTGCAGAAAAAAAGCTCTCCGGCCGCCGGAACGGGTAAAGGCCTGCAAAATATCCTGGATCGGTACCAGTTTTTGTCCGACCGAAAACCTGAAATCCTGGAAACCGAATCCGCCTTTATCGTCAAACTCCCCCTGCTAAGCCTTTCCCAAACCGCTTAATTCCTCCAACTTATGGCAATGACTGTATTGATTATCGAAGACGAACCCCTGGCGGCCGAAAGGTTAGAGGAAATGATTTTGCGCTATGAATCTCACATCGAGGTGGTGGATAGATTAGACAGCGTTTCCCGGGCCGTCCGTTTCTTTAAAGAAAATAGCCCCCCAGATCTGCTCTTTCTGGATATCCAACTGGCGGATGGCTTGAGTTTTGACATTTTTGACCAGGTCACGGTACCCTGCCCGATTATTTTTACCACTGCCTATGACCAATACGCTCTTAAAGCCTTCAAGGTCAATAGCATTGATTATCTGCTCAAACCATTGGACGAGGAAGAACTGGCGGCTGCCCTGGATCAATATGTCAAGCAATATCAGGATGTATCCAGGAAAAAGCAGGCCCTGCCTTTTGACCTTGAAAGTCTGAGACAGATGGTGATGGGTGAGAAAAAAGCCTATAAAACCCGCTTTGTCGTAAAAAAAGGCGAGCATTTGGTGGTCGTGCCCGTCGAGGACATTTTATACTTCTATGCGGAAGAAAAAGTGGTTTTTATGCGCACGGAGGATGGCCGCAGGTTTTTGATCGAAGGAACCCTGGCAGAGGTGGAAGAAAAGATTGATCCAGATGCTTTTTTTCGCATCAACCGCACTTACCTGGTAAGTGCTGCCTCTATGGAAGACATTGTTTCCTTTTCCAATCGGAGACTGAAACTGAGCCTTCGCCATCAAAAAGATGAGAAAGTATTGGTGGCAAGAGAAAAAGTAAAAGCATTTAAAGCCTGGCTGGACCGATAGCAAGGATGGCTACATCCACCAATAATCATTGGAGGATTTCATGACCAGGCGATCCACAGGCTGGTTGAGTTGGAGATGACTGTGGATAATTTCCGGAATATCTTCGGGGGTTACTTTTCCGTAAAGGACATTGTCGGGTAACATCTTCATGGAAATGCCAGTTCGGCAATTGGAGAGGCAGGCTGAACCCTTGACAATCACCTTTTTATGGAGATTGGCTTCCTCCAAATAGGTGTGTAAATAGAGCAAGAGGTCTTCGGATCCTTTATCGTTACAGCATCCCCCACCACTTAGTTTGGGGCGTGCGCTGTTACACACCAGGATATGGAGTTTTTTGTCGGCCATGGGAGTATAACGGATTCTCTATATGAAGTGTTTTCATTCCCGCAAAGAAATTTCTCATATTAGATATTGGTTATTTAAAAAAAAGCAGTGAAGCTGCCCCTTTGATCTCGGTTATATGAAGAAATACCTTTCCCTCGTCAAATTCGCCCATACCATTTTTGCTTTGCCTTTTGCGATGCTGGGATTGTTCCTGGGCCTTCAGGTTATGGAAATCAATGCCTGGGAACCCGATAAACCTGCCTGGCAGTCTTTTTTACTGGTCATCCTCTGTATGGTTTTTGCCCGAAATGCAGCCATGGGCTTCAACCGCTATATCGACCGGGATATAGATGCCGATAACGCCCGTACGCAGACCCGGGAAATTCCTGCGGGGATCATCAGTCCCCGCCATGCCTTGGGATTTGTCCTGGCCAATGTAGGCTTATTTATCCTGACCACCTGGTTTATCAACCCCCTCTGTTTTTACCTTTCTCCCGTAGCGCTGGCGGTGATTCTGGGTTATTCCCTCACCAAGCGGTTCACGGCCCTTTGTCATTTAGTCTTGGGGGTAGGCTTGTCCCTGGCCCCCGTGGGAGCATTTATCGCGGTAACCGGGGTGTTTCAGTGGGAGCCTATCATATTGGGGCTGGCGGTCCTTACCTGGGTGAGTGGATTTGACATCATATATGCCTTGCAGGACGAAGAATTCGACAAAGGTCATGCCCTCTACTCCATTCCTGCCTGGCTAGGGAAGAATCGGGCCTTAATGGTCTCATCTGCCCTACATTTTGTTACCGCTTCTTTTATCCTCCTTTTCGGGGTATTGATCCAGGCCAGTTGGATTTATTGGATTGGAGCCATTTGTTTTCTGGTATTGCTGGGCTATCAGCATTTTTTGGTCAAACCCCATGATCTTTCCCGGGTAAATCTGGCCTTTTTCACCACCAACGGCATTGCCTCCGTCATCTTTGCTTGTTTTGGGATTGGGGAACTACTGCTGAGGTAGAGAAATTTTCATTTAATCCCCTTCCCCTTCCTAACATTAGCGTATAAGTCTTATTTTTAGGACATGGAGCA
This sequence comes from Bacteroidota bacterium, assembly GCA_038527215.1. Classification (GTDB taxonomy): domain Bacteria; phylum Bacteroidota; class Bacteroidia; order J057; family J057; genus JAWPMV01. Next base: position 27,979 of record JBCBGC010000083.1, read on the forward strand.
AGGGAAACCTATGTTGATACGAAAAGGATGGATCACCGGTCTGAGCCTGGTTTTCCTCTTCCTAAGCATAGGCGCCGCCCGCTCTTCCCGCCCGGTAAAAACGTTTTGCGAAGTTTCGGTTTCCGTGCCGGCTTCCTTTCAAACCGTGAAGGGAAAGCTACGGACCCAGGCTGCCTCTACCTCAGCGGCCTTGTTACCTCAGCCCTATGAAACCGGGCGCCTTACCGAAGGACAGAATACCAATTTTTACAGGAGGCTTCCCACATCAAGCACCTGGACGTCTCGTTCCGCCTCCCGGGTCGCAGCAGTCCCCCAACTCCAAAAACTGGAAGGCCAGGCATTCTTACAGACCGAAGCCTACGAAGTGCTGCGCAAGGAAGGGCAAACCCAGCAAATGAAACTACCCGGTCAGGTAACCTATACGGGTTTCGATGGGTACCAATTGGCGCGGGCTCAGCCTCAGCGAATGAGCCCGGCTCAGGCCCGTGGTTATTTTCCCCAGGATCATGAGAAAGCCGCTTTTGCAGGGAGTTACTGGGAATCTGGGCGCTCAGAACGCTGGCAAGGTACTTATGAACTCACCCGAACTCAGGAGATACCGGTGAGAAGTTTTCAGCCTTCTCTGCACGATACCCGTTACCGTGAACGTTCCTATCTGGATGCGCCGAGACGGTGGACAGTGGGCGAAACCCGCTACAATCATCGGGAATGGTTGGCAGAGAAAGACCCAGCAGGCACCCGGGAAGAGTTTTCCCAGACCCGGCGTAAGACGCACGAATATCAGGTGGCCCAAAAGCCCAACGCTTTGGTCAACGAGCGGTATCAAGCTCGGTATCTGGAGGTCCAGGGTCCTTCCAAAACTTTCCCTGGCTACTACCTGCAGCCCCGGCAAGTTATATGTGATGATTTTCAGTCCACGGCCCTGGTACGGAGCATCCAACAAAAACTTAAACAAAAAGGCTATTATTTACATAGCCTGCATGGTCGATGGGATCGACCTACGCAGCAGGCTTTTTTCCAATACCAGAAAAGAAACAATTTCCCGGAACTGGCCTGGGATATCGCAACCCTTGAATCCTTACACATTTCATTACCCTAGCGTATATTCACTTCACCCTACATGACTGGATTCCCTTTCCAACAATTTCACCGCGCTCAAACCCTCTGGTTGGTGCTGCTTTGGCTTCAAACCTTTGCTTTTTCTTCTCTCTATGGCCAGCAAAGCCAAGCTGAATCCCGATGGGTTGACAGTACGCTTCAGGAGATGAGCCTGGAAGAAAAAATTGGCCAATTATTTATCCTGACCACTTACTCTAACCAGACCGAAAAAGACTATGCTTACATAGAGCGACTGGTGCGAGAAGAACATCTGGGCGGACTCATTTTCATGCAAGGTAACCCCAGGGATCAGATCAAGCTGATCAACCGCTATCAGAAGCAAGCCTATTTACCTTTGCTGATTGCCCAGGATGCGGAGTGGGGGCTAAGTATGCGCTTAAGAGGCGTGCCCAGCTATCCCCGTAATATGACTTTGGGAGCGGTAAGGGATGATTCCCTGCTGTATTACCTGGGGCGGGAAATGGCCCGAGACCTCCAAAGCGTAGGCGTGCAAGTCAACTTTGCCCCCGTGGTAGATGTGAATAATAATGCTCGTAACCCCGTGATCAATTATCGCTCCTTCGGGGAAGATAAATACCGCGTGGCTCGTAAAGGGATCATGATCAGCCAGGGTATGCAGGATCAGGGAATCATGGCCTGCGCCAAGCACTTTCCCGGCCACGGCGATACCGATACGGACTCGCACTATGACCTGCCTATTATTGACCACCCCATCAACCGACTCGATACCTTGGAATTGTACCCCTTCCAAAAACTGATCGAATCCGGCGTGGGAGCCGTCATGGTGGCCCATTTATACATTCCTTCTCTGGATCCTACGACCAATCAGGCTTCTTCCCTTTCGAGGCCGATCATTACGGATTTGTTACGGAAAAAAATGGGCTTTGATGGCCTGGTGTTTACGGATGCCCTCAATATGCATGGGGTAACCAAGTTTTATTCACCGGGGGAAATTTGCCTGAAAGCGTTGCAAGCGGGGAATGACCTGCTGCTCTCTCCCACCAATGTTCCTTTGTCCGCCCGCCTGATCAAGCAGGCCATACAGAAGGGGGAATGGTCTCAGGCAGAACTGGATGATAGGGTTCGGCGCATGCTGAGAACCAAATATCGCACAGGTCTGGCCGCCTATCAACCTGCTTCCATAGAAAAAGCCACTACCATTCTGGAGCGTCCTGAAATCCAGGTTTTGCGGAAAAGACTCTATGAATCAGCGGTAACCATCCCCCTGAATAAAGACCGTTTGTTACCCATTGATCATTTAGCTCAGAAAAGCATCGCTTACGTACAGATCGGGGGAGGAGCAAAAAACCGATTTGAAGAGAGCTTAAAAAAATACGCGTCCGTAAGCCGTTTTTACCTGAGAAGGAATTTTACTTCGGCGGACAAAGCAGGCCTGATGCGCAAATTGGAGGACTATGATACCGTCATCCTGGGCATGTTTGGGATGAATCAGCGGGCAAAAGATAATTTTGGCATTCTGGAGCCAGCTCCCCGCCTGAGTCGTGATCTTTCGGCTTCGGGCAAAAAAGTGATCCTCAGCCTCTTTGGGAATCCGTATGCGCTGCGAAATTTCGGCACCGAAGCGGCCGTGGTAGTGGCCTATGAAGATGTGCCGGAAGCGCAAGGAGCGGCTGCAGCGGCTATTTTTGGCGGGATTGCGGTCTCAGGTCGTCTGCCGGTTACCGCTTCTTCCACCTTCAGGGCTGGTCAGGGTTTTCCCATTCCCCGGGCCGTAAGGTTTGGGTTTGGCTTTCCGGAAGAGTCTCGGATGGACCGCAAGGAGCTTTCCAAAATCGACTCTTTGGCCTATCACTACATCGCCCGAAGAGCCATGCCTGGTTGCCAGATTCTGGTGATGAAGGGAAATCGGATTGTGTATGATAAAGCCTTTGGCCGCATGGAGTACGACCGCAAATCCTCGGTAATCGATGCATACCAGCATACCTATGACCTGGCTTCCGTTACCAAAGTGGCTGCTACCACCCTCGCTGCGATGAGCCTGGTAGAAGACGGGCGGCTGAACCTGGATCAACCCATCAAAGCCTACCTGACCGACCTCCGGGGGACCCCTCTGGCAGAGTTGACTCCACGCAGACTGCTACAGCACAATGCGGGCCTGCCCAGTTGGGCACCGCTACATCTGGAGACTTTTCAGGATAGTCGCAGAAAAATCATCAATCGGGAATTCCTGAGTTATGTGCCTTCCCCCTCGCACGTCTACCCCATCGCTCCGGGCTTTTATGCCTCCTCCGCTTTGCAGGATTGGGCCTGGGAACAGATCAAGTTGGTAGAGGTCAGAAACACCACCCGAACCCGTTACAGTGATTTGGGCTTGATCATCATGGGACGGGTCATGGAGCATATCCTGGGGGAAGATTTGGCCGCCTATGTGGAACGGCAGTTTTACCGGCCGATGGGCATGGATCACACCTATTTTCAGCCCACGCAGAAGGGCAAAGGCAGAGACTGTCCGCCTACGGAAATTGACCGGCAATGGCGAAACTGTACCATCAAGGGTTACGTGCATGATCCTACCTCGGCCCTGTTTGGGGGAATATCAGGCCATGCGGGCCTTTTTTCCAATATCTATGATCTCGCGAAATACAGCCTGATGATCAAAAATGGGGGGAATTATGCCTTCGATCGCTACCTCAAGCCCCAGACCATCCATTACTTTACGAAGCAGCAACGACAAAATAGCCGTAAAGGACTGGGCTGGGATAAGCCGGAGATTTCCCCTTATCGCACCAACCCGGTTTCGGAATGGGCCTCTATGAAAACTTTTGGTCATACCGGCTTTACCGGTACTTGTCTGTGGGTAGACCCTCAATATGATTTGGTGTATATCTTTTTGTCCAACCGAACCTACCCCCGCGCCAGCAACCAACTCCTTCTCAAAGAGAATGTACGTATCCTGATCATGGATCAGATTTATAAATCCATGGCTCGCTACCAGCAAAAACCCCTCGACCTGCCTTTTCTGTAGGCTAAGTTAGCGGCGGCGGTTCTGCATCTGCATCAGCAGATAAATGTAGTAAAGCAGATACGCCAATTGAGTCAGGGCTGCAATCACGTAGGTCATAGCCGCCCATCTGAGGCCTTTCTTCGCTTGCTCCAGTTCCTCTCCCCTGGACAGTCCCGTGTCCTCCATCCAGGCCAGCGCTCTCCGACTGGCATCAAACTCCACCGGTAAGGTAATCAGCGAAAAAAGGGCAGACGCGCCAAAGAGCAATACGCCGACCAAAAAGACGGTGTACCCCATTTGCATAGCTGCCCCCATCAAGCCAATCCCTGCGGCAATGGCGATCGGGCCAAAGCGGCTGGAAATGCTTACTACCGGGACGATCGCAGAGCGAAATTGCAGAAAGCTGTATTTGGTGGCATGCTGAACGGCATGGCCGACTTCATGAGCAGCCACCGCAGCGGCCGTAACACTTCTTTCTGCGTATACCGCTTCACTAAGGTTTACCGTACGATTGCCCGGATTGTAGTGGTCGGTCAATTGGCCCCTCACAGAAATCACCTGCACATCGTGGATGCCGTGATCAGCCAGCATCTTTTCCGCGATTTCTTTTCCAGAAAGGCCCGAGCGGGTGCCTATGCGGGAAATCTGCTTCATGACGGATTGAAAGCGCTGGCGTACCAGCCAACTTAATAAGGTTACTACCCCGCCAATCAGGTAATATGTCATCATAGTGCTAAGGTCTTTTGTTTGTGTTTAAGATAATTGAAAAAGCAGAATAGTCACTTCTTGGTTTAATTTTCTTCTCTGATCGCCCTAAAAGGGCGTTTTTTTCGCCTTACTCCGGAATGTTTCTTAGGGATGTAGAAAATAGGTATCCATGATTTTGCGAAATTTTCAATTGGTGATCATATTTTTTTAAATTACCGCATTAATGCCCCTAAAGCACTTGAACTCATGGCGAAATTTAACCTCAGTTCCACTTCTTCACTGGCTCAGGGCAATCTCCATTACTACCACCTCCCTAAAGGAATGGTGCATATTGAGATTACCAGAATCGGCAATGGTGAGAACGCGGCCTTACAAATGACTGCTCCCACGGTGGAGGTGGTAGCCGATCCGGCTGCCCGCTATTTTTTGCATTATACCCCCAATGCATTTACCAACGACGATATTACCCTCGAATTTAATGAAGCGGGTTTTCTGAGCCGGGTTCACACCCTGGTGGAAGACCAGTCCGGAGCGGTATTCGATAAATTGATCGAATTGGGATCAGCCGTAGCCGAAGTGGCCCTGCCGGTACCCAAGACCCGGGACGTAGGGGATGCTGGACCCGTTACCATTTTCTCCGGGAAAATAGATCCCTTTCATGCGGAATCCATGGAGGACCTCAATACCGCCCTGGCGCGCATACATGAAAGCTGTAGCCTGAAGGTGGTGGACCTCGCTGGAGAAGATGCCCCGGCCAGTACTTCCAGTAAGTCTGCTCAGAACGGCATTTATTGCCGACCGATGGGAACCTTTAGCTTTCAGCTGAGCAGTCCTAAAGGCACCGTATTCCATCAGGTGCGCCTGCCTCATCCGGAACAAGTACACTTCATCGGCTTTCCTAAAGGAGACTGGGTGAAAACGGAGTTTGAAGTAACCTTTGATGCCGTGGGATACCCGAATCGTATTTCTCTGAAAAACCCTAGTACCGCCTTGGCCATCATATCGGCTCCGATTAATCTGATCAAGGCGATCCTGGAACTTCCGGCAAAACTCTTCCAATTCCGTTTGAACCTGGATTCTTCTCAGAATCAAGCTATGATGCGACAAATGGAACTGTCCCAGGAATACGAAAATCTGAGAAAGCAGCAAGAGATGGCAGCCTTGGCCAGTGCAGAAGGACCCGAAGGAGCCGTGGGCACCCGAGGTCTGTTTAGTAATTGGTTCAATAAAGGAGGAGGAAGTAAAACTTCGGCTTCTTCAGGCAACGCTGGTGGTGGCGGTGGAACGGCCGATAGCGCCGAAGTTGCCGCCCTGAAAGATACGGTGCAGAAACTGCAACAGGACCTGGATATCATGCGCAAGCGCATGAACAATGTATAAAAGAAAATACCTCCCGCGATGTTCAGGAGGTATTTTTACCAAAGCATAATCAAGCTGTAGGGGAAGGATTCGAACCTTCACGAGGAGGTTGGCCCCGAATAAACATCGGGATTTATCCCAGTTCCTCACCCCCGAGACTAGAGGGCATGGCTGCCAATTTCATCACCCTACAGTAAGAGTTTATTTGCTAACGCTTATGTGTAAAGAACGCTTCGTGATTGATTGATACAAAGCTAGAGAACTTCTTGATAAATTCAAAATAAATTAATGAAATGGTGTTATTTTTATGATTATTTCAATAAATAAACCCAAACATTATAAAAGTATAAAAAACCTACATCAAAAATGGCTGCAAATTTAGAAATTGATAAGCTGGACCTACAGATTCTATCCATGCTGATGCAGGATGCCCAGATGCCTTACACAGAAATTGCTAAAAGACTGGTGGTTTCAGGCGGTACGGTGCACGTACGCATGAAGAAATTATTAGGGATGGGGATCGTCCTGGGCTCCCACCTGGAAGTAGATGCCAGTAAACTAGGATATGACATCTGCGCTTTCGTGGGCATGTTCCTGGAAAAGGGCTCGCTGTATAATCGCATCGTCAAGCAACTGGAAGAGATTCCTGAAATCACCGAGATTCATTACACTACGGGGCGCTATGGCATCTTCCTCAAAATTGTCAGCACCAATACCCGGGAGTTGCGCTCTATATTGAATGACAAGGTCCAGCCCATTGAAGGAATCCAACGGACGGAAACTTTCATTTCATTAGAGGAAAGTCTGAAGCGTCCTATTCGGATCTTGCAGGAAGAAGAGTTGAGTAACCAATAGAAAGGCATCCTGTTGAGGTTCCTCATCAGGTTTGGAGGAAAGCGCACTTATGCGAATAGATATTATTTCCTGCGTACCGCAATTGCTGGAGAGTCCTCTGTCCCACAGCATCTTGAAGCGTGCGCAGGATAAGCAGCTACTGTCGGTTCATATTCACGACCTGCGGGACTATGCCGAGAATAAGCATCGTCAGGTTGATGACTATCCTTACGGAGGAGGGGCCGGTATGGTCCTGAAAGTAGAGCCTGTAGCCAATTGTATCCGGGCGCTGGAGCAAGCGCGGAGCTATGATGAAAAGATTTTTCTTACTCCGGATGGAGAGACCTTCGATCAACCCATGGCCAATGCGCTTTCTCTCAAGGAAAATTTATTAATGTTTGCTGGTCACTATAAAGGATTGGATCAGCGGGCTCGGGATTTATTCTTTACCCGGGAGATTTCCATTGGCGATTATGTACTTTCTGGAGGAGAATTGCCTGCCCTGGTCCTGACAGACGCCCTGGGAAGGCTTATCCCTGGCGTACTGGGGGATGAAAGTTCAGCTTTGTCAGATTCTTTTCAGGACAACTTACTGGATGCTCCGGTATATACCCGCCCGGCTGAATTCGAAGGGCTGGAAGTGCCTGATGTCCTGCGTTCAGGACACGCTGCAAAGATAGAAGCATGGCGGGAAGAAGCGGCCTTGAAAAAGACCCAGGAGAGAAGGCCCGATTTATTGAAATAAATTTTCAAAGTATGTTTGGTTGATTGGTTTAAAAACCCTAATTTTGCCCTCCGTCTAATGAAAGATTGAAATGGAAGATCTCATAAAGTTAGTACAAGCAGAGTTTATTCGCGACGAAATGCCCGCTTTCAAAGCTGGCGATACGGTCAACGTACACGTGAAGATTAGAGAGGGGAATAAAGAGCGTGTACAGCAGTTTAAAGGTGTTTGTATCCAGCGCAGAGGTGAGGGTTCCACCGAAACTTTCACCGTCAGAAAAATCTCCAGTGGAATCGGGGTAGAACGGATCTTTCCGGTTCACTCTCCCAGTGTAGAAAAAATCGAAGTTACGCGTAGAGGAAAAGTAAGAAGAGCTCGCCTCTTTTACTTGCGGGATAAAGTGGGCAAGAAAGCGCGTATCAAGGAATTGAAGGCATAAAAACTGCCAAGCCAGCAAGGGGCTAGCCAGTAAAAAATCATCCCTTTTTCCTGTGGAAAATATTTTGTTTTTGGGGGTTGATTTCTCTAGCTAACTTTTATACCTTTGCAAGGCTTTTGAAAAAGGCCATTTTGAGGCAGTAAAAACAAAGCATGCCGGTGTAGCTCAGTTGGCCAGAGCAGCTGATTTGTAATCAGCGGGTCGGCGGTTCGAATCCGTCCACCGGCTCTTGAAATAACGAATGAAAGAGAATTTGGCAGCCTGTCGTACCAACAATTAAAGGCGCGTCAGATTCAACATCAGAAATAGGGGAGATACCGAAGCGGTCAAACGGGGCAGACTGTAAATCTGTTGGCTCAGCCTTCGTAGGTTCGAATCCTGCTCTCCCCACTAACACGATCTTTTAATTCTTGTGTTTTTAAAGAGAAGTTGTCAGATGTCGTTCTACA
>JBCBGC010000084.1:0-35966 GCA_038527215.1 Bacteroidota bacterium
TTTTAGACATGCTACCCAGCTGATTTCTTTTCTGGCCGATCATAATCGGACCTACTTTAAGGACCTGGGGCTGAAAATGCTTCAGCAGACCCGGTTCCAACAAGATGCAACGGAAAGTCAGGAAAGAATCCTGCGGTTGTTACATCCCCCTCAATCTCCTCTGCGTATCCCCTTTTTTTCCCGCCGCAAAGCCCGCCCTTCCTCTTTACCGGTGAAATAGGTCTTTCAGACGGGACCTATCCCTGAAGTCAGTAGGTTTTTCGTAATTTTCTCCGGTGAAATCCACCCTCTCAAGGTTTCAATGGTCACAGCTTGCCTGGTTGGCGTTGGCTATACTCTTCGTTTTCGGGATATGGCCTGCCCTGAGCTATCCCCTCTACTGGGATGAATTAGGCGTATATGGACCGGGGGTGCTGCATCTGGTTGATCAGGGAATAGGCTTGCTTCCTTCAGCCATGCCTCCTGAGTTATCCCGGGGGCATCCTTTGGGCTTTTATGCCCTGGCAGCAACCTGGATTTCAGTGAGTGGATGGTCGCTCTTCTCTTTTCATTTATTTGCGCTCGTCATCACGCTGGGGCTGGGCTGGGCGCTTTTTTCCCTCTGCCGACAGCAGATGTCTGACGTAGCAGCCTTGCTGTGCAGCACGGCTTTTTTGATGATGCCGGCGATCCGTGCCCAGGCCACCCTGGTCTTGCCAGAGATGTTCCTGGCCGCTTGTACCCTGCTGGCTCTGCATGCTTTTTACCAGCAAAAGTGGGGACCATATATCTTGTGGACAGTTATTGCTATGCAGGTCAAAGAAACCGCTATCCTCATTCCCCTGGCCGCGCTCACCTATATATTATTTGCGGTGCGTCGCTACCGCTGGAAGGCCTGGGGGTTCACCCTGCTGCCTATCCTTAGCCTGCTCCTTTTCTTTGGCATCCAACGCATGCAGCATGGGTGGTTCTTTTTCCCTTATCACATGGAGCTGATTACCTGGAGTTGGGCAGGGATCTGGGCGAAATTTCTGAAGGGCCTGTATTTCATCACCCTTGACCAGGGGAGAGGCATGATCAGTGCCATGATGCTGGTGGCTTTTTTCCTTTACCTGTACCGAAGGGAGGGGAAATGGAAGGAAATGCGCACCTCCTTTGGCTTTTTGCTGCTGATCTACGGAGGAGGCTTGCTGGCTTTCAGCTCGCTCAATGTGTATATGGACCGCTATCTGCTTTCCGCCCTGGGGATCTTGGCTATCTTTTGGGGCTGGTCGCTGGATGTTTATGGGAAAGGCGAGTCATTCTGGAAATGGGGCTTCCTCTTCGTGCCCTTATTATTCCTGTTCTGGCCGAACAAGCAGGCCTTTCACTATGACGTAGACCCTAATTATGCAGATGCGGTTTTGGTCCAACAGAAAGCAGCCGCCTATCTGGAACATGAACTTACGGCCGGGGATACTCTATATACCAATTTCCCTTTATATGGCGCCATGCTGGATCCCCGATATGGCTATGTGCAAGACACCGTAGCCTTTCAAATGGTTACCCGCTATGATACAAACCTACAATGGGCGGCTACTTGTTTGCCGCCTCATTGGGGAGAGGACGTGCAGCCAAAAGGCGAACTCCGCAAAGCCCTTATCCAGGGACAGGCGCGCGTAAAGATTTATGTAAAGGAGTAACCCCTATTTGAACATTTGGCGGAGCTTGAACATCACCAGGGCCTTTTCCAGCTTGCCTAGCTTATACTCTCCATCCTCCATCATTTGCAAAGTTTGAGGCACAGTGCGTAGCAGCTTTTTGGCGTAGGGTTTTTGAGTAGCCTGTCCAAGGATTCTGAATTTCTGGGCAGCATTCAGGTTTTTTTGCCAAGTAGTAAGTTCCGCCACCACCATATCCAGAGACGCCTCGTTTTGCTTAGAGAATTTGTCCAAAAAGCGATAGGTCTTTACGGGACTGGGCTGTTGCAAAGCTTCGTCCAGGACGGTGGCCATGATCTCAGCCAGTCGGTCGAATTTCTCGGCTGGCTTCATGGCGGATTGGGCCAGGAAGTCCATATTGCTACGATGGACTTTGAGTTGCTTTCCCATGCGACATCCACTTAGTACAAGTAGGGCACACAGGCTGTATAGAAGGATACCTTTGGTCGGATTCATGTTCAGTCAATTTGGGTCGAAATAGCTTCCGGAATATTTGATCATTCCCGTCTTCCTAAAAGTAACGAAAAAAGCTTGGGGTTTATGTCAAAAGCCCGGTGGCCTTGCTATCCCATTAGGCTTGGGGCGCTTCCCTTTTTCTTTGGCTAAACCCTTCATTTTCTTTTCCTTCCCACCCCTGAAAAGCCCCCGATATTTTTTTATATTTGCAGCCTGATTTTAGCATGCAGGAATCGTTCTTTTGGCCCGGTTTTTCCCAGTAGGTAAACCAAGCCGGAAGATTCCCGTATTTCAAACATCTTCATATCAATTTTTTCATGTCCAGAAGATATCCCGAATTTAAGAAGCTCTCACTGCCTGAGATAGATCAGGAGGTATTATCATGGTGGAACACAGAAAATACCTTTGAAGAGAGCATTATTATCCGGGAAGGACAGCCTTCCTTCACCTTCTATGAAGGACCCCCATCGGCCAATGGCATGCCAGGCATCCACCACGTGCTGGCTCGAACCATTAAAGACATTTTTTGTCGCTATAAAACGCTTACCGGTTTTCAGGTCAAGCGAAAAGGCGGCTGGGACACCCATGGCTTGCCGGTAGAATTACAGGTAGAAAAAAGGCTGGGGATCAAAAAAGATGACATCGGCAAGACCATCTCGGTCAAAGATTATAACGCGGCTTGCCGGACCGATGTCCTCAAGTTTAAGGACGTTTGGGATGACCTCACCGTCAAAATGGGCTACTGGGTTGATCTCGATAACCCTTATGTCACCTTTGAAAACAACTACATAGAATCTGTCTGGCATCTGCTTAAGCGGCTATGGGACAAAGATTTGTTGTACAAAGGATTTACGATCCAGCCCTACTCACCTGCGGCTGGAACCGGACTGAGTTCCCATGAGCTCAATATGCCGGGTACGTATAAAATGATCAAGGATACTTCGGTTACGGCTCAGTTTCGGCTAGTGGACCGGGAGGATGAGTACATCCTGGCCTGGACGACTACGCCCTGGACCCTGCCTTCCAATACTGCCCTGGCGGTAGGGAAGCGGATCACTTACGTGCGGGTTCGCACCTTTAATCCGTATACCCACCAGCCTCAGACCATCATCCTGGCCAAAGACCTGATGGGCAAATACCTCCCGGAGGCAGGCGGAGAAGCTTCCCTGGATGATTATCAGGCGGGAGATAAAGTGGTCCCCTGGCAGGTGGTAGAAGAACTGAAAGGCGCTGATCTGGTAGGTTTGCGCTATGAGCAATTGCTGCCTTACGTGCAGCCGGATGGAGATGCTTTTCGGGTGATCCACGGGGACTTCGTATCCACTGAAGATGGGACGGGCATCGTCCACATCGCTCCGACCTTTGGTTCGGATGACTTTTTTGTCGCTAAACAAAACAACATCCCGCCCCTCATGGTCGCGGATGAAGATGGCAATATGGGCCCCCTGGTCGATAAGCAGGGGCGCTTCGTGAAAGAGGTGACCGACTTTGCTGGTCGCTACGTCAAAGACTATGGGCAGGTGGAGGAGCGAACCACCGACGTGGACATCGCCATCAAACTGAAAACCGAAAACAAAGCCTTCAAGGTTGAGAAATACGAGCACAGTTATCCGCACTGCTGGCGGACGGACCGTCCGGTGCTCTATTATCCGCTGGACTCCTGGTTTATCAAAACCACGGCGGTAAAAGATAAACTGATCGGCATCAATAACCAGATCAACTGGAAACCGGCTTCCACCGGCACCGGTCGCTTTGGGAACTGGCTGGAAAATCTGGTGGACTGGAACTTGTCCCGCTCCCGCTATTGGGGCGTGCCCTTGCCTGTCTGGTCAACAGAGGATGGGAAGGAACGCACCTGTATTGGCTCAGTAGAAGAACTGAAGGGAGAAGCTGAAAAATCGGTAGCCGCTGGCCTGATGACCGAGGCGACTGCCGCAGCCTTTTTTGCCGAATTAGACCTGCATAAACCAGGCGTAGATGAACTGGTGCTGATGAGCGAAAGCGGGCAGCCGATGACCCGGGAAACCGACCTGATCGACGTGTGGTTTGATTCAGGAGCCATGCCTTTTGCCCAGTGGCATTATCCTTTTGAAAACCAGGAGGTATTCAAAAGCAGCTTCCCCGCTGATTTTATCTCAGAAGGGGTAGATCAGACCCGGGGATGGTTCTTTACGCTGCATGCCATCGCTGTCATGCTGGAAGACAGCCCCGCCTTTAAGAACGTGATCTCTACCGGATTGCTGCTGGACAAAGACGGACGTAAGATGTCCAAGCGGATCGGCAATGTAGTAGACCCCTTTGAAACCCTGGCTACCTACGGAGCGGATGCTACCCGCTGGTATATGATCAGCAATTCTCAGCCTTGGGATAACCTGAAATTTGACATTGCCGGGGTGCAGGAAGTACAGCGAAAATTCTTCGGCACCCTGTTCAATACCTATAACTTCTTTGCCTTGTACGCCAATATCACCGGCTATGAGCAAGGCAAAGCCACCACCTCAACGGAAAAGCAGGAACTGGACCAGTGGATCCTGTCGGTGCTGCACAGCCTGATGAAGGACGTGAAAGGCTTCATGGATGACTATGAACCAACCCGCGCCGTACGGGCCATCGATCGTTTTGTCAACGAGCAGTTATCCAACTGGTACGTAAGGCTTTCCCGTCGCCGTTTCTGGGATGGAGATGCCGCTGCATTTGATACGCTTTATCAGTGTCTGGAAGCGGTTTCTGTCCTGATGAGTCCCTTTGCTCCCTTCTTTTCGGAGAAGTTGTACCGGGCTTTGACGGCTGGCGAAAAAATGGCCAGTGTGCACCATGAACTGTACCCAGTTTGGCATGAAGAGCTGATCGACCTGGAAGCAGAACGGCGCATGGATATGGCTCAAAAAGTTACCTCATTGATTCTCAGTCTCCGGCGTAAGGAAAAACTGAAAGTGCGTCAACCGCTGGCCAAAGCGATGGTCGCCATCATGGATCCTTCTTTGGGAGAAAACGCGTTGCAAAAGGTTCGTGATTTAATTGCAAATGAGGTGAATATGAAAGATATTGAATATATTACTGAAGATAATGAGCTGCTAGTAAAGAAGGTGAAGCCTAATTTCCGTTCTTTAGGTCCTAAAGTAGGACCGTTGATTAAACAGATCGGGCCCGCCTTGGCTAAGCTCACTCAAAGCGATATCAAAGCATTCGAACGTGATGGAGCCTTATCTCTGGATCTTTCCGGAGAGGCCATCTCTTTATCGAGAGAAGACGTCGAAGTATTGAGTGAAGACATACCAGGCTGGTCAGTGGCTTCAGATGGGGTATTTACTGTCGCATTAGATATTACGCTTACCCAAACACTACAGCAGGAAGGAATAGCCCGGGAATTTATCAACCGGATTCAAAATCTCCGGAAATCGAAGGGCTTTGACGTAACCGACCGCATAGAGATTGCTATATCCCTAAATGAGGGATGGAACGATGCGGTCAACGCCTATGCCGACTATATCTGTAAAGAAACTTTAGGGGAGAAACTGGCATTGGTGGAGGAGACGGGTACTGATGAAATAGATATTAACGGGGTACTGGGAACCATTTCCCTTACCCGATTGGCCCTTGCTTAACCGGTCTTTGTTTTTAATTAGCGAGAAAATGGAAAAAGCTAAAGCGAGCGAAAAGAAGTTTTACAGCAAAGCAGAATTGGAAGAGTTCCGCCAGATCATCATGGCGAAATTAGAAGATGCCAGCAACGAACATAAGCACCTGGCAGAAAGCCTACGGGAGTTCAGTGGGAATTCTGCCGATAGCATCAACTTCACCGAGTACGGCAACGAAAGTAGAGAAAAAGAGCAAGTCGAAATATTGATGGCTCGTCAAGCAAAATTTGTCGACAAATTGGAGAAGGCTTTGATCCGTATCGAAAACGGTACGTATGGCGTATGCCGCATCTCCGGAGAACTCATCCCTAAAGATAGACTGAAAGTCGTGCCACATGCGACGACGACAGTTGCTGCGAAACTTAACCAAAATTCGAACCGGCCTTTTGGCAGATAAAAACATTCCCTTGAAAGACGCGCGTAAATTTTTCCTGATTGCAGGAGCGGTGGTTTTACTTGACCAGATCGTCAAAGTAGTGGTCAAGTTGAATATGCAGATGGGAGTAGCAGGACAGATACGCGTTCTGGGAGACTTCTTTAAGATACATTTCATCGAGAATCCCGGCGCGGCCTTCGGCCTGACCATCTCCAAACTGGTGAATACCGTGGGGCTGGACATGTCCGAATCCACCGGGAAACTCATTCTTTCGATCTTTTCCCTGCTGGCAGTGATAGCTATTGGTTATGTGCTGTATCGCATTTCAACCCACAAGTCTCCTTTGCCCTATTATGTGGCGCTGATCTTTGGCGGAGCCTTGGGGAATATCATTGATCGAACCTTCTACGGGGTCTTTTTTTCCGATATGAATTACTACGACGGCGGTCTGTTTTTCGGGCGCGTGGTAGACATGTTCTATCTGGATATTGGAGACTTGCCGCTTCCTGAGTTTATGGGAGGCGGAACCTATCATCTCTGGCCGATTTTCAACATTGCCGATGCCGCTATTTCTATCGGGATCGTGGTATTGTTGATCTTCCAGGGACGATTTTTCAAAATGGATGAAAAAGCCCGGGAGGCAGAAAAAAATACCCCTGAGGCCACGGCATCCCCCGAAACCCCAAAGGAGGAAAGTGGTGCTGATGAGCGCCCGTCTGAAGCGCCTTCAGCGGAAAAAACCGAAACAGTTAGTCCATTAGAATCTACTTCTCCCACCGAAGAGGTGGAAGATGAAAGCAATGCCCCTGCGTAATTGCTTTTTTATTACTTAAAGAGGAACGCCTAACCCACATAATCCGTATGTCTATGGAAAGGCCTGATAGAATGAAACTTCGTTCTTATTTCCTCTTATCCTTTGCCATCGTATGTGTAGACCAGTTGACCAAGCTTGCGGTAAAAACCCGCATGAACCTGGGCGAAGAAGTTGAAGTCCTCGGCAAAGGCTTTAGTATCCTCTTTGCTGAAAATGACGGCTTCGCTTTTGGACTGACCCTCAATAAAGTCTTTGGCCTGGTAGGCCTGTCCCTCAGCCCGGTAGCCGGTAAATTACTCCTGACTTTCTTTTCCTTTCTGGCCCTGATGGGCCTGGTGCTGGTGCTATATTATTACGCCCGCCATCAATCCTATCTTCCGCTATTTATTGCTTCCATCCTGGGTGGGGCTATGGGCAATATGATTGACCGGACCTTCTACGGGGTGTGGTTTGACCCGATCAATACCTATGCAGGCGGCATGTTTCAGGGTAGGGTGGTAGATATGTTTACGGTGGACCTGGGCCTCTTTGGAGGACCCTCTCCCATTTTTAACCTGGCCGATGTGGCTATTTTTGTGGGGATCCTCGCTATTTTATTCTTTCAGGGGAAGTTTATGCGGCAACATAAGGAGCGGACCCAACTTCCTGCAGAACAGGAAATGCCCAGCCCAGCACCAGATTCTTCCCTTACAGCCTAATTCCTCCTATCCGGGGTTGATGTATAGGAAAAAATCCTTAATTTCACTTACTACACAATTCAGTACCATCATTTAAAGTGGGTGCATCCCTATGGCGTCAGATTGGAGAAACTACAAGAAGATTCTGTTACCAGACATTCCGAATTTTCACAAACTTGAGGTATACGAAAAAGAGGGGCAAGGCTACCAGGCTTTACGTGCTGTCCTGACAGAAGAAAAGTGGAGCCGCAAAGAAGTGGTAAACGAAGTAAAAAAGGCCAATATCCGCGGTCGTGGCGGTGCCGGGTTTAATGCCGGTCTCAAGTGGTCCTTTATGCCACCCAAACAGGAGGGCGTTCCCCGCTACCTGGCCTGCAATGGGGACGAATCCGAACCTGGAACCCACAAAGACCGTCGGCTATTCGAATACAATCCTCACACCATGATTGAGGGAGCGATCATCGCCTGCTACGCCATGGAGATGGACGCTGCCTATATCTATATCCGCGGAGAATATACCGACTGGATCAACATGGTGCAGGAAGCGGTTGATGAAGCCTATGCCAAAGGCTACGCCGGCAAGAATATCATGGGCTCAGGCCATGACATTGATGTATATGTCCACCGTGGAGCCGGAGCCTACATCTGTGGGGAAGAAACCTCGCTGATGGAGTCTCTGGAAGGCAAGCGGCCCTATCCCCGGTCTAAGCCGCCTTTCCCAGCCCAGTTCGGGCTCTGGGGAAAGCCTACCACCATTAATAATGTAGAAACCCTGGGACACGTGCCTTACGTGATCCGTAATGGGGCCGATTGGTATCAGGGCATCGGCTGTCCTACTTTCCCTGGTCCTATGTTGTATGGCATTGCTGGCCATGTAGTCCGGCCCGGCATGTATGAGTATCCCTCAGGCATGCTGATCTCTGATTTGATTTATAATGTAGCCGGAGGAATTCGGGGGGGCAAAAAACTGAAAGCGGTAGTGCCCGGAGGTTCTTCTGTGCCTATCCTTACAGCTGAAATGATCGAAGGCATCACCATGGATGCTGATTCCCTCCGTACCGTAGGCACTTTTGTCGGTACCGCGGGCATGTGCATCCTGGATGAGGATACAGATATCATAAAATTCCTGATTCGGATCGCCAAGTTCTATGACCACGAATCCTGCGGGCAATGTACGCCATGTCGGGAAGGTACCGGATGGTTTGTCAAAATGCTCAAACGCATTGACGCCGGTGAGGGCAATATGCGGGATCTCGATACCTTGATTGATCTGTGCGATAATATGGAAGGTCGTACGGTATGCGCACTTGCGGATGCTGCGGCCTGGCCGGTGCGTAATACGATCCAGCGCTTCCGCGCTGATTTCGAAGCCAAAATCACTAAATCGGCCATTCTGCCGGTTTCTTAGCGCGTTTTTTTTTAGGCCACGAATGCACGAATTAAAGACGAATCTATAGCTAAAAATTCGTCCCTAATTCGCGCATTCGTGGCTTCCCATTTCCAAAAATCAGGCATATAGAAATCCCGAAGCTTACCCAAGTAAGCTTCGGGATGGGTTGAAAATACTACGGTAGGGGAGTGCCTACTCGTCTTTTCCTTCGATCACCTGACGGCCGCGGTAGTATCCGCTTTCCAGACATACCCGGTGATACAGGGTGGGCTCACCACTTACTGGATCAAGGTAGTAGGTCTGAGGCTTCAGTTTCAGGTGTGTTCTGCGCTTGTCGCGGCGGGTTTTAGATATTTTTCTCTTCGGATGCGCCATGAGTTCCTATGACTTTTTATTTCTTTCTCAATGGAGACCGGGACTTACTCTTCCTGGTCTTTTAGTTTTTTCAACGCTGCCCATCTTGGGTCAATCTCCACTTCTTCTTCTTCGACAATCTCTTCAAGCGGTTCTCCTTTTTCATCCAGGCCAAGCATGCGGAGGATATCAGGTGAGCAAAGGTGCACATCTGCTGGAGGAACCTTGCGAATGGGAATTGCCGTTTGGATAAAATCGTGAATTTCCTGAATCAACACGAGCCGAGGCTCGGTTTCGTCTACATGGATGACTTCTTCATGATCAAATCTCATGTCGGGGTCAAAACTGTAGATGATTCGGGTCGCAGTATTGATGTCAAAAGGATAAGGCTCGCCGCAACGATCACAAGGAATTTGCAGCGTACCTGTTAGCCTGAAGTGTGCATCAATATGCGTTTCATATTTGATCATATCTAGGGTCAGATTGACTGCCCCATCGAGCCCTTGTGTGAGCTCAAATTGATCAAAAAACGACTTATCAACTTCAAAGATCTCTTGGTTTTTCCCCAAGCGTAAGCGAGCGACGTTGATTGAATACTGCCTCGCTAAAGCTTTTTCGTATTCCATCTCTCTGCTTCTTTCGGCTGGCAAAGTTAAGGAAAAAAGGCAAAAATTCTAATGGCGAAGAAAAATAAACCTGGATTTTTTTGTCTTTCCAGGCCAAAAACAAAGCGAGGCCATCCCTAAGGATAGCCTCACTTTTGTGCAAGGAGTTATTGGAAGTGAAAAACTAATTTGTAAAAGAAAGGTAGCACAAAAAAACGGGCTATTCAAACGATTTCGGTAAAGCTTTCCTAAGCGGCTGAGAATCAGGATAGGTTAAGTGAAGGGCGGATTGTATCTTTAGTAGGAATGAAAAGTATAATGTCTATTCTTCTCTTCATCTGAGGGTCATACCTATGTTCTATTTTGCTCAGGAAGCCATCATTCCTATGCGGGCTGAGGCTGCGGAATCCGCGGAGATGGTCTCTCAACTGGTCTTTGGGGAGTTTTGTGAGGTGCTGGAAGACCAGGGCAGTTGGTGGCGTGTACGACTGTTAGTGGATGGCTACGAAGGCTGGGTCAACCCTCGCATGCTATGGCCCGTCGGATCGACTTTTGAACCGGGCTGGAAGCAACGCCGTTTTGTCCTGGGTGGCAACCTGATCTTGGCGGATGGTTCCTCTCTTCGCTTGCCCATCGGAACAGAAATTCCCCACACCGGTTCGGAGGATTCCCTGAGTCTGGGAGAGAAAAATTGGCGCTATGCGCCGGACTTACAGTTGCTTGAACCTCAGGCTCCTGAGGAACTGATCACCCTGGCAGGCCACTATTTGAACATCCCCTACGTATGGGGAGGAAGAAGCGGCTTTGGCATTGATTGCTCCGGATTTACCCAGCGGTTATTTGCGATGTGTGGGATGGCTATCCCCAGGGATTCTTCTAAGCAAGCCCTGGAAGGAGAAAAAGTAGAGATAGGCAGCCAAAAAGCGGGAGATTTGGCTTTTTTTTCAAAAAATCCCGGAGGAAGCGTCTCCCACGTTGGATTGCTCGCCTCAGAAAGCGAAATTATACATGCATCGGGCAGGGTGAAGCGCGACCCATTCTGCCCGGAAGGCATTAGATCGCGCGATCATGATACTTTGACACATTATTTGATTAGTATAAGACGATGGTTCTAAGAGAAAGTGTACTCGTTCTTAATTCGGATTATCAAGCCCTAGGGGTCTGTTCAGTCGAGAGAGCCTTTATTTTGGTCCTACTGAAAAAAGCCGAACAACTCTCCGACAACCCTGCTATGAGACTCCGTTCCGTAGGACATGAGTTCGATTTCCCTTCCATCATCCGCCTTTACCGTTTTATCAAACTCCCATACAAACGTGTCAATCTCTCCCGCCACAATATCTTCAAGCGAGATAACAATCGCTGTGTCTATTGTGGAGCGCGAGATTCGCTTACGATTGATCACGTCGTTCCCAAATCGCAAGGGGGACGAGATTCCTGGGACAACCTGGTTACCGCTTGCCAGCGGTGCAATGCCAAAAAAGGCAACCGGACACCAGAGGAGGCAGGCATGAGCATGCGGCATAAACCCTTTAGGCCAAGTTTTGTCATGTTCCTGAGCACCTTTAACGGTAATGTGAGGGAGGATTGGAAACCGTACCTGTACATGTCCTAAGGCCGATTGACTTTCGCAACGTCAGTCGGCCTTTTTGCTTGAAACGCGTCCTCCCAAAAGGGCCAGGTGCGTCCTGGCACCCGTCTCAGCCATTTTTGAGTCTCGGCCACCTCTCCCACATTATCAGAAAAGAGTAAAGCATACTGGTCCGTACTGATCACATGAGGTAGCCAGGATGCCAAAACCCCTTCCACCAAGGGATCTAACAACTTCCGACTCACCCTGACGGGGCGGATGGTAAATCTTTTTTCTACCCCGATCAAGGCCAGTAAGGCATCCATAGATATGGGTTCAGGACCTACCGCTTCTATCAGGGCGGGCGCTTCAGCTTGCTGCGCAACGGCTATGCTCAGGTCCACTAAATCTTCGATCAGGATGGGCTGAATCCTGGTTTGGAGAAATCCGTCCGGGACCGGTAGGATGCCCCCGAGAAACTGGCTGATACGGGCGAGCATCCGAAATTTCTGGACCAGGACCGTATCAGGTGTACAGACGATGGAAGGCCGCAGGATATGGACTCTTTCCTCTGCGAGCAGTTGGGCATCTGCCAGGCCTTTGGTACGAAGAAAAGCGACTTTTTGCTCTGGATGAGCCCCTAAAGCGGAGAGCTGCAGGATTCGGGGATTGCCCAGTTGGTTTCGGTGTTGCAGGATGAGGCGAACCAATCCCTGATGAATCTGCTCGAACGTACAGTCCGGACTTTCCCGGATCTGACCGATAGCATTTACCAGCAGGTCGGCCTGCCCCAGTATCCTCCAGTCTTCTTCAAATACCCGAAACTGAAAGGGCGTGATGTGCTTAGGGAAAGGCTGCTTCGGCGCACGGCGCACCACGGCTACTACTTCTGCCTCTGGAAAAGCGGCGGCAAGTCCTTCCGTAAGAGGTCTGCCTATCTGCCCGTTAGCGCCTAGAACAAGGATACGTTTCATGGATAAGGGCTTAGGTGTGTGGCATAAATGGGCGCGGATACGGTGGCTAGCTTTTGGGGGGAGAGCCATTGATAGTGAATGACCTCCGGGACCTGGAAAGCTGCTTCAATGCGGGCGGTTTGAAAGAAATTGGTGGTGAATTTATTCACCTTGACTTCTTGCAGGGGCCATTTTTCTCTCATGATCTGGGTTTTATATACCTGCTTCCCCCGGACCGCATAAGCCCGATCAATTGCACCTACCCGTTCTTGCCATTTCGGATGATAGGTCTCAGGCGGGTGGCTTTGATCCAGTTCATAGGCCAGAATATGACGGCCGGACCGGAAATCAAGTTTCATATAGTCGGTAAAGAACTCAGCTTTCTTGAGTCGATAATCGGTTAATAAGCTTCCGCCCCAGGCGATTGCAGCATGAGAAGTAAAGGACCGGAGGAAGTATATACCCTTTTTTTCCGAGTCTTCATGGTAGGCGGTATCATCCAGTAACAATCGAAAGCCTATGTGGCGATAGGCAAAATGCAGACCCTTTGGGAAAAAAGCCGGGCGCATGCGTTTCAGTTGTACATCCACCATGGAGATCAGGGCCCGACCCTGGAAGTTCCGAATCCGCAGGGGCGCAGGAACCTGTTGACGGACCTCCTCCAGGTCTACACTAAAATTGATGAGCTTGACCTGGTGTAGTTCGCCGCGATAGGTGAGGGGAATTTTTTTGAGCATAAAAGGACGATTTAAAGCAGATAAAAAAAGCAGATCCAGGCCAGGGCCGTGCTTTGCAAACTGAAAAACCACCGCAGCGTAAGCCGGGGAGACAAACCTATTTGTTGGATTCCCGCATAATGCAAATAGGTCATGGTTGTGCTGCTCAGCAGAACAGAGATAATGGGCCAGCCCAGCCAAACGGGACCAGCAAGCAGTTGTATCATGCAGAAAGGGATCAGGATACACACCCCAACCACCATGGTTTCACTAAGCAGGGCGAAATACCGTCGTTGAGTGTCTGACGCATTGGTTCCCAGCAGCATTTCCAGGACCCAGCCAGAGCCCGCTATCAGCAGCATCTGACCTGCTCCGACTGTAGAGCTTACTGCGGGGATATAATCGGCTACAGCCGCCCCAAAGGCGGCTGTAAGGCCTACTGCCACGGCAATGAAGAGGCAGCAAAACGAAAAGGAATAAGTAGGCTGAAGGATCATGGCTAATGGTTGGCTTCTTCTTTCAGGTTGAACTTGGCCAGAGCAGCCAGGCCAATGGCCAAGATGTTGATACTTAGGGTGGATTCGAAAGGATTAAGCCCTACCATGTAAATGATGATTCCTCCCAGGACCAGATTATATAGGATCGTAAAGTTCCAGACCCCTCTGGCTTCGGCATAGTCGCTTCTATCCAACATGATCCTCCAGTAAAAGACCGTCAGAATCACCCCGGGTAAAGAGACAATCAGGGCTGGAAAATAAATGGTACTGGCAATCGCAGGCAGGGTACAGACAATGGCAAAAAAGGTCCCGATCATGCGTACGCCGGGAGCAGTCTTTTCGGTGTGGAAACGTTCGCGGAGATTTGCTGTATTGAACATATGCAGTGGGTTAGTTCTGGTTAATTGTACGGGTGAAGTTATGAAAAGTTCATAACTTTCAATAATTAATGAAAGTTATAAGCAAAAAAAGATGCCCCGAAGGACACCTTTGTATATGTTGTCAGTAGGGGAGGCCTACTTAGACTTGGCTTTGTTGGCAAAAACTTTGAAAAGACTTTCAAAAAACCAGTTCCGTTCTGAACTGACGGTGATTTCGAGGAAGCGATCCGCCTGGCCCACAATGTTGTTGAGATTCTCGATAGAATCTTTGAAGGCAACGGCTTCTTCATCGTCCGTGCTGGCCTCTACAGCTTGCACTTCTTCCAGGACCTTTAAAATAGGCTTAAGTTCTCTTTTTCTCCGCTCAATGATGACCTGCTGAGCGACCTGCCAGATATCTTTTTCCGCGAAAAAATATTCTCTCCGCTCTCCAGGTTTATGTTCTTTCTGCACCAATCCCCAGTCGATCAGGGCTCGGATGTTCATATTGGCATTACCCCGGGAAATATTCAAGGCGCTCATGATATCCTCCGCTGAAGCCGACTCCGGAGAGATCAGCAGCAAGGCATGGATCTGGGCCATGGTTCGGTTGATTCCCCAGTTAGAGCCTAGTGTGCCCCAGGCTTGAATAAATTTTTCTTTGGCTTCATCAAGTTGCATACACAAAAATAATAAACTCCCGCTTTTTCAAAAATTATTGAAAGTTCGGTATCTCAATAAAGCTGTAACGACAATTCTCGGGAAAAGTTATTTGTAGCGTAAACAAACTTTGTTCGCTAAATGAAAATGTACACAAAAATGTGAGAATTCCTAGCGTAGGGTATCCCGGCTGGTGACCAATCCGCCCAGCAGACCATAGCCATTCTCGATGTTGCTGAACACGATGATTGGCTCTGGAGCAGTCAGCGAAATCCCTCCCAGGCTGTTTCGCTGTAGATCCAGATCTTCCTGAAAGCGAGCGTAGGCTTCATCAGCGGTCTCGGTAAACACGGCTACCTCTCTGACCGCAAATTCCTGAATCTGAGCGGGATCATCAAAGGCATTGCGCAGTCGGACGAGAAAGGTAAGGTCTCCTACCTGCCCGTTGATGCTTTCATCTGAGGCATAGGTTCCATCCGCCACGTAGCCCCCGGATTGGGAAAGCACCGCTGGGCCCAGCACTTCCACTGGCTCCCAGATCAGGTTGTTGGGCTGGTTAGGATCTTCAACCCCCATCCAACATTCCCCGACCCGGTAAAAATTGGTTATATCCGCCGGATCATCTACGGTGATGTGCAAGAGGGATTGATATTCTCCGCTACCGTCAGGCTGTACTTCCCGGTAGGCATTTTGTTCGAGATTTCCTCCTACGACCTCTATGGGATTGGGGACCACGGTCTGGGCAGAGACCGTTTCATAGTCAGGATGGCTAACTTCCAGGCTCACCGTTTGCCCTACCTCAGGTCTGGCCGCGGCGAATCGATATGCGCCTGTGGCGGTATTGGGATCGCTGGGGAAAAAGATCGTATCAATGTAGGTCGGGTCTGTATAGCTGCTGCTGCCCAACTTGAGGTCCAGGCTGGCGTCAGGAATGAGCAATTCATCTATACTTAATTCGTCCAAAGGACCGTAGGAGCGGGACACATAGACATCCACGATTTCTCCCGGGCTCAGGAAACCATACACCACCAATCTCGGGGTATGCTCTGGTAAAGGCCGATCCAGGGTTTGTTCACAGGCCAGCGCGCCAACCAATAGGAATATGAAGAATATGCGATGTTTCATGATTTAGTCTATGATAAAGCTGTAACTGATGGAGGGAATAATGGGGAATAGGCTCACCTTTCTGAGAGCAGGTTTCGCTTCACCCGTGGTAAAGGTGTCCGTGCCGATCCCGATATAGTAGAAATAGGGATTGAGGCGGTTGTAAGCATTATAGACGCCAAAATTCCAGGTTCGGGAACCCCATTTTTTCTTTTTGGTAAAATTGATCCCCAGGTCCAGCCGGTGATAGGGTTCCATGCGATAACCATTCCGGCCATTTTCGAATAGCTGCACCCCACTGTTGAAAGCATTGGCACTGCCGAAGCTATAGCTGCGGAGGTTCTGGGAATTGCGGATCCAGTCAGTTGTATAGGCATATCCTCCGCTGGCCAGGGAGATGGCATTGCCCGTCCCGAACACCCAGGTACCGGAGACGCTGACTTTTTCACTGAAACGGTGGGCGACGACCACACTGATATCATGTCTCCGGTCATAGCGATAAGGAAATACTTCTCCCTGGTTCAGGTTCTCAAACTGTCGGTTGTTCCAGGAAAGGGTATAGCCAATCCAACCCGTGGTCGCGCCCTGGGTTTTTTGTACCAGAAATTCTGCCCCGTAGGCCCATCCTTCTCCGCCGGTTTCTACTCGTTCTTCCCAGCTTCCTTCATCCACGCCCAGGTAGAGGTCTGTGCCCTGCTTATAGGCGATCAGACCGGTGGTTTTTTTATAATAGCCTTCCAGGCTCAATTCAATCTGTCCATCCAAAATGCTGGTGGCTAGTCCTCCTGCTACTTGCCAGGCGCGTTGGGCAGGGACTCCATCGGTAGCCGGTACCCAGAGGTCTACCGGCAGGCCGGTATTGGAGTTGATCAACAGGTGGAGATATTGGCGCATCAAAGCGTAAGAAGCCTTAAAGGCTACCTTATCCGACAGCAAAAAGCGGGTGGAGATCCTCGGCTGCAAAGAGAACTCATGCTCTCCGTTGACCAGGTAATGCGTGGCATACAGACCGGCATTCGCACTGAATCTTTTGCCCACCTTAAACTGATCTTCCACATAAAGGGCCGTCTCATAGGTATTTTGGGTAAAATCGCTGAAGGCGGTATCCAGGGAAATGGTATCCTGTAAGGTCAGGTTAAAGCCTGCGGTGCCAGGTTTGAAGCGGTGCAAGGTGGACAAGGCACCGAATTTAATGTTGTGGTTAGGATTCGGGTAATAGTCAAAATCCAGGCGCAGCCCTCCATCGCGAATCCCCGATTGATATTTAAGGGCCGCTTCTACCTTAAAAGGATCATTATTCGTATCAATGAACTCGGTAGAAATACCATTGCGGAGCGTCAGCCGGTAGTTGGTGTAGGTAGCGGTGAGGTTGGAAAAAAGTTTGGGACTCCAGATGTGATTCCAGCGGAGAGCAGCCAGCTGATTGCCCCAGGCGTTCCGGCTGTTGAGGTCGAAACGGTTGTAGTCTGGCGTGCCCGGCGTCCCGATTTCGTCTCCGATACGGGCTGAGACATTGTCATCGCCCATATAAAGACTAAGGTAGAGCCGGTCCTTGGCGGAAAAAATATGATTGATCTTAGCGTTGAGGTCGTAGAAAAAATAGCCTACTGAAGCTGTGGTTGAACCTTCACTGGCCGCCGATACGAGAATGGAAGAAAGTGGACGGGTGAAAAGGTCCAGGTAGGTTCTGCGTCCAGATACTATAAAGGAAGTTTTGTTCTTAATAATCGGTCCCTGAATGGAAAGCTTAGAGGAGACCAGACCTATGCTGCCTTCCGCTTTGAATTCCTGGTTGTTGCCTTCCTTCATTCGGATATCCAGAACCGAGGACAGGCGGCCCCCATAGCGGGCGGGAAAGCCCCCTTTAATCAGCTTAACATTGCTCAGGGCGTCGGCATTAAATACGGAGAAAAAGCCGCCCAGGTGGTTGACATAGTAGAGAGGAACATCATCCAGCAGAATGAGGTTTTGGTCGGGGCCACCCCCACGCACGTACATACCTGTCGTGCCTTCGTTGCCGGATTGCACCCCCGGCAGGAGTTGGATGGCTTTAATCACATCCACTTCTCCAAGTAGGGCCGGCAAGAGCTTGATTTGTTTGATGGGCACGTCGATGGTGCTCATTTCAGTTTTGTCCTGAATCTGTTCGATTTCTTCAGCAACAATGGAGATCTCATCCAGCTGAAAAATGTCTAACTCGAAGAGGAATTCACTGTCCTGAGTGAGTTCCAATTCCAATTCAAATTTCTTGTAGCCAGGATAGGAAGCTACCAGTTTTAAGGGGCCTTCATCCAGGGTTAGGCTAAAGAATCCGAAATTGTTGGTGATGGCCCCCTGGAGAGAGCGGGTGTCATACACTTTGGCGTTGATCAGTTTCTCTCCTGAACTCGCGTCCTGCACGTAACCACTGATGGTATACTTTTGCTGGGCGAGGAGCGGAAAAAAGGAACCGAGCACCAAAGTGCTACATAGCAGGAAGTAGTTTACTCGGAAATACATACGCATGAAGTAGCTGGGGGAATTGTGAGCAGTGTTTTACAAAAGAAAGACGACAGGCGCATTCGAAAGGCTGTCTAAGAGAGGAGAAAAAGTAAAAGTAGTGATCTTGAAGAAGGAGGGCAAAAAAAAGCGGGGAACCACACGGCAGAAGGTTCCCCGTCAGTCAATACACACACTAGTACTCATCAGGACAAAGCAAAATGAAAGCCTTGGCAGAAGCTTTCATACATAGAACAACCAGCGGGGGTTCTTCCCTACTTAAAAAAAAGAATCTTCCGCTTGATGCGTAGAAAATCAAAAGGACATTTCGAGGAAAATATTGGGGCTAAATCCCAGGAGATAACGGTTGGTTTCCATCAACTGTGGAGCAGGGCGGTTCTCATTGGGGCTGAGTACCATATAGCGTTTTTCGCCAATATTCGGACGGTCGGTAAGGTTAAAGACTGTAAGGCCACCTTTGAGCTGTCCCCAGTCAAAAGTCCATTGGTAGGAGCCGGTAACATCCAGGCGCATATAAGGACTCAGGCGTTCTGCGTTGCGCTCTCCATAAATGATCTGATACTGATCATTTCCACTCGGGAGTTCCGTCAGCAAAAAGCCCAGGGCCTGGGTATAAGGTCTGCCACTGGCATAATTGAAGGTCATGGAAAACTCCCAATTTTTGACCTGATACATATGGACCATCTTCAATTGATGACGCGCATCGTGATCTGCGAAGAAGGGCTCATTATCCCGGAGAGAGGGAAACTGATGCAGGACGCGTCCCCAGGAATAAGCTAGCCAGGAAGTATAAGCTCCGATCTTTTTCTGGACCAGGAGATCTATGCCCAGAGCCTGCCCTTGTCCGTTGGTGAGCAGGGAATCATTGAAACGCTCTTTGGTCAGCGGATCAAAGCCATAGGTATAAGTGGAGATATCAGTTTGTTGTCTGCGGTACACCTCCAGATCTACCAGAAAATCACGGTTTTCATAAGCTAGCCCCATACTGAGGTCCTGCGAACGGCTCACCGGACGTTGGAGGCTATCAGAAAGGCCCCAGAAGGCTTGCCCCACCTGAAAGCCATTGCGATGCTCTACCTGGTTCATAAACTGGGCGTAGCGGCCCCAGGCGGCTTTGGCAGAAAAATGATCCGAAACTTGCCAGTTTAGCTGGAAGCGTGGTTCCCAATAGTTTTGCTGCGTCAGGCTGAAAAAAGTATGACGAAGC
The DNA here is from genome assembly GCA_038527215.1 of Bacteroidota bacterium. Lineage (GTDB taxonomy): Bacteria > Bacteroidota > Bacteroidia > J057 > J057 > JAWPMV01. Next base: position 19,552 of record JBCBGC010000084.1, read on the forward strand.
CCTGCGGTGATATGAAGGCCAGCTCCGGGCGTCAGTACATACTCCCCATAGCTCCCCCATGCCTGGCCCCGGGTAAGGGTGGTATCCGGACCGGTATTGTGATGGATGGAGATTTGGGATTCAATATCCCTGATTTTATAATCACTGGCATGGAAGCCAAAATTGAAGGCATGTTTGGGGTGAAAGCGCCATTCCTGGTCCATTTTCAGACTCAGGTCCTGGATGCGCTGCTGTCGATCATGGGTATACTGAGAAACAAACGTATCCGTCGAATCCAGGCTCTGGAAAGTATAATCTTTGTGATAGCTGGACTGCGCCACGCTCCAGCGACTGTAAAAGTCCCGGTCCCATTGCCTGGCCCATACCGTGCTAAATCCCTGATTGATCAGGTCCAGTTGATCTTCGGTCTGATGGGTATAGCCCGTTTCCTGATGACCAAAGAGGTAGTTGAGTTTATCACCAGCCTTATAAAAACTGGCGGATATATGGTCCCTTTTGGTGGGTTGAAAGACCCATTTCAGGTTGGTATCATAAAAGTAAAAGGTGGGGTCAATGTTGGAACCTTCGGTATGTTGCCAACGCTTGCGGTCAAAGTCAATGACACCTTGTTGAAAGACATTGTCGAAGATGCGCTGGTAGTAAGGACTTTGGAAAAAATCGGTAGCGGAACGGCGGCCTGCAATCATCAAGGCGCTTTTCCCGTCGATAATCGGGACTTCCGCAAAGGCGTGCGCATTCATCAGGTTGAGGCCCACGCCAAATTTCGCTTTATCGGTCAGCTGAGGCTTACCGGTCATTTCCAACACACTGGAGGTCCGGCCGCCATATTTGGCCCCAAAGTTCCCGCGCTGAAAAGAAACCGATTGTATGGCCCGGGGGTTAAATCCGCCGATGACGCCGAAGAAATGCCCAGCCTGGTAGATGGTCATGCCATCCAGCAGAATGAGGTTTTGATCCGGCGTGCCTCCTCTCACATATAGGTCCGCGGCATTTTCATTTAGGCTGCTGATGCCTGGCAACATTTGCAAGCCTCTTAAAACATCTGGTTCTCCCAGACCGGAAATCATGCCGAGCTTTTCAGGATTGATGGTGATTTCGCGAGCGCCTCCTTTGACAGAAATGGTTTGCTCACTGCCTTCGGTAATGACTACGCCCTCAATTTCGTGCGCCCCTTTCTCATCCATAAAAACCTTAAGGTAGTTGGAGCCTGGGATATCAGTTACCGGGATCAATCGGGGATGACATCCCAGATAGCGCACCTCCAGGGTGTCTCCAGCTTGCAGGGTCTCACGCAAATAGAATATCCCTTCCTCCGTAGAGGTCGCTCCCCGCGTAGATCCGAGCATGCGGATGGTGGCAAAAGGCAAAGGCTGATTATTATGCGCCAGTAACACCCTGCCTCGGATGGTTCGCACCTGAGAAGCGGGCTTCGGCCTAGGCTTATCTTGTTGACCGGCCACATGTTTAGGAACCAGTTGGTTAGGGGCTGGATCGGATTTGATCAGTAAATGAGCCGGGGAAACATACTCGAAAGTAAGGCCGTGAGGATTTAACAAGCGATCCAGGGCTTCGTTCAGTGGGGTGCTTTTGAAGCTGATCGTGGTTTTTATATTCTTGAGCCGGGTCTCGTTATACGAAAAAAGGAGGTGGTATTCCAACTCCCATTTGGTAAGAATGTCTGATAGGCTGGTCTCTTCGTAGCTGGCATTGACGAATAAGGACCCTTGTCCCTGCACAGACAGCAGGGATACACTAGCCAGGAAGGCTAAGAGTACATATCGCCAATGGTTCATGTCCGACCCGTGAGTCTAGTTCTGCTCGGGGGTCAACTTAATGCGGCTGCGTTTGTCGTCTTCAAAAGTATACGTCAGTCCCATTACGCTACAAACCTGATACAAGGCTTGCTCTAAGTCGCTTTTATCGAAACCCCCGGAAAATTCATCCGTGGATTCATGGTTGATGCTTACATTAAACTGGCGCTCAAGTTCATCGAGTACCAGAGACAAAGGTACGTTTTTATACACAAACTTTCCCGTCAACCATTCGGGTTTTGCGGAAAGTGCTTCTGCCGTTGTCTGAAGGCCACTTTCCTTGCTCCAACGAGCGGTCTGACCTGGGGTAAGAATAATCTCCTGTTGAGATTTATTATCCACTACCCGGACCTTGCCGGTGTAGCAGCTTACCTGACTGAGCTGCGGGCGAGCTTGTACATTAAAACTGGTGCCTAATACCTCTACGGAAATTTGGTCGGTCGTGACCACAAATTTGCTTCCTTTTTTTACTTCAAAGAAAGCTTCTCCTGTAAGATTCAAGGCACGTTCATGCTGCCAATCCTCTTCAGTCAGGGTGATTTCAGAACCTGCATTCAGCTCAGCGGAGGATCCATCAGGTAATCGAACCTGAGACTGGCTCCCCACTTCTGCCAAATAGCTGGTCTGGCCACCTGAGAAGGGGATCAAAAGGAAGACCAGCGCCAGCGCGGCGGCCACGGCACTTCCCCATAGCATATATCGTCGACGCATGTTGACCACAGGCGTCGGCTGTTGAATTTTTTGGTTAAGCATTTCCCATGCTTCAGCTTTTGAACGCGTAGCAGCTACGTTCAGGTTTTCGCTGTGTTCAAGGATCCGCTTCACCTCCTTCTGGGTAGCGCTGGATTCCCAGGCCACCTTCTCTTCCTCTGTCAGTTCACCACTGATCCACTGAGAAAGCAAGTAATCGTTTGGTAGTGAGTCTTGCATGTTAATACTATCCGATTTCCGTATGTAGAGACAACTTGGCCTCAGGAAACCCTACCACCCTAACGCTTATTAGGTAAGAATGGTATCTGGGGGCTCGTGTTATATGCGTTCCGAAATGTTTCTCAGGACCAAAAGGGCCTTGTGCATCCGCTTTTCTACGGCTTTTACACTGAGTCCTAATCGGTCTGCTATTTCCTTATACGTAAGTTTTTCAATTCGATTCATTAAAAATACGGTCCGGTTCTTTTCCGGAAGTTCTGCAATGGCCAATTCAAGTCGTTTGCGAAATTCCTCTTCTTCCATCAGGTATTGAGGACTCTCTTTACTGGAAGTAGATTTAGGCTGTTGCTGAAATTTAAGGACGACCTTTTGATGTTTGATCTCGTTGAGGAAAAGATTATTTGCAATGGTGTACAGATAGCTCTTGACCTTTTCGGGATTGATGTTGTCCTTTTTCTTCCACAGAATCAGAAAAGCCTCCTGGGTGAGGTCCTCCGAGAGTTCCATGTTCCCGGACTTATAATACAGGAAGTTTCTTATCGCCTCATAGTATTGATCAAAGAGATCTTTAAAGGCTCCATGACCAAGGGGACTGTGTGCTGCTTGCTCCGTCATATCCTGTGAAAATAAAAAATCTGGCTAGTAAAGATAAAGAATTGGGCAACTTAATTGTAGCGATGTAGGGAAGTAAAATGAATTCCGAAAAATCAGGGCATGGAAGCATTTTTTTCCCTGCTACCTGAAGGGAGCCCTTCCTCTTGGTCAAGTAGGGTAAAAAGATGGTCGGTTGTAACACCTCAAAGTTACAACCGACCACAAGACTTACTCTTACCAAAACCTTAGAACTCGCTTTGTCTCTGCTTTGCTTTGGAATTCACCACTCTTTTATCTGGAGACGGCGAGTTCTTTTTTATTGAACTTTGCTACCGAGTTTTCTGATCTTAATGTTGCGGAAACTCACCCGATCACTGTGATCCTGTAGGGAAATATGTCCTTTTTGGTAGGTGCCAAAGCCAGGCATATCCTTGAATTTACTGCCTGCCACCATCTCCTTCCAGGCATCATCCCAAAGGGTCGTTTCCACCACTTTATACCCATTGAGCCACTGCTCCAGGTGTCCGTCCTGGAGGACGATTCTGGCGTGATTCCATTCATTAGGCGGATTAACCGCCACAAACTTTGACTCGATCAAATCATACAGGTCTCCCGCCCGGTGAGATTCAATCCTACCATCAGGATGACCTACATTGTCCAGGATTTGCATTTCCGGTCCGGTCTGCCAGGCGGATTTGTACGCATCTGATTCTTGGACCAGGAACATGATGCCACTGTTGCCTTTTTCTGAAATCTTCCATTCCAGGCTGAGTTCAAAATTTTCATATTCCTGTTCGGTGATGATGTCTCCACCGTAACGGTCTCCTCTTTCTGTTTTGCTCATCAGGCTGAGCTCTCCGTTGCGGACTTGCCAGGCACTTCCCATATCATCGCGCCGGAAATTTCGCCAACCATCTGTGGATTTTCCATCAAATAAGAGGGTCCAGCCAGCTGCCACTTCATTATCTGTGAGGCTATTATTACCGGGAAGATTTATTGCAAACTGATTATCTAATCCTCCTCTTTCTGCCGGGATGCGATTGAGGGTATACCAGGCTTCCCGGGTCCACAATTCGTGGTTGAGGTCGCTGACCATAGGGGCCATGATGCGGATATAGACCAGGTGCTTGGCTCTCATGCCGGAGAGCTGCAGAAAGACCTTTTTTCTATCCTGGGAGAGTTGAATGTCGCGAATCCCCAGTTGCCTTTCATCGACTTTCGGTCCCCCATAGTTTTCGGTTGGGACATAGCGCCATTGACTGACTGCCCAGCTATCGGGATTCAAGGCATGATGCGCCGGCACGGGTTCGGTAAATTCGATTTCCATGCCGTCATTTTTAGCTCTCACGGCCAGCATCTCGAAAGTAGAATTACCATTATAGGTCATTTTTTGGAGACCAAACCATTTCTTGCCGTAATGCGCCCAGTTTCCGGGATTACCGATCCCCCCAATGTAAAGGCTGCCATCTGGTCCCCAGATCAATCGGTTTACCCCGGCTTCCAGTCCCTGGCTAAAGCGAAAGAGACATCCCTGGTATTGGTCATCGACTTTTTCCACAAATACCCTTTTGATCCCGCCATGTGTAACTTCTCCATGGATCATCTGACCTTTGTAAGGACCGATATTTAGGGGAGCAGGCTGAGAGGGGGAGTTCCCGATTTCATCCTGCGGCAACCACACGACGGGCTGAGTTTCTGTCAGGCGGGCCGTGCCCTCGAAATCTACAGAGCGAGAGCCATACCAGGCGTCCTGCTGGAGATGCACAATTTTGCTGGAAGGCAACCAGTCGCCCTGGTTGTCCGCGATGAACAACTGGCGATCCACGCCCAGGCCGATGCCATTGGGCGTCCTTAAGCCCGTAGCCACAAATTCTAAGTTTCCGTCCTTTCGGGAAATGCGAACGGCCTTCCCGCGATCTTGAATCTGGGGTTGCGTGCTGGCTCCACCAGGATTGATCGCGGTGGCCAGGGTCGCATAAAAATAGCCGTCCTGATAGGCTAGCCCAAAGGCAAACTCATGGAAGTTGGCCGATACGTCCCAGCTATTACAGAGGGTGCGATATTCATCTATGATCATATCGCCATCGTGATCGATCAACTGGGTCAATTCCTGTTTTTGCAGGACATAGATCCCCCCGTTGACCACTTTCAGTCCCAGGGGCTCAGCCAGTCCTCGCGCAATGCGCTTCACGATGATCCGGTCGGCATCGTCATGGCTCAGACCGGATAGCAGGTAAACACTGCCTTCGGGATCCCAGGTAGAGACCACCATGCGATCCTCGTCCAGAAAATCCAATCCGCCTACCATAGGCTCAAAATGATCTGGTCGCGCCTGGCTCATGCTAAAACTAGGGTGAACTTCCTGTAAAGGGAAAATGTCCCCTGGGATACTTCTTACCAGCTTATACTTTGGAATAAAGGCCTGTACCGGCCGAATATCTTCCTTGTCATAAGAGAAGGCCGTTGGGGGAATGACTTCAAATTCTCCTGCGGCATTGGCCCACTCGAGGCGGATACCTGCTCCCCCACCTCCCTGGAAGAATTCTACTTCCAGGGCATGCTTGCCAGCCGTTAAATAGGTCTCAGCCTCTTTGCCTTCAAAGCCATGAAAACCGCCATTATCTACCAATTCTTTTCCATCTATCCGCATCCTGGAACCATCATCGCTGGTGAGGCGGAAGAGGTAATTGTTAGCCGTAGGTACTTCCAGATAGCCTTTAAAAGTAAATTGAACCTGGCGATTCCATTTTCCAAGGTCCTCATCTTTATAAGCATCTAAGCCTTTGACGGTACCAGAATAGATCGGAGGCATCACATCGCTGGCTTCCCGAAAACCCGTAACGGTTTCGCCTGAATAGTAAACATTCATCACCAGTCCCTGGCCATCGGTCGCGGTATCGGTCAGGGAGAAAGAAGGCCTGAGATCGACCGCTGCCATTTCACTGGGTTCCTCTCCATCCAGCGTCAGGATGTAGGCTACCATTTGCTCTGCTAGTTCAATCGGGAGGTCAGGGTGAGCGGTCATAGGACCAGCAAAACCTTCAAAGGAACCGCTGCCTCCTGAAATGACTTTTTTAGCCAGGGTGTTGATGACCGAAGGAGAGGTGGTATACTTTTCGGCGATGGCCAGGTAAGAAGGGCCTACGGTTCTTTCGCGTGGATTATGACACGTCTGGCAATCGCTTTCATTGATGAGGGCGAGGCCAGCAGGTATTTCTTCTTCCGCTCCCGCTTCGGCTTTCGGTTCGATCACCGGCTGATCATCGAACCAGGCAGTAAGGCTGGAAGTACCATTATCCGGCAGTTTCCATTCCCCTTCGATGCGGATTACCTGCCGCCCCGGAAAGGCGATCCCTTCTCTTTCCAGAATAGTAAACCCCTCATCAGAAGCAATGCCCGCACCCATGGTCAGGGAGTGAAGGTGGGTCTTGACCTTGACGTGGGTACCGGCCGGCACATGGTTGGTGGTGATTTTTCGCATCAGCCCGGTGTAGCCTTTTTCATGCTGCACATATTCAGGACTTTCTTCCACCTCAATCACGTGCCCATCTTTTAGGATGAGTTCCGTCATCAGGACTACATGGCCATTCTCGAATTTGTGCCCCCGAAACTGGGTTTCAGGTGCATAGGTTTCGCCCTCCTGCTCGATCAGCCAGGGCTGCGCAATGGGAGAAATAAAATAGGCCGGTCCGATGGAAGTCGGCTGTGGGCCATGTTTCTGTGTATATACCGGCCCATCAAGGTCTACGCCATCTTGCCAGGCCTTAACAATCCCGCCGGTTTCAGCATCATAAGCTACCCACAGGTCTTCATGCAAGGCCAGGGTAAGTACTCTGGGTTGCAGGTCCAGGACAGAGCGGAATGCCCAGTTGTCCTGTCCTCGGGTAATAGAAGTTTTTTTTGCGGTGGTACTACATCCCCATACGATGAAAAACAGGGAGGTACAGATAAAAAAGCCCATGAAAATCCGGGCCCTTACATTACTCATTGTAGTAGATAGTTAAATAAGGTACGTCAGCTTTTCCCTTTTCTAAATTATGTCGAAACTTATATATATCAAATTGCTGCGCCGAAATAGCCAGCAATCGCAAATCCAGCATAGGTTCCCAGCCCATTTCCCAGAGAACCGACTAGCACCGCTGGAAGGGCTAGTTCGGGCCGCCCCATCACATTGGTCAAGGCCAGGCCAGTAGAGCCTCCCCCAATGTTGGATTGAGAAGCAATTGCAATCAGGGACCAATCCCGTTTCCAAAACTGGCCCAGTCCGAATATGATCAGGCCGTGCACCAACATGATACTGCTGGTAAAAAGCAATAAAGAGCCTGCCAAATCTCCGATCTCTCCCAGGGTACTCAGTTCGCAATAGGCGCCAATTACTGCCAGGAAAATATAGACTAAAAACAAGCCCAGCGTTTGGCTGCTTTTTAAGCGTTGGACAAACGGAAATTGGGCTAAGCCAATGGCAATAGTGGTCAGCCAAAGCATCTGCGGGATCGCAAAGCCTGCTGCTTTGCTCCAGGCGGCCAGCACATCTGCCAACCACAGGCCTCCCAAGGCCAAAACACCTAGCATGCCCAGTTCTAAGATGGACATCTGATGCAGGCCATTCAGACCCGCAGAAGAAGAAGCTGGTTGAGGCGTCGGAAGTGCCTTGGCGGAAGACCATTTCTTTTCCAGCCATTTAGGTAATCCCAAACAAAGCATCATCCAAATGGCGGTAATGATATTGTCAATGGCTACGGCTCCGGCATAAATGGGGCCAGTTTCCTGCATCTGAAATTCCAGGGCTACCGCATTGAAATTGACACTTCCTCCAATGTAGGTGCCTGCAAACATCCCCGCCAGAGGCCCGGTGTAAGCTCCGAAGGCTTCCGCACCTCCCAGGATACTCATCCCCAGAATGACCCCGGCACAGGTTCCTACCGCTCCTAATAAAAACATGCCCAGCATAGGTAGGCCAACCGATCGCAATTGGCGAAGATTGACTTCCAATAGCAGGAGGAAAATGGAAATAGGAGCTACGTAGGTGAAAATGTGTCCGTAGATGGGCGGGGCGTTCGAAGCAGAAGGAATCAGACCCAGATTTGCGAGGATGGCGGTAAGCAAAATTACCAGTAAGGCTGGACTGAGATAGCGAAGCCAGGTTTTTTCCGCCAGCCATTCGCTTCCGTAAACCAGGCCACACAAAATGGCCAGTATCAGCAAGGGAGATTCGATCATGCGCAAGAAAAATCGTGAACCCCATACAGCCTTTCTGGCTTTTTGGTCCACGTTAAATAAGTAAACATATTTCCGATAGGTATATGAATGACAGACCTGCCGGGCCTTTGCCCAATATACAATATAATTGAGCGGAATATATTAATTTTGCCGTATGAAAGGACCTTTAACCTTGATCCTGATGCTTCTCTTAATGATGGCTTGTAGCGAAGAGGAGCGTATCCCTTCCCTGGCCAGTCAGGCACCCGATGATGTTCTGGTGGAGTCATTTGGGGTGGAGTATTTGTTTTCGGATTCTTCCAGGGTTAATTCCCGCATGAAGGCCTATCGCGTGATCGAACGAGAAGAAGAAGGAGAAGCAGAGGGAGATGATAAAATTGTCATTCACTATTTATCCGGAGGGGTAAAGGTGGAATTCCTGAATAATCGAGGAAACGTCCATAGCTTTATTCAGGCGGACAGCGGAAAGTTTCATCGTGAAAAAGAGAAAGCCGAACTGTGGGGGAACGTTTTTCTCAAGAACCACAAGGACGAGGAACTAAAAACCCAACAATTATTTTGGGATAAAGAAAAAGATTCCGTTTATACCAAGAAGTTTGTACAGATCACTACCGCTGACAAAATGATTACCGGCGATGGGGGATTTGTTTCTAATACAGATTTTACGGCCTATACCATCTACGGAACCCGAGGAGAGATGGAGATAGAGGATGATGAGGGCCTTAATTAAGCTGGCAACGGCATGAAATACTTCGAATATTTATATGCAACCCTGGCGGTCATGGCCATGATTTTTTTGGTCACCGAATATGACCGGATGACCACCAATACCATGATTCCCCTGTTGATTGCCATGGTATTATTTGGGTTTATGTTTAGCTATCGACGGCGCAGAAGAATCGCCTTTGAAAAAGAGTTGGAGGAAGACATGCGTAAACTAGAGGAAGAAATCGCCAAGGACCCCGAAGTGTAGCCCATGACTGCCTTTCTGATTGCGTTTTTAATGTTGATGCTCTCCTTCTTTTTCTCGGGAATGGAGATTGCCTTTATTTCCTCCAATCTGTTGAAAATTGAGTTGAAGACCAAGCAGGGAGATCGGGCTGCAAAAATCCTTTCCGGATTCAAAAAGCAGGTCCCGGCAGTCATCATCACCATTCTCATTGGTAACAACCTCGCCCTGGTCGTCTTTACCCTCATGGTAAACGACATTACCGAACCCTGGCTTACCCAGGGGTTGGGATTAAGTCCGGATAGCTTCTTTCTGATTTTTACCTTCATTCAGGCGGTCATTGCCACCCTGATCATTCTCTTTTTTGCCGAGTATATCCCTAAAGCTATTTTTCGAAGGAATGCCGATACCCTGGTCTATCCTTTTGCCTATGTGTTACAGCTTTTCTTTTGGATCCTGCGCTTACCGGTATGGGTGGTCAATCGGGTCTCCAAATTCCTGCTCAGGATTTTATTCCGAGTCAGAGAGGACAATCGGGTCGTGGAATTGAGTAAACGAGACCTGGACCAGTATTTACAAGAGGTTGTAGCGGCGAGTGAGACCTTGCCAGTAGAAGACCTGGATACGGAAATGCTCACCAATGCCCTGGCCTTTAAGGAGACCAAAGCGCGGGAGTGTATGATTCCCCGGACGGAAATTGTAGCCGTAGCTCATGACACTACCGTAGAGGAAATGATTGAAGTCTTTGTAGAGAGTCGACTTTCGAAGGTGATTGTCTATGGAGAAAATCTGGATAACGTTAAGGGCTTCGTCCATTCAATCGGACTTTTTTCCAAACCCGACACCATCCAATCTATCATCCAGCCGGTACTCGTGGTACCAGAATCCATGTCCGCGGATGTCTTGCTGGCGGAACTGACCGAAAACCAGCGCAGTGTAGCCATCGTGGTGGACGAATTTGGAGGGACTTCAGGTATGATCACTATGGAAGACCTGGTGGAGGAAGTTTTTGGAGAAATCGAGGACGAGCATGATAAAGAAGAAGAGGTGGAAGAGGATATGGTCAAAATCATGGAGCCCAACGGGAGCATGCTACTGGGGGCTCGCCTGGAGATAGATGATTTGAACGAAAGCCTGGACCTGGATCTCCCCAAAGAGGAGTACTATACCACCCTGGGCGGCCTGATCATGTATGTTGCAGAAGACATTCCTGTGGAGGAGCAAGAGATCGAATTAGGTCCTTATATGGTTACGGTTATCAAAGCCACACCTACCCGCATTATTTCCGTTCGCCTGTCGGAATTGGGAGAAGGTTAATAGTATTTTGAAATTCGCCTGTAATCCCCGTAATTTGCATGGCATTTTCCCTAGGTGTATCACACATTTTGCAGCGGTAGTTTCATACCCTGCCGGGGAAATACATTTTTACTGAACATTGATAAACGGAGAGATAAGCTAAAAGCTATGTCCGCACTGAGTAGAATTAGGGAAAATATTGGCCTGGTGGCCATCATCATCTTTGTGGCCTTGGCGGCCTTCGTCCTGACGGACTTTTTCGTCGGGATCAGCGGTTTTATTAACGCTGTTCCCCCGGCGGCAGAAGTAGCCGGCCAGCCCATCGATTACAATGATTATCAGCGCCGGGTCGGCGACCAGGGAGGGAATACCCCTCCTACAGAACTGGGAAAAAATACCCTGGAGAACCAGATTTTCCAGCAAATGGTCAGCGAGGCCATCCTGCAGGGCGAATATGACAAACTCGGCATTGAAACCACTTCCGATGAATTATTGGAAATGATGGCGGGCCAGCATATTCCATTGGAATTCCAGCAGCAGGTACTCGAAAGAAATGGGGTAGACCCGAACAATAGCGATCAGATCAAACAGTTTCTGCAGTTCGTTCAGCAGCAGCAGCCAGATTTGATCCAGCGCTATGAAGAATACCTTACCACTTTCCGCTCCAGAGAGCGTTACCTGAACATGGTTTCAAAAGCCTATGTAGGATCCATCGCCGCTGCCCAACAGCAATTTGGAGAGCAAAACAGAACGGTAGACATTTCCTATTTGAATGTTCCTTACACGAGCATTCCTGATTCCACCGTGATTGTTACCACAGCGGATATCGCAGACTACATCAGCGATCATCCTAAGCAGTTTGAGCAGCAAGAAGAAACTTATCTTCGCTATGTGAGCTTTCTGATCACCCCTAGTGCGGCTGACTCTGCCAAAGTGAAGGGCCGTCTGGAAAGAAAGAAAAAGGCTTTCGCCGCCTCTCCGAATGACTCTATATATGTGTCTACACAGCGGGGCTCTGCTCCCTACTTCGAGAACTATATTCCGATCTCCAGTGTCTCTTCCACCGTTCAGGATAGCATTGTTGGTGCTACTCCGGGGACTGTGTTCGGCCCTGTATTGGAAAGAGGGGTGTATAAACTCTTCAAATTGGTTGGCAAAGAGAATGCTGAAGATTCCGGCACCAAAATCAATCACATTCTGATTGTGCCTAAAGGAAGCAATCAATCTGATACCACTGATGCCCGCAACACAGCCGCTGGTCTGGCCAGACAAGCTCGCGGCGGTTCTGACTTTGGTCAGCTCGCCAAAGACAACTCTGGCGATCCGGTTTCTGCGCAGAAGGGTGGAGCTCTCGGGTGGTACAACCGCGGCCAGTTCGGAGAAGATTTCGATGAAGCCGTTGACAATGCCAGCGTAGGCTCTATCGTAGGACCGATCAAAGGCCCTGGAGGATTCCACGTGGTTGAAGTCGTTTCCCGTACCAATGAAGCTTATGATATGGCTGAGATCGAAGCCTCGATCAACTTTGGTACCGATACCCGCTCACGCTATTCAAAAGACGCCAATAAATTTGCTGCATTGGTAGCTAATAAAGGAAATATCGACTCCGCTGCCGTTGAAGCTGGCTATCGCGTGAACCCTAGTTCTGGCCTGAACGCCGAGTCCATCAACATCAGTGGATTGAATGGCGGGCGTAAAATCGTCGTATGGGCCCTGAATGCTGAGGTAGGGGATGCGTCTAAGGTAATGACCGTCGACCAGGACAAATATGTGGTAGCCCAGGTTACCCAGAAGTTGGAAGAGGGCCTTAAGTCAGCTGATGATCCTCTGACCCGTGCCCAGGTACAAGGCATTGTTACCCGCGAGAAAAAGGCGCAGATGATCATGGACAAACTTGCTTCCATGCAGGGCCAGGATTTGAACGCCATGCAAACTGCTTATGGCGCTGGAGCCACGGTCGGTAACGCCGCCAATGTTAGTTTCTCAGCTGCTTCAGTCCAGGGTCTCGGAAATGAGCCTAAAGTAATTGGCGCTTCGCTCGGGCTTGACCAGGGAGCTACTAGTCAGCCCATTGAAGGATTGGCCGGGGTTTACGTAGTCCAGGTTACCAAGCTAAACGAAGGAGGAACCGTTGATGTAAATACTGTTGCTACGCTGCGTCGTACCCAGACCGGAACCGGACAGAATCAACTCAATAACAAAATCGAAGCTGCGCTGAAAGATTTGGCCAACGTACAAGACCGCCGTATCGAGGTCGAAACCCGCCAGCTCGGTAGAAGATAACATCATCCTTATTCAAGGAAAAAAGGCTGTCTCATGCGAGACAGCCTTTTTTTTGTATCGGTAACTCCTGGTCGGAACTCCGCCCCACAGAATCCGTGACACTGGCCTCCGGCCGGTAAAATCCCTAGCCGCCGCTGCAAGCTGCGGCTACGCCCCGCACCCCTGGTCGGAACTCCCCACAGAATCCGTAACACTGGCCTCTGGCCGGTAAAACCCTCTACCGCAGCTTCAAGCTGCGGCTACGCCCTCACACCCCTGGTCGGAACTCCACACCACAGAATCCGTAACACTGGCCTCCGGCCGGTAAAATCCCTCTACCGCAGCTTCAAGCTGCGGCTACGCCCCGCACCCCTGGTCGGAACTCCGCCCCACAGAATCCGTAACACTGGCTTCCAGCCGGTAAAACCCTCTGCCGCAGCTGCAAGCTGCGGCTACGGCCTCAGGGCCGCTTACTGTTCCCCAGACCGGCCAGAGGCCAGTGATACTAGACCAACACCTTGCCTTGCAGCACGGGAGGCACTTCCCGGAAGTCGTACAGCTGATTGCGCAGGCGCGGGGTAAAACCCGCATCTACGATCACCTGTTGAATTTCTTCGGCAGAGAGGCGATAAGGCGCACCTGCGGCAGAGACTACGTTCTCTTCGATCATGATCGAACCGAGGTCATTCGCGCCACCGTGCAGGCAGACCTGGGCCACTTCCGGTCCGACGGTCAGCCAGGAAGCCTGAATATTATCAATATTGGGAAGCATGATGCGGCTAATCGCGATCATGCGGATGTATTCATCAGCGGAGACGGTATTCTTGACGCCTTTCACGCGGTTGAGCAAGGTGCCATCGTCCTGATAGGGCCAGGGAATAAAGGCCTTGAAGCCATTCTCTCCTTCAGGCCGCTCGGCCTGTACGGCGCGGATGCGCACCAAGTGGTCGAAGCGCTCTTCCACCGTCTCGATATGGCCAAACATCATGGTGGCGCTGGTGGTCAGGCCTACCCGGTGGGCTACCCGCATGACTTCCAGCCATTCCTCTCCGCTACATTTTCCATTGGAGATAATGCGCCGCACCCGATCATCCAGAATCTCTGCTCCGGCACCTGGCATGGAATCCATGCCCGCCTTCATGAGACGAATGAGGGTTTCTTCGTAGGTCAGCTTGGAGAGCTCCGCAATATGCACGATCTCGGGTGGCCCCAGGGCATGCAGACGCAGGGCTGGAAACCAGCCTTTGAGCTTGCTGAAGGTTTCTTCATAGAACTCAATGCCCAGTTCCGGGTGGTGGCCGCCTTGCAGCAGGAACTGGTCCCCTCCCAGGGCAAAGGTTTCTTCCGCTTTGCGCTGGTAGGTTTTATCATCCGTGATATAAGCCTGATCCGCAAACTTCTCGTGCGGGGGGACAAAAAAGTTGCAGAACTTGCAATTAGCCACACATACGTTGGTGGTATTTACATTGCGATCGATCTGCCAGGTAACGATCCCCAGGGTATCTTTTTTCTTTTCCTTGCGGATTTCGTTCGCCACGTACATCAGTTCGTCCGTACCTGCTTCATGATGCAGGTGGATGCCTTCCTCCATGCTGAGGAATTCCAGTTGTAGGGCTTTTTTCAGTAAATCTTCGGTATGCATAGGCCGCTTATTTGCTTGGGCTACTGATTCTTTAAACTGATCCCAGAGAGATAAGTTCCCCTTTGGAAGGGGAAAATTACAAATCTTTCAGAAAAAATTGAAAATTTTATGCTTCCCCTTCCTTTCTCCACAGCAACGAACTATCTCCATAGCTCAAAAAGCGGTAGTCTTCCTCCAGGGCTGCCGCATATACTGTCCGCCAGTCCTCCCCGATAAAGGCAGCTACCAGCAGGATCAACGTAGTAGCAGGCATGTGGAAATTGGTGATGAGGCCGCGTACCAGGGCAAAAGGGTAGGAGGGCAGGATCATGATGGCGGTCTCTCCCCAAAGGGTCTCTAACTGATGTCGATCCATCCAGTCCAGGAGGTGTTGGAGGGCCTCAGTGGGAGTCGGTAGTTGTTCCGCAGGATATTGATAGGGATCGAGTTTACGGACAAAAAAGCGCTCATCCGGCTGCAGGCTTGCTGGCTCTTTTCCCAATTGTACGCCTAGCCAATAGATACTTTCCACTACCCGCATAGAGGTAGTTCCGACCACCACGATTTGATCGACCTTACGAAGGAGTTTTTCCACCGTGGTTCGGGTGATCTGCATTTGCTCACTGTGCATATCATGCTCTATCACCTGTTCTGCTTTGACGGGTAAAAAGGTGCCAGCCCCTACGTGCAGGGTAACCGCCTCGGTCTCCACGCCTTTGCGTTGCAGTTCGTCCAACACCTGCTTCGTAAAATGCAAACCAGCGGTAGGTGCAGCCACGGCGCCGGATACTTCCGCATAAACCGTTTGGTACTGCTGTTGGTCTTTCTCGGTGGCGTCCCGGTTGAGATAAGGCGGTAAGGGTAGATTGCCCAGGGCCTCCAGCCATTCTGCAAAGGTCAGCTTGACGCCCGACCAGCTCAATCGCACTTGTTGGGCATCCCGATCCGCCCAACTGGCTTGTAGATGCAGGGTTCCGCCCGGCAGACTCAATTCATGCTCCAGGATTTCGTCCGGCTTCCACTTTTTCTTATTGCCGATCATGCACTCCCATACGCAGCTTTGAGGGGCTTGCATAGCCTGATGAATTTCTACCGGTTCGATAGGATGCAGGAGGAGGATTTCGATCAGGGCTCCGGTCTTTCTTCGGAAAAAAAGCCGCGCTCGAATTACCCGGGTATTGTTGAATACCAGCAGGCTATCCGCCGGTAAGGCCTCAGGCATTTGCCAAAAATGTCGATGCACTATCGTTCCTTTTTCATATACCAGCAAACGCGACTGATCCCGCTCCTCCAACGGAAAATGCGCAATCCGTTCCTCGGGGAGATCGTAATGGTAATCGCTCAGTCTGATGTGCTCTAGCCCTGGGTTCATGTATTTTTTTTCGAGAAAATGGCTGCTTCGCCGCGCAAATATAGCACCTAATGCTGAGCTCAAATATCCTTTTGTATCGCGGAGACCCCGGATAAGCCTTTTTCCCGTTGGTCAAAAGTCATTCCGGGGTGACAAAACAGGACACATACACATTCTGTGTCACCCCGGAAAGCTGCTGAGGGACGAAGCAGCTTATCCGGGGTCTCCGAGGGATTGATTCATGAAGACCCCGGATAAGTTTTTTTCCTGTTAGTCAAAAGTCATTCCGGGGTGACAAAACAAAACACATACACATTCTGTGTCACCCCGGAAAGCTGCTGAGGGACGAAGCAGCTTATCCGGGGTCTCCGAGGGATTGAT
>JBCBGC010000085.1:0-11868 GCA_038527215.1 Bacteroidota bacterium
GATATGCCGGTGGCATTTTTTTCACACATAGTTGTCACCCCGGAAGCATCCTGAGCTTCGCGAAGGAGGCTATCCGGGGTCTCCATGACCTTTTTGGCAAACACGGAGACCCCGGATAAGTCTTTTTCCCTTTGGTCAAAAGCCTTTCCGGGGTGACAACTTGTGTTGTGGGGGTTGGGTTTCGCATATGCCGATAGCGGCTCCCAAATCGACCTGCCAGGCGCATTTGACCCCAGTCGGGAACCTCCCAAAACAAAAATCCCGGTCCCCAAAAAGGACCGGGATCGCTATCAAAAGAAAATTTATCTTCTGGACCCACCCAGGAGTTGCCCCCAGGGGTCATTTGAGTTACTGCCGCTGCCCCACTGGTAGGCGACATATTCGGCATAGGTGTCGAAGGTAGTGCCATCGGCAGCCATGAATTTGGCTACGGGGAAAAAGCGCAAAAATTCGCGGGTTTGCTTATCGAAAAATATCCGGCCTTTCGGAGGTAGTTTCCGGCTGGAACTCTGACTGACGTCAGACATGAGGGCCAGGAGGGCGGCTTTTTCCTGGGCGTTGAGTTTCTTGATCGCCCCAGCCAGAATCTGACCGCGCTTAGCAATGACGGTTTCATCGGGCTGGGATATTTCTGCTAATCCGTTGAAATGAGGATGGAAACCTACCAGGCTAAAACCAACCAGGAGGAGCAGCGAAAATAAAAGATGGCGAAAGGATATGCTGGAGAGTTGCATAAGAAAATTAGTTAAAAGGTTTGTTTGTATGAAGTAGTTTCCTGGAAAGGGAAATGTGTAACTTGAAGCTCCCAAAATGGCTCCTTACCCTCGTCCTATGGCTGAATTATTACGGAAGAACCTCGCCCAATTTGTTGACCTTACGGAAGATGAGTTTGCCCACGTTCTCAGCTATACAGAAGAAATCCACCTAGCCAAGCAGGGACACCTTCTTAGGCAAGGAGAAGTTTGTAGATATGCGTTCTTTTTTCTGGAAGGCTGTGCCCGCTATTATTACTTGCGCGAAGGAGAAGAGCAGGTAGGGCAGTTTTTCTTCGAGGGGGGCTGGGTCAGTGACCTCTACAGCTTTCTCACCGAACTCCCTTCGGGCATGAACATCGCCGCCATTGAGCCGTGCCGGGTGTTGGCTATCTCCAAAGAAAATCTCAACCGGATTTATGATGAAGTGCCGAAAATGGACCGTTTTGGTCGCAAACTGATGGAAAATACCTTGGTTCAGGTCCAGAAACGCTCCAACGCTTTTCTTACCCAAAGTCCCACTGAAAAATACCTGGAGATCCTGCAAACCCGACCCAAAGTGGTCAGCCGGGTACCTCAATACCTGATTGCTTCTTATCTGGGCATCAAGCCGGAAAGTTTGAGTCGCATCCGCAAGCGGATGGCTGAGGAAGGCAAGGAAACTTCTTAACCGAGGTCAATGAACCGGCTTTTTTCGGCGGCTAGTTTTGTGTCATCACTTAACAGATATGGTAATGATGACACGTCAAAAATCTTTTATGTTGCTGATTTTGAGTCTGGTACTTGGATTTCAGCTTCCCGCCCAAACCCAATTAAGCCTCACCCTGGGCCGCTCCCAGCAGGACAATTTTCTCACGCACCTTAATGTGAGTCAGGTGGTGAACGATCGCCTCAGTCTGGGGTTCTCCGGACAGTTTGGCTCGCCTAACCTTCGCTTCATCGAAGCAAAACCGATCCAAGATGAAGGTTATGCTGTGAGCCTGGCCCTGCCTGGCAGCTTCAAGCTCACGGAAAGCGGCAAGACCCAGGTCTTCGCTTTTTTCCAACTTGGCTATCGCTGGCAGGGTATCTTCGATCCCGACGGCAATGATATGCGGGACTCCATCCTGAACAGCCAGGCCTTACTGGGAGAAATCGGACTCATGGTGGTCCGTGAACTCGGGCCTCGCCTCAACCTGCAAAGCGGCATTTCCTTCCCCATTGCTTATGAGCTACAACCCACCCGGCTTTTTGAAAACATGACCACCCTGATCCATGCGGGCCTATTCTATGAACTGGAATCGTCGGCTCTGTTGTACTTGCGTGGCACCATGGGGCCTTCCTTTGGGGCCAGTGGGGACTCTCAGAAATTCCTCTGGAGTGTGCAAGCCGGTATGGCTTTCTCCCTGTCTGGTTCCGTTCAATCCTTCACCTTTCCCACCCTTTAAACTTAGCTATCATGAAAAATTTGCTCATATCCCTCCTTGCATTGACTTTTTGCGCCCTCGCTGCTCAGGCCCAGGCTCCCAAAGTAGGCTGGTTTATCGCCCCGGAAGTGGGGGGGATGTTTCACGAAGATCATGTGGGCCGCGTTGTCGGTACCAGTTTTGGGCTGACCTTTTTCCAAAACCGGCTCAAAGTGGGGGTACTCGGCTATGGTCGCTCAGGCCCGATTAATCCCCGAGAATTTCAGGTTGAAGCTGCCAACGGGCAAACCTATCGCGGTAGCTCTACCCTGACCTTGCGGGCCGACCATGGCATCATTGGCTTGCTCGTGGCCCCTACCTTTAAGGTCGGCAAAGTAGCTCTGGACATTCCCCTGGTGATCGGCAATATGGGCGCCGGCTTTTATTTCGAAGGAGAAGACCGCAATACCCCGGATGGGCAGCGCGTCAGTGTGTGGGAGGACCGGATGATGGATGGTAGGGATGCAGGATTCAGTATCCTGTATGAAGGAGGCCTCAGGGCTTTCTGGCCGGTGAAAGCAGAAGACATTGCCCTGGGAGCAGGCTTGCATTATAGTCTGACGCCTGGTTGGTCTACCTACTACGATCCCGAAGGCGGTTTTTATAACCAGCGGCTGCGGTTTTCTTTGGTGGTGCAGTTCCAGTCCAGATAAAAAAAGAGAGAAGGATAACCGGGCCCGGTCAGGTGAAATCATTCAACCATGAACGGCAGCTAAAGCCCGCTGACCAAGGCCCGGAATCCTTCTCTTCCTCTCGTTAAGCTGCTGCCTAACAAATTCCCTGGCCGGTATGGCGAATCGACCCAGGGTTCGGGCGAAAGTTCTCAGGATGAACACACGATGAAAGGTCAGCCTTTTTTCTCTTTCCCAGGAAATTTTTCGATGAGGGTAAACAAGGGCCCGTTCAGTGGATGAAAAAGCCAGATGAATGGTTCCGGGCTGACACAGCCTGGAAAAATCCAGCTCCTAACAAAAATCCCTCTCCGGCTTGTGCCACGAGAGGGATCAGGTTTAGGATATATTTTTTGCCTAGAATTCTACCACCAGACCCAACGTGGGCAAAGGTGTTCCCGTAGCCGGGGCCAGGGATTTTAGGGCATAGCGTTGTTCGGATAAAGGGGCAGTGGGATTGACCACTACTCCGCCGCCAATGGGGCGGTTGTCTGCGTCAAGTGGGCGGTCCAGGATCAGGGTAGGATCGTTGACCACATTGCCGGTAACGTTCTGCACGTCTATGTAGAGGTTGAGGCTCCAGCGCTGGAAAAACCATTTTTTGTCTATCCGGATATCGAGGGCATTGACGGCATCTCCGCGCAGGGTATTGAGTTGGTTGAAATCCCGGGTGGCGGTACCCCGCACATCCCAGTTCAGGACCAGATCAGAATCCGCACTGAATGGCGTGAGCGGTAAGCCAGACTGATAGCGCCAGGCCAGCCCAATTTCTACATCTTTCAAAAAGCCTTTTTCGAATTTTTTGCCGATGGTGAAATTGGCGATATGGCGGGCATCCCAGGAAGAAGGCACGAGTTCGCCGTTTTTGTCCTCAAACTCCGACCAGCCCAGGGTATAACTGGCAATCCCATAGAAGCCCCGGTATAGGCGTTGCTGGAACAAAAACTCCAATCCGTAGGAACGTCCTCCAGCGGTAGAGACAGCGGGTTCGTTGCCAATAATCCCAAAGTCAGCTCCTAGATTAGCCAGGGTCAGGCTGTCGCGTAGCAGGAAGGGATAGTTTTCGTAGGCTTTGTAATAGCCTTCCACGGTGATTTTAGAGAGAGAAGCGGTATTCCATTCCAGCCCGGCTACCAGCTGGTTGTTGGCGATATAGGTCAGGCCATTGTCGCGATTGACCAGGCGACCGTCTTCCTCATAGCCCATCAGGGTGTAGGCGGGTAATTGAAAATAGCGACCTACATTGAAGTTTAGGATGAATTTTTCGGTGAGGGCAAAAGCCGCAGAAACGCGCGGGCTAAACTGGTCCAGGGGATTTTGCATTTCCTCGCTATAGTCATTACCGTCTATGCGAACCCCGGCAGAAAGGATGAGGCGATTGTCCAGGTATTTTTTACTGGCCTGGGCGAAAAAGCCGTACTTCTGCATATTGAAAGCCGACTCAAAATCTACCGTTAGCGGTCCTTGCGGGGTGAAAATTCGGTTAAAGGTGCTGTTGTTGTATTTGGCATATTCGTAGTTCACCCCGTAGTTGATGCGAAAACCTTTTTCCAAAAAGGTATGTTCAATCCGCCCTTTGTTCTCAATTTCCTGCGAACGGTAATCCAGGATAAGGTTGTCCTCTGAACTGTCGTCATTGTCCTGGTATTTGAAGGATCGATTGTTGAGCATGTTGCGGCTGGCCACGACGGTGAGAAAGCCTTTGCGGAGAAAATGTTTGTAGACCAGGCCGTTGGTGTAGTTCCATTGCGGGCTGATGGGCAGAGACGCCAGCAAAAACTGCTGCTCCTCGGTATCGTTGGATTCCAGGTTGAGCTGGAACTGGTCGATGGCGCCCAGGCCGATGAAACTCAACTGGCTTTTTTCACTCAGTTTGGTTTTGACTTTGACCTGGAAATCGTTGTATGTCGGTAAAATGGGCAGCTCCAGTAGTTGGAACAAAAAGCCCAGATAGGACTGTCGGGCGGAAGCGATAAAGGTGGTATTCTCGCCAATCGGTCCTTCCAGGGTTACGTTCAAGTCGGAGGAACCAATGGTAAAGGAGCCCCCAAGGCGATCGTCCCGGCCTTCCTTCAGTTTGAAGCCAAAGACCGAACTGAGCGTGTTGCCTCGGTTGGCGGGAAAAGCGCCTGAGAGAAAATCTACCTCCTTGATAAAATTCACATTGATCATGCCGACAGGCCCACCCGAAGAACCCTGGGTCGCAAAGTGGTTGATGTTGGGCACTTCTACCTCGTCCAGGTAAAAGCGGTTTTCGTTAGGCGCGCCCCCCCGAATAATGAGGTCATTGCGAAAACTGGAAGAAGAGGTTACGCCTGGCAGGGTTTGCACCACCAGCGAAATATCGCGGTTACCACCGGGATTTCGCATGATCTCCGCCGCGCCGATCGAGCGTAGCGAGACGGGACTTTCTTCGGTTTTGGCAAAAGGGCTGGCCTGAATGGTAACGGTTTCGGCACTCAGTTCCGCTATTGCTAATTGGAAATCCAGCAGCACCGGTTTATTGTTGGTAACCTGGATTTCATACTCGGTGCGGGTTTGGTATCCTAAAAAACTCACCTCAATGGTGTAGAGATCAGGCTTGAGGTTGGTGAGGGCGTAATCCCCGTTTTCGTCGGTGTTCGTACCCAGAGGGGTACCTTTGAGCAGGACCTTGGCAAAGCCAATGCCTTGGTTATTGAGTTGGTCGGTCACGCGTCCTTTAATGACGCCGGTCTGGGCCCAAACACTGACTGGAATAAGCAGGCAGGCCATCAGAAACCATGAGAATATAGATTTCATGTGCATGTTGGTGATAGATGACTTGCAGGTTGAAGGGGAGCTCACTGGGAACGCCCATATAGAACTCACAACTTAAAATTAGAGCCTGTGTTTAAACTTTGACCCGCTTAATCTGTGAGCTGAGTAAAAAGCCCGATGAACGAGCAGGGGGCTGGATGGAGTGTGAGAGGTGAGAGCGTCCCGCTGGGGCGGGACTGTGAGAAGTGAGATCGTCCCGATAAATCGGGACTGTGAGAGGTGAGATCATCCTGTGGGATTTTGAGAGGGGAGAGGAGGAATATCGGTGCTTGTGCCTGCTGCGGTTTGTTGTGAACATCCCCGCTCGCGCTAGCCGCGGCCTATCAAGAACATCCCCGCTCGCACCTGCCGCAGCCCCTTCAAAAGGGGCTTTCCCACCTGGCCTGCGTTCGGAAAGCGGATTCTGCCAGGTTTCTCCCGGAGTACCGGGATCTTCGACTTCGAAGGGGCTTTCACACATTTCAACCATCTAGCAAAAGATGTCACCCCGGAAGCATCCTGAGCATGGCGAAGGAGGCTATCCGGGGTCTCCAAGATTTTTTTTGCAAACACGGAGACCCCGGATAGCCCACCTCCCTATGGTCGGTCGGTCTTCCGGGGTGACATATTTGTTTATGGAGACCCATGCGATGGCTGGAACATCCCCGCTCGCGCGGGCCGCAGCTTCTCATGGAATACCGGGATCTGCGACTTCAAAGGGGTTTTTCTCCAGTTCAACCATCTAGCAAAAGATGTCACCCCGGAAGCCTCCTGAGCATGGCGAAGGAGGCTATCCGGGGTCTCCATGATTGCATAAAGGTCACGGAGACCCCGGATAGCCCACCTCCCTCTGGTCGGTCGTACTTCCGGGGTGACATACATGTTGGTAAAGCCGCCACGCGTGGCGGCTCCTAAAGCTTCAGCGGGGCTTTCGCACGGGCCTGCCTTCGATATATGACTCCCGCCTTTGAAGGGGCCGATAGGCGGAAGGGGATGTTATCGACCTGCTTACATAACTCTAGGGCGCACCACAGGCCTGGCGCCTCTACCGCTATGCGCCTTGGCGCGCAAGGGGATATTCCCCTCGCACCACTTACCGCCCGTTCAACCAATTCTTAAAATCCGTCCTACGCAGGCGGCTGACGATAAACTCATGGTCGCTGAGGGGAGCTTTGAGGTCGAGCTTGAAGCGGTGGTTGAAATATTCGTGGATGGTTTGGATGGCGTCGAGCTGCACAATCTGCTTGCGGTTGATGCGAAAGAAGGCGGCGGGGTCCAGTTCTTTTTCCAGGCTGTCCAGGGTATCGTTGAGCAGGTGGCGGCGGTTTTCCAGGGTTCTGACAAAACTCACCCCGTCTTCGGAATAGAAATAGGCGATTTCCGGGGCTTTGATGAAGTGGTATTTTTCGCCGGAGCTGACCAGGAAGCGTTTGCGGAGGCGGGGTTTTTGTTGGGCCAGGAGGGCCTGCATCTGCTCCAGGGCCGGCGCGGCAAAGGTCTCCTTCAGGTGTTGGTATTTGTCCAGGGCCTGTTGCAGCCGCTCCTCGGAAATGGGTTTGAGCAGGTAGTCGAGGCTGTTGAGGGTAAAGGCCTTGATGGCGTACTGGTCGTAGGCGGTGGTAAAAATGACCGGGCAGCGCAGGCTTACATGCTTGAAGATTTCGAAACTCTGTCCGTCGGTCAGCTCAATGTCCAGGAAGACCAAATCCGGCTCGGGATGGGCCTTGAACCAATTGATGCTGTCTACGATGGTGCGCAGGTGGCCGATCACCCGGGCCTGGGGCGCCTGCATGGCCAGGCGTTTTTGGAGGATTTCGAAAGCGTTCAGCTCGTCTTCTATGATGAGGATGTCCATTTAGTTCTCAATTAAAGGCAGGCTCACACAAAAACGCTCTGGCTGGGCGTCCACTTCCACTTTTTGGCGGGTGTAATAGCGGTAGCGCTGACGGATATTGTCCAGGCCCATGCCGGTGGAAGCCAGGACGTGCAGGCGCTCGTTGACGTTGTTTTCTACCTGTAGGTGTTGCTGATCGCCGGAAAGGGAAATACGGATATGCAAAGGCTGATGGGAAGAGATTTCATTGTGTTTGACGGCATTTTCTACCAGCATTTGTAGACTGAGGGGCAAGAGGGTTTTGCGGTCGGCTTGGGCCACTTCAATGTCCACCGACAATTCTTCCCCGAAGCGTTCACGCAGGATGTCGATATAAAATTGTACGCCCAGCAGTTCTTCCTCCAAAGGAATAAGGTGTTCTTCTCGCTGGCTGACGATGTAGCGGTAAAACTGGGCCAGCTTGTCCAGATAGCTATGGGCTTTTCGGGATTCCAGGGGGATGAGGTTGGCCAGGGTGTTGAGGTTGTTGAACAAAAAGTGGGGATTGACCTGGTTGCGTAGGGCGGTCAGTTCCATTTGCACTTTGGCCAGCTCCACCCGCTGCTTTTCGATGATGAGGTAGGCCATGAGCAAGCCCACGGCCAGCCCAAAAGCGGTAAAAGCGACCCGGCTGCTGAAGCTCAGGTTGGCGATAAAGACGGCGATCAGGCCCCAGATGACCACCAGGATAAAAGCGAAGTTGACTTTTTTCCGCAAAAACAACCAAAGGATCACGAAAAAAGCGCCCACCAGCATCAGCAAAGCTCCTTCCTCGGTATTCAAAAAGACGCGCTCTCCCCGGTTGAGCATATCCTGGAGAAAGGATACCATGTTGATGGGGGTGAGAAATGCGATCCAGCCAAAGTATAAGGCGATAGGCAGCTTGAGAAAGAGGCGTTCTTGCCAGTCGCGGGGAGGATTGCCCAGATGGATGAGGTCCGCGATTTTATAGGTGAAGTAGAGGTTGGCACAAGCAAAAAGCACAGTCAGGCCCATATAATTAAAGGCTACGGCTACCAGCCAGGAGATATTTACCAGGGATAACCCGATGAGCCAGGGACGAATCTTCAGGAAATGTGGATCGGACCAGTTGCGGGGCAGCACCTGGTATATGCCCAGGGCCAGAAAGGAGACGTAGATCAGGTACCAAATGCCAAAGGCGTATTTGGCTGGCTCCAACAGGATGCCTGAAGGTGCATCAAAGCGTTCCCCCATGAAGGTGAAAATGGGGACAGGCACGAGGTTCATCACCACGATACACAAGAGGGTCAGAAGGGCCAGATTTCTACGCATGGCTAAAGGAGGCTAAAGGCTGCTTTGTCTTCAAAATAACGGTTGATCAAGACCAGGGCCAGCAAGCCGGCAAGGCCCAGGGCGGTAGCCGCTACCAGGGAACTCCGGGCCAGGTTAGCGATAAAAATAGCGAATAAGCCCCAAACCCCTACCAGCAGGTAGGCACCATTGACCTGTCGGGTCAGATAGAGGGTGAGAATGATGGCTGCCGCGATCCCCAGGATGAGGGTAGACCAAACCGCAGGCGAGAAAAGGCTTGCCCCCGTCCATCCTACTTCTGCGGCCAACCAGGAGGTGATGTTAATAGGGGTCGCGAGGGTAATCCAGCCAAAGTACAGGGCAATAGGCAGTTTGACCCACCACTTCTCAGCGCGATTCTGCCCGCTTTGTCCTAGCTCCAGGTAGCGGGAAAGCTGAATCAAGGTGAGCAGCATGACGAGCATGCAGAGCACCGTCATCCAAAGGAAGTTTCGGGCGACCCCGATAAACCAAAAGCTGTTGAAAAAAGCATTGAGGATCAGATAGGGGCGAGCTTCGACAAAACGAGGATCTTCCCACATGGCCGGGCGAATCTGATACAAGCCCAAGGCGATATATCCGAGGTAAATTAAGCCCCAGATGATAAAAGCATAGCCGGCTGGTTCCAGAAAGAATTCAACTACCGGTCTATCCAGCTCCGAGCTAACTTCAAAGCCAAAAAGGGCCACCATGATGATAGAGCCAAGGCTCATATAAAGGGTAGCGGCCAGGGTCAAATATGCGTTGGTTTTGTGCATGGCTTAGGGCTTGAGGAGACGTTGCACGGCTGCCCGAAAGGCTTGTTCTTTTTCAGGGGTCATATTGCCCTGACTTTGAAAGCGGATGCGGCCCGTTTGATCCAGGATGTAAACGTAGCAATCCGAACGATCGGTGATTTCCAGTTTGCGGAGCAAAGGGCTACGGTCGCCATAGAAGGTGGCCGTGTTGGCGTGATAGTCCTGCGGAATGCCATCCCGCATCCAGTTGTCGATCTGCCAGGCCATAGGGGCATACCAGCCGCTCATCATGGGCAATTCGTGATAAGAAATGGAGGCCTGGGGTTCAAATTCTTTGAAAATCACACTGGCCCAGGTATTGACTTTTAGCTGAGCCTGCTGCTCGAATACCAGGATCACAATGTTCACTTTTTGAGTGAGGTCTTTGGGTACGGTAAGGGGTTTGCGGGTCAGGGTTTTGAGCTGGATGGTAGGGAACATGCGCACCCGGGCCGTTTGGGCCAGACCGAGCGAAAGGCTGGCCAGACTGAGGCAAAGCATGCTGAGTAACTTGATCATGTGTAGTTCGCTTAAAGGCTAAACGCCTGCTTATGGCTGGGGGTTAGCCGGTGAGAAACGGAGGGTAGGGCTGAAGCGAATGGTAAAGATGGGCAGGCTCCCGAAGAAATCAGGAGCTTATTTAGCAGAGCGGGAATTTCCTTAGATGAAATGCCACAAAGCAGCCTGAAGTGTCATAGCGCCTGATAGAGCTGCATGACTTTTTCCAGGGTGTGAGGCAGTTGGTCCAGGGGCAGCATGGTTTTGCCATCACTTTTGGCTTTGGCAGGCTGGGGATGGGTTTCGATAAAAAGCCCGGTGGCGCCGGTCGCGATGGCGGCCAGGGCCAGGGTATTGATCATGCCGGGATCGCCCCCGGTTACGCCATCGTCCCGGTTGGGCTTTTGGGTAGCGTGGGTGCAGTCCATGATCACTTCCGGGTGAAAGGCTTTCATGCGGGAAATGGAGGTCGCATCCACGATGAGGTCGGAATAGCCAAAGGTGGTGCCGCGCTCACAGAGCCAGATTTGCTGATTGCCGGTGGACTGGATTTTTCCCAGGGGATAACGCATGGCTTCGGGCGAAAGAAATTGTCCTTTCTTGATGTTGATGCCACAGCCGGTTTCTCCTGCGGCCAGGAGCAGATCGGTTTGGCGACAGAGAAAAGCAGGAATTTGGAGGTGGCTGACAAAAGGCGCGACCCGCGCGGGGTCTTTGCTTTCGTGCACGTCGGTGATGGTCTCTACCCCATATTCTTCTCCTACGGCTTGCAGAATGTTCAAGGCTTTTTCATCCCCTATGCCCATAAAAGAATCCAGGCTGGTGCGGTTGGCTTTTTTGTAACTGCCTTTAAAAATGTAGCGAATCCCCCAGTGGTCGCAGAGGGCTTTGACTTCTCGGGCGATGAGAAAAGCGGTGTCGCGGTCTTCGATGGCACAGGGGCCGCTGATCAGGGTAAGAGGCTGTTTCATGAGCGGGATTTTTTGCCGAGGTAGCCCCCGTGGTGCCGCCGGGCAAACATTTCTTTGGTGAAGTTACGCCGTTTCATCAGGCTGACTACCAACAGGTCCACGATGACGGCCATGACGGTAGTGGAGGTGGTCGGGGTGAGATCCAGCGGACAGATTTCCTGGGTGGGTCCGGTCAGAATGGCCGCTGCGGCTTGTTGGGCCAGGTCACATTGGGCGTTTTTGGTGAGCAGGATAAAAGGGAGGTCGGGAAAAAGGCCCTGGGCCAGGCCAACCAATTCGACAATTTCGCGGGTCATGCCCGAATTCGAAATGCAAAACAATAGGTCGTTGGGTTGGAGCAGACCCAGGTCTCCATGCTGGGCTTCCAGCGGAGAGATAAAGCAGGCCGGGCTGCCGGTAGAAGACAACATAGCCGCCAGTTGCAAGCCGATATGCCCGGCTTTGCCCACCCCGGAAACCACGATTTTGCCGCCTTTTTCTGCGGCTGTTTCATGCATGAGCTGGACAGCTCGTTCTATCCCTCCATCCAGGGGGATGTTTTGCAAGGCTTCTATTTCCCGGGCGATCAATTCACGTAACTCACTCATATCCTCGACCTGTCGATCTGTAATGGAATGCGAAGCTAGTGATAAATCGTGGGGGGGAAAAGACAATTTGGTTTGCCTGATGGCGGGGGGCGGGCCTGCCTGAGAGGGATGCGCCGGATAGGTCGCCTAAGGAGATGTCCGGTGGGAGAATCTGTTTTCCAACATTTTTTGCTTGTCACCCCGGAAAGGCTTTTGACCAAGGGGAA
>JBCBGC010000085.1:11968-34282 GCA_038527215.1 Bacteroidota bacterium
AAGCCTTATCCGGGGCCTCCATGACCTTTTTGGCAAACACGGAGACCCCGGATAGCCTCCTTCGCCATGCTCAGGATGCTTCCGGGGTGACACCTATGTGTGAAAAAAATGCTACCGGCATGTGCGTAACCCTACCCCCACAACACAAGTTGTCACCCCGGAAAGGCTTTTGATCAAGGGGAAAAAGCCTTATCCGGGGCCTCCATGATCTTTTTGGCAAACACGGAGACCCCGGATAGCCTCCTTCGCCATGCTCAGGATGCTTCCGGGGTGACACCTATTAGTTAAGAGCAGGCTTGTGCGCAATCCCCTTCGAAGTCGCCGATCCCGGTACTCCGGGAGAAGCTGCGGCTAGCGCGAGCGGGGATGTTCACGACAAGCATTGGCTAGCGCAGGCAGCAATCCTCAAACAAGCATCCTCCCACCAACCCTACCCAAACAACCCATTCACCGCCTGCACAATCGCAGCGATATCATGCTGGTAAAAACCGGTACCGTTAAAACAATTGCATTCGATCAGGCTGAAGCCTTGGCTGGTCAAGGCGATATCCATCACATAGGCATCATGCAGCCGGTATTCCTTGATGCGGTCTCGGACAAAGGCCAGCATTTCCTCAGGGAGGTCAGCCTGGCTGGGGCTGAGAGCGCCCTGGTCGAGATAGCGGCCCGCAGAAATAATCTGGTCATCCACGATGAAAATCCTCCATTCTTTTTGGATGTCCTGGGGAGGAGCCATCCATACTTCGGAATCAGCGTTGAGGTCGGGCAGCTCGAGGGCACAGATTTTGTCCCGCCAGGCCAGCAAATCCTGGAAGCTGAGCACCTGCCCGCTAAAGGTTTTGGTGTCATGATTGGGACGAATGAACCAAGCCTGATCTGTGCTGCTGGGGATTTTTTCTACCGCCCCAAAACGGACCAATTGTCCCTGATGATTCAGCAATGTTTGGCCCCATTTTTCCGCATAGGTGGCCACGTTAAAGGTAGCCGGATCATAAAAAAGGCCCTTTTTATAAAGAGGGTGGGCATAGGCGCTCAACACCAGGGTGGTAGAACCATAAGGGATATGGACATCTGCCTGATGTTGGAGGTCTGGCAGCTGATGAGAAAATGGAATGATCTGGATTTCTTCCCAAAGGGTGTTAGGCGCTTGCAAAGCCGCTTTGATGCGCTTAGCATCCTCTTCCTTGGTCAGGTTGCTTTGCAAAACCCAATTGATGGTTGGTTTATTCATGGGAGGAATGAGACAAGGCAAGCCAGTGGTCTCGGTAAAACTCAAACTTTATTTCCTCTTCTCCAAAGGGACCGACTTCCTGCCAACCGAGTTTGCGGTAAAAGCCTTCAGCTCGGGTTCCGGGCGTGGTACTGAGCCAGAGGGCTTCCTGGTGGCGGGAAAAGTAGGTGCGCATGAGTTGATCCAGGAGGGCTTTGCCAATGCCCTGGCCTTCAAATTCGGGAAGCAGAAACAGTGCCCAGACATTGTGATCCTGATAGTCGACGATGCTGAAGCCGACCAATTGGCCCTGGGCTTCCGCTACCCAGCCTTCGCCCTGCAACTGTAGCATGCGGGCACAATCTGCATCGGTAACCGAAAGGGGATCAGAAAGGCGGTTTTCCCGCACGGAGCGGCGGATGTGCTGAATCGTGGTTACGTCTTGAATGCGCGCAGGTCGTATGAGGAAAGTCTGGTCCATGTTCTCTTATCCGGTTTTGCAGGCTACCAGCATGACATCGGGCGGCGCATCTTCGGTCAGTCCAGGGAGGCGGTCCACGGAAAGGACCCGCAGCCCTGCGGCTTGCACATACGACCGGAGAGTTGCTTCCCGGTAGTAATGCATGAAGATTTGCGACCCCTCTCCTGAACTCGGTCCCTGCCAGCGGGAGGCGCTGTAATCATCCTCCATGCAGCTGAGATAAAGTACGCCGCCGGGTTCCAACAAACGACTGCTTTCGTGGCAGAGTCGTTGCACGGCTTCCCGGTCTAGATAGGGCAGTCCAAAGGCACAAAAGATGCCGTTCCAGTTCCCCGATAATTCAGGGGTATCCTGCATGGCTTTTACCTCAAATCTCGCGCCGGGATGTGCCTCCCGGGCAATTTCGATCATGCGCGGAGCCAAATCCCAGCCGAGCAGTTCGATCTCGGGTCTATGCTGTAACAAATAGGCTGTGGCATTGCCTGGCCCACAGGCCAGTTCGAGGACCCGGGGAGGGTCTCCGGGCAGCTGGGCGAGGAAGCGATCAAAGCTGGGGAAATAGCGGGCTTGGTCCGCGTATTGCTCGGCATAGCGGTCAGCGTGCTGGTGGAAAAGGTCGTGAGGAAGCATGGAGCGTTGTACGAATAGACCAACCTGGGGTTCTCTTGCACGTCAGATAGCAAGAAAAGCTCGTGAAAAAGGGTAATTTCACTTCCTTACAACAACTTACCTACCCAAAAACGATGAAAACCTTCTTTTTTCTGTTCCTGGCGCTGTTATCTGTTCGTGCAGGCCTGGCCCAGCCCACAGCCCAGGACATCCTCTTGGAACTGACCCCTCAACTCAATACAGATACCTACCCCAAGATCGACGGCATCCTGGTAAAAGTGGGGGACGAAATGATCCTGGAAGCCTATCTCAATAACTTTGGTAAGGATAGCTTGCACGATACCCGTTCTGCCTTTAAGTCCATTACCAGTTTGCTGACGGGAATAGCCATCGATCAGGAACTGTTGAGCCTGACGGATAGTCTCGGCTGGTTTTTTCCTGAACTGAAGGGGAAGCCCCAGGCTCGGATTAGGGTCATGGATTTGCTGGCCATGAAATCCGGGCTGAACTGTGAGGAGTTCTATGGCATCGGGCCGGATTGCGAGACGGAAATGTGGGATACGGAAGATTGGATTGCCTATTGCCTGGCCGTGGAGGTTAAAGATGCGCCGGGCATGAATTGGGCTTATACTTCGATTGAACCCATGCTGTTGGGAGAAGTGATTGCCCGGGCCAGTGGAAAATCCATCATGGAGTTTGCCCGGCAATATCTATTCGAACCGCTGGACATCACCCAATACCGCTGGACCCTCAGTCCCAAAGAACGCGGTATGACCGCAGGCTCTTTTTACATGCGCCCGCTAGACATGATGAAAATCATCCAACTGGTCAAGCAGGAAGGGAACTGGCAAGGGAAACAAATTGTAAGCAAAACTTGGCTCAAAAAATCCACCACCTGCAATACCGATATTGATTTTTCTTTTGTCCGCTATTCCCGCATGAAAAATGCCCAATACAGCAGTGCCAACTATGGCTATTATTGGTATCGAGAGGTGCTGAGATACGAAGGCATCGAAACAGAAGTGCTGTTTGCTTCCGGCAATGGTGGTCAGTACATGATGCACATACCGGATTATGATGCACTGGTGGTCTTTACGGGCAGCAATTATGGGAACTGGCGCAATAAACTGCCTTTTGAGATTCTGTTGAAATATGTGATTCCGTTTGTGGATGCGAGTAAGTAAAAAACGGTTCAGGTATAAGGCGGATATCCGTGTGGTTTCGGGTCTGTGGGGGAGGTATATCGCAGTAAATCCACCAGAGCCTTGGAGAACTTCCGAAGGCTCCGCTTCTTGATGTACCAGAAGACCAATTGAAAGGTAGGGATGATCAAGAGGAAGGCATTCAAAATAGAAAAGGTACCATTGTTTACCGTGAACCAGAAAAAGAACAGGCTGCATATACTGATCAGAAACCAATCAATAAAGCCTCTTAAGGTAATGGCCTGAATGGTCAGGTCTACTGAAATACCCTGTAAGGCTGGCTTGATCTTCCCTTTGGCCCGTACATTATACCCAGAATGAATGACGTGGTATCTTGAGAACAAATTATCCCCAATCATCTCATCACTGATGCCTATTCTACGCCGCCATTGTACAAATTTATTTGCCTTGCGGTTACGTTTTTTCACCTTGCGTACATAAGCTGCCGCTTTATCTGCACTTTTCGGATTAAGGCGGAGCCAGAAAGTCGGCGGTGAGAGCTCGCCTTCGAAAGGAGCGTGATAATTCTGGCTCATGATAGCCCGTTTTTCCGCGTCTAAGGGATAGGTAAGGTGCTCCAGCACCTTCACAAATTCTTCTTCGGAATAGGGAAGCGAAAGATGATGGGTTTCATGGAGGCTGATATTCATGCGAAATGGAAATGGATCATGCTTTTCAATAAAGATAGGATAAACGGGGATTTCGTTGGAAAAATCCGCGAAGTACCGGCTCGACAGATTTCACCCATTTTCTGGTTTTTTCGGTAAAAAATCGCCCCCACCCGTCTTTCTGTAGAAGCAGAGAAAAATTCCTATCTTTCTATTATCACAACTCCGACCTCTATGGAACGCTACGCTAGCCTACACCGCTGGATGATCATCCCTTTTGTGATTATCCAGGCGGGTATTTTTCGCTATTACTGGCCTGACTTTACGACCCAAAGCTGGGAAATCCATGTCCACTACTGGCTGGTGACGGCCTGGTACAGCTGGCTGATTCTGCAACCTTATTTAATCTCCCAGAAAAAAATAGACAAGCATCGCACCATGGGCATGATCGGCCTCGTGCTGGCCGGAGGTTTTTTATTTACGGCTTTTAGCCTGCTGGATATCCCCCTCAAAATCATCGAAAATTTTGATCCAGCTAAGGTGCCTGTGCCGGTGAGCTTTTACTATGGAACCCTGGTTACGGAAGCTATTCTCACGATGACCGTAGCCTATGCTATCTACCAAGCCGTCCGCCATCGCAAAAATATGTCCGAACATGCCTGGTGGTTGATTTGTACGGCTTTCTATATGATAGGACCTGCCTTGGGGCGGGGCATGATCGTGTTCTGGCGAGCTGTCTTGCCGCCGGAAAGTCTGAGTCCGGTCTATCCCCTGCTTAGCACGGAACTGATTTACATTCCGCTCTTTCTGCTATTTGCCCGAAAGTTCGGTAGCTTCCGACATCCAGCGACCGTCATAGGCTTGCTGCTGGTGGTCTTGCGCTTTCTGCGCTTTCCTATCGGTTCGATAGAGTGGGTGCAGCAATTGTTGGAGATGGTGATTAAGTATTAACTCAAAGGCTGACCGGAAAGCCTCCCCTCCGACTAAATTTTTGTATCATCAGCTTATTACCAAATTCCTTTTGCCATGGATGATCTTGCCAAACAAATGGAGCATCGGCATTATAAAGCCTCTGCCTTACCGATTTTTCAAGAACCCGGTTCCTCCGACCGTGAATTTGAGATTGCCCGTCAGCTTTACGGAGAAATCAATACCAATTACCGTCATCTGGCGGATGTGCGCTTCAAATTGCTGGGCCTGGTCCCAGCCTTATCGGTTCTGGCCTGGACGGGCTTGTTTACGTCCTTAGCGCCTACCAGCATTAGTCTGGCTGCCGCGGGCCTGATCATTTCCATGCTGGGCTGGGTGATTACTTATGGCATCCGGGTGTATGACCAGCGCAACGAACAACTCTATAACGATCTGATTAGCCGGGGGCGAAGAATCGAAGATGAGTGGGGCATCCATACTGGAATTTTCCGTGGTAGGAGGACCCCGCATAAGAAAGACTTTCTCGAACGGGTCGTCAATCATGGTCTTGGCTTGAAGCTGATTTACGGTAGCGTCTTTCGAGGCTGGTTTTTGGTGATTCTTTGGTTCCTGGGAAATCTGGCTTACCAACTCATCTATTTTCAGTAGGCAAAAGCGGTCCTCTACATAAAGCTCAAGCCCCAACCCAATAAGGCGCCGCCCAGGACGATCCAGGCGCTGTGCACCTTTTTCAAGCCAAAGACCACGGCTACGCTCAGGATGCCGATCAGGGCGGTGCGCCAGTCGGTCAGGCTTTCGCGCCCCATCTCAAAGCAAACGGCGATGATCACCGCTACCGCCGCAATATTGACCGCGTCAAGGAAGGCGGAGAGCACGGGCGACTTGCGCAGGCGCGGGATCAGCGGATTCAAAATGCCGACAAACAGAAAGGAAGGCAAAAAGATGCCCACCGTCGCGGCGATGGCTCCCCAAAAGCCGTTGAGCTGCCAGCCGATAAAGGTCGCGGTGGACAGCACCGGGCCGGGCGTAAACTGCCCCACGGCCACCGCATCAATCAGGGCTTGCCGGGTGAGCACGCCCGTACTGACCAACTCTGCATCCAAATAAGCGAAGAGCACATAGCCACTGCCAAACAACAACGCCCCTACTTTGAGGAAGCTAAGCAAGATCGCCAGGGTACTTTTGGAGGTAATGGACCAGCTACCTCCGAGGAATAATAGCGGGAGCACCATGGGAGCGGCGGGCCGCATTTTTTTTATATAAAACCACAATACCCCGACCAGTCCAAAGGCAAACAAAGCCGCGATCTCATTTACGCCCAGCAGGCAGACGATGAGGGTGAGGACGCCGATTATACCTAATTCAACGTTTTTGAGGGCCTTTTTGCCGAGGCGATAGACGGCAGATAAGATGATGGCGATCACCGCGGGTTTGATGCCGTAGAGGAAGGGCTCGACTTGCGGCAGAGTGCCGTAGGTTTGATAGAGCCAGGCCAGGATCATGGTGATGACCACCGCAGGAAAAATAAAGGTCATCCCCGCCACAAATAGGCCCGCCCAACCGGCTCTTTCGTAGCCGCAGTGCATGGTCATCTCGGTTGAGTTGGGGCCGGGAATGAGGTTGGTGGCGCCGATTAGGTCGAGAAAATGCTGATCGCTGACCCATTTACGTTTGCGGACCACTTCATCTTCCATCATGGCGATGTGGGCGGCGGGACCACCAAAGGCAATGCTCCCCAGTTTGAAAAATAAACGGGCGGTTTCTTTGAGCGCCTGTGATTTGGACATGTGGTTGATGGGTTAGTCGCGTACAATACCGGGGGTTTTGTTGGGGCCCGCCTGGCGGTCGGGATGTTCCCGCTCATTGAACTGGCGGAGCCCTTCTCGTGTTTCGGGTTTGACGTAGGAATCAATAAATATTTCGGCTTCGATGCGCAGGCCTTCTTTGAGGGATTCGCCAAAGCCCCGATAAGCAGCTTCCTTGTCGGTGCGCATAGCGGGCTGGGGGAGGGTGCAGAGGAATTGGGCCAGTTCCAGGGCCCGGGAAAGAGACTGGCCGGAAGGCACGACTTCATTGGCCAGACCGATGCGATGGGCTTCCTGGGCGTCGATCACTTTGCCCGTGAGGATGAGTTCCATGGCGTGCCCCATGCCCACGATGCGCGGCAAGCGTTGGGTGCCGCCATCGCCCAAGCCTACGTTCCAGCGACGACAGGTCACCCCAAAGGAAGCATGCGCCTCGGCGATGCGCATGTCCGCGAAGCAAGCCCATTCCAGGCCACCCGCATAGGCTACGCCATTGACCGCGGCCAGGATGGGTTTGTAGATGTCGGTCCAGCGGGTAGGGCCGAGCAACCCATCGACTTTGCCCTCGCGATGGGCTTGCAAGCCTGCTTCATCCGGCAAGCCAAATTCCCCATTAAACTGAGCTTTGAGGTCGCCCCCACTGCAAAAGGCCTTTTCTCCGGCTCCGGTTATGACAGCCACCTTGAGGTCGGGACTTTCTTTGAAATGGCGCCAGGCATGGACTAGCTCTTCATGGGTGCGTGGCCCGACACAGTTCATGACTTCGGGGCGGTTGAAGGTGAAAATGGCGATTTCGCCTTGCTGTTCGTAGCGGATTTCGCGGTATTCCATGTAGTGGTGGATGTAAAAAAGGCAGGCCGACCGGCCTGCCTGGAAGATACATTTTTTGTGGGGGATTTGACGATTGAAACCTATGCGTCAAATCCATTCCGATTTTCATGTAACCTGCGTGATATTTCCGCTGGGTAAATTTCTAGTAAGTTCAGGCTGAGAATTCATTTTACCACTTTCTAGTACATACGATGCTAAAGGAACCGACACCGGAAGGGGCCTTGTATGCCCATATTGAACATCTGCTCATCGAGGCCAGGAGTGAAGTGGTACGGCAGGTAAATCGAACCATGGTTTGGACGTATTTCCAAATTGGAAAAGGGATAGTGGAATTTGAGCAAGAGGGATTCGCGCGCGCCAGCTATGGAAAGGGGGTGTTGAAGCATATCTCACAAAAACTCACCGCCCAGTTTGGAAGAGGGTTTTCGGTAGATAACCTGGAAAACATGCGAAGATATTTTCTGGCTTACGCAAAATCCGAGACAGTGTCTCGGAAATTCAACCCGGAGGATTTTCGTCTGAGTTGGTCTCATTACCTGCGTCTGGTTCGCATTAAGGATGTAGCCGAAAGGAGATTTTACGAGCTTGAGGCTATCCAGAATAACTGGAGCCTGCGAGAGTTGCGGCGGCAATGTGATAGCGCACTGTATCATCGCCTGGCGCTCAGCCGGGATCAGGAAGGAGTAAAAGCCCTGGCCAAGGAGGGCCAGGTGATTGAGCGACCAGAGGACGCGCTAAAAGACCCTTACATTCTCGAATTTATTGGCTTGCCAGATACTCCTCACTTTTCTGAGTCTGACCTAGAGCAACGCCTCATTGACAGATTGGAGGCATTTCTTCTCGAGTTGGGGAAAGGCTTCACTTTTGTAGCTCGGCAGAAAAAGATCACCTTTGACGAAAAGCATTTTAAGATAGATTTAGTTTTTTACAACCGGCTGTTGCGTGCTTTCGTCTTGGTCGATCTGAAGATTGGAGAACTTAAGCATCAGGATCTGGGGCAAATACAGATGTATGTCAACTATTATGATCGGTTCGTCAAGTTAGATGACGAAAACCCCACCATCGGGATGATCTTATGTCAAGATAAGAGCGACGCCCTGGTTGAAATAACCCTGCCAAAGGATAATGACCAGATTTTCGCCAGCAAGTACCAGATGGTCTTACCGAGCAAAGATGAATTAGAAAGGTGGTTAAAAGAAGCCGCTCGATAGGTCCTCAGACCCCATACTTTTCCTTCAAATATGCATGCAGCGGTTCTTGGCTGGCTTTGCCATCGCGCAGAATTCCGATGAAGATGCTGTCGACGATTTGGGCAAAAAACTGGGCTTCTAAAGTGGGTTTGTCAAACCCTAGCCCCTCGAAAATCTGGGTGAGCTTTTCCATCATGGGCCGCATTTTTTCATGCTTATTGTATTCGGCCTCCCACTTGAGTTTATATTGGAGCTTCCAGAAATCATATTCTGATTCCTCCATCTCAAAAGGCATGTCTATCACGATGGCCAGGGCAGTCCGGGGGTTTTCTTCCTGTAGGATCGGAGCGACTACCTCCTGCAATCTCCTCTCTGCTTCCTGCATATTGGCATCCAGCAAGCCTTTCTTGTTTTCAAAGTGGCGAAAGATTAGTCCTTCAGATACGCCCGCTTTCCGGGCGATCTTGCTGGTAGATACGGCGTTGTACCCCTCATTGGCAAACAATTCTAAGGCTGCCTCCAGTATGTTGCGCTGCTTTACCGTCACCGTGTTGTTGGTTTATGGATGAAAGATTCCCTTTTTCAAAGGTAAAGATTAATCATAGCGAGATCAATATACGTGCCATTAGCCTTCCAGTTCCTTGACGGCTGCTATCCATGCCGCTGGCAGGGGCGCTTTGCGCAGCGTGCCGTAATCATAGGGCACAATGATCTGCTTACTCAAAGCTGCGATCCGATGATGGCGCTTGGAAAAGATCCCGCTCTCCATTATAAAACGATCTTCCTCGATTTCGGTTACCCTGACGCCCACCACCGCGGTATCGGGATAGGTCATCGGAAACATATACTTGCAGTCCTGCCACCCCAGAATCGGTCCAATATCGGCTGGCGAAAAAGTGGTATCCAGCTTCATTTTTTCAAAATACCGGATCCGGCCGGACTCGGCCCAGCGCAGGTAGATCAGGTTGTTGACGTGGCGGGCTGCGTCCATATCTCCCCAGTGGACGGGAAATTCAGTGGTGAAACGGAAATCGCTGAGGGCTATTTTCATGTATCTTTTTCTTTTTAGGCTTCGAATTTCGCAAGCCGTTTGGGCTTATCCTAGTCCGATCACCGCTTTATAGGCCGCATTGACTACTTCGGTCATTTTATCAAAATCCAGGGTGTCAATGGTATCGGTTTTTTGATGATAATGAGGATTTCGGACAAAAGAGGTATCGTTGATCATGAGGGCTGGATAGCCAAAGTTCCAGTAATTCATTTGGTCAGATAAGCCGGCCAGACTGTTCGCCTCGGGAAAATGGATCACTTGTACATCAATGCCGGCATCCTCGGCCATCAACTGGTGCACCCGCTGATTAAAGGCCAGGTACTCCGCAATGCCAACCACGATAATGAAGTTGGCCACACTGGGGTAGTAGGGCGCCAATTCTGGAATGGGAAAGGGCTGAGAACCGGGCTCGTCTGAGAAATAACCAATCATTTCATAGCAGATCATGCCAATGAGCTCGGCTCCATCATCGGCCAGGGATTTGGCATGCACATAGCTGCCCATGTGTTCGGTTCCGAAGTAAGGCGGTTCTTCCAGGCAATAAGCCACAAAGTCAATCCGATAATCCAGCTCGGGCTGTGCTTCAAACACCATCCTGGCCGTTTCCATCAGGCCGGCTACGGCACTGGCGTTGTCGTCAGCTCCGGGTTGGTCTCCGCATACGTCGTAGTGGGCACCTACCACCAGTCTTTTGGTTTTGTGGGGCTGATAAGAGGCGATGATATTCTGATAGGGGTTGCCCGCTACCACCCAATCCTGGCTTTGGGGTTCGACGCCCATGTCCTGAAAATGCCCGGAGATATAATCGGCCACCTTTTTCAGAGAAGTAAGGTGTAGGTAACTACGAGCGGGTTGAAGCGCCGTCAGAAATTCAACGTGCGCATATAAGGTGCTTTTGGTGGCTTTCATGTTCGCGGTGCTAAGGGTGAACTTGGGTTTTCTCCAACCAATCAAATATCGTTTCCAGTACAGAGTCTGGATTCGATACGGGCGGGCGCGGCAAAGATAAAGAGGGATGTATGGCAGCCTTTACCTGAGCAAGGCTATGGAAGGGTACGAAGAGGACGGGGATAGGGGTTCGTTTTTGTAAAAAATCAAAGTACCGGCGCTGGGGCTCAATCATCCTCAGGTGCTTCTCGAAGTTTCGACGCTTACGGGTTAGGTCCTTTGCTTTACGGGCCCGGAGGCTTTGTTCATCGGCCTGGAAGATCACGTATAGATCGGGAAAGCGTATCCTTTCATCCTGGAGGGCTGCCCGGTAAAAGGCCTTGGTCTCCTCAAAGGAGGCAAAGGACTCCGGCCAGCCATAAATCCAGTTGTACCAAAGCGGTTGGAAAGGGTCTCCGTCCAGGATGCTGGACCGGTCTGTTTGTTGACTTAGCTGGTAGCGATCCACTTGTCGTTGGTAGTACCATAGCTTATCTGCTCCCGGAGGCCGCTCAAAAAGCAGATTGACCTCCGGGATGATCTGGTGCGTTTCTGATAGTGCCTGCGATAAGGTGGTTTTGCCCACCGCGCTGGGCCCTTCAAAACAGATCAGCATGCTAATAGGCGTGCTTACCTCTGGACCAGCCTTTTTTACTCAGGTATTTATTCCCGTCTTCCGCAGCAGGCTCTTCCAATTGGGTGCCCATGCTGTCGTTCCAGCGGTTGAGGTAGCCAAAGAGGGCCACGACGCCCAGGATTTCTACGATTTCTCCTTCGTCCCAGTGTTCGCGCAGGCGCTCGGCGATTTCATCGTCCACCGCATTGGGGATGGAAGCCGCAGCAATGGCGAAATCAAAGACCGCTCGCTCAGCCTCCGTGAAGGCGGGATAGGTTTTGTACTCCCAGATGTGGTTGAGTTTGTCTTGCTCGGAGCCGTAGCGCTCAGCTGCCCGAATGGCGTGGGCTTCACAGTAGCGGCAGCCTGCCGTCATGCTGGCCAGATAGGCGAGTTGCCGTTTGAGGGCACTGGTCACCCGGCCTTTATTTTCCATCACCGCCCGGTTCATTTCCTGGAAGGCCATGGCGATGCGGGGACGGTGCATCATGGTAAAGAGGCTATTGGGCGTAAAGCCCAGGGTCTCAGCATAAAACTCTGCTAGCTCAGCCACTTCGGGGTTGGCGTTGGGGTCAATTGGTAACACCAAAGGTCTTTTCATATCTATCAGGATTGAGGATTTTATCGAACCCCAAAGGTACACATCTTCCCAGATTTTCAGGCTTTTTAATCGGGGCGTAATTGTTCCGCTAACCACTGGCTGAATACCGCAGCTCCCGCCTGATTGCGATGCTGCCCATCAAACCAATGGTGGGGATTTTCCTGATAGGATGTCGGGGCCTGCCATATTTCTCCCAGTTCTTCGTACAGAGCCTCATCCAGGGGAGGAAGACTGGTCTGACCAAAAGCAGGCAGATAAAGAAAGGTCAAACGGATGTCGTTTTGCTCGCATAAGGCAGCGATTTTTTCCAGATAAGTGCGGGGAAAATAATAGGCCATATTTCCTGGATAGCTGCGCGCATGATTTGCCCACTTTTCCTGTAGCCTGTATACTTCTTCAGGTTTGAGAGAGTCGGTGTAGGAGGAAAAGCCATAGGTTCTTTGCTCGATTTCCGGGGGCCGCTTTCCTGGATACAAGCCTTGCTGGATCAAGCTGGTTTTGTAAGTAAAGTGCTGCCACAGGTCCCGGGGCCATTGGCGATTGAGGGAACCGAAGGAGGCCAGGACGGATGGAGTAGGGGCCATATAGCTGTAGATGGGATGGCTGAATTGGTCCTCGGTTTCCCGCACTTCCAGGATGAGATGGCGGACTTTTTTTCTGGACAAAATTTCCTGCAGAAAGTGATGATGGAGGTTGCGCCCCAATCGGCAATACCCAAAGTTGACCACTTGCATCGGAGCCAGGGCCGTGCTTAGTAGCGAGTCGTCCACGCTATTGATGGTGCGGGAAGACCCGAGAAAAATAATGTCCGTGTTTTTTTCTTGTTCAAAAATCCGATCGTGCACCCATAAGCCGTGATTGTAACAATCTCCGGACAGGCCTTCGTACACCTGCCTTTTGTCTACCGGAACGATCACCAGCAACAGCAGCAGCGGCAGACAAAAGAGGACAATGTATCGGATAAGTTTCTTCATCAGAACTGGAAATATATAAAGGTGGGATTGACGCTAAAATTGCCCACCAACAACATGGCCAGCACCAGAAGATAATACAAGCCCCAGCGCCAGGCTTGCTTTTTGGGGGTTATCCATTGGTCAAAATCTGCCTTTTGTAAAGAAAATTCCAGCGCCAGGAATCCCAGTAATACCCCGAAGAAAACCCAGAATCGAATGGTGGGTAAGAAGCGGAGTATATAAGCAAACTGGTCCAGGGCATAGCCCTCCCATTCAACCAGGGCCCCCGCGTAAGCCTGTAAATCTCCCCAACTTTCCGCCCGGAAGGGCAGCCAGAGGAGGATCACGGTCAACAAAACCAGCACACCATAGATGCGCTTGAATCGCTCAAGGCGGAATCGTCGTTCCAGGATCAGGCACAGCCCATGTAAACCACCCCACAGCAGGAAATTGATATGTGCCCCATGCCAGAGACCGCTAATCAAAAAGGTGATCAGCAGATTCAGGTAGGTATGGCCAGGACCCTTACGGTTGCCGCCCAGGGGAATGTAGAGATAGTCCCGAAACCAGGTGGAAAGCGAAATATGCCAGCGTTGCCAAAAGGTCCGGAAACTCCGGGCAAAGTAAGGCGTCTGGAAATTAGGTCGCAGATTAAAGCCCAGCATGCGGGACAGGCCGATGGCCATGTCGGAATAGCCAGAGAAGTCCCCGTAAATCTGTAGGGCAAAAAAAATGCAGCCCAACCAGACCGTAGCCCCGTTGAGGGGCTGGGCATAGTTGAAAATCTGGTCGGCTAGCCAGCCCGTATTGTCCGCAATCACTACTTTTTTGAAAAGTCCGTATAGGACCAGGCGCAGCCCAGAGACGGCCTGCTCATAGCTGAAGCTTTTTCCGGTTTGAAACTGCGGCAAGAGGTGTGCTGCCCGTTCGATCGGTCCGGCCACCAGCTGCGGAAAGAAACTCACATAGGCGAAAAAAGCCAGAGGGTCTCGGGTGGC
The DNA here is from genome assembly GCA_038527215.1 of Bacteroidota bacterium. Classification (GTDB taxonomy): domain Bacteria; phylum Bacteroidota; class Bacteroidia; order J057; family J057; genus JAWPMV01. The sequence continues at coordinate 25,981 of JBCBGC010000085.1, forward strand.
TTCCATTTTTCCGCGGTACACATCCAGGGTATAGCTCAGGGTTTGAAAGGTGTAAAAGGAAATGCCGACGGGCAGAATGATTTCCAGGCTGCTCGGGCTGAGCGCAATCTGGAACAAAGCCATAAACTGCACCAGGGATTCCACGAAGAAGTTGAAATACTTGAAAAAGCCCAGTAGGCCCAGGTTGACAACCAAACTCAGTGCGACCCAGGCTTTGCGGTTACGCGGGAAACTGCTTCGTGCCAACTGCTGGCCCACCAGGAAATCAGTCGCAGAACTGATGATGATGAGGCTCAAAAAACGCCAGTCCCACCACCCATAAAAGACGTAACTGCCCAGGAGAATCCAGAGGTTACGGGCCCGCAGCCCCCACTTGGCGGGAATGAGCCAGTACCCGCTGAAAAACAGCAGGAAGAACAGCAGAAAGGTGGCAGAATTAAAAATCATCCCTGGTGGCTACTTCGCAAACAACCGCAGCAGCCGGATTTCCTAACTGCTGCGGTTGCCATGAAAGTAGCCAACGAGACGCTTGTGCGCAAATTCTTTAGGGCAGTTCAAACTGATCAAACCAGGGCCACAGCAGGTTTACGGCAATCAGGTTCTGGGAATTGTTGCCGCCATTGGGATAGACATGCTCCATGCCCTTGACCATGACAAAAACAAACTGCTCACTTTCGGGCACCAGGCCTTGATCAAAGGTCAGAAGGTTGTAAGCCGGTGGATTCGGAGTTTCCGTATAAACGGTATCCAGTTGCAGCATTTCGCACATATTGGTCAAGCTCTTCCAAAGGAAGGCATGGCCTTCCAGGTCCGCCCCGGAAAGGGGGAGTTCGTCCGGTACGCCCGTTTTGGCGCGTATTTTAGCATCCATGGAGCCGGAGATATTGTAGCAGGGCATGATGCGATTGCCTTGCATGATGCTGAGTTCCGGGATACCCACCCCTCCGGTGAAGTTGGCCGCCGCAAACACATGACTGAGCCGAGGGACCACGGAGCTTTTGACAAAACCGCCGCCATTGGAGAAACCACTGATATAGACTTTTCGGGCATTGATCTCGAAGCTGGCTTTGACCATTTCTACCAGTTCCTCAATAAAGCCGATATCATCTTTGATGGTCTGACCGGGGGCCAGTTCTTCTTCCAGGCCACCGGCACTCCATTTGGTCGAGCGTCGATTATCGAGTAAAATATATTCCAAGGCCGTAGGGAAAACTGCGATGAAGCCTTGTTCATCCGCTTTCTGCACCCACTTAGAAATATTATAAAACTTGGCCCCGTCTCCGCCTGAGCCATGGAGCATCAGCACCAGGGGCACCGGGCTGGTTTCGTCGTAGCTGGCGGGGACATGGATGACAAAATTGCGCGTGGCGCTGTCGATCTCCAGGTTATAATCGTTGCGGCCCTGGGTCCAGGTCAAGGGAGCTTCTTCTTCTGGTAAGGGCGTTACTTCAACTTTACAGGCGATGCAAAGGAAGAGGAGGGCGAAAAATCGAATATTCATGACTAAAAAAATCTGGGTTTTAGTCATAGTACATCCTTTTAGGCCTTTTGTAACCTCAGCCCATCCGTTCCTCCAGAAAAAATATGCGGTTGCCACTGGGGTCCTTTAAGCCAAATTCATCGGTATGCCAGGGTGTGTCTGTTCTGAATTGCTCCCGTTTGACCAGCCCTTTTTCCTGCAATGCTTCAAAAAGGGTCTGAATTCCTTTGACCTCAAATTTGATATCGGTAGCCTTGAAATCCTTAGGATATTGGAATTGCAGGTGCAGGATCATCCCCGCCCTTTCCAGCACGGCATAATCCATCGGACCGGCATGATACTGGGTGCTGTCATAGGTGAGCCGAAAGCCCAGATGCGCGATATACCAGGCCACGTCCCGATCTACATGGGTAGAATCCAGGACCGGGATCAGGTGGAGGAAAGCAGGTGTTGGCATCCCTTAATCATGTTTGTGATGGGGCGCATGCTGATAATGTTCCCGGATCAGATCCCGCCCAAAGTCTCCATCGAAATCCCGCCAGACAGTATGGATATGGTTGGCCTCGTTCTGCGTATTGTCAAATTCTACCAGAAAGGTCTTACCCTGGATACGGTAATAATGCGCCTCGCCCAGTTGGGTGGCACCCGCCCAGCCAAAGCGCATGGCTGCCCAGTCTTCTTTGGCGATCTGATCCCAGCGACTAGCCGCCAACTTGTCGGGCATGGTGGCGAGGTACTCCTGCAACAGGCTCTTCAGCAATTGTTGTTGGACGGGGTTCAGGTCTTTCACGGGAATGCCTACGGGAGCCAAGGGACCTACCTCCGTAGCATTGCCCGAGACGACTTCGAAGAAGGAATGCTCCTGAAAAATCGCCTGTTCCCGTTGGGTCGGGACCAGGCTTTGGATCAGCTCCAGGGCCAGGTTTTGTTCTTTGGCCAGGGTTTGCTCCCCTTTTCTGGGGCCTTCTTGGATGATGGCGGGACTCGCGCCCAAAAATCGCGGAGTGGCGGAAACCTCGTCGTGCCGGATGGTAAAATTCAGCGAGACATGATGCCCTTCGAATGACCAGGCCCAAAGGCTGTCTTTGCCAGGATTGCCGTAGAAAGCCACATTGTATTTTTCCGGGTCGCGGAACAGCGTATTGTTCTCCAACTCTGCTAGCACAGATTCTAGCCCAATAATCTGTTGGGTTTTTTCATAGCCTGCTTCACTCAGAAAGCTTTTCATCAACTCAGCGAGGGCTTCCCGTTGAGCGGGGGTCAGGTCATGCACCCGGATGCCGGGACGCGGCCACATCTCGCCGGGCAAAAAGTGCCAGAACTGGCGACCCATGTGCGTGAATTCCAGATGGGCCTGGGCTTTTTGTTCAGCATTCAGGCTATTGAGAAATTTTTGCGCGGGCTGGTAAGGCGCGGACGGGGGAAGCAGGCAGGCCAGCAGACACAAGGCAGCGAGAAGGAGGTATTTATACATGGGTCTGAAGTAGGGAATAGGTCGTTTTTCGGGAATAAGGTAAACAAAAGACCCTCTCTCCCCAAAGCCTGCTTACTTTCCCAGATAAGGAATGGCAAAAGTGGTGGCCTCAGCTGAGTCGATATAGCTCGGTAAGCAGGAGATCACCACAGAATCCGCTTCGTAATCCACCCATACGTGATCGACCTCATGCTGAAAGTAAAAAGGAATCTCCACCGCTTTTTCCCAGATGCCCCATTTTTGGTAGGCCTCCAGATGAGGCGGCCCCAGCACCCCAATGAATCGGGTGATGACTTTGGTGTGCTGATCCTCAAACAACACCTCTTCTACCGGACTCGTCCATTGGCCAAGGCCGGAGAGCACCATGACGATGCCCAAAAAAGGTAGCAACAGCAGCCCTCCTACGCCTACAGGAATCCAGGAAAAAATGCGGAAGTACCATTTCTCCACCCGATCCTGCACGGCAGGATGGAGGATAAAAGTGGCAAACAGACCGGTCGCCACACACAGCAGGAGCAAGAGCCTGCCCACCCAATAGCCCTGGAATCCCCAATCATATTGGAAATAGCTTAAGCTCAGCAGACAGCACAGCAACAGACTGGCGAAATGAAGCCTTTTGAACAGGCGGGAAGGCTGCTCTGAAAAGGTCCACTTGAAGTGTTTCCGTAGCAGGTGAAGCCCGCCCAGATAGGCGAGCATGATCAGGACCACCAGAAAATATCCCATATAATGATTGTGTTTGGTTATGCGAAGAAAAGCTCAGTTAGCTGGGTTGAGCCGCCGGGCGATATTTGGCCAATAAGTTTTCGGTATAGTCCATGAGCGCCTGTTGACGACTGGTATCCTTGACATAATCATTATAGGGCTCGTCTCGCTCCTCGTTATAATAATGGCCATGAATATCCGCGGCCTCTGCACTGGTGGCCAGCCAAACCGGAGCTTTGGCACCGTAAACAGGCTTTTTCATGAAGCGCTTGAGGACCTTGACGATACGGTTGAGCAATTTAGGTGAATCCCCCAGACCGGTATTAATGACCCCAGGATGCACCGCATTCATGTTGACCCCTGAGCCCGACATCTGCGGCGCAAAATGCAGGTGGAAGAGCATACCTGCCGTTTTGGAATTGGCGTAAGTCTTGATAGGATGGAAATCTGCCCCAACGGGAGTTTTTTCTAAATCCACCTTTCCACGTTGATAAAGCGCGGAATTAACTTGGACGATGCGGGCTGGTGTATTTTGTTTCAGGACAGGAAATAACTCCTGCGTAAGGATGGTCGGGGCCAAATAATTGACCATAAAGGTCTGTTCCAACTGGTCGCCATTCAGCCTTTTTTCGGGCATCCATACCCCGGCATTATTGATGAGAACGCTGAGGTCAGGATGCTGATCTTTTACTTGTTGGGCAAAAGCATAGCAAGAGGCAATGTCGCCTAAATCAGCTTGCATAAAGCTAAGTTGATCGTTGCCGGTTTCGCGGCTGAGTTCTTCGACCACAGCTTGGCCTTCTTCGGGTTTACGGGCGGTGAAGACCACAGAGTGGCCTTGGTCCAGGAGTTGCCGGACAATGGCTTTGCCGATGCCACGGTTTCCTCCGGTTACGAGCAGTTTTTGCATGATAAAGCGTTCTAGGGTGATGTATGACTGTGGGCTGTGGGAAAAGCGTGAACTTAATTTATTTAATTTTTCCTGTGAAAAAAATCGCTGACTCCAGCTTTCCCTCTCATCAACATCCGAAAGGGGAGCTGATAGATAAAGGTAGGGCAATACGCATAGGTGCTTATTAGCCGAAACGTGAGCTTTTGTCACCTATTCATGCGAAAGCTGGATAAAGCGGGCTTTCAGGTCAGGATCAGCCATATCCGGGTCCAGCGGGAACATGGGGCGCTTGATTCGCTTATAAGGTAAGCGCTCCAAATCCTGGTCCACGCCGCCCGGCGTGAGGGCCATCACCCAGCCGTCTCGAATGTCATAGAGTTCCGGTACCAGATAGCCGATTTTGACCATCAGCAGATCGGCTTCCTGAGGATTCAAATCCAGATCGGTAAAATCCTTGAGGTGATGATAGGGTTTCCGTTTTTTGGTCACGATGACCGAGACATTGTTGACTTTTACTACAGCTTCTACTTCAGCGTGGCGATCGCCTTCCTTAAGGGCAGTTACCGTACCTTTGAGCATGAGGGGCGGGGCATAACGATCGTCTACCGCGGCTCCCACCAGCGCCTCTACCTGTCCGCCCACGCCAGCCTCCAGGGCTTTTTCAATTAGCTCAGGTCCGGGGATAGAGGCATAAATGATATGGGTTTCCTGGCTACGGCTCGCCATAGGATGTTTCAATAATTCCGTGAGGGTCCAGCTTACATCCCCCGCGCCTCCAGCGGTAGGATTGTCCCCCATATCACTGATGATAAAAGGCTTACCACCGCTGCTTTCGGCCTGGGACATGGCATCTTCAAAAGTGGTGGTGGGGGCCACAAACTCGAACTCATTTCTCACTCGCCAAAAATGATTAGCCAGTTTTTCTGCGGCTGCACCCACCGCGGCTTTGTCATCTCCCGTGGCCATCACCACGGCATGGTTCCGGGGCTCATCCGCCCAGGCATAGCCTACCCAAATGGCAGCATCCAATACGCCTTCCTGTTCGGTTAGGGGTTGGACGCCCGCATAAAGGCTTTTGGCGGGTTCGATGCGGGTGGAGGTTTTTTCTCCGGGTAAAAGGATGGGCACCGGAATCCAGGCTTTATAGGCAGGTTTTCCTTTACCACTTTCCAGACGATCCAGCAGGTTGCTGACCGCCCGGCGCTTGGATTCCATGGCATCCTCATGAGGTGCCAGCCGATAGCAGGTCATCAGGTCGGTATGTTGGGCCAGGGTTTCCGAAACATTGCCGTGGAGGTCCATGCAGGTAGAGATCACGGTTTCTGTGCCCACTACTTCCCGCACCCGCTTGATGAGGTCGCCTTCCGGATCGTCCAGCCCTACCACGCTCATGGCCCCATGTATGTCAAAAAATAGCGCGTCATAAGGCAGATTGGCTTTGAGGAGGTCCAGTGTTTTGGTGACCATAGATTCATAAGCCTCCCGGGTGACGATGCCGCCAGGCAGGGAGCGCCCCCGCAAACTAGGGAACCAAGTGGCGGCTTTGCGTAAGCTTGAATCCGGATGGAAAAATGGATATAAATCCAACACTGCTTCCCCTGTTTTGGGATGAAAGGCCGCTTCCTCGGTTTGGGCCGGAGAGAAGGTGCTGCTTTCAATAGACAAGCCCGCAAGGGCAATGCGGGGAGGCGTAGCTTCCTGAGGCTGCTGGCAAGCCAGCAAAGGCAGCAGACTGAGCACGATAAGCCAGATTTTTTTCATTAGTAGTAGTTTTCTGAAAAAAGAATAAAGGAAGATAAGCAAAATGATAAATGAAGGCCGAATAGCTTCCGATTGGTCTTTAATTCGTGCATTCGTGGCCCTAAAAAAAAGCCACGAATTATCGAATGAGGGACGAATGCTTTTTAGGGATGATTGCGGGGGATGTACCACTTTTTCAAGCGTATCGGAAAAAATCCGCCCAAAGGCCGCTTCCAATTCGTCTTTAATTCGTGCATTCGTGGCCCTAAATAAAAGCCACGAATTATCGAATGAGGGACGAATGCTTATTAGCCTTATCCTTGCAGTACATACCATTTTTTAAAACGTACCGGAAAAAATCCGCCCAAATGCCGCTTCCGATTGGTCTTTAATTCGTGCATTCGTAGCCCTAAATAAAAGCCACGAATTGTCGAATGAGGGACGAATGCTTATTAGCCTTATCCCTGCAGCCCATACCATTTTTTCAAACGTATCGGAAAAAATCCGCCCAAAGGCCGCTTCCGATTGGTCTTTAATTCGTGCATTCGTGGCCCTTAAAAAAAGCCACGAATTATCGAATGAAGGATGAATGCTTATTAGCCTTATCCTTGCGGTACATTCCATTTTTTCAAGCGTATCGGAAAAAGTCCAACCAAATGCCGCTTCCGATTGGTCCTTAATTCGTGCATTCGTGGCCCTTAAAATAAGCCACGAATTATCGAATGAGGGACGAATGCTTTTTAGGGATGATTGCGGGGGATGTACCACTTTTTCAACCGTATCGGAAAAAATCCGCCCAAAGGCCGCTTCCGATTGGTCTTTAATTCGCGCATTCGTGGCCCTAAATAAAAGCCACGAATTATCGAATTAAGGACGAATGCTTATTAGCCTTATCCCTGCGGTACATACCACTTTTTCCCATCTTCGGTAACGGCTCCTTTAAGTTCCTCCCGAACCACCCGATCAATGATTCGAATGCCGGTTTGGGCCATATTGCCAAACGTATCCAGGCCTTCATTAGGAAAATGCTGACGGGTACGGTGAATAAAAAACGTATCGGAAAAAGTCCGTCCAAAGGCCGCTTCCACGCCCTTTTTGCCCAGCATAAACCCAATCAAGCCGCCCCAGGTAGCGGTAGGGTTATCCGAATCCCAGCCAGCCAGGGCCCCGATTTTGATGGTTTCTTTCAAGTCGCCTTCTCCAAAAAACAAGCTCACCAGACTGGCGGCAAAATTGATCCCGGCCGCGAAACATCCATTGCAAGGCAACTGCTGTGAGGTGATGTCATAGCCATCCTCCTGCCGAACCTGATATTTCTCATACACCGAATCCCGGGTAGCTTCCCAGGTCCAGCCCTCTTGGTAAGCCTGCCAGACGTAGTCATACATTTTGATGGGGTAACCCTCGGGCGAAAGGCTGCTCCGAGCTTGTAGTGCAATGGCTTGCAGGCGTTCTTTCACAGGAGCATCTACCGCCACCGAACTGGCCAAGGCATGCATGTGTACATAGAAGCGGGCGATCTCGGCCGCGGATTGATCAGCGGTGGTGCGGATGGGCAACTCGGCCATCTTCAGGGCCATATCTGGTCGCCCGGGAGCGAACAAACCAAAAATTTCCGTGGTGAGTTGCGCATCGATCATATCATAGTGTGGATTGTGGGCCGAATCACTGGTCGCAGGAGGCAGCATGCCTTTTTGCATCAAGTCAAAAGCCTGCTGATTAGAAACCCACAAATAGTTTTCCTCCTCGGCTTTGATATGCCGCAGCCAACCTTCCCGAATTTGAGCAGGCGAAAGCAGGCTCGTCTCATGGGTATCCAGCAGGTATTGATACATATACTCAATGTCGGTATCATCATCTGCTCCCCATGGCTCCCCCTGATCCCGAAACACAAAGTCGATGGTGTCAGATACTTTGCTGGGAGCATCTCCACTCCAGATATTGCGAAATTCAGACCGGCGCTTTTTATACCCGGGAAGACTGGGGCACCGCTGACCTTCCCAATATCTGG
>JBCBGC010000086.1:0-33876 GCA_038527215.1 Bacteroidota bacterium
GCCTGCCTGTCCAGGCTGGTCCCGCCTCCGACGGCATCACCTACTCAGATATCATCCAACTTGATACTACCCAGCAAACTTCTCCTGCCGAAGAAGGAACTGACCTCTCCGACCCAACCCATCCGATGGGCCTGTTGATTGTCGTTCTGGTGGGCGTAGGCATTCTCCTCTTTCCGGTTTATGCCGACAAAATATTTCCCGGACTCTCCGATCGCATGGTTGTTCCGGGGCCTAAATTTCCCCCGGGAACCAGTCGCTAAGCATCTCATCGCAAATCCTTAATTTGGGGAATGCAAATGCCCCAAGCTATTCTCGATGCGGAAGCGCGGATCCGTCCTTACATCTTAGAAACCCCCCTGGAATTTTCTCCATACCTCAGTGCGCAAAGCGGTGCTGAGGTGTGGCTCAAACTCGAACATCTCCAACGTACCGGTTCCTTTAAACTGCGTGGTGCCGCCAACAAACTCCTATCTCTTTCCCCGGAAGCCTCTCAAAAAGGCGTAGTAACCGCCTCTACCGGCAATCATGCTGCGGCTTTTGCTTATATGGTCGACCAACTGGGGCTCAAAGGCACCATTTACCTTCCCGAGACCGCTGCCCAAACCAAGATTGACGCCCTGAAAGCCTATGCCGTAGAACTTGCCTTCCACGGAACCGATGGGCTAGAAACCGAAATGGAAGCTCGCAGGGTGGCAGAAAGTTCTGGTCGGGTATTTGTCTCCCCCTACAATGATCCTTTTATCATCGCCGGACAAGGCACCATTGGCTATGAAATTCATCAGCAAAGGCCCGATCTGGATAGTATCATTGTACCCGTTGGGGGAGGAGGGCTTATTTCCGGCATTGCTGGCTACTTAAAAGAAAGCCTACCGAAACTAGAAGTAATTGGGGCTCAACCCGAAAACTCTGCGGTGATGTATGAATCCGTCAAAGCGGGAAAAATCGTTGACCTGCCCTATTTGCCAACCCTGTCAGATGGCACGGCGGGAGGCATGGAAGCCGATAGCCTGACTTTTCCTTTAGCTCAGCAGTATGTGGATGACTATATCCTGGTGAGTGAGGACGAAATAAAAGCCGGCCTCAAGCTGATCATGCAACAGCATTATTACCTGATCGAAGGAGCTGCAGCCCTTTCGGTGGCCAGTGTCCTCAAAGAAAAAGCGAGGTTTGCAGGTAAAAAGGTAGTCTTAATTCTGTGTGGACGAAAAATGGGCTTTGACAAACTAAAGGAAATTCTTTCTACCTAAGCTTCTTCTGCCTCTTTCAGGGCATGCATATAATCCGCCAGGTCAAAAACAAAGGGGCGAATGTGCTTAAAGGTCATGCCTACTTGTTCCTGCCGGAAACCCCGCCAGCGTACGGTTTCTCCATCGACTTCTATTTCCACGCTGATGGTGAGCTCACCGGGTATGCCGGAGCGGCCATTTTCCAGAATGGCTACCCGACCAGGTTCCTTTTGATAAGCGGGATCCGCCATGCCCCAGAAATGCTCCTTGGGAAGAAAGCCATACATGCTGGGGATGCCTTCATACACGCCCGGAAAAGCCATCCCAAAATCCGCCAGGAATTTGACTTCCTGTTCCCGGATCAGGCTTTTCAGAGAAGCCCCGTTTAAATAAATGTCCAACACCCGGTAGTCTTCTACCAGGGAGCCTCTGGATACGAATTTGATTTCATCCAACATACATCTGGCATTAAGGCATATTTTGGGCCATTTTGAGTAAACGCTTTTCCTTCCAGCAGGCTGCCTTCAGGACTATACCCCGTATCCCTCCACTGAAGTCTCGCTCGAAAGGGTGAGAAAAAGGCTGCAGTTGATCATGCATAGCAAAGTTCTGCTGACTAGGCAGAAAGTTTTCACTCATCAGCTTTCCATCCAGAAAAAAACGGGTTCTTTTGGTCCGTAAATCTATATCTCCTGCCAACAGATGCCATTCTCCAAAAGGAAGGATGAGCTGATGGTGCATGGTCCGGAAGTGGCTATCCGAGGCTTCGAAAAACAGGGTGTCTTGTTTTCTGTAAATCCACCATCCGGGCTCTTTATGCCCTGACTTACCTCCGGTGAGCACGCCCTGGCTTTGTGGATGGGGTTCGAGTTTTATCCAAAAGGCAAAGCCTAGCTGGTGCTTGGCCACCGGGGCCATGCTGTTCAACAGCAGGCCGAGGACCACCCATCCACTAATCCACAAAAATCTCTTCATTCGGCGTTGTCGCTAATTCATAAAAATACTGGCTGACCTGGCTACACACGGCTTCCAGATAAGTGGCTCCTTTTTTGGCGGTAGCCTGATAGGGATTGCCCACCCCGGTGTCTTTGCTGACGGTTGACCAGGGACGCTGAGAGTAGGCCCAACCATCCCGCATAGCCTGAAAACGATAGCTCTTAGCTGCTCCATCGCCTGCTTCTTTCAACGGGCGAACCAGTTCTGGAAAGGCATGCAGCATCACACTGGTTTCCATTTCGCCCCCATGATCGCCCTTATGCGCAAAATAATTTTGCCAGGCTTTGACCACCTGATACCAGTTCATGGCCGACACAAACATATCCGGATAGGGGAGGGCCAGTTCCCGGATCATGGTTTTGAACTGATTTCCCCCATGTCCGTTAAAAATCAATAATTTTGAAATCCCGGCGCGATGTACTACCTCGGCAATGTCTGCCAAGACCGCATATTGGGTGCTTGGACTCATATTGAGACAGAGTTTGATGTCCATTTGTCCGGTATTCACGCCAAAGGGAACATTGGGCAGGACAATGACCTTGGCGCCTTTTTCCCAGGCCGTAGCGGCGCAGCGTGAAACGATATGTTCGTTTTGGTAGTTATCAGTTGCGTAGGGCAAATGAAAATTGTGGGCTTCGGTCGCCCCCCAGGGCAGGATGGCGAGTTGATAGTCTGTATCGCGAACCACTTCCCAGTTGGTTTCAGCGAGGATATAAGGACGGGCGTTGTACATGATGGTTGGGGTGATGTTGATTTTTGGAGGACTAACTTAGGTTTTTTTGAGGGTTTGCTTTTGGTTCTTTCTTAAGACTTTTACACTTTTTTTTAGAAAAAAGTGTAGCTGCAACATCGCACCGCCCAAAACCTGCCCCTCAAGCCTCCCCGGTTCCCGATGGGCGCTGCAGAGCCACCGCACCTTATGTGCAAAAAGGTTTCCATTAGCCCTTGATCTCGAAGGATACTTTTTTATCTAGAAAAATAAATTGAAGTTTTCTTAGCCTAAATACATTAAAGAAAAACGAGTCCGATACACCCATGGCCAGACAAAAGCTTTCCCCCGAATTAAAAAAAGCTATCTCGGAATTGCCAGAGAAGGAAAAGGATAAACTCCTTTTTCGATTTGTGGCTAAGGAATCCATCTTGTTTGAGCAGCTGACCTTTGAATTGCTAGAGTTTGGGGAAACCCGCACGGAGCGCCGGGAAGAAGTGGCTGAAGAGGTGCCGGAAATTCTGGAACGCATCCAGGCCTGGCGTTTTTCTCCCAAGCTCCTATCCTGGGGCATGCGGAAAGCCAGTGGCCGCATCACCCGTCATGTGCGCGTAACCAAGGATAAATACGGCGAAGTCTCCCTCAACATCCTCATGCTCCGCAAGTCATTAGAATTGTATGGGGAAGAATGTGCAACCTTTCCAGACTACCGGACCCGGCCCGCCTATGAATATATGGTGAAGCGCGTCCTCAAAATCGGCAAACTCCTCGAAAAGCTACATGAGGATACGATGCTGGACTTCAGAGATGACCTGGCTTATCTGGGCGAAGAAATGATCCGCTGGCCTGATCTGGTCCAAACCGCTGAATACCTGGGACTGGATATCGTTTCCCTGGAAGGAGGAGATTGGCCTTAATGCCCCTTTTTTTCTGACCCATTCCGCAAATCTTAAAAAAAATCGCTTTTCACCGTGCAACTCCGGCCCGGGCCCTGTCTGGTATATGAAAACGGAATCCAGAGGATGTAAAAAAGCTGAAAAGCGTGAAACAGAATCGTACTTTTTTGACGACTCAGCAGCACAAATGGCCCTGATAAGGACATTTGACCATGCTAGATGAAGAAAAAAGGGCTGTGTAAATACCTAATGCAAACACCTTAGCGTTATACCATTACCTTATTTTAATCTGCTTGGCAGTGGAATATCTAGTGTTGCTATTACTTGTTGGTGTATGGTTGATCTTCGGCGTAGAGGATCTTACCGGATTGTCTGTGAAGGATCTCAAGACTCGCTATATGCGGGAAAAAGAGAACGGGGTGGCTTTTGAGCTACTCAACCGTTACAGGCAAGTCCCTGATTCAGAGAAAGGTGAGATCATCTGGACCTTACTTTCGCCTCACCGGGCTGATCTGGCGAAGATCGTGGTCGGTATGCGGGAGAACCCCGATGATGAACTACAGAAGTTGTACATCAAGCTCCACCAGTTGTTTATGCGGGACAAGTTCCCATACAAAAACTGGAAAGCGTGGTTGGCCCGTATCCTCCGAAACGACCTGCTCAACAAGAAAAATCAGAAAAACCTGCTCGTTGCTATGCCTGTAGAGGTATTGCCGGAAGTAGAGACTGAGGAAGTCGAAGAAAGACTGCCCCTCAGTGTCCTGGAAAAGGCCGTGGCCCGTTTGGCCCCGACCCAACAGGAAGTCATCAAGCTCCGATATTTCGGGGGGAAAGAAGGAAAATTGATGACCTACAAGGAAATCGCCACTAAAATGGACTGTAGTGTGGGGCAGGTACACGGATACCTGGATCGTGCGAAAGAAAATTTAAGAAACCATCTCAATGGACAAGTTTAGTCAAAGCGAGCACAGCCACTTGCGAGCTGTAGAGGTCATGCTGGCCTACTTAAAAGATGAGGCATCCCCTGAGGATAGAGAGGAGATTGAATTCCTCATGGAAACCGACGAGCTTTATCGTCTGGCTATGGAGCAGCTTTCCCGCTCCGTGGTCCGCCAACCTTCTCAGGTCGAAGCCCGGGTCCTGGCCATGGAAGCGGCTATGCCAGAAAAACTTCAGGCTGCCAAGGAACGATTCGTCCGGGAACTAGCCAAGCAGGAAACGCCCCCCGTTTCAGGAAACACTTCAAGAAATCTACCCCCTTGGGCCATGTACCTGGGCATAGGGATCGGCATCTTGCTCTTCGGCTGGGCGGTATGGTTCAGCACCAGCGACCACACATCCGGCCTGAAACACCTGGCCGAAGCGGCCCAAACCCAACTTACACCCGACGGTGAAATTGCCACCGCCAACCTGATCATGAATACTTGTGGAGAAGAAGATCCAGGGATTGGGCGGGTAGAACAAGTCAGCATTTATTCTGCCATGGTAGAAAACTATGCGGAAGACAAATTCGAAAAAGCGGCCCGCCAATTTGGCCAATTGCTCTCAGACCCTGGCCTGGAAACCTCTTGTAAATCTCTGATCCGCTATTACCGCGCCAAGAGCCTCATGGCTATCGGCGAGCACGATCAGGCCCGCATGGCTTTCACCGATGCCCTACAGCAGGGAAACCTGCCCGAGCAAGTGAAAAACGCCTGCCACTGGTACCTTGGAAATTTGTATCTTCTGGCTGAAAATTTTGTCGAAGCGAAAGAACAGTTTTCCGTCCTCAGTGCGCAACTTCCCGTCCAGGAAGGCAGTCATTTGTCCGCTTTATTGGCCAAAGACTACCTTCAACTGGCCCAGGAATATACCCAGGAAATTGATCGCCATTGAATTGCCTATGACCTTGTGCTAGACCCGACATGAACAAAAGCTTATCCCTCCCTACCTGCCTCGTCTTTGTGATCCTGATGTGTCCAGCTCCCTGGCTTCAGGCACAGAAGTTCATCTTCGAGCCGCTTACCCCTGGTGAAAATTACTGGGATGGTGAGACCTATTATGTGGAGGACAGTAAGCTACGGGTTGATTTTCGGTTTCTGGACAAAAAACTCAAGGACATGTCGGTCCTTAATACCGCCACGGGCGAAGAGCGCAAACTGAGCAGTGATAACTTCATGTTCACGGCGGACATAGGATTAAAGCCAGGTATGAACGAAATCCTGGTTTTTACCACCAAGAAAAGAAGCAAATTTGAGCGAAAGCTGCAGGTCTTCCTCAATGAGGACATCAAAAAAGGCGTGAAAATCGGGCAGGGAAATAAAAAACCCAAAAAGCCTAAGCGCACCAAAAAGGTCACCTTCCGCGACGAAGGAGATGCCCTTGATGCCTGCGATCTCCAACTGGTAGGCAGCCATTACCTAAGCCCAGAGTATGGCAACCAGGACCTGGTAATCAGCCGGGACAATAAGACCACCTTTGACCTGTCTTTTATGTTGACTTGCTGCAGCGACGAAAAGCTCAAAGTCAGCATAGAAAACCCGCGTCAGCAATCTGTGGAAGCGGTTCGGGTCGCCCCTAATCAATTCCGCTTTCCGGTGCGCCTCTTTGAAGAACGCAACCGTTATGTGGTTCGCGCCAAATGTGAAGGCCAGCCCATCGTGGAGCGGGGCATCCTCATCAAAGCCAACGCCAACCTCGAAAACCGGGTGGATACGGCCATCATTTTTGCCGTCAACAAACACGATCGCAAAGCCCGTAAGCTCGGCTGGTCCAACCTCAAATACTCCATGGACGATGCCGAAGCCCTCAAATGGGTATTGGAAAATAAATTCAACTTTGGGGTACAGATCATTAAGGATCCCACCTGGGAAGAAATCAAGCAAACCATGGACGAGCTGCGTCAGCATCGCTGGAACAGCCTGGACCAGGTCTTGATCTATTTTACCGGACACGGACACCAGGCCGATGGGCGCGGCTACCTTATCCCTTCTAATGTTGGCTCCAGCATCAAGACGTATTACAAAATGGAGGACTTCCGGGAGCAGGTGGACGAAATCGGCTGCAACAATATCACCCTGGGCATAGATGCCTGTTTTGCTTCTTCCTTTTTGGAGCGAGGCAAAAGGGACGTGGCCCCGCGTCGCAGCAATGGCAATGTGCATGAATTGCTGTCCACCGATTTACCTTTCCGCTATTTTATCGGTTCTGCCCCTTCCAATCGGGAGGTTCCGGAAAAAGGCATTTTTATCAAGGATTCTCAGCTGGCCAAGGGCCGCTATGGATATATGAACAAACGCTTTCGGGTATCAGAATTTATGATGTCCTTCCTGATGGCCATGGAAGCCGGAGAAAAAGAAATGCGTGGTGCGCCCATTCCGATTTGGTACATTGGCCGCAAAGTGGAGGAACTTTATCGTCCGCGTAAGTTGATCAACGGTCAACAAATCTACGCCCGGGCGACCCGTTTCGGTTCTCAAAACGACAAAGGCTTCCACTTCATCGGGGACCCGGAGGTGTTGCAGTAGAGACCGTCCCTGGGGGACTGAGAGAGGAGAGAAGAGAGACCGTAACCCTGGCTTCCAGCCGGGCAAGACACCACGGGAGGCCCCGTAACCCTGGCTTCCAGCCGGGCAAGACACCACGGGAAGCCCCCGTAACCCTGGCTTCCAGCCGGGAAAAACCCATCCCCAGATAACATCTGGGGGCAAGACCTACCGGGAGACCCCGGTACCCGCAGCTTAGAGCTGCCGAAAAGGAACAACGAACAAGGATAAAGCAAAAACGATCCCTTGACCACACGCCTCACATATCGACCCCTCCTCGTCCTATGGCTGCTAAGCGTTGGCCTGGGCGGGACACATATCATGGCTACGCCCGTCGATATTCAGGCTGCTCAGACGCATTGCCAAAAAATCCTCAACCGGATTTGGTCCAAGCAGGGTGGCCAAAAAAAGCCCGGCATTTTCGTAGAGAAAATAGCCGCTTATGGCAAACCCGCCGCCTTTGACCACCGGCGACACGCCATCGTGGTCGATCCCCAAACCTATACGCTTTGCCTGCGCATTTCACAGCCGAGGGATGACGCCCTGGCTTTCATTATTGCGCACGAGTTTATCCATTCCCATCAGCACGGGGCCTTTGATTATGAAGACCCTGGATTCTTTGTGAAGTCCGGCACCCTGAAAGGCTGGGCCCGGACCCAGCGAGACAAACGCCGCCGCATGGAAACTCAGGCGGATATTTGGGGAGCGGTCCTCTGCCACCTGAGTGGGTACCAGGTCAAAGATGTCATTCCGAATTTTATAGAAGAGCTGTACACCTCATTCAAACTGGCCAGCGAAGACCCTTTATACGACTCCAAGGAGGAACGCATGGCCATCGCCCGCAGGGCACAAACTGAAGTTGACCGGGCCATCATGCTGTATGACATGGCCAACTATTTTAGCCTGCTTCAGCTCCACGAAAAAGACACCGTCATCTACCAGCATTTGTTGTCCAGCTTCCAAAGCGTAGAGTTTTACAACAACCTGGGCCTCTCCTATATGATGCTGGCCCTGCCAAAGTTGGAAGAGCCCTATCGTTCCAATCCTTATCCTTTTGTGCTGGATACCGATACTCGGCTAGCCCATGTGTATAAGGGACGCCTGGGGCCTTATGGATTGCTGAGAAAAAGCCTGGAACAGTTTTCCTCAGCGGAGCGCCTCAATCCTGGCTATTTGCCCATGCACATCAACAAAGCGATTGCCCTGCATCTCTTGAGCTCTATGCAAACCCGGAGCGCAGATGCCTATCAGGAGCGCGCCTTGCGAGAATTGGCTGATGTACAGAAGGCCACCGCCAGTGGCTATGGAGGGACGGCTACAGAAGTGAAGCGCCTCAAACAGGACGCGGCATTGGCTCACACCATGATCAAAGCACCTCACATCTGGCCGCCGGAGAAACGAATTTCTTTCCGGGAAAGTCCTACCCCAGAAGTCCTGTATGGACGCTGGGACGGGGTGAACCTTTCGCAAACGGCTCAGATGCAGAACCTTTCTTACGATTGGGAACAAGGCATTTCCTTCGAATCCAATATCAAAATCTACGGTCGACGCTTGCCTAACTCTATGCTCATGGTTTACCATGATCCCAATGGCAAAGATTTTTATATGCAAGGGGTCTTCAAAACGCTGAAAGATTTGCCTTTCCGCTATCAGAAGCGGGTTTTTCAGGTCGGGAGCTATATCCCGGAAGGCGTCCGCAGTCAGATGCGCATGTCCCTGCCGAGCCTGCAAGGCGAGGCTTTTCTCACCGACGACAAACTCGGCATCATTTATAAACTCACCCCGCAGTTTCGGGTAAAAGAATGGATTGTGTTTCGGGAAGGCTAAGCCGCTTTCATCATCTCCTCCCAATCCTCTTTTCCTTTCCTGGTCAGGTACGGATAAAATAGCCCCATCAACAAACGGGCGTGATCTGCAATCACCGCTGCTGGTTTCCTGCTATCATAAATCTCTGCTGAAGCCAGCCAATAGTCGCTGTAAATCCGGATATGTTGGATCAGGTCAGCCCACATCCCGGGATGGTCAGCTTCCCGCAGCAGCTTTTCCTGCACAGCTCGATCAATCACCTCCTGGTACATCTGAGCCCGCAGTTGTTCGATCTGGACAAATTTTTCTTTCAAGACCGGATCAGCCCGCATGATGAGGTTGAGGTCTAGCATGAAAAAACGGTAATCATACAGGACCTTGAATCCTAGTCGCGCTGACTGGAAGAGCGCCTTGAGGACATGAGATTCCCCTTGGACTTCTTGGTTGAGCCGCAAGGCCTCGGCCAGGATTTCTTCATGTAAGGCTGCAATGATGGCTTGCTGGTTGGGAAAATGATAAATGAGGTTGGTATGGCTAATCGGAATGGCCGCCGCGATTTGCCGCAATGAGACCTGGGCTACCCCTTGTTCATTGAAGAGACGGTGGGCCGTCCGAAGGATTTTTTCTTTGGTTTTTTTCATTTTTAGTACGCGTGGTCTAAAAAATTAGTACATTTGGTCTAAAATAGAAAAAGCCTCCGACTATGAAAAGAAAGCAAGTGCCACAGTTTACCAATCAGGCCTGGTTCCCCCAGCACCTCAAAACCCTGATTTATGAATTCATGAGTTGGTTTGTGGGAAAAATCGGGGCGGCCCGGCCTTTTTTGCCCGTGGTAGAAAAGGGCCTTTTGCATACCCCTAACCAAACCTTGATCAACATTGAGGTAGATGCGGGAGCGGGGATGGAAACCCTGGAGCCGCATTTGCCAGCGCAAGTCCAGATCAAAGAAGTCGCTCTATCAGATTTTCATACCACCGAAGCGGGGCTATACACCATGGTCAATGCATTCCACCAACTGCCAGCGAATGAGGCGCAAGCCTTGCTCACTGATGTGGCTCAAAGTCGTAACCCTGTGATGATTCTGGAAGGCAATAATGATAGCTTATGGCAGGTCGTAGGCATGACGATTTTCGTGCCGCTCACCGTTTTGTTGACCGCGCCCCTGGTTACCCCTTTTCGCTGGACGCGGCTTTTGTTTACCTACCTCATTCCTATTTTGCCCATTATCACCTTGATCGACGGCTTCCTGGCTTTGTTTAAGCTCTATGCACCGGGTGATCTGGATGAGCTTACCTCCCGTGTTCCGGTATCCAACTACGCTTGGGAAAGTGGCAAGATGGACAATGGACGCGGTGGGAAGATCATGTATTTGCTGGGGCATGCGACCGCCTGAGCGGCTAGTCTTCATCTTGTACCAGGACCATCAGAGACCGGTGGCTTCCTTTGAAAATGAAAGCGGGGGGGGCTGCTCAAAATCGACCATAATTAAGGGTCCACACCTAAGGCGGGCAATCATTTCGGCTTGCAAGGTTGAGGAAAATAGTGCGTCCATAAAAGAGAGGGCATGCCTGGTTTCGGGATAGGAAAGGGCAAATGCCATCACGCATAGCCCGATACCCTAAGGCTTCTATTCATTTTGAGAGATGCTGTTTATGGACAAAAATTGCGATACCGCTCAGTTATTCCGGGCTTATCAGGCGCCCCTGCTGGCCTTTATTCAGGCGCGGGGACCGTCAGGCACGGCAGCGGAAGATATTTTGCAAGATACCTTCATGCGCTTTGAAGAATGTTGTCAGACCGGCTGCCAATGTGAATACCCCAAGGCCTACCTTTTTCGCATGGCCCAGCATCGGATCGCCGATTTTTTCCAGGAACAAAAAAGAGAAGCCCGGATCGCATCCGAATGGCAGCAACTCCCCAGAGAAGATTCCCCCGCAGAAATGCCCTGCGATATTTACCAGTGCACCCGCAACTTCCTGGCCTGCCTTTCGCCCGAAAACCAACAAGCCTTCATCCAATCGGACATCGAGCAACTTCCCCAACGACAGATTGCTCAAGCCCTGGGCATTCCGGAATCTACCCTCAAATCCCGCGTACAGCGTACCCGCGCCTATCTCAAGCGTCGGTTTGAAGCATGTTTCAAAAAATATGCTTCTTAGGTGCGTCTTTTTGTCGGTTGGTCCGTCATAGGCATAAAAATTCCTATGACCAACAAATCATCTATCAGAGCCAGTCTTTCCGGATTAGGCGCTTCCAGCCTGACATTTTTGGGCCTCTGTTGTGGAGGCGGCCTTTGTGCCGTTGCCTGTGCCGCGCCCGTAGCTTCTATTCTAGGCGTCTCTTCTGCGGGGCTGGCACAATTTACCCAGCAGTACCTTCCCTTATTGGCTGCCCTTAGTGCGGCAGCTTTTACTGTGGGCTATTATCAGTTGTATCGCATGCCGAAAGAGGATTGCTGTGGTCCGGACGAAACGCCTGCCAGGGGATTTTCCTGGGCCAAAAGCCTGTTTTGGGTGGGGCTGGTCCTATCGGTCGGCTTTTATGGGCAGGCGATGTATCAGGGAAGGGAGGCTTCAGGGACAGAGGGAGTGAGCTGTGTAGCGGATACAAGTGAGGCCAGTGAGAAGGGAAGTCAGCCTGGTTGTGAGGAAAAGGGAAGCGGAGATGAGTAGGTAAACCCAACTCAAAGTGGCAATCTGGCGACCTATCTTAGGTCAACCAGCCTATATTCCCCGGTTCCAAATAGGTTCTTAATGCTATCCACGTCCTCCTTGGTAAGTGAGCTTTGATAAGTTTTTAGGAAAGAAGTTAGGGTAGGGTCATCTTTAGCCACCTTGTCGCTGACCACTATGCCATTGTAAAAGAGAATGGGTAAAAATGTGAGGGTTGGTTCATGAGAACTAGCAGTCGCTCGATAATAATAAATGCCATCGCATCCCATCGTTCCCTCTTTTTTGATCCGGGCTTTTTTAAGGCCCCATATCTTATCGTCAAAGTAGGCTACTTCTAATAGCTTACGGTCTTTTGAAAAGACATACATGGGCAGCAAGTAGTAAAAATGAGCTTTACAAAAGGCTTGCTTCTTTGCGTCTGCAGCCTTTTCTACATATTGTTCGAAGAAAAGCTGGTATTCATTATTCGAGAAGCAAAAAAAATAGCTTGAAAGCGGATCAGCCTTTTTGGGCAACTTCCCTCCTAAATCACTGACTAAAGCGGGATGGAGCTTCACCTTGCGGTAATTTGAGGGGAAGCATTTGGACGCCTTCACCATTCTTTTTATTTCAGACTTTTGCCAGCCACAAGCTGAAAAAGCGAATACTCCACAGAACAGAAGCCAGCTTAACCTCTGAGGCTGCCATGACTTTTTATAGGTGATTTTTTGCAAAACTTTTAGCGTTGAGCATGAGGGAAAAATGGGCCCTTAGAATATATGAACTTGATTTTGTTTAACTCCTCTTTGGTGAAAAGGCCTAAGGATTTAGTAGCAAATTCTTCGGCGATACGCTGGTTGCCTTTTATGTTCCTTATGGTGGAGATAAACAGATTGTTCTCGAAAAAAAGTACCGGATAAAAAACCAGGGCATGACTGGGAACAGTCTGAATGCCAGGAATATAATAATACAAGCCTATACAACTTCCTTCCTTTACCAACTCAGGTTTTAAGGTAGAAAAAATCGTTTTGTCCAGGGCATGCGTGAGGCGAGAGAGCCGTTTGAAATCCTTAGGGGAGAGACAAGCGGCTGTAGTTGAATCAATTTCTATATAGGGTGATGGTTGGTTCTTGTTCAAGCCCACGCAAGCGGTAAAGGAAAAGGATAGGGCGGTGGCAAGTATCAAGATCGTGGTAAATAAATTTACATTCGATTTCATGGGGTAATGCGCTTTTTTGCTGTCCTATCATACTCCTCCCTCTCAATCATCGCCTCACTAAATTTACGGCTTTAAGCAGACTATTTTGTAAGTTGAACGGGAAAGGATCCACCCTCAAACATCAACTTACCAAATGGGCCAACAGCTACTCAACCAGGTATTTCGGGTACATAAAAAGGACATTCATCAGTTTGACCTCCATGAAACGGAATTAGGAGAGCTAGCGGAAGGGGAAATTCGGTTGAAAATTTCCCACTACGCCATGACCTCGAATAACATCACCTATGCGGTAAGTGGCTTCCAATTAGGCTATTGGAAATTCTTTCCTACTGATGAGCCCTTTGGGATCATTCCGGTCTGGGGATACGCTGACGTAGTGGCTTCCCATCATGCGGAGATTCAGGAAGGGGAAAGATGCTATGGCTATTTCCCGATGTCAACCTATTGTACTTTTCAACCCACAAAGGTTACGCCGATGGGCTTTACGGATGGAGCAGCTCATCGGCAGCCCTTGCCAGCTTTGTACAACAATTACACAAGAGTTACCGCTGAGAAAGGCCTGCACCAGGAAGCCTTGCAGCATTATGTGCCCATCATCCATCCCCTGTTCGCTACCTCCTTTTTGATTTACCAGTTTTTGAAAAGCGATGGGTTCATGGGAGCGGAGCAGGTGATCATCACCAGTGCTTCTTCCAAAACCAGCCTGGGATTGGCGTTTATGCTGAGCCAGCATAAGGCCCTGGACGGGAAACAGATCATAGGTTTTACCTCCAGTCGCAATGCGGATTTTGTGGAGGCCACGGGATACTACGATCAGGTGATCACCTATGAGGATAACGTTAGCCTGGCTGCGGCACCTTCTGTGGTGGTAGACATGAGAGGGAACCACGGCTTTTTAAGCGGAGTCGCAGATCATTTGGGGGATCTACTCAAACATATAGTCATCGTCGGCCTCACGGATTGGCAGGCCAGAGGCGATGTTAACAGCCTGCCCAACGCCAAGCTCTTTTTTGCCCCGAGCTACTTCCAAAACTTCTTCCAGGCACACGGCCCCAAAGAAGCTGGGCGCATGCTCAATGAGGCCTTGATGAATTTTATCCGAGAAACCCAAAAGAACCTGGAGCTGGCCTTTATCACCGATACCCAGCAGCTGGCTCAGCTGTACGGCGAAATGGTCCAGGGTAAGGTAGATCCGACCAAAGGATATGTAGTCAAGTTTCCCGCCTAGTGAACCCGCTCTCAGCATGAAATACTTCAAGCCCCTCTACGCATTTGTCATTGGCTGTCTCATTTTGGCCTTTAGTCAATCCTTTCTCCAGATTTTCACCATCAATTTCCTCACCCAAATGCTCTTATTCGGCCTGGTGGTCTGCTGGCCTATCTGGAAGACGGGAAGGCTGTCTTATGTAGATATTGGCTGGCCCTGGGGCCTTTTTTGCATAGGCGTCATCACCCTCCTATTCAGTGAAGGAAATGTGTGGAGAGTGAGCATGGTGGGAGGGGTTTACCTGTTTATTGGGGCGCGCATGGGCATAGGGGCGTTGCGTTTATGGCAGAAAGGCTATCTGCAAAAAGAATTTCCGCGCTACCAATACCAACGCCGCCGTTGGGAACGCGCCGGCAAAACGAATGTCCCCTTGGCCATGCAAATTGATGCCCTGGCGCAGGGTTCCGCCAATGCTTCTTTTTTAGCTTTTCCAGCCTTTATCATTGGGGCCAATCCAGACACCAGTATATCGGCTTTTGAGATCATCGGACTGGTCCTCTGGGTGGCGGCCTTCCTGATGGAAAGCCTGGCCGATGCCCAGAAACAAGCCTTTCTGCGCAAGATGAAAGCTGAGGGGAAAAAGAATCAGGTTTGTGATGTGGGCCTCTGGCAGTACAGCCGCCACCCCAATTACTTTGCCGAGTGGATGGTCTGGAACGCCCTGGTAATCGCGGCTATCCCCTCTTGGTTCGCCCTGCAAGCCCAAGAATCCATGGTGATGTGGGTTTTATTGGGTTTAGGCCTGCTGTTTGTTTCACGCATCATGTACCTATCCCTGGTTTATTTGACCGGAGCCGTCCCCTCAGAATATTATTCCGTACAAAAAAGACCTGATTATGCGGCCTATCAAAAGCGGGTGAATCGGTTTTTTCCGGGGAGGAAGAAGTAGGGGAGGGGGATGGATTAAGGTTGAAAGTGCCTGAGGCTGGTAGGTGGGATTTTAAATATTATTTTCTAGCGCTAATATCCCTGCATCTTCAATTCGTATAGAAGTCTTTTTAAGCCATGGTTAGTCTTTTTCCCTGCCTGGAATTAGAGAGTCTGGAAAAAGAGGAATTGGTGAGATTCTTCCTCTATGAGGTGAAAAAATCAAAAGGTAAAAACCATATAGCGTTAATATCGGCGATTGATCGCCATATCGAATATAGGGGCCTTTAGCTGTAATGAAGGACGAGTAAAAAGACAAAATCACAGCTAATTTAAAAACTCAATACATTTGCCTATATTTGTCAAGTCAAATTATTTCAAATATGACTTTTGGACAAACTCTGAAAAAGGCAAGAGAATCACAAGGACTGCTATTAAGACAAGTAGCAGCACGATTAGAAGTTGATACAGCAACAGTATCTAAAATCGAAAATGGTCTTCGCCATGCTACAAAAAAGCAGATTAAAGCATTATCTACCATATTGAAGATTGAATATAGAGATTTGGAAGCATCTTGGATGGGAAATAAAATTTACCAAATGCTTCAAGATATTGATGACCCTAATCAAGCTTTGCTTGTAGCAGAAGAACATGTCCTCTATAACTCTCAAACCCAAGAAAAATGAATGCAATTGACTTATATAGCGGTATTGGAGGGTGGACTCTCGGTATGAAACTGTCAGGTATCAATAATGTGGCTTCATATGAATGGTGGCATGAAGCCAATCAAACTCACAATTTGAATTTCAAAACAAATCATAAAGAAATTGATATCAGGAAAATTAACCCCAAAGATTTAGATTATGGAAAAGAAATTGATTTTGTTGTGGGAAGTCCACCGTGTACACAATTCTCATTCGCAAATAAGGGAGGTAATGGAGACATAAATGATGGATTAATTGACATCCATAAGTTTTTAGAAATTGTCCAGCACTTAAATCCGAAATATTGGGCAATGGAAAATGTTCCAAGAGTTGCAAGAATTCTTGAAAACGAAATCAAAGAGGGTGGTTCGCTTCAAAAGTTTGCTCCTTTAGTTAAACACATCTTAGTGGTTGATTCTGCAGATTATGGGGTTCCTCAAAATAGAAAAAGAATGATCGCTGGGAATTTTCCTTTGAAAACATTCCAATCATACAAGTCAAATATTGAACAAATAACATTTGGCGAAGTCCTGGAATCTCTAAACAAGAAAGAAGTTATTGATCCTAATTTTGGATACAAAATAGATAGAAACGATGTAACAGAGTTAGAGAACGAGGTATCACTAACTCCACAAGAAGAAAGAATTAATCGAGACTCTAAGACATTTCATCCGATCTATAACAAAATGTCATTCCCAGATAAATTAAATAGACCGAGCCGTACAGTAACTGCAACATGCACTAGAGTATCAAGAGAAAGTATCATTGTTGAGGCAAAAAAAGGATATAGAAGATTAAATGTCAGAGAGAGAGGCGTAATTCAAGGTTTCCCTATCACATATCAATTTTACGGAAGAACATTGAATGCGAAATTTAAAATGATTGGAAATGCTGTACCACCTGTTCTGACTTATTATATATTCCAAAGCATGCTTGAAATTCCGCCAAACAAAGTCAAGCATCCCTCTCAATCCAATTACTACCATATAGCTCCTAAATTCAAAAGTAAGGAATCTAAGCTTGGACTTCCCAAAAGGAAATTTCCAGCGAAAAGAAAATTTATGTTTGCAGTACCGAATTTGAGATATGGGAGCGGTGTAAGATTTGAGCTTTCTAATAATCCAAAATCAGAAGAAATACCATGGTCTTTTAAATTCTTTCATGGTAACTCTAAGAATATAAAGGAAATCAAACTTAATAAGGAAATCAAACAAGTATTATCGCCTGTTGTAAACTCAACCAAGAATAAAATATTTAATGAATCGATTAAAGAGATTACTACAAGATTCAAAAGCTATAAGCCGAAGAAGCTTCAGGAACTTTGGACTTCCACGGAACTAAACACAGATGTATTTGATTTTCTAGATGAAGTTGGGAGTCATGTGGAAAAAATAATGAATATTGCTGATTTTAATGAAATAGAACCATCTGTTCTTTTAGCAATAACAGAGGATGATAATAAAAAATTAATAGAGAATTACAGGAGTATTCTAGCAGGAATGTATCTCCTCTCAAGTCTCAATACTAAGATATTAGAAAAATGAAAATAGGAGCTATGTACTCCCATTTAAATGGTTTTGAGTGGATACAATACCATCAAAAGGCAATGTGGGACGAAATGAAAGGAATAATTGAATCGATTGATGCTGAGGAATATAGAACTAAGGTCAGCAAAGAAAAAAGGATGAAGGGCAAAAAGCTATTTAGTCCAATTGATCTAAATAAGAAGATAAAAAAAGAGTTTGAGGAATTAGGCTGGTTTGAAAGTAGGACAAGTTATTGGGTTACAGATCAATACAACTTAATTGCAAGGACAATGCATTTAAGTACTGATGAGCAAAAAAAGATAATTGAGGAGGAAGGAAGAATAGCAACATATTCTTATAATCAAACAGATTTTGTTAAAAATCGGATTGCTGTTGAAGTTCAATTTGGAAAGTACAGTTTCGTTGCCTACGATTTATTTGTAAAACACCTAGCTTTTTATGTGGGTGACACAATTGATGTAGGAATTGAAATATTACCGATGAAAACAATGCAAGCGGAAATGTCATCAGGTCCTGGCTATTATGAAGGAGCTCTATACGACTTAGCAAGACAAGGAAGGGGTGTTCCTGCGGTTCCTCTTGTTCTTGTCGGAATCGAGCCATAGCCAAAAAAATGCTGGTGATCAGTGTAAGTCCCCCTCCTATCTTTGTCCACCAATTCCAGTCCTATGAAAATGAAATGCCTGCTCCTCCTCTTGGGAGTACTAGCCTGCCAATCTCCTTCCTCCTCCGAAAATGCCTCTTCCACCTATGCCGACGTCCAGATCGCCGGGGCCATGAAAAACGTCATGTGGAAGGGCGAATTGGATCCGGTGATCACCCTGGATACGCTGAGTCGCAAGGAAAACCTTTTTGCGGTAGGTCCGGAAACGGGCCTGCGAGGAGAAATCATGGTGCATGAAGGCCGAGCTTTTGTGTCGCGGATTGGTCCGGATTCTGCCCTGTTGGTGGAGGAAAACTTTGCGGTGGGTGCGCCCTTCCTGGTCTATGCCTATGTGGAAGCCTGGGAAGAGGTCATGCTGCCGGATAGTGTGTTGAACCTACCGACCTTAGAGGCTTTTATTGAGAAAGAGACACAGGCAAAAAAACGTCCCTTCGCTTTCAAACTAGCGGGCAAAGCTACGGCGATCTACCACGCCCAGAACTTGCCTCCAGGTACCAAAGTTTCCTCTCCGGCGGAAGCCCATCAAGGGCAGGTGAATTTTCCCCTTTATGAGGAGGCGATCAAGGTTACCGGCTTTTTCTCCACCGAACATCAGGGGGTTTTTACCCATCATGATTCCTACTTACACCTGCACTTGCTCACCGAGGATGAAAGCCGCATGGGCCACGTTGACGCTATGCAATGGGCTCAGGGAGAGATGCAGCTGTTTTTGCCGCTGAGATAAAAAGCTAACCGTAAGCCCGGGATGGCCGTAAGGACATAAAGCACAATCCAGGACCAATCCTCTTCAGGCACTCCATGAAAAACATCATTATGTTAGGCTGCTGGCTCATGCTCTGGCTCGTGGCGAGCAGCCAACCTACTTCGCGCCCGGATTACCATCGGGCAGACAGCATCGCCCTTTCCATCAAAAAACGCTGGGCCAAAGACCCCGAAATCCTGGCGCATCGACTCACCGATTCCCTTTTGACCGAACAAGAAAAAGCTCGTGCCATTTACAGATGGATCACGGCTCATATTGCTTATGACCCAAAGGCGTATTTTGACCGAAAAAAGCGGGTGTTTGAAGCAGAAAAAATCCTCAAACGCAAGCGGGTAGTTTGCTCCGGCTATGCCATTTTGTTCCAGACTTTGTGTGAGTACGCGGGCTTGGAAAGCGCCTATGTGCGTGGGTATGCGCGAAATGAACCCTTGAAAATTGGCCGATACCAGCGGCGAGCCTTGCATGCCTGGAATGCCGTAAAGATAGACGGGAAATGGCAGTTCGTGGATACCACCTGGGGAAGTGGGTGGACCGATTTGAAAAGGCGGAAATTTACCCGCCGCTTGAAAGATGATTATTTTTTGCCGAACCAAACCGGCTTTTTTCTTTCCCATTTTCCGGAAGATTCTCTTTGGTTATTGGAGGCAGGGATGACGGACAAAATGGTTTTTTTTCGTTCTCCTGTCCCCGGACCAGCCGCCCGGACGACTACGCTCCGGCAGATTGTCCCTTCAGAAGGCATCTTGCGTCAGGCCCCGGGCGAAAACATCCGTTTTTACTTTTGCTTTGACCAACTTCCCCTCAACCCCTATATGAAAATCCTGGCTGAACCCTTGAGAAAGCGGAAAAATGCCGAGCCTTATCTGGTGCGGGCCGTCCCTAAAGCCGAAGGAGAAGGCTACGTGTTTGACTTTCCTGTACCAAAAAGGGGGAATTATTTGTTGCGAATATTCCTCGGGGAGGAGCTTTTTTTTACCTATCGCCTCTACGCCCGATAGCGGTGGATTATCTCCTGAGAAATGACAGTTAATCCCTATCTTGCGGCCCTTATGATCACGCCCCAACACATTGCCTCCTACTTAGAAGATCTGGTCCAGCATTTACTGACTGCTCTCCAGGACTTTGACCTAAAGCCCCTGGAGTACGGGATTTACCACTATCCGGATCATCATCCAGGTTGGTTTATTGCCGTCTTTTTTGCGGATAAAGTCGACCTGGAAAGGGCCTTAGCCGATGGAACTTGCTATCAAATGCATAGCTTTCTCACCAAAAGTTTGGCAGGGGAAGAACTCCTGGCTGAGGTTCCCCGGGATATTTTCTTTGAGGTAGGACCTCGTCCTACAGAAGGCCGTCCCATGGACATTTTTTACCTGAACCTGATCATGAAGTACGAGCGTCGTCAAACGGAAGATGATTCGGAGGGTGAAATTTGCCAGGCTTGCGGCCACCCTTTTGAGCAGCATCAGATGTTAGGGCCAGTAGACGAGAAGGTAGGGACCCCTACCCATGGCTGGATGACCTGTGATCAGGAAGGCTGCCATTGCTTTCAGACCTGGGATTTGAACTTTGCTGGATAAATTTCGCCCAAGGAATCACTTACATTTTTTGCACCCATGACCATTGAAAACACTTTCCTTCGCCTTACTTTTTTTACCCTCATCCTTACCTGGCTTTCCTTTTCCCTACGAGCGCAGGAAGGATTTGTGCTGGAAGCTGATTCTTTCAACTATCGCATCACTTTTCCGCAGGAGCCCGTTGCCAATAATTCTATTATGCGGTCGCCCAAGGGGAAAATTTATATCAATTCATATTTCTACAAAACAGGGGAAGATTCCGCTGAGGATAACCTGTTATTCTTGGTCAACTACACCAAATACCCGGCGGAAGCGACCGATTGGCATTCGGAGGAGGAGAGAAAAAATCTTTTTCGAGGAGCAGTGGATGGCTTTGTGGCCAGTGTCAGAGGAGAATTGGTGCGTGAAGAGGAGGTGGAGTTCTCCGGTTATCCGGGACGAAAAGTGCAGGTAAAAACCGCTGACGAAATCCTCTTGTTCAATGTGCGGATTTACATGGTGGATGATAAGTTATATTTGCTACAGGTCGCTTCGAAAATAGAAGCCTATCCCAATGAGGAGGCCGATGCTTTCCTGGATTCCTTCAGCTTTCTCGGCCCTTTTGAAGCCCTACCTGAAAAGGATGATAAATAAAGCACTTATATATCTGTTCGTACTTCTTGGGCTACTTGCTTGTCGTAGCCAGGGACCCGATTCGGACCTCAGCGCCACTGACCGCTTGCAAGCCCAGATGGATGCCCTGGCCCAGGGGCTCGACAACCCCTGGAAGCAGAAAATCCTCCGACAGCATATGCGCCTGGATTGGATGGAACATGCCACCCAACCGGTGGATTCTGCCTGGATAGCGGAGCATGTATTCCTGTTTCGCTGGCAAAACCGCGACCTGGGGCAGGTGCGCTATAGTCCGGAAATGTTTCCTGGCATTAAGGACTACACCATAGAACTGCTGGTCTTTGGCGCGGACAGTGTGGTGATGGATACGCTTTTATTACATGGCGGCAAGGAGAAATTTGGGCGGATCATCCTCAGCGACTGGAACCGGGATGGGGACAACAACATTACCCATGGCCGACAATCTGCCCATCAACTATCCGGCAAGGCAGGCTGGGCCATGGAATATGAAGTGCTCAAGTGGCATCCACAGGATTCTGCCTATCGGGAGATTTTTGCTTACCAACAAGAAATCAGAGCATGTGCAGGAGAAGATGGGCAGCGAAAAGTTACCTACACCGAATGGCCGGAAGCGGGCGAAATGCTCATTACTTACGGAGAATCAACCTTTGCCTGTGATTCCTATTGGTTGAACTATGAAAACCAGCCTAGCCGCCTGGAAAGCTTACCCAACCAGGATTCCTTGTGGTACCGATGGGATGAAGAAAAATTTGCCTATCTCCCGGTCCCTAAACAGTAAATGAACACAAATAAGCATATTACCATGAACAAATCATTATGCATGCTCTTGGGATGGTGGCTAGTCGGGGGCGCCTTGATGGTCTCGTGCAAAGACCTGGCTCAACCCGATCTCCAACAAATCGAAGAATCAGGCGACTATTGGGATTCTGAAGTCTCCTTTCGTTCGACCTATGATTCTTTGGTACGCGAAGATGAATTAGCCGGGCGGAACTTTCTGACAGATCAGGCTCATTATTGCGTGAAGTTCAAGGATAGAAAGCCTTTTGTCAGTAAAACCTATACCCAGAAACAAACCCAGGCCATCCTTCAGGTACTGAATGACAGCAGCGCCTATGTTTGGCTGGAAAGTACCCCTGAGTACTTGGAAACCCTGGTTTTTTACACAGAGGAGGGGCAAGCCATTGGCTTTTGTCAATTGGATCCTATGGGAGAAGTGAATATGTATCCCTATCGTTCCCTGATGAAGTGGGGGACTTTGTCGCAAGAAAGGCTGCAGACCTTAAAAGAGATCATGAACCAGCCTTAAAGCAAGGCCAGGATGGATTCGACCGATGCCCTTGACTCTACGGGATCAGGTTTGAGCTTGCCCACCGTCCTTAAGCCCATCATATAGGTGTATAAAAAGCTGGCCAGGGTTTCCAGGTCTTTGTCCGGAGAGATTTGACCTGAAGCTACCCCTTTGCGTAGGAAGGTGGTAAAGGTTTCGATGACCGCATCCCGATACCCCCGGATTACCTGCATGAGTTGTTCGTCTGTCGGGAGTAACTCGCTAGAGGTATTGGCGATAAAGCAGCCTTTACAATCTTCGTCCAGGGAGTCATCGGTGATGATTTTTTCAAATACCCCTTTCAGCCCTTTCCGGACATCGTCCTGGGTGCTAAGGAAATGCTGCAGGCCGCCCAGGTTTTTTTGCCGGTACCGATCAAAAGCCCGTTCAAATAGCTGCTTTTTCCCCCCGAAAGTATGGTAAATGCTGGCGTTGCTGATGCCGAGAAAGTCAATTAAATCTGTAATGGAGGTATCGAAATAGCCTTTCTTCCAGAAAAGCAGCATGGCTTTTTCCAGGACTTCCTCTTCATCGAATTGTTTGGCCCTTGGCATCCGGTTGGCATTGGATGTGAAACAAATTGCGGTTTAAGCTTTGCAGGCGGTTGCGTGAAAAAACCTGGCCGGTTCAAGTAAACAAATATAGCTAATTTTCCCCTCTTCCGGAGCCCCAAGGCCCTAATCCATGCTGCTTTAAAAGGTAAACGTGGCGGTCGGAGCTAGGTGGAAGATGGTTGCAGATGAGCCGGAAGCCTCTACGAAAGCCCCAGGCAGAAAGACCGAGCTTCGGAGGTCAACCGTGAAGTAAGGACTATGGGTATATTGAAAAAATAAGCCTACTACTGAGCCGACGGCCCGTGCTGCCTGCCCGTCCGCTGCCCTGAACTGGAATTGAGGCGGTATATACAAGCCATCGGCAGCGGAGACTCGAAAGAACCAGGCATATTCAAGGTTGAGCAGGAATTTTGGGGTGGGAAAGAGCGTCAGGGAAGGATGGATGCCCCCCAGATTGACCGGCGTATTGACCGCGGCCAGGCTATAAATGGCCGGATTGACAAAAAGCGGGTTGAAGCTCTGCACCTTGCCATCCCCCGCCATACGGTCCCCACTGGCCCAATCCAGCTTCAGGCCCGGCATAGGCCGCCAACCCTGGGTGGTCAGCACGAATTTCCAATCCGTCTCAAAGCTCCAGGCCTCGATCGCTTCTTCGGCCAGGCTGCCCCACTGGTAAATCAGCTCTGTATTGTAAATAAACTTCCCCTTAAGATTCCCAAATCGCCGCCATCCGATGGAATGACGTACTTCAGCTCCTTGCACGTCGTTAAACTGGCCGACAGGCCGCGCCATGCCCAGGTAATAGACTTCATTCAGGTGTTGGCGTTGTTGCGCCGAAAAAGGAAAGCGCGTGTAGCCACCCCACAACAGCGGTTGATCCGCTGCCGCTTCCTGGCCCCAAACCGCATTGTCAAACGCCCCAAACTCTACCCGGACTTCCTGCCCATAAAAGGCAGATAGTTGAAACAGTTTTTTCTTCCAGATCAGTCGGACCATGTCAAAACTCCGCCTTACATTCACGCCGCTTCTTAGGTCCACCAATCGACCGGCACCCAGGCTTATCTCTTGCCTCCCCGCCCGAAGGACCCATTGCTGTTCACCTGCCGTCGTAAACGTTACCTCCAGGAATCCTTGATGCACGTCCAGGGCTTCGGTTTGAGCCAGGGTCTGGCCATTGGATACATAGCCGTGTTGCAGCTCCCCAAAAAACCGCAGCTTCGAACCGAGCTGTAGAGACCCACGGACCCGCAGCTGCTGACTGTAATAGGTGAGGGTCCCTTCCTGCCAAAAACGATTGGTAAAATGCTCCATCCTGGGACGAAAAGAGCCTCCCAGACTGAGAAAGCTCTTTTCTTTTGCCCCTAGCGGAATAAACTTAATCCGTGCTAAGCCGCTGCGGTTGCTGCTATCCCTGAGATAAGCATAGTCCTCTGCTGCTCTTTCTGTTTGAAAAGCAGGCAGAGGAGTAGTCTTTGTATCCTGGCAGAACCCTGAAGCATAACTCGCCAGAATCAAATTCAGGCATAACAGCTGAACCGCATAGCACCTAGGCATCGAGGTCAGCCAATTTATTGGTGGAGAAATAGGTGTAAAAACTCAGGATGATGGCTGCACTGGAAACCAGGGTCATCACCGTGCCAGGGACAAAATTGACAAAGCCTCCCAGATCCATGAACAGGAAATAGCCTAAGTCAGCCAGGCCCCCCGTAATCGCTGCCAAAAAGATGGCATTGCCGTTTTTGTGCCAAATGTAAAAGGCACAGATGAAGGTAACCAGCCCTATCCAGAAGAGGTTAAATCCGTGCTGCCCGATGATGGCCCCAGCCGCCGCAGGATAGTCCATTTGAAGGGTCGCAGGTTCCACACCATCTGCAATCCCCGCTACTGCAGCAGAAATATCTCCGGTCAGTGGACCGCGCATGGTCATGACCCCGGCAAATACATGGACCGCGCCCCAAATGATCCAAAGGACCGCAGTGATTTTTAAAAAGAGAGAAAAAGTGTTCTTAGACATAAAGCCAGATGTTGGGTGAAAAAATGTTTTAGAGCAATCGCTCTAAAACAAAGGTAGAGTTTTGGAGCGAATGCTCCAAAATAAATTTTTGATTAGAAAAAACCTTAGCTCTAGCTAGCCATCAACATCCCTCTCGCTTTCCAGGTACTCCAGCTCAGCAAGCCCGTCAATCCTGCGAAAGCCAAGGTAAGGGGACCCCAGAGCATTTCTCCCTGCAAACTGAGCCAAGCCCCGTAGCCGATTAAAAAGAGGTCGATTAGGAGGAGAAAACCCAGGACCATGCCCAAGCCGGTAGGGCTGGGTTTTTTCCAGATGATGGAACCCAGGAAAAAGATCAGGCCACGAGGCAGATAAATATACCAGGTTGTCCACCAGATTTTTTCTGCCTGGATGTCATAGGTGGAAAAGTACACACAAGCGGCAATCAGTAGGCCCAGCAAGGCCAGGTTCATGCGTTGGTGCGCGGCGAAGTTCATGGCCAAAAGGGCTTAGGCGCTGACATGGACGGGCACCCCACTGAAGGCTGCGTTACCGGTAACCGGATCGATTAGGCGATGGTCCGTCAGATCATTGAGGCTCACCCCGGCATGGGCCTGTGCAACATCCAGCTTGACGCCTTTTTTGCCGTGGCCCCAGCCATGTGGAATGCTGATCACCCCCGGCATCATGCTGTCTGTCACCTCGGCAGGAATCTGCACGGCCCCGGTAGCCGAACGCACCTTGATTTCCTGTCCGTTATCTATGCCCAACTTGCTGGCATCTTCCGGATGGATCATCGCGGTACATCTTTGGCGGCCTTTGACAAGGCGGTGGCTGTTGTGCATCCAGCTATTATTGGAGCGAAGGTGGCGGCGACCGATCAGGAGGAAAGGATAGTCTTCCCTTCCGTTGGGTTTCAGGCCAGCGGCGATCCGAGGCATATCCTTCACAAACACCTCCGGACAGAGCGGAATCTTTTTGTCCTCTCTGAATAAACGCTCCGGAATCACCGGCATCAGGGGTCCCAAATCAATGCCCGAAGGATGCGCTTTTAACTTAGCTACCGTAATGCCCTGATCCTTATAAGGTCCTGCCTGCAGCCCCATATCAATCACCATTTCGGGTGTCGGATAGGCATTGTATTGCCCGGTATAAGCACGGGTCAGGCTCTGAAAGATTTCATAATCATGCCGCTGTTCTGGGCTTTTTTCCACCATCGGCTGAGAAAAGCGCGTGGTGTTCCGTACGGCTAGCGCATGAAAAACCATATCGTAGTGAGAGGCTTCCAGGCCCGTAGTTGGAGGGAGAATGATGTCTGCGTGGCGGGTAGTTTCGTTGATGTAAATGTCTACACAGGCCACGAACTCCAGCTCTTCCATAGCTTTGTCCAGCTCGCCTCCGTTGGGGGTGGACAAAACCGGATTCCCGGCTACCGTGATCAAGGCCTTGATTTGCCCTTCTCCCGGCGTAGTCATTTCTTCCAGCATGGCCGATACCGGTAACTCACCGCGAAATTCTTCCAACCCTCTCACCCGACTTTTCCAACGGCCTCGTTTGCCCCGGCTGCCATTGGCTACATAGTCCATGGCCGGAGAAGTGAACATCATACCACCCGCTTTGTCCAGGTTATCGGTGAGAATATTCAGCACATTCAACAACCAGTTACAAGCGCCCCCAAAGGCCTGGGTAGAGACGCCCATGCGCCCGTAGATTAAGCCTCTTTCCGCTCCGGCCAGTTCCCGGGCCAGTTGCCGGATGGTTTCCGCTTCCATGCCACAGGTCTGGCTGACCGCTTCGGGGCTATAGGCTGCTACCAGCTGTTCTATTTCCGCTAGCCCTTCCAGATATGGCTGTAGGTGTCCTGTGCTCACCAGTTTTTCCTGAAAAAGAGTGTGGATCATGCCCAACAGCACATACACATCCGTGCCCGGCCGCACAAAATGGTGGGCTGTAGCTTTATCGGCCGTTTCCGTTTTGCGGGGATCCAAGACAATCACCTGGCCGCCTCTTTCCTGGATGGCCCGCAAGCGTTTGGCCACATTAGGAACCGTCATGATGGAGCCATTGGAGGCCAGCGGATTGCCGCCCAGGATCAGCATATAATCCGTCCGGTCAATGTCCGGAATCGGTAAGGCCATATAATGTCCAAACATTTCCAGGGCCGCGAAGTGATGCGGGAGCTGATCTGCGGAGGTAGCAGAGAAAAGGTTGGGCGTTTTGATCGCTTTGATCAGCAAAGGCAGGTTGAGGATGCTGCCCACATTATGCACGTTGGGATTGCCTGCATAAATGCCGATGGAAGCAGGTCCGTACTGGGCCTGGATTTCCTTGATGCGACTGGCCACCGTCTCATAGGCCTCTTCCCATGAAATTTCTTCCCAGTCCTCACCGACCTTTTTTACCGGTCTTTTCAGTCGGTTGGGATCTTCAAAAATATCCTTCAACCCCATCGCTTTGGGACAAATATGTCCCTGGCTAAAGGGATCATTTTTATCTCCTTTAATGGAGAGTACTTCTGAACCGATATGTTGGATTTCCAGGCCGCACATGGCTTCGCACAAATTGCAGACCCGATAGTGGAGTTGGGGCGTAGTAGACATGAACTGAAATTACGGGGAAAGAAGGGTAAAAAAAAGTGGGGTGAGAGGTGAGAGGTGAGACCGTCCCGATGAATCGGGACTGTGAGAAGTGAGACCGTAACACTGGCTTCCAGCCGGTCACCACCTCACCGAGGATATCATCCGAGGAAAGCCTCATTATTCCATATTGCCTTTCCCACAGCTTGCAGTTATGGGCCACTTCCCAGCGAAGCTGCAACATTTCTTCAGCGAAGCTGAGCCCCTCTTCAGCGGATGCAATCCGCTGCTACCGATTCCATCGGAATCAACCAATACCAACAGAACCTCATGGTAGATACCGTAACCCTGGCTTCCAGCCGGGATAAGGCCCCCGGAGATTCCGGTAGCCGCAGCTTGCAGCTGCGGGCCACCTCCCAGCGAAGCTGCAACAATTCTTCAGCGAAGCTGAGCCCCTCTTCAGCGGATGCAATCCGCTGCTACCGATTCCATCGGAATCAACCGATACCATCAGAACCTCATGGTGGATACCGTAGCCGCAGCTTGCAGCTGCGGGCCACCTCCCAGCGAAGCTGAGACCCTCCTCAGCGGATGCAATCCCCTGCTACGGCTTCCACCATTCGCCTCTCCCTCCAGCCCTCCTTCCAGATTTTTTTTCCGCCTCACCATGCAATTACTCCCGGGAAGCGGTCTTATCACTGAGAAACAGAAAAACCCCAGGATGAAGGGGCCTAATCCGAAGGACAATGAAGTATTATTTCATCGGTTGTTTTTTGCTGATCGTGGGCGCAGGCCTGTATGCCAGTGGACTTTTTGCCGAGCAAGACGAAGGGCAAGAGGTGCGGATCAAAAAAGTGAAGTTGCCAGATCTGCGCCAGATGATGGCCCTGAAAACCCCGGATTTAAAACCTGTTTCTCAAGGGGTAAAAATGAGCAGCCCCTTTGGGATGCGATTCCACCCCATCTACCGAAGAAAAATGCTGCACCGGGGCGTGGATTTCCCTTTGCCGATTGGCAGCGAAGTGCGAGCCACTGCTAGCGGCATTGTCCGCAAAGTAGTCAGCCAAAAGGGGAAAAGCAGTTACGGTAAATATATCCTGATCAACCATGACAACGAGCATGGCTCCCTTTATGCCCATTTATCCAAAACTTATGTAACAGTAGGGCAGGAAGTAAAAAAGGGCGAAATGATTGGCTTGTCGGGAAATACCGGCCTGAGTACTGCCCCCCACTTACACTATGAATTGATCAAAAATGGAAAGCGGGTCAATCCCCTGGCTTTCTGGAAATAAACACCCAAAAAACGGTCTTAACCCAAACATCTGTTTCACTTTCATCCTCCCACCAAGCAATTAAGGTAGTGGGTAGGGTAGTAGGTAGGGCGTGGTCTGTATCGGTGCAGCCACCCCCACCTCTACCTCCTCGATGAAAGGGCCGGACCTAGAAGAAAAAGAGATTCCTCATGTTGACGATCGAAAAAAATATCCTTGCTGCCTTACTGAGAATTGCTGCCTGTATGATGAGTGGCTTATGTCTCTACAGCACCCTGCTGGCCGGAGAACCCGTGAAAACCGCTGAGCAGCCCCCCGCGCTTTCTGCACAGAATATCCTGGGCATGATGCATCAGCGTATTGCTCGGATTGAAGCCCATGATTTTCGGCTCAAAGTGGAGGAACGCTGGCAGGGAAACCATATTCACCGGGGCGAAGTCAAAGTCTCTGCCCAGTTACGCCCTTTACAAATTCGGGTCGAACTCCTCAAACCTGAGGAAGGTCCCTTGGTTGAGTACCCGGCAGAGAACAATCCTCGTTTGGCCACGGTCATCCCCAAAAAATGGCTGCCAGCCCTCAAGTTTGGGCGAGACATCCACGGAGAAACCCTGCGGAAAGGCCATTACGCCATCAACGAAACCACCTTCGCCTTTTTCGATGGCTTGATCAGACGCATGGAACAACAGTTCCGGATGCAAGGCCGCTACCAGGAAAGTGTGCGCTATCTGGGCACCGTTCAGGTAGCAGGCAAAACCTGTCATCGGGTGGAGATGATTGATGCCCAGTATCGACTGCTACCCTATGAAATTCAGCCGGGAGATGACCTGATCAGACTGGGAAAAAGATTGTTGCTTTCGCCCTATAAAATCCGGGAGCTAAACCCCCAGCTTTCTTCCTATTTCGACCTAAAACCCGGTCAGATTCTGACCCTGCCTTCCAGCTACTCACGACGCACCATCCTCTTGATTGATGCCCAGAAAATGGTGCCGAGGGTGTTGGAAGTATATGACGAAAAAGGGCGTTTTGAACGCTACTGCTTCGAAGACATCGTGATCAAACAATAAAGCTACCAGTCCTTGCTCTTCCCCTGTAATGCCTATTTGAACACAAAACCATTTACTGCCTTATGGACCCAATATTGATGATTGAAATCGGGATCGTTGCCCTGATCCTGCTTCTCCAACTCCAGGTTTTTATCAAAAACCGCAAAGGAATCAAAGAAGTAGCCAGCCTCTTTCCCGAAGGCCATCTTCTCCGCCTAGACACAGACGAGGAGGAGGGCACCCTACTTGCTGATCCCTCGATTCCCCAGATCGCCAAAAACAGCCAGTTTAGCAGCTATTTCAAAGCCATCCTGCAAACCACCAATGCTTACCTGCGCCAGAAAAAAGGCCGGATTACCCTGGACATTCTAACGGAAATGACCGACCGCCAAATGCAAGCCCAGGAAAAATCCGTGGGAGGTCGTATGCCTTTGCCTTTGTACATCGGCCTGTTTTGCACCTTTAGTGGGGTGATCATCGGGCTGGTCAAAATCGCCATGGTCGGCGTCAGTGATGCTGCCATTCAATCCTTTATCGGAGGGGTGTTGATCGGCATGCTGGGCAGTGCCACTGGCCTGGTGCTGACCATCCTCAGCAACGCCGCTTTTTCTCAGGCTAAAGAAATTCGGGACCGGGCCCGCTTTGATTACGATAGCTTTGTCATTGGACATTTGTTGCCTGAAGAAGAACCACAGAAAGAAGAAGTCAAGGTAAACGAAATGAAGGAAAACCTGGAGGCCTTTCACAAAGGATTCGGCCAGTACCAGCAGTATATGAATGAGTCTTTGGGAGAAACGCTCCGCTTATTTTATGACCTGGAAAAAGTATTTAAGGAGGTACGGACTGTGGAAAAAGGCCTCACCGGCATGGGGAATTTCTTCGACCAGAACGAAGGCCTCATCCAGCAGCAGGCCCAATATATTGATACCTATGCCCAGCATGCCCGGGCCCTTACAGACAAGCTCAACAGCCATTTTGCACATGTCGATACCCAACTAGAACAACTCATCCAGCAAAATATGAAGGCGCTGGACGAAAAAACCCAGGAAGCCTATCAGCGCATGGAAACCTATCTGGGCTCGTTAGAGCTTGGGCATAGCCGGGCCCTGGCAGATGCCTTAAATCTGGACTTGTCGCACCTCCATCACGGCATGGACCGCATGCAGCAGCAACTCAGTAACCTGCAGCGGCAAATGGACGTGCAGCACCAACCTGAGATCCACGTTCAGCCCCAGGAACAAGTGGTCGTGGAACCAGCCCCGCCTGCCCCTAAGAAGCAAGCGCCTACCCGGACGCCTGCCGGAAAACTCTTTATGCTTTCCACCGGAGTCTTTCTCTTTGCGACCATGGTAGGCGGATTTTTGTACATCTATCAAACGGTGGGAATATGAGAAAAGAAGAAGGAGGCCTCTTTTGGCTGAGTTATGCTGACCTGATGACCAGTTTGTTTATCGTGGTCCTGGCCCTTTTTGTCCTGAGCTTTAAAAGTTTCTCGGTCAAAACGGAAGAACATGAACTTACGGAAACCGAGTTGCTGGCCAATATCCAATCGCTTGCTGACAAGGAAGCAGAACTAGCAAATATGCGCGGAGAGAAAGCCGCTTTTATGGCTACTCAAGAAGCCGCTCGCGCCAAAATGAGTGCCCAGGTGTCTACCATGCGGAGTCAGTTGAGCGAGGAAAGCGGCCTTTCCCAAAGCCTGCTAGAACACCTGCAGTTTGAACGGCAGCGCTTATTTGTCTTGGAAGAGGAGTACAAAAAGCTCAAAGAAATCCAACGGGCCATCGAAAACCTGGACCCACGCTACTTTACCTATCAGAAAGCCTACAAAAGGCACATCCTGAAAAGTCAGGTACTCTTTGCCAAAGGAGATAGTGACATTCCGCCCGCTTATGAGGCTACGCTGATCAAAGCTGGCAGTGCCTTGCCGCGCATGCTGTCCTCCCTTAAGCAAGATGAGAACATCAAATATATGCTGGTCATTGAGGGGATGGCTTCCCGCGATACCTACGACCGCAATTACGAATTAAGTTATGAACGTGCTCTGGCCCTTTATCGATTGTGGCAACGGGCAGGGATTGAATTTGATCCCAATCAGATAGAAGTCATGATTTCAGGCAGTGGAGAGGGAGGCGTAGGCCGTAACCAACAGGATGAACGGCTGAACCAGCGTTTCCTGATCCAAATCATGCCCAAAATCGGCGAGTTACGGGGCTTAAATCTGTAACCTATTCTATTACTCAAGTATTCATTCCAGGCCGTAGGCCTGTCGCTCTTTCAGAAAGTACAGGTTAATACCCCTATGGGCGGGCCCTTTTGGGCCTGTCCCATGTTTGGCTTTGGATATCCGGGGATGACCTGTAGATCTCTTCTCTGTGGGGAGGGGGCAGTTTTTCTGGCAAAGCAACCGATCTGCCCCCGGTCCCTTCTGAGAGCGTCCCGGAGGGACTGTGAGACCGTCCCGATGAATCAGGACTGACAGACCGGTCCCGAAATATCGGGACCTGAGAGAATAGAGACAGGACCGCTGGCTCCCAGCCGGCCCGACTGCCGTAACACTGGCTTCCAGCCGGTCACAACCCCTCCGAGGATATCATCCGAGGAAAGCCTCATTATTCAATATTTCCTATCCCGCAGCTGCAAGCTGCGGCTACGCCTGCTGGGCACTCCCGCACCACTGGTAGGAATCCCCACACCGGCGGATGCCATCCGCTGAACCCGTGGAACCGTAACACTGGCTTCCAGCCGGTCACAACCCCTCCGAGGATATCATCCGAGGAAAGCCTCATTATTCAATATTTCCTTTCCCGCAGCTGCAAGCTGCGGCTACGGTATCCCCCAAAGGGTTTCGATGGTATCGATTGATTCCGATGGAATCGGTAGCAGCGGATTGCATCCGCTGGTGAAGGGCTCAGCGGCCGCTGAAGAGGTTGTTCAGCATCAGCTGGGAGATTTTCCGCAGCTGCAAGCTGCGGCTACGGTATCCCCCAAAGGGTTTCGATGGAATCGATTGAATCCGATGGCATCGGTAGCAGCGGATTGCATCCGCTGGTGAGGGGCACAGCTTCGCTGGTGAAGGGCTCAGCGGCCGCTGAGGAGGTTGCTCAGCATCTGCTGAAAGGCTTCCCGCAGCTGCAAGCTGCGGCTACCGGATTCTCCGGGGGCCTTATCCCGGCTGGAAGCCAGGGTTACGGTCTCCCCTCTCTTTTCTCGCTTCTCACCTCTCACAGTTCCGCGCTAGCGGAACGATCTCAAAGTCCCTCCGGGACGGTCTCTACCCCACCAACAACCCCCAGCCGTAGCTGAGCAGGGCCCATACACCGTAGAGCACACCGAAGATAACCGCGAAAATGGAGATCAGAATGATGATGATGATGGTCCAGGCAGAGCCTTGATGCTTGCCTTCCTCATAGTGTTCCAGCAATAGGTCTACGTTTCGGTTATTGGCTTTGTAGCCCACATCGAAGAGAGAGCCTACCACCGGGAAGCTACTCATGATCACATCCAGTAGGATGTTCCAGAGCATGAGCAGGAAGACTTTGCTGCTGGCCCCGTTGCGCTGCATGCTGTAGACCAGAAAGGCGGATACCACGAAGGTAGCGATAGGACCCGCTAGCGGGATCAGACTGAGGATCGGATCTATGCCAAAGCGAATATCGGTAAAAGGAATGCGAAACTGCGCGTCCAACACCCAGGCCAGGGTTTTAATGCGCTGAATCTTAGGATCTTTCTCTGGGGAAACGGTAGGTTGGGTAGGAGTAGGTTCTGTGGACATGCGAAAAAAGAAATGCCGATTTTTGCCCAAAGTACAGAATTTTCCGAAACCTTATTTTTCCATTGGCCGTAAAGCCTTGTGAGTTGTTCGCAACTTCTTTTCTGTTTTTACCCCTCCTTTTACGTGTACAAAAAATGGGCACCTTGTGCCCGGAAGAAGCAGTTCTTGTTAGACCCAGGACCTGATGAGCGTTTCTGTATGGCGCCATAGTGTAGCCCTCGCTGAGGAGCTATATGCTATCTGATCTGACGGGATTGCACCATATCCAGATGACGGGGGTTCGACTCCCCC
>JBCBGC010000087.1:0-33742 GCA_038527215.1 Bacteroidota bacterium
CCAATGGCGTGCTGAACTATGAGGTACAGATATTTAATGAAACTTCCGGGCAGTGGGAGGTGGTAGACATTGTTCCCGGTTCGGAATCGAGTTTTATAGACGCCTTATCCAACCTTAATCAGGCTGAATACTGTTACCGAGTGGTAGCCTACGAGGTTGGAGGATTGGGAGCTACCTCTACTTCCAATGTGAAGTGTGTCATATTTGCTCCGGATATTTTCGCTCCTTCTGCCTTTACCCCGAACAATGATGGACGAAATGAAGAATTCAGGGTCTTTGTTCCCAATATGCGGGACGGTGAGCTCCTTATTTTTGACCGTTGGGGAATCCTGATCTTCCGGACCCTGGCTCCAAACGATGAGGGCTGGGACGGAACCTATAAAAACCAAGCTGTGCCCGAAGGTGTATATGTCTTTGTGGTGAAGGGAACGGGCGTAGATGGCTCCAGCTTTAGCCGCTCTGGAACGATTACCCTGATTCGATAGGGGAAAAA
The DNA here is from genome assembly GCA_038527215.1 of Bacteroidota bacterium. GTDB lineage: Bacteria > Bacteroidota > Bacteroidia > J057 > J057 > JAWPMV01. The sequence continues at coordinate 494 of JBCBGC010000087.1, forward strand.
AAATAGAAATCCAATTTGGGGAGAAGGAGATTTCCTTCTCCCTTTTCTTTTTTCTACCTTGTAGAGAATGACAATTCCCGCAAAGCTTGGCATGGTTTTAGAAGAAATGTTAGCGAATAAAATTCCTATGCGCGGTTTCTACTTTATTCTCCTTGGACTGATTCTGCTTCTGTCATCCTCCCTTTCGGCTCAATCATTGACTTCTGTTTCTTATGCTTCCTTTGAGGAAGATGCCATTATCTCGATCGGCTGGTATCCCAATCCCGTGAAAGTTGGAGATCGGGTGAGCATCGTGGTCGAGCTGAAATATGAAACAGAAATGCGTACGGAAGTACTCGACGCCTTGGGAAGAAAAGTGTTCGAGATTACGGCCAGTTATCCCAAAGGCCAGTCAAAGCAATTTATCTTTACCGAAGATTTAGAGGCCGGATTATACTTTATCCGGATCACCACCGATCGGGAAGCTAAGACCGAAAAAATTATCCTGGAATAAGCGGATTTTGAGGCTGAATTATTGTAGAAATACAGTAATTGTATATATTTGCATCCTGATTATACGGTGGTTGTAGCTCAGTTGGTTAGAGCACCAGATTGTGGTTCTGGGGGCCGGGGGTTCGAATCCCCTCATCCACCCCAAAAAGAGGTTCCAAAAGAACCTCTTTTTATTTTTTAAAAAGGTATTTCCCCTGCTTAGGTCGTCTATTTAGTAAAACCCGTAAAAGCTTATTGCAAAAGGGTAAGAATACTAAATGCAAACGACCATGTTACAGAAAAACATCAGAGTATGGATGCTGGCTTTCCTCCCCGTTTTTGGCGGTGGACTCTGGTCTTTCTTATTACCGACGCTTCCTGCTGAGCAGGGCATACAACAAGCCAAAGCAGCAGAGGTATTGGGAGAGGCTGAGGAGGTGCCCAGCTACGGAGAAGTCATCGGACATATCGATGCCCTCCTGGAAGAGGAAAGAGTGGCTGCTCCTCAAGCAGAAATTCCAGCATCTTCAGTAATCTGGACCCAACCTGGGCAGGTTCGCTTCAATACTATGACCCATAAATTTTCTCCGGTAAAGGAGGGCGATAAAGTCCGATTTGCCTTTGAAATCCAAAATCGGGGGGATTTCCCGATAGTAGTAGATTATGTGGGCATCCAGCATCCGCAGCTCCATTATTTCCTGCAAAAGAAGAAAATTCCTGCAGGAGAGCGGGCTTTGCTAGAGGTGGTATTAAGGACCGAAGACCAAAAAGGCTTACAGTTGATCCCCATTCGGGTCTATATTAATCAAAGCCCCGTCCCTTATTACCTAAGCCTCGAAGGCATGGTAGAATAAACTCCTGGCCAGATAAAGTTACTTTTTGCGCCTGATGCCGTCATAAGGTCATCTGGCGCAATTTTTATCATGGCTCAAACGAAAGTTCTCGGTTTTTCCCTTGCCATGCTCCTCCTCATAGGTGGGAGCCTTTGGTTGGTGATTCGCTTTCCCAGACAATATAAAGCTACTCGCTCGCTTTCTGACTTAGCGGTGATGAAAACCGACGAGCTGCGAAACGGTTATCCCGGAGAGTTGGTCGGTAATTTATCTGAATTAAGGGAGTCAGAATCCGAGTTGGATCAGGACGGAGCCACGGCCCGGAAATCAGGGCATACTCAAGCTACGCCCAGTCTTTTTCCCCAGCCAGGCTTTCCAGAACCTGTCTTTGATTTTGGGAATGCAGACATGGGGGATAAAATCATCCATACTTTTCCCATTGTGAATCGGGGAACGGCTCCCTTACGAATCAAACATATTGAGGCGAGCTGTGGCTGTACCCTGGCCCGTCTACCACAGGATGTCATTCCTCCTCAAGGTCGTGTGATGCTGGAAGTTGAATTTGATACCGATGGAAAACTCGGCAAGCAAAAGAAAGAAGTCCAGGTCTTTACCAATGCGCGCAAAAAAGCCTACACCCTGGCCCTGACGGGCTACGTTTATCCTCCTCAGAAGGAAAGTGCCCAACCGGATTCGTTGCTTTCTGGTACCTAAGGCTAGAAAGAAATAACCCTTACGGCCTTCAATTTGAGTTGTTTCTGGTAAAAATCGGAAATGACTTTTCCCTTTTTCTGGCGTTCCCTTCGGCTGAGATTGGAGGGCCAACGCAGGCTCAGGGTAGGCAAGGTATCCACGGCTCCGTTTTTATTCTCTTCCAACATAACCGTATAACCCAATGCTTCCAACTCTGGGATGAGCTGGTGGACCTACTGACTCAATTGGTTTTCCAGGCTGGGGCCTTGGCGCATTTCCCGAATCTGCACTTCAAGGGAGTCATATCTTTTTCGGAGAAAACTCATTTGTGGTTGAATTTCCTTATAGATATTAAGGGCCGTCTGGCTGACTTCTTCCTCCCCTATTCCCTGAATCACCCGCAGGCGGGTATCCGTGATGTCATAGGCGGGTAGCTGGCTTTCCAACCAGGCTACAGAATCTCCTGACATATATTTCCCAGCCAGCACCAATAAAAGGGTGTTTAGGCTATCCCCCGGCGTGTATTCTTGTTTGGTGACCTTGTGCTCGCCTACTTCCACTACTTCGGTGATATAGCGATTGATGGCTTCTCGTTGGTTATTTCTCTGCAAAAAGGTGTACATGAAATAACCGGAAGGGATGATGATGAGAAAGACAAAAGCGGCGATCCAGCGGACGGCTTTTCGCCTCGCCTGGTCATCAATAAACTCCGTTAAGGGGAAACCCAGAAACCGACAGATAATGTACGTAGCGAGGGCAATGAAGACAGAGTTGATGAAAAAGAGGTAAAAAGCCCCGGCAAAATAAAACCAGCTCCCTTTGGCAATACCATAGCCGGCTACACAAAGCGGAGGCATCAAAGCCGTAGCAATGGCCACTCCCGGAATAGCATTGGTGATCTCTTTACGGGAGACGGCCACAATGCCTGCAATACCCCCAAACAGGGCGATCAGCACATCCAGGATAGTCGGCTCAATCCGCGTAGTAATCTGAGGATTGACCTGCCCCAAAGGACTGATGCTAAAATAAAGACTGCTCACGGCCAGGGTGGCGATCACGGCAATCAGGAAGTTTTCCAGGGCAATAAAGAGGTGTTTGCGGTCATTGATGCCTACCGAAAGGCCGATTCCCAAAATGGGAGACATCAGGGGAGAAATCAACATCGCCCCGATGATCACCGGGGCGGAGTTGGTATCAATACCAATGGAGGCCAACATGGCACCACAGGCAAGAATCCAGACGTTATAGCCTTTGATGGCGCTATTTTTTCGGATGCTGTCAATGGTGCCTCTGACATCGGTGGTGTCTTTCAGGTTGATGATTTGCCAGAGGATGCGACGGATTTCTGAGATCATGTTGCCAGGTTAGGAGCTATCCCGCTCAATCCGAAGATAGAGCGGGATTTCTTCCTAAATATAGGGCTTGACAAGCGAGATTCAAGAAATACGAACCATTTGCAGGCTTTTTGCTCCATTTTTCCAGAGCCTTAAGAGGTAGATTCCCAGTGGAATCAGCCCCAATAGCCACCAGCCATTGATGGGCCAGGGCGCGCCTTTATCCTCGTCCTTAAGCTCTTCGGTCTTGATGAAGTGATCATAGGCATGGATATAGCTCTCATAGGGGGCGGCTTCCCAACCGGTATGGGCCACCAGGTTGCTTACTTCCTTGCTTCTCCGCTGCTGCAGGGCTACTGCATACTGACTGCCTTGCGGGCAGGAAAGATCACCCGAAGGAGGATGCCTAAGCACATAGCGGGCCTGAAAATTTTGCCTATTGGGGGTCTCAATAAACTGGATGTCCTGGGGAAAACGCTGACGATCGTACCGCACGTGTAAGCGGGTAAAATAGACCTGGCCAGAATAGCTGGCCCTATTGACATCTTTGATCCAATCTACGCCTGCTTCTGTAAGTTGAGGGTAGGTGAGGGGAGGATTGACACAAGGATCACACTTTACCTGATTGGAACCCGATAGATTCCAGGCGTATTCCAGGTGTACCGCGCCCTGAGAGGATTCTGACCATGTTTTCGCAAACAGATCATTGTAAAAGGCCCCAAACTTAGGTAGCACCGGTATAGGGATGTCAAAATTCGTTGGTACGTTTCGGGTCTGATAATTAGAGGCTTCGATGCGTCCTTTTTTCGAAAAAGCATACACCAGCATATCCTGCGGGGCTTCAGCATTGGCCATGCCCAGCCGGATGGGGAGCATAAAGCGAGAGGAGGTGTAGGAGATTTGAATCGGTTTGAGGTATTTACCCTGCATCTGGTTGATGGCCATTTTGTTGACCTTCACCACAAAGAAATTCATGCCGCTTTTGATATAAGGCTCCAGTAATTCGGCAGCCTGTCCCGGGATTTTGTACCCATGATCAGTGAGCCAGAGCTTCAATCCTTTTGAGTTTTTGGCAGACAGAATGACGATGGAATAGCCTTTGATGTCGTAGCGCTTTTTAACCTTTACCTGGTATTTTTTCTTCCCTATTCCCAGGATTCTACCTCTCAAGGATTGAACCACTACCACTTCATCTAAATTCATATGCTGGCTTTCCAGCGCTGGGTACTTGGCAGGACATGGGTTGCGATCATAGTACTGGACCACGCGAGGCGAAGAGTAATCATTGATTTTCTGAAAAATGCCCCCTTCGATGACCTTGATCTGCTTACGACTGAGGACTTCCGGAACCGGGACTACCATGGCAAAATCCTCGATCTTGCCCTGAAAGTCATTGTACATGGTTACGGTGGTTTGCTCCCCGTCGCGCACCAGGATCACCTGAGAGGCTTTATTGAGGAGTTTAAGATCTGCTTTGGCGACATAAAAGCCACAGAAAGCCCAAATCGGTTGTGCGCCTCCCAGGAAGAGGAGGCTAAGTAAGATGGTTCTGAACATAGTAGGAAAGAGTGAGCCGGAGGGAAAGAAGCCTCCCTCCGGCGATGAAACATTAAGAGAGGTGCAGCATTCTTTTGCGGCGGTACCAATAGTACCCCAGTCCCAGGCTAAAGCTGGTAAACAAGGCCGGTAGGAGCCAGATCATCCAGTTGGGAAACTGTGGGCCTCCAGTACCAAAAGGCAGGACCCAGCCTTTGCCCTTCTTCTTGGGAATCGGTCCCAGATAAGGCTGGTTGTCGTTTTTCATCAGATGATCGTATTCCTCGATGTATCCGTTGTAGGAAGCAATGGCCCAACCGGTGAGTTGGTTGAGGTTGCTTACTTCCCGGACCCGACGGTCATGGAGCTGCTGGAGATAATTCTGTCCCTGGTCGCAGGTAAGATCTCCCTGGGCCGGATGGCGCATCACATAGCGTCCCTGGAAATTGGCTTGGTTAGGCGTTTCCTGGAAGAGCAGGTCCTGCGGAAAGGTCTGACGATTGTAGCGGGCATGAAGGCGGGTCATGAAAATATCGCCATCATAATCACTGCCGCCCCAGCGTCCGTTATTTCCTTGGGTAGCCCAAAAGACGCCGGCTTCCCGCAAGTCAGCATAAGATGGCGGTTGGGTAGGGCAGGGGTCGCATTTGACGAAATTTTTGCTACTCAAATCCCAGGCATATTCTACATGTACGGCATTGTGTCCAGCGGCTTTCCAGGCTTTATCATAGAGGGCTTTGTAGAACTCTCCGAATTTGGCTTGCACGGACAAAGGAATTTCCTGATTGGTAGGAATTTCCAGGGTACGATAATTGGTCGCTTCAACCCGACCTTTGCGGCTAAAAGAATAGACGATCAGGTCCTGGTCTCCGTTGGCGTTAGCCATGCCCAAACGAATGGGCAGCATAAAGCGCTCAGAGTGGAAACTCATCTGGATAGGGCGGAGCTTGTCAAAGCCCTGTTTTTTGAAATTCTCCAGGTTCACTTTTACCACGAAGAAATTCATCTGGCTTTTGATATAAGGATCCAGTACTTCCGAAGCGCCACGGGGAATTTTGTAGCCATTTTCGATCAACCAGCTTTCCAGGCCTTTGGATTCGGTGGCGGACAAAATGAGGATGTCATATTCTCCCACGGTATAGCTTTCCAGGATGGTTACCGTTTTCTTTTCTTTCTCTTCGAATCTGGGGCTGTTCGTGGTAGTAGGAGCAGCCGCGAAATCTTCGGCTACTTCCATGTCGAACATGCGGACGGGCGTACAGGGATTGGGATCGTGGTATTCTACGAGGCGTGGGCCAGAGTAGGCATCTAGTTTATCAAAGATGCTTTGCTTGGCAATCCGGATTTGGTTTTTTCTCAATACCACGGGAACCGGCACCACCATGGCAAAATCTTTCACATCTCCTTCAAAATCACTGGACATGGTGATGGCCACCTGCGTCCCATCCCGGGCGATGATCACCTGGGAGCTTTTGTTGAAGAGCTTGGCGTCGGCTTTGGCCACATAAAATCCGCAAAAGGCGAAAGTCTGGATAGCATGGGCCAGGATAAACAAGGCAATAAGAACACTTTTACGCATCATAACTGCTGCGATTAGATAAAATAAGGAATGAAAAATTGAAAATGCGGCCTAGGTGTGTTGCAGCTTTGGACTTGAGGTGAGCCACTGAAAGCGCTGGTAGGGGAAGTGCCGGTCCAACCAGACGGTAAGCGGACTGATGATAATCAAGGCCCAGATTGGGGCGTCAAACACATAGAACCATAGGGTCAGAATATAGGTCAGGGTGCCTACCGCGATGCCCCAAATGATGCGCGCCTTGGGTGCGTTGGGGGTAGTCACAGGATCGGTTATCATGAAAAAAGTAAACAGTAAGAGGGTCCCACTGGTCAGCGTATGGAAAAAATGGTCTAGCGGCCACCCTTTGTAGAGGATTTGTTCGCAAAAAAGCAGGGCTCCGAAGGAAAGCAGGAAGCTAAGGCTAGTATCCAATCTGCCTACCTTGAGCAAAACGATCAAGCCGGCAGCGCCCATCATAAATAGCAGTATAATGTGATTTCCCCATTGTCCGGGACTGACCCAGGCGTCGCCCGTAAGCAGAATAGCCAGGATGATTCCAAAATTGGCCGGATTAAAAATATGCTTGCCTTTGCTTCGAATTAGGAATTTGCTACCGATGGCTACGGCTGCGGTAAAGGAAAGGGTCCACAAGCTGTTGGCTTTTAGCAGCAGGCACAGTCCCAGGCAAGTGATCAACGCACTTTTTAGCGAATTCCAGGACTTCCCGGTGAGCTTAATGCCGATGGCTTGAACGCCCAGACCCGTGCCCAGTAGCACGAGGTATCCCGCCAGGTTTACCTGCCAATCCAGCGCCAGCAATCCGAAAATCAGAAAACCACCCAGGTAAAAAATCTGGAAATGCCTGGCATCTTTAAAAAAGGATTGGAGCCCTGTGCGGGGTCGCTGCTCGGTAGGTAGAGGGGAAGTGGAGTCCATAAACTGTGTGAGTTGATATTTGTCCTATAGACAGAGCCTCACCAGAGATTCCACAAAATCGGGATAAAAAAAAGCGCCGCTCTGGAAGGAGCAGCGCTGAATAACGGTGATTATTTTTTTATTCCTCAAACACGCCTGTTCCTTTCAGAATGGTGCGCTGGTTGGGGAAGAAAAGCAGGAGGAGGCCTGTGAAAAAACCGCCTAAGCCAAAGAAGCTCAGCCAGTTATAACTTTGAGAGGCTTCTCCATTTCTCAAGGTCATCTCAATACCATTGAAGGTTTGGGTAACCTCTTCAGGTCCCCATTTAACCCAACCCCAGATGGCTACTATAAGGCCAGCGGCCATGAGCATCAGGGAGAAAAAGGTTTTGAAATCAATGTTGGTACCTGATTGATGTGTATCTGCCATGTGAAATTGTTGATTACTTTCTGAGGGCGAATTTAGTAAGGGAAACTTATAAGGCAAAGTCTGGTGGGAAGTATCTTCCAGAAAAGCTTTCCTGCCTATAGCACCAGCATGAAGGTAGTTCCTTGCCCTTGGGGGGAAAGGACCGACAAAGAACCCTTATGCAGTTGGAGGATCTGACGGGACAAGCTAAGGCCAATGCCGGAACCCTCACTTTTGGTGGTATAAAAGGGAATAAATATCCTTTCCAACTCATGCGGTGGGATGCCTGGACCATTGTCCTGGACCTCTATCTGCACTTGTTTGCGAAGGCTTCTTCTACCAGAAAGGACCACTTTTGGGGTGGGGGTTTCAGTCATGGCCTCCCGTGCATTTTTGAGCAGGTTGATCAAGACCTGGGTGAGCAGATCGGCATCTGCCTGGAAAACCAGGGCTTGAGCCGGTGGGTTAACCTCGAGGATAACCCCTGCCTGATCAAATTCTCCCTGTACCAGGGTGGCCACCCGTTGCAATAAGGCTGACAAGTTTACGTCTGCCATCGCGGGTTGAGGGATGCGGGTGAGAGAGCGGTAGGCTTCGGTAAAAGCCAACAGGCCTTTCCCCCGAAACTCAATTGCCTCCAGGCCTGCTCGGGCATCCTCTTGTAATTCCTCGTACTCCTGGGGCAGATCCTCCGCCAACATTTGCTTGAGGGTACCCGTCAGGGAGACGATAGGCGTTACAGAATTCATGATTTCGTGGGTGAGAATCCGAATCAGCTTTTGCCATGCTTCCAAATCCCTGGCCTCTAGTTCGCCTTTAATATTTTTAAAAGAAATCAGCTTTAAGGCTTCTTCTCCCAGCTTAAAATGCGTGGCCTGAATGGCCACTTCCTGTATTTCCTGGTCCACCTCAATGCGCAGCAGTTCCCGCTCTCCTTCGGGTAGGTGCTCGATGACCTGGGTCAATTGAGGATGGGTTTTGCTCAGGACTTTTAGATGCTTGAGATAGGGCCGCTTGAGCAGGTTTTCCAGCGATTGGTTAATGAGCACAATATTCCCTGCCTGGTCCAGGCAAAGGATGCCAATATCTACATGCTCCACGATGGTTTGGAGATAGCGGTATTGAATTTCCTTTTCAGCCCGAATGCGCTGGATGTGGGCATTGATCTGATTGAGCTCTTCGTATAGGTTGGTAAAAGACTTGCCTTTGCTGGTTTGGCTAAAGGTGGTGGAATAGTCTTCGAATTCAAGGGAAGAGAGAAAGTGGGTAAGATCCCGGGTGGTTTTTTCTGTGTAGCGGAGTAATTCGAGGAGGCTCCCGAGGATAAATACGCCTGAAATCAGGGTCATGACCTGGTAGCCTTCCGTTAGCCAAAAATAGCAAAAAGCCAGGCAGCTGAGTAGCAGAAGCACTGCTCGAACCAATAATTGAAGCCGAAAGGTTTGTTTCATGGGCAGGGCTTAGAGATCATATTTTTCCATCCTCCGGTACAAGGCTGCCCGGGTCAGACCCAAATCCTGCGCCGCTTTGCTGATATTGCCCTGGTGAAAGTGCAGGGCCTTTTGAATCATTCTTTTCTCCATTTCATGCAGGTTGAAATTATCAGGCTCAGGATCGATTTGGGTGAGTTCTTCTCGAAAGACGAAGTCTTCAGGATGTAAGTAAGGCCCTTCTCCTAAAATCACCGCCCTTTCCACGGCATGTTCTAGTTCCCGAATGTTGCCCGGCCAGGGATAGCGTTGCAGTTTTTTCCGGGTAGGCAGGGTCAGCTTCAGGGCTTTTTTTCCATATTTCTGCCTGTATCTGCTGAGGAAATGCTCCACCAGTAAAGGGATATCTTCCACCCGCTCCCTCAGGGGAGGTAAGGTTACTTCTACCGTATTGATTCGATACAACAGGTCCTGCCGGAAACTACCCTCTTTGACCATTTCGTACAAGGGTTTATTGGTAGCGCAGATGAGGCGAATATCAAAATCCTCAGGCTTATGAGAACCTACTGGCGTAACTTTACGACTCTGGAGGACGGTGAGTAATTTTGCCTGTAGCGGCATGCTCAGGTTTCCAATTTCGTCTAAAAATAAGCTACCCCCCGCGGCGATCAGGAAGCGCCCCTGGCGGTCTGCATGGGCATCCGTAAAGGCGCCTTTTTTATGTCCGAATAACTCACTCTCAAAAAGACTCTCCGGTAAAGCGCCTAAATCGACCTTGATAAATACTTCTTGCTGACGATGGGATTGCCGGTGGAGCGAGCGGGCAATCAATTCTTTGCCTGTACCATTTTCCCCCAGGATCAATACATCTGCGTCGGTTTTAGCCACCTTTTCCAGGGTATTGAAAACCTTGAGCATGGCCGCTGATTTTCCGATGATGCTAGGACCAAAAGCCGTATCTAATTCCTCACTCAAACTTTGCTGACGGGCCTGAAGCTGTTGGATGGCTTGCTTGGATTTACTTAGCTGAAAGGCACTTTTAACCGTGGCCAGCAGTTTTTCATTTTGCCAGGGCTTACTGACGAAATCCGTGGCTCCTGCCTTCATGGCTTTGACCGCCATGTCCACATGGCCATAAGCCGTAATCATCACCACCGGCAGGTCAGGCTGAAGTTGGTTGATTTTTTCCACCCACCTAAGTCCTTCATCCCCATCAGTATTGCCTCTTTGGAAGTTCATATCCAGAAGGACTACGTCAAAGGCTTCTTCTTTGAGCAGTTTGTTGATCCTTTTTGGATCATTGAGGGTCTGCACTTCAGCGAAGTGTCTTTTCAGTAGCAAGCGGCCACTGAGCAGTACTTCCGGATCGTCGTCCACCAGGAGGATTCTCCCATCTTTTCGAGCCATAGAGAAAGGCGTTTTTTAGGGCTTAGCCTGGACTTTTTCCCTTAATTCTTTCAGGAATTCCGGCTTAAAGACCAGCTTAAGGATAGGAAAAAATGTTCGAAAACGGTCACTTAATCGTGCTAATTCGGACAAATATAAGACCGGGAATACGTATTTTTTATATTAAAGTATTGATTGTGAGGGGACTATCTGCTTTGGCACCTCTATTGAAATTTCCAGGGTACATCCTTAAATTTTCCATTATGCTCACCAATTATCTCAAGGTTGCCTTCCGGAACTTATTCCGAAACAAAATTTACTCGCTAATCAACCTTTTTGGCCTGGCCATAGGCGTTGCTTGTTGCTTGTTGATTTTTCTTTACGTCCAGTTCGAATATTCTTACGATGCCTATCATCCGGAGGCGGATCGCATCTATCAGGTATACCAAATCTGGGATAATGAGGAACAGGAAGGCTATATGACCACCGGCATGCCCATGGGCGCCAATCTGGTCAAGGACTTCCCGGAAATTGAAGCCTATACCCGTATTCATCAAAGAGGGAGTCTGGTGAAAGTGGATGATCAGGGCACGGAAAAAAGCTTTCGCGAGGACCGGATCATGTATGCCGAGGCTTCTTTCTTTGATTTTTTTGACTTCCCCCTGATTACTGCAGGAAAAGATAGCTTGCTTTCCCAACCCAATCAGGTGATTTTATCTCGCTCTACCGCTCTACGGTTTTTTGGAGAGGTGGAATCAGCCTTGGGCAAAAGCATCACCTTGACGGGTGGATTGGAACTGGTGGTAGAAGCGGTGATGGAAGACGCTCCGCTCAACACCGACCTGCAAATTGATTTACTTGCATCCTTTCCTACCCTGCAGCAGCTTTATCGGGTACCTTCTTTTACTTCCTGGTGGTGGCCCGGTTGCCTGACTTATGTAAAAGCCATTCCTGGTGCAGACTTAACTGCGATTAGTAAGGAGCGAATGTTGGAGTTTAAGGACCGGTATCGGGAGGAATCCCTGGAGTTATATGGACAATTCCAAGCCATGGATGAGATTCGACTCAATGGCTACGGAGGGGGGACCGCCCCTTATGTCCGCTTGTTTTTAGGGATTGCTTGCATCGTGCTGCTCGTGGCCTGTATCAATTATATGAACCTGTCCACGGCCCGCTCCTCTACCCGTACCGTGGAAGTTGGGGTCCGTAAAGTGGTGGGCGCACATCGGAGTCGCCTCATCGGGCAGTTTTTAAGCGAGGCTTTTCTCATGGCCTTCCTGTCCATATTGCTGGGCCTGGGATTGAGTGAGCTGGCCTTGCCGTTTTTCAACGAAATGGCGCAGGTGAACCTGTCCTTTAACCTATTGGACCCCCGCTGGTGGCTTGGATTACTAGGGCTGGCTGGCCTGTTGGGGCTGGTGGCAGGTATTTACCCGGCCATTTTTATGGCGCAGATGCCGGTGCTCCGCATCCTAAAGGGCCAAAAGCAAGGGGGTGGCGATCGTTTCAATTTGAGGAAGGTCTTGGTCGTGGGCCAGTTTGTTGTATCTATTTGCCTGATCATTTGCACCATGGTGATCGGTAGGCAGCGCAGTTTTTTAATGGAAAAAAGCCTCGGTTACGAGCAAGAACATTTGATATACATCAATATTGCCGATAGACCGCTGCTGATGAAAATGGAGGTGTATCGACAGGCTCTCCTGAATCTTCCAGAAGTAGAAGCGGCAGCGGTTAGCAGTTGGGCTCCCGGGGACCAGTACGTGATGAAATACCCGACCCATGTGCAAGACCGGACCGGCAAATTACAGTTTGTACCTGATGCCCATGTCCTATACGTAGGGGAAGATTTTTTCAAGACCATGGGCATGAAAACAGTGGATGGTAGATTCCTCTCAGCAGAGATGACCACGGATAAGACTGAGAGTTATATGATCAATGAGGAAATGGTGCGATTTTTTGGAGAGGATTCCACCTTTTTAAACCGGACCGCCAGGGTCTCCTATGGGGAAAATGGTCAGACGATTTATGAGAAGCGGGGCAACATTGTCGGCGTGCTAAAGAATTTTCATACCACAGACTTGCATGAATCGCTGGCTCCAGCCGTGATCTCTTTTGCCGGAGACAGAGATTTAGGCTTTATTCAAAGTATGCTGGTCCGACTGAAACCGGGAGAGGTACCAGCCCAAATTGAGGCCCTCAAATCTACCTGGGAATCTGTTTTTGCTTCCCACCCTTTTGAAATGGCCTTTATGGAGGAGCGGCTTGGTAGGGCCTACAGTCGGGAGACCCAGATTAGCCGCATTTTCACCGCCTTCGCTGGTCTCGCCATTTTGATTTCCTGTCTGGGATTGCTGGGACTAGCCGCCTTTACCGCCCAACAACGCACCAAAGAAATCGGCGTCCGCAAGGTATTGGGAGCGTCTCAGTCTAGCATCCTGATTCTACTCAACCGGAGTTTTACCCGCCTGGTGATCCTGGCCTTGTTGATCGCTGTTCCCTTGGCTTATTACGTCACGCAGGAGTGGTTCCTGGTGGATTATCCCTATCAGGCAAGCTTTAGCATCTGGCCCTATTTGCTGTCCACCATCCTGGCTTTGAGCATATCTTGGCTCACTATTGGTTGGCATGCGTGGCGAGCCGCCAACCTGGATCCGGTCAAGGCCTTACGCTACGAATAAATTTATAGCTCAGTCAATTCCTGCAAGAGGTTGCGCGCTTGCCCTTGGTAAGGATGGGAGGATTGTTGGGCAATCTCTTGTAGGATTCTTTTTGCGGCTGACAAATTGCCCATGGCAAGCGCGCCCTGTGCGGAATACCATTTGGCCACTGGCTTGAGACCCGGGCTGTGGATGCTGCTTAAATGGGCACTTCCTTTCTGGTAGTCCCCGACCCTGAAATAAGCTTGTGCTAAATAGAATTGTTCAAAATCGCTTACCTCTGTCCCGTTATTCCAGGCCAGGATACTTTCCTGATACTTTCCGGCTCTAAAAGCGCCCAGGGCTATTTGATTTCCTACCCCTTCCGCTATGACAGGAAATGGAAATGACTGGAAGTATTGCTCATTCAGTTTTTTCTGGGATGGCGCGGAGAAGTTCGAAAAAACTCCTATCCCTAGCAGAAAGGCCAGGGTTCCGGCTGCCAATCCTTTCCAAATGAGGGGTTGGGCCAGCCTGTCCAGCCAGCCGGAGATATGGCGGGAAGAGGTCTTTTGAGGCTGCTCGCCAAGCCAACCTTTCTTCCACAGAAAACGCAGTTTCTGTTGCAGTTCTTTATCCTGGGGAGCCAGTCCAGCCGCCAGCACGGTACGTTCGACCAGGCCCTCCCGGGAAGCAGGAATCTTCTGAATTTCCTCCAACAATAATTCCCGGGCCGCCTGAGCCATTTCAGGGTCCAGGGTATCTAAGAGCTTTGCCTTGGCTTCTTGCGACAATTGCTCCTGATTCAACCAGGGAATGCGAGCCAGTTTAAGCAGATGATTGTAGGAAAGCAGTTGTCCGGCATCTATGGTAATATGACCGTGGGCTTCTAACTTGCGACCGAGGGCAAGGTACATGCGCCAGCTGGGTTTACTGCTCACCAGTCCGGCCACTACCCATTGATACAAGGCATCTCCCAAATAGTCCTGTAAGTCTTCAGGCTGTTCAAAATCCACATCCTGTAAGGGATTTTTGGCTTCCACCCTCACCAGTTCGATAGATTCAGCCATGCCTTCAAAATCGTCAGCTAGCAAGGCCTCCGCAATGCCTTCCTGACTTTCTAAATCAGCGCCCAGTATGGGAAATACGGTAGCCAGTTGTTTTTCCCGCTGGCCCCATTGAGCTTGCTCCACTGGAGTGAGCAGTACTTTCTCCGGCCATTGTTCAAAAGTTGATTTCACCCAACGATGGAGCTTGCCGGTAGGCAGGTCCAGGAAAAAAGTCGCCTGACTAAACACGATCAATCTATGCTGCCCATAGCGATAGGCCAGGTCCTCCAACTCATATCTCACACCCATTTCATCCTCACAGCTGCGGGGATCGTTGCGGAAATAAAAGAGATGAATCGGTATATCTTCTCCTTTTAACAGGACCAGTAGCGACTCAAAGAGTTCTGCGGTCCGGTCGGCCAACCCACTGCGATCAATGAGGGCTATGTATTCAGTCGGACGAGTAAGGGCTTTGTAGGCAAGGCTTGGGAAGCCTCCGCCTTGAATGGTTTGATGAAGCGTCCGGGTGATGTCCAGGACTTTTGCGGTACTTTCGGTCCGGGCCCGGAGCTTATCTGCTACTTGATAAAGGCCATCCTCTGCTTTAAGGATTTTTTCAGTTTGAGGAAAAGGTAATTCGTAAGGGGCATCCGGATGAGCAGCAAAGTATTGCTCCAGTCGCACGGTGTGCAATTTTTGTTCGTAGGTGCGCAGGTAAACCTCAACCAGTAATACTAAGAGCACAGTGGCTACTACCAGGAAAAGCTTAATCCAGGATTGCTGGGCTTCGGTTTTTGCCCAGCTATTGTCCAGTCCGGATAGGGACAAAAGTTCAGCCGGATAAACGGTAATCTGGCGGACCCTTTGTTTGTTTTCATCCAGAATATGATAAACTCCCGCTTCCTGGAAGTTGATCTTGACTTGCTGTTGAGTTCCTGCAGGGAACACCAGGGCAGGTTCATTTTCCGCTAATGGCAAATAATAGGTCTGATCAGCATGGGGCCCCACATAGAGATGAACAGGTCTTCCGACATATAGGTAATCGCTGCTAAAGTTGAAGACAGGTAAGGTGGCAACTTCCGGTGAAGACGCTTCGCTTCCTACCTGCTCTGATGGACCCGTTTCCGGGATTTCTTCCTCCAAAGAAATCCGCGGAATTGTCTCCGTGGAGATAGAATTATCTTCCTGGTCCACCGTCAGGAATGGCGGGGATTGAGGAGAGGAAAAGGGCTGGAAAAAGAGCAACATGGCTCCCAGAAACGTACCTAGTACAACGGGATACATCCATTTACGGCGTTGGGCCACCTGTTGCTTGATTTGGGCATTTGCTTCCGTGGAGTCGGGGAAAATCTGACTTTCCGGCTGCTGTTTCACTTCGGCTAGCATTTCTGCCCAATGGCTTCGCCAGATCTGATGAATCCGCGCCTGACTTTGCTGATCTCTGGCTAAAAGGGGAACGATGAGATAGCTGAGTTTTTCCGGAGCGGCTAAGACCTCAGGAGAAAGTCGCTCTAACACTTTCATCAGACGCATACGGGTAGCCAAATCTACAGCAAAGCCCTCTTGCTCAAGCTGGGTGAGAAATAGTTCTAAGGGTAGGTGCTCATTCATAAGAAAGCGCTATGAGTTGAACAGAAAAACCGGTGGATCGAAGTTAAGAGATTTCCGGATGGTGAAAATGGTTAAAAGTGTCCTTTTTAGCTTATTACCTAATTTGCTTGATCACTTTCGCATCTTCAGGATGCTTTGCCAGGACTGCATAACTGATCCGCAGCTTAGCCTGTTGACGCTTACTCAACCTTCGAAGATCGACCTCGGGCTTTAACAGCTCCTGAAGTTCCAACACCCGTAACCAGGCTATCAATTCTGCGGTGGCCGGTTTTTTCTTCTGTACCCGATCTCTGATTGTCAAAAAATGATCTACCCAGGCTTCAGAAGTATCCGCGGCTTCCTCTCCCAGTTGGCTGGCTACTATCCCTAACAACTGTTGCCTGCTGGGAAATGGGATATGATAAAAAACACATCTGCGCAGAAAAGGTTCAGGTAGGTTTTTTTCAGAATTGCTGGTCATGATCACCAGAATGCGATGGTCCTGACCTTTTTTGATCCGATAATGTCCCGCCTCTTTGATGGAAAACTCGCCATGTTCGATCTCATGAAGAATATCGTTGGGAAAATCTCGTGGGGCTTTGTCTATTTCGTCGATCAACACCAAGGAACTTCTGGGAGTTTCTGCCTGGAGGAAGCGTCCTTTTTCTACTTCGGATTCGTTGGTTAAGGCGATGGCCTTTCCCAGTGCCTGAAGTTGGATAAAATCTGTAGGTGAATGGGTAGTCGGAGCGTCTTCTGTTTTCAGGTTAGCAGCCTGGAAATGTCCCAGGGCATCATAGGTATAGAAGAGGTCTTGAGCCACACTTTGGGTTTTGGTATGGAAAATCAAGGGTTCAGGTAGAAAAGAGGGGTGCTGCTGGCTCAGGTCCCAGGCGAGTTTATGGGCAAGCCGGGTTTTACCTGTGCCTGGCTCTCCGGTCAGCAAGAGGGGTTGACCCAAAGAAAAGGCAACTTCTACCGCCCCTGCAAGTTCTGGGTGTAACAGGTATTCAGAAGGGTGGGCTTGCCGAGGCTGTACATCTGCCTCAGTGAGGGAAAGTTTAAAGGTTTTCATGTGTGCAAAAAATGGCCTGATTTTCCGATATTAAACGTCGCTTCATATCTTAAAGATACAATTATGCGCATAATAGGGATATTAATTTTGGTGGGATGTTGGAATCTTTCCGCTGGACTTTTGCGAGCCCAGGTAGCTTTTGAATCCTCCGATATTCCTTTGATTACCATTCAGACTTTTCAGCCGCAAATATTTGATGAACCCAGGATACAGGCGCATATGAAAGTGATTGACCAGCCTGACCAATCCAACCATCCGGATGATCCTGGAAATGAGTATGATGGACTCATCGAAATTGAACTTCGAGGCGCTTCCTCCCAGTTTTTCCCTAAAAAAGGCTACCGATTGGAAACCATCCTGCTCAATGGCCAAAATAACAACGTTCCTCTCCTGGGCATGCCCGCAGAAAATGACTGGATTTTACATGGACCTTTCAGTGATAAAAGCCTGATCCGCAATGCCCTGACCTATACCATTGGTCGGGATTTGGGCCACTGGGCGCCCCGGACCCGGTTTTGTGAGCTGATCATCAATGGAGATTACCTGGGGGTTTATGTATTGATGGAAAAGATCAAAGTGGACAAAAATCGGGTTGATATTCAGAAAATGGGTCCCAATGACCTTACTGGAGAGGCGCTGACCGGGGGATATATCCTGAAAATCGATAAAGACAATTTTTTCAATGAATACGCCTGGACCGGCTTATATGGCACTGATTTCCTATGGGAATATCCTGAAGAGGATGAGGTCAAGGTTCAGCAACAGGATTATATTCAGGCTTTTTTCAATGACTTCGAAACCGCCCTTCAAAGCCGCTCTTTTGATCACCCGGAGGAAGGCTATATGCCCTTTATTGATCGGCGGTCTTTTATTGACTTTATGCTGGTCAATGAGCTGGGGAAAAATGTAGATGGCTACCGGATCAGCACTTTTATGTATAAGACTGCCGACCAGGATGGTGGAAAGTTACACATGGGGCCATTGTGGGATTTCAATCTAGCCTTTGGGAACGCTGATTATTGCATTCAGGGAAATCCCGAGGGTTGGGTTCTGAATTTCAATCAGGCCTGTCCTCAGGATGGCTGGCTGATTAATCCCTGGTATGATCGCCTGTTGTCTGACCCGACCTATTTACAAGCTACTATCGAGAGATGGGAAGAACTTCGCAAAGGTGCCCTTTCTACGGCCCGCCTGCTGGATCTGGTGGATGAACTGGTGGCGGAAATAGGAGACGCGCCAAAGCGTAACTTTGAGCGGTGGCCCGTCCTGGGAACCTACGTCTGGCCCAACTATTTCGTAGGACAAACTTATGCGGATGAAATCAAGTATCTCAAGGATTGGATTCGGGCCCGGCTGACCTGGATCGATATTAATTTGCCGCAGATTGCCTCCCAGGTGAACGGGGACGCCAGTGGTTTGATTGTAGAAATCGGTCCTAATCCGGTCCAGGACCAACTGGATTTTTATTTACGCATGGAAATAGGTGGGAGTATTCGTTTTGAACTCACCGATATGCAAGGCCGAATGGCAGGCGGGTTTGAATTGGAGAGACCCGGCGGCCTGATAAGCCGATACAGCTGGAAAGGCATCAGCGAATTGGCCGCAGGGGTATACAGCTATCGACTGATCATCAACCAGTTGGAACTAAAAAGAGGTAAGCTGTTAAAATACTAAAGGACAAAATAGAGGACCGCAGAGAAGCTGATCGATACGACCATTTCCAGCAAACCTGCCCCCAGGTTATGGTCCTCCGCAATCTCGGTATTAAGATTAGAATTTCTCACTACGAAGCGATCAAAGATGAATCGGATAGCGATGAGGTAAACAAAGATAATCAGGATGTCAAAGCCCAGGGTTGCCAGGTCTTCCGCCCAGCTGGAGAAGTTGCCGGAAACGGCTCGCATCACGATTACCCCAATTGAAATCAAGCCTCCGGCAAAGCCCAGACCTGCCGCAGTATTATCTTTCTCAATCTCATCATGCAGATCGTATGGGGTAAGTTTGGCATAGAGCTGGGCAAAAAGCACCAGGCACAGTTGGCCGAGTAAATAAAATACCAAGGCCGTAATAGGACCACCTCCTTCACCGTGTACGGCCCCTCCGATGATGAGACCTGAAGCTACATAGGTCGCTCCTTCGACTACCCCAGTACCAGGGTTTTGGTCTCCAATGATCTCCTTGTCCACAGAAAACTTAGTCAGGATCATTTTCTGGTTGATCAACCGGGCCAGCAGCAGGAGGAATACACCGGCCAGAGAGTACCCGGCCACTTCCAGGAACTCAATCAAGGTGTCCCTGTCCAGCGCGATATCTACCACTTCTCTGGTGCCATCATCCAGCAATTGGGCGACCGGACTGGTTTCGGAAAAAGCGCCGATGAAAATGGCGGTGACCCCGATGAAATAGCCCGCTACACTGACCGAAACAGCATTGTTGTCGTACTCTGTCAATTGGGCATCCAGGTTATAGGAGGAAAACATGCCCTTGATCCATTTAGCAAAAAAGAAGAGGAAAATGTAGAACAGCAGGAAGCCTACATTCAGGACTAGTAGATTTGGCGTAGCAAATAGATGCATGGGGCGTCAGTTGGTTATTTGCTCAATAAATAAGCAACAATCTTCGAAAATTGAAAAAAAGGCTGCCTCGGAAAGCGCATTTCCAGCGAAAAAGGAGGCTGATTATGAAAAAAGGGCTGGGAAACCAATCTATCCCAGCCCTTTTCATTATACTTTCAATTGAGGGTTCGTAGCTGGATTCTGACCAAGATAATGCAGCATCTTTACATGTTGCACCAGGGCTTCCCCGAAGGTAGGAATCGAGTGCCAGGGAATGTTAAAATCTTTGGCTGTCTGAGAGACGATTTTGGCTATTTCCGGGTAGTGGACATGACAGATACGGGGAAACAGGTGGTGTTCTACCTGGTGATTTAACCCCCCCATAAACCAACCAAACAAGCCTTTGCCAGGAGCAAAATTAGTGGTGGTTTGCAACTGGTGAATGGCCCAGCTGTCCCGCATGCTCAGGCTCTCATCCGGCAGAGGGTACTCAGCCATCGGCATCACGTGAGCCAACTGAAAGATCGCTGAAAGAATCAGCCCCGCAGTAAAATGCATCAACAGCCAGCCGAGGATAATTTGGTAGACAGGAATATCTGTGAGCATAATTGGCGCCACCAGGAAGATGCTGAAATAGAATACTTTTTGAACCACCAGGATACCAATCCACTTGTAGATTTTCTTCCCTTCTTTGCCCATTAGGCCTTTTTTGTAGTACTCGGTCATCTTTTTGAAGTCCTTAATGGTAGCCCAGGCCAGGGTTTGGAGTCCATACAGGAACCAGGCATAGATATGTTGGAACCGATGGAAAGGATACCATTTGCTATGAGGCGAAAAGCGCAGGAAAAAACCGGGGCTGATGTCCCCATCGTGATGATGGATATTCGTATAGGAATGATGCTGTTTGTTATGTTGGATTTTCCAATTGATGGCCAGACCTCCCAGAATGTTCAGTACATAGCCTACCAGGCGGTTTGTGTTGGCGTCCGAGGAGTAGGCACCATGATTGGCATCATGCATTACCCCCATACCAATCCCAGCGGCTCCTAAACCCATAATGAACCAGCAAAGCATGACCAGCCAGCCATTGGTTACTACGCCAGCTAACATTAGTCCCAGGGGGACCAGATAGATGCTAAGCATGATCAGGGTTTTGAAATACATTCGCCGGTCTCCGTAGGGAGAGATATTGTTATCGTCGAAGTACTGATTAACGTTCTTGCGGAGAGTACGCCAGAATTCAGGCCGGTCTTTGACCGGGAAACTTACGGGGCGGTACGTCATAAGTTATGTGTTGGTGATAGTAAGATTAATAGATCCCTTGGGTGAAATTGACTTTCACGGCCGGAAAGATACGACCCATCTGCCTGAAACCAAGGGAAGAGCGATACATATACTGATTCTTTTATGTTTGAGCCAAGTTTTATGAAGGTATAGACTATAAATTCAATTAAAGGGTGGCAGCTTTATTGATGAAAATAAAAATAACGGTGTTAGGGGGTTTGAATTCAATTTTCCCCGCAGTAAATAGGGGAAAAATGCTATATGGTCCTGGCTGTTGATATTGGAAACACAGATATCGTATTAGGAATTTTTGATGGGAAAAGCTGGCAAAATCGCTATCGTCATCCCAGTGCGGATTTTCTCTCGCTGGAAAAATCTCTCAGAGCCTATCTTCAGGAGATGTCAGCCAGGGCTGAAGCCCTGGAGGAAATAGTTTTTTCCAGTGTCGTGCCGGAGGCCAATGCTGTGGTCTGTGAGATCATCGAAAAGGTCACCCATCAGGCACCGATTGTCCTGGGGCCAGCCTCGTATCACCATTTCGACCTTCGCCTGGACGAACCTCAGCAATTAGGGACAGACTTGCTTGCCAACGCGGTAGCTGCTTATGCTTATTTCAAGGAACCATGTGTGGCCATTGACTTTGGAACGGCCCTGAGCTTTACCATGGTTGGCGGGAAAGGAGAAGTCCTGGGCGTAGCGATTGCTCCTGGCCTGCGGACTGCGATGGGCGCCTTATTCAGCAAGACGGCCCAACTCTATGAAGTCCCGCTCGACTGGCCTGATAGTGTCATGGGAAAAAATACGGAGCACGCCTTGCAGGCTGGTATCCTCATGGGTTACACCGGATTGATCAAAGAAATGCTGGCCCGGATTCAACGGGAAATGGGCCAATCTGTGAAGGTCGCGGCTACGGGAGGTCTCGCGGGCGTGATCCCGGCGGTCAGAGAAATGGTAGACTACCTTGATCCGGTTCTGACCCTGGATGGCATGCGCTTGATTGCCGCGATACTCAGGAATTCCGATTCTTCGAAAATTGCATAAACGGTCAAGTTACGGAAGCTGGCAAGGCATGAAACTTGTTCTTCTCCCTGCTTTGATCTACTGATCTTCATGCGCCGACCGACACCTCCTACCAATCGCTCATTTCAGCCGAAACCGTCAACCGCCGCAACACCTTTACAGCCGCTGGCCAAACCGGCCCGGAAGCGGCCTCGTCTTTTCATTGGCCTGGCCATTGGAATTGGATTGACCGTAGTCTTGTTTTTTTTGATCTGGGGCGGCCTGAGAAAAAGTGAGGAGGGTATTTACATAAAACCCTTTTCTGTACCTCATAAATTTTCACAAACGGGCTATGTACCCGCTTATGGACAAGCCCTATTGGTAGAAGAACTTTCACAAGTTGTGGCGCTTGCCTCCCAGCATTACCTACAAGCCAGGGCGTACCTGCAGCGCCATCCTGTGGCTTTTTATCCCTTAGAAGCATCAGGAACCGGAGAAGAAACCCTCATTGAAGGTAGCTGGCTTATCCAGGGTGAAAGCCTTCGCCTGGACCTGCGAAAAAATGGCACCTCCTGGAAAAGTTTCCAGAATGAGGAGTCTAAGGCGTCTTTGGAGCAGAGAATTGGGCAAATTCATATTCAAGCCCGCCAATTTATCCTGAAGGAACTAACCCCTGACCTTTATGCATTCGAGGCTTTAATGGAAAACGATTGCCTGACCGCAGAGAGCTTATGGCATCATACCAAAGCCAGCCAGCCGCTGCAGATGGCCGAAATCCTCGCCCATGCAAGTTGCGGAGAAGCAGAAGGTGCCCGACTTGCCTTGTTACGCCAGGAACCAGACGGTGCTCATGATGTCCTGTACCAGGCCACCGCCTTGGAAGTTTTTTTCGTCTTGCAGGATAGCCTGAACCTGGAAAAAAGCCTGTTCAGTTTCCTGAATAAAATGGAGGAATCGGAGGTGGCTTTTGCGCGTCGATTGGCGGGTCAGCTAACCCGGGCAGGTTATGTAGTAGCGGCGCGTAAGCTGCTCAAGAAAGTGCTGTTCCTTCAGCCAGAAAATCCACTCAACCAGGCCGCACTGGCCCGGGTAGAGATGTCATCAGGTAATTGGAAAGCCGCCCAACTGCTCTGGGAAGAAATCTGGCCTCAGCCTTCCCAATCCCCTGAATTAAAAGTAGCTTATTTGACCTACCTTCGAGCCCAGGCTCGACGACTTAGCCTGACTGGCCAACATCCTAAAGCCTGGCATTTCTGGATTCGACTCCTGGAGCAACAGACGCAGGACGTGGAGGCGCAAAGTGCCACCCGGGCTTTATGGGAACAGATCGGATACCGGAAATCCTATGCCCTGGGAAGTGTGAAACTAGATCCTGAATTGATCAAGGAGGCAGATTTCTCGCGCTGGAAACATATTCAGCGGGGCCTTTTTTATCACTATGTCCGGACGCAGGCCTGGGATTTAGCTGAATTGCAAAAGGACAAACTCAGTCTGATTTATCGAGAAAAACGGACGGAATGGGAGGCCCTGTTGTGGCGGGAACATCTCCAATATCAACTTGGGCAATTAGAACCGGGTGAATTTGCCCAGATCACCGACCCTCCTGGCGGTTGGGCAGCCCTGGAAGCCACCGAACGTGACCATTGGCAGCATCTGCTATTGCAGCGTTTACCAGGCCTCAATGGGGATAGCGCTCATGCCTCACGCGCTCGCCTATTGACCTTTTTGGGAAGATTAGACCCGCAAAATCACGGATATCTCCTTGGGGCTGCAGAGGCATGGGCACAGGCGGGGAATTATGATGAAGCGGATAAAATCTACGGCCGCCTATACCAACGAGAAGTCCAACTGCCGGTGGTCTTAGAAGCCTGGGGAGACCTTTGGATGCTTGCGCAAAACCCGGCCAAAGCCTTGGAAAAATATAAAAATGCCAGTCGCATCAATAATCAGGATTTTTACCTGCTATTGAAGCAAGGAGCCGCTTACGAATTGGACCGATCATACCGGGACGCAAATTTATTGTTGGAAAAAGGCTTAAGCCTCATGCAGGAAAAACTGAGTAGCCCCAGCCTGGCAGATCAAATTCTGGAAATTGAAAGTCGGGCCCGATGGGCCTTTTGTCTCCAACAAACCGGAAAAGATGGGGAAAAGAAAGATCAATACCGGAAAGCCACCCGCCTGGCAGATCGCTTGCTATTGTTTGGGCTTTCAGATGGAGATCAAGCCCGGATTCGCTTAAGCCTCGCGCGCATACATGCTTATAAAGATCGATATCCGGAGATGCTGGAAGCCTTGAAAGTCGCTTTAGATAAAGGCCTTTCTCCCGAGGAAATCCCCGTGGAAGAAGCGCCTTTTAGCAGCTATGCCATGCGTATTCAATCCATGTTGGAGGAGTTGTAGAGAGGTGAGACCCCACCCCGTAACACTGGCTTCCAGCCGGTAAAATCCTTCGCCGCAGCTGCAAGCTGCGGCTACTACCAGCCGGTCATCACCCACCCCACAGGTTCCCACACCCGTCACCCGTAACACTGGCTTCCAGCCGGTAAAACCCTTCGCCGCAGCTGCAAGCTGCGGCTACTACCAGCCGGTCATCACCCGCCCCACAGGTTCCCACACCCGTCACCCGTAACACTGGCTACCAGCCGGTAAAACCCTCCGCCGCAGCTGCAAGCTGCGGCTACTACCAGCCGGTCATCACCCGCCTGCGGTCATCACCCACCTGCGGATATCATCCGCAGCCAAAAGCAACAGCTCAATTCTGGATCCCAGGCGCTTGCGGATAATAGACCCGCCGGAGAGAATCCGCCTTTTCAAACTCGCCTTCCTGTTCGTAGAACCAAATTCGGAATTCGGCCGGATTCAGGGGGAAATCATAATCCTCACATTCCATCGCTTTCTTAACCGAATCTGAAGGGGATGGAAAACGTGCTTTCCGGAGTTCCCGGTAAGCAGGGTCTTTATAGACCTTTTGCATGAAACTGCCCCAAATAGGTAAAGCCGTGGCGGCACCTTGGCCTTCTCGCAGGCTGCGGAATTTTATCCGCTGGTCATCAGCACCCACCCAGGCTCCGACACTCAAGCCAGGCGTGGTAGCCACGAACCACCCATCCGTCTGATCCTGGGTAGTGCCGGTTTTTCCAGCGATAGGATAGGGGAGGGCATAACGGGTGCGAAGGGCCCGTCCGGTCCCCTTTTGGATGACCTCCTCCATCATCATGCGGATCATATCGGCTGCTTCCGTCGGAACAGCTTGCACACCGGGATGGATCACCCGATTGTCCAGGATGATATTTCCCTCCCTATCTTTGATACTTAGGAGATAATGCGGTGCCCGATACGTGCCCTGAGAGGAAAAAATCCCATAGGCATTGGTCATTTCAAGCAGGGAGGCTTCCCCCACCCCCAGGGCTAAAGAGGGCACGGCTGGTAAATCCCCTTGTAAACCAAGGGCCTGGGCAGTATGGACCACCTTCTTAACCCCCGTTTCCATCAGGATAGCCACAGAAACCAGGTTCACACTGTGGGTAAGGGCACCAGCCATGGAATAGGCGCCCCCATAAAGGCCATCAGAGTTGGCTGGCAGCCAGGTTTCATAACCGGGGTACTTGACCCTTTCGTT
This sequence comes from Bacteroidota bacterium, assembly GCA_038527215.1. Taxonomy (GTDB): domain Bacteria; phylum Bacteroidota; class Bacteroidia; order J057; family J057; genus JAWPMV01. Next base: position 25,866 of record JBCBGC010000087.1, read on the forward strand.
GGAATAGTACTCACAAGGAGAAGCCCCATTTTCCAGCGCGCTGACAAAAACCAGCGGCTTGAAGACGGAGCCAGTTTGCCGACGACTGGTCACATGATCATACTGCGCCTTGGCATGGTTGACGCCCCCAACCCAGGCCTTTACCAGGCCCGTACCGGGCTCGATGGCTACCAATCCAGCCTGCAGCCGGTAGATATCATGCATGAGGGAATCCCAGGGAGAAAGCAAGGTGTCTACCCATCTTCCTTTGTCGAACAAGCGCATGGATACCTCCTGGTCAAAATAATTTCTGATACTATCTGCCGACCATCCCATGGCCTTGGCGTTCCGGTAGCGCTGAGAAGAAGTATACTGCTGCTCAATGAGTTGTTGGGCGGCCTTGGGCTTACGACGGCCTTTCCAATGCCGATGAAAGCGCTGTTGTAAAATAGCCATCCGACTGTGGAGGGATTCCTCGGCATAGGTTTGCAAGCGGCTATCCAGGCTCACCTGAATCACCAGCCCATCGGTATAAATATTGAGCGGACTACCATCTGGTTTTTTTTGTCCTTTAGCCCATTCCACCAATTCCAACCTAAGTTTTTCCCTAAAAAAAGGCGCCAGGCCCTCATGATGGGTTTGAAGTTGGTAGCGTAATTTCAAGGGAAGTCGGCGCAAAGAATCTCTAAAGGCTGGCAGGAGGTAATTGTTCTTGACCATTTGCTCCAGGACCACATTCCGTCTCAATAAGGCTCTGTTAGGATGGCGGCGGGGGTTGTAGAAGGTGGTCGCTTTGAGCATACCCACCAGGACCGCAGCCTCATCCGCCTTTAACGCCCGTGCAGGAGTAGAGAAAAATCGCTGAGCGGCTGCTTCTACCCCAAATACCCGTTCGCCAAAGGGCACGGTATTGCTATACATGACCAGAATTTCTTTTTTGGAGTACAGCTTCTCCAGCCGTTGAGCCAGGATAAATTCCTGGATTTTATTGATTAGCAGGGAAAAGATAGCGTAGCGTTCCCGCGGATATAGATTCTTGACCAATTGCTGTGTAAGGGTACTACCTCCACCTGCACGTTCATCTCCCCCTAGAATCGACTTGAACAGGACCCGTGCCAGGCTTTGCTCATCCAGCCCATCATGTTTGTAAAAGCGTTCATCTTCGGTGGCTACCAGGGCATCCAGGAAAAAAGGGGAAATATCCTCATGGCGGACGGCCACGCGATTTTCCAGAAAATATCTGCCCAGCAGCTTTCCGTCAGAGCTGTAAACGGCCGAAGCCAGGGGAAGATCAATGCTGGACAAGGCCTGCTCCTGGGGCATGCGTCCCAACCAGCCCAGGTTGATCACGCCCACCAGCGCAATGAAACTAAAGAGCAGCAGGAAACCTGATCCCAGGAACCAGGTCCAACGCGGGTGTTTTCTGGCGAATGCGTGTATCCGCGCATATGTGTTTTGCAGGCGGTCCAAGATTGATACAGGAAATTTTCTGGTTAAAAATACGAATAATCAGACAATGGCGTAAGGCAGGCACCGGTCCTGAAAATTTTCTCCGGCTTTTTCCGGGAAAGTGTAACTTGTCAAGCAATAATTACCCTGGATCAATCAAGCTTTTCACTTTTAATCTACGCAAGAACGAGTATGCGCTTCTACACACATGGCTTATTGATACTGGTAAGCTGGAGCTTATGCCTTACCATGGGCATTGCTCAAACCACCCATCCCTTTCAAGATCCTTCCCTCAGCCTGGAGGAAAGATTAGATGACTTAATTTCCCGCCTTAGCCTGGAAGAAAAAGTCAATCAACTTAGATATGATGCCCCCGCCGTAGAGCGCCTGGGCATCCCCGCCTATAACTGGTGGAATGAATGTCTGCATGGGGTTGCCCGGAATGGGAGGGCTACTATTTTTCCCCAGGCCATAGGTATGGCCGCCACTTTTGATCCTGAGCTGATGTTCCGGGTTGGCACCGCCATTTCTGATGAGGCACGAGCCAAGTATAATGTTTCCGTGGCTCGGGACATGAGACGACGGTACCAGGGCTTGACCTTCTGGTCTCCCAATGTGAACCTTTTTCGCGATCCCAGATGGGGCCGGGGGCAAGAAACCTATGGAGAAGATCCCTATTTGATCTCTCGTCTGGGCGTTTCTTTTGTCAATGGTTTACAGGGAGATCATCCGACCATCATGAAATCTGCGGCCATGGCGAAACACTTTGCGGTCCATAGCGGCCCGGAAAAACTCCGCCACGAATTTGATGCCACTGTCAACCGCAAGGACCTCTGGGAAACCTATCTCCCGGCTTTTGAGGCCCTGGTTACCGAAGCCAAGGTGGAAGGTGTCATGGGCGCCTATAATCGGACCAATGGTGATCCCTGTTGTGCGCACCCTTATCTGATGGAAGAGGTTCTTCGGAAAAAATGGGGCTTCCAGGGCTATTACGTATCGGATTGCTGGGCCCTGGTAGATTTTCATGCGGGCCATAAGATTGTCCAAACGCCAGCCCAGGCGGCAGCCTTGGCTTTGAATACGGGTTGTAACCTGAATTGCGGCAGTACCTATCCGGAACTGCTCAAGGCCATTGAGGAGGGATTGACTTCAGAGGAAGAGGTGGACAAAAATCTGCGCATGCTCTTGCCTACGCGCTTCAAACTTGGATTATTTGATCCACATGGTAGTGGACCATTTGATCAAATCGGTCCGGAAGTGATTGCCTCAGATGCGCATCTGGCGCTCAGCCGGGAGGCGGCCACCAAGTCGGTGGTCCTCCTCAAAAACGAGGGTGTGCTTCCCGTCCGCAAAGATATCGGGAGCTTATTTGTTACCGGACCCACCGCCGCTCACGCGCAGGCCTTGCTAGCCAATTACTACGGCCAGAGCAATAACCTGATCACCTTATTGGAAGGGATTGTTGGGAAGGTCAGTCCGCACACCTCTGTTCATTACAGTCAGGGAGCCTTGTTGGATGAAAAAAACCGCAATCCGGTGGACTGGTTTTCCGGGGAAGCTGGAGATGCAGAGCTTACCATCGCCTGTCTGGGCATTTCCCAACTCATTGAGGGAGAAGAAGGAGAAGCCATTGCCAGTCGGCACCTGGGCGATCGGGAAGACATCCGCTTACCCGAAAACCAAATTCAGTTTCTGAAGACCATTCGGGCCAAGGCCAAGAAGCTCGTGGTGGTGATCACTGCGGGTAGCGCCGTAGCCTGTCCGGAAGTCTACGACATGGCGGATGCCTTGCTGTATGTTTGGTATCCCGGTGAGCAGGGTGGGGCAGCGGTTGGAGATGTCATCTTTGGCGATGTGTCCCCTTCTGGAAAACTACCTCTGACTTTTCCTTATCAAGTAGAAGACCTGCCTGCTTATGAAGATTATACGATGAAGAACCGGACCTACCGCTACATGGAAAAAGCGCCTCTTTTTCCTTTCGGCTTCGGATTGAGCTATACCCAGTTTCGTTTTTCCGAGCTGAAACTCAGCGAGCAGGAAATTAAGGCTGGCGAGTCTGTGGAGGTGGAAGTGCAAGTAACCAATACCGGTTCTGTCAAAGGAGAAGAAGTAGTCCAGCTTTACCTGACCGATCAGGAAGGCTCGGCAGCCCTGCCCCAATACGCCCTCAAAGGCTTCCAGAGAATTTCGCTTTGGCCCGGTGCCAGCAAAAAAGTGCGCTTTACTGTCACGGAAGAGATGCTGAAAATGGTCAATGAAGCAGGGGAGAAAGTTCTCGAGCCGGGTAAGTTTACCATCAGGGTTGGAAACAGCAGTCCCCACGCCCGTAGTCTTGAACTCGGCGCCAGTCCCTGGCAGGAAGCGGAACTAAGCGTGAAAAAATAAAGTCGAACCGGGAACTTTCTTTTTGGAGAAAGTTCCCGGCAATGCTGGGACTGCTACCGGGAGAAGTTGTAAATTGGGACCTTCTTTAGTCAAAACCGATGCAGAGCCTGATCCAATTATTGCCAGATGCCATTGCGAACCAAATCGCGGCTGGAGAAGTAGTCCAGAGACCCGCCTCTGTCATCAAGGAATTGCTGGAAAATGCGGTAGATGCAGGCAGTACCCGCATTGATGTGGTGCTCAAGGATGCCGGCAAAACCCTCATTCAGGTTTCAGACAATGGTTCTGGCATGTCCGTACAGGATGCTCGCATGTGTTTCGAGCGGCATGCTACTTCCAAAATCAGAGAACAAAACGATCTTTTTGGGATTCGCACCCTCGGTTTTCGCGGAGAAGCCCTGGCCAGTATTGCGGCAGTAGCTCAGGTCAAGTTACGGTCCCGGTTGAAGGACGTGGAATTGGGCACGGAAATCGAAATTGCGGCTAGCCAGGTAAAGAAGCAGGAAGCCTGCGCCATGGCTCCGGGCACCACCTTTATGGTGAGAAACCTCTTCTTCAATGTGCCTGCTCGTCGAAACTTTCTGAAATCTAATCCGGTTGAAACCCGGCACATTCTGAATGAGTTCATCCGGGTCGCTTTACCACATCCGGAAATTCACCTAACCCTGACCCACAACGATACGCCGGTTTATGACCTGCCCGCCGGAGACTTGACCCAGCGGATTTATGCGCTTTTCGGGCAAGACTTAAAAGATAAGTTGAGTCCTGTAGCGGAAAAGGCTGGTTATGCTAGTTTTTCAGGCTATATCGGCCAGCCGGAGATTTATCGAAAAAACCGCGGAGAGCAATTCTTTTTTGTCAATAACCGCTTCATCAAAAGTCCATATCTAAATCACGCGATTGCGCAGGCTTTCCAGGACTTTATCCCGAAAGAAACCTATCCTTTCTACTGCATATTTATTGAGATCGACCCGGTTCACGTGGATATCAATATTCACCCCACTAAGACCGAGGTGAAGTTCGACGATGAAAGGACCTTATATGTGCTGTTACAAAGCATCGTGAAGCGAGCCTTGGCCCAAACCAGTGCCGCTCCTTCTTTTGATTTTAAGGAAACGCCCACTACCACGGATATATATCAATCGCAGCCACCGGCTCCTCCCGCCATGCCTACTAAGCAGGGGAAAGGGCCTGGTGCTCCGAAAAACTTAGAACCCCGTCAAAAGGCGCGTACGGAAGATTGGGAGACCCTGTATAAACCAGCCCAGCGCATTCCTCAGCCTCCAGTAGAAAAGCCTGCTTCTCCGCAGCTTTTTCCTAGCCCAAAAACCTCCGCTAAGCAGGCCGAAACATCAGAAGGTCAGGTACTGTTTCAACTAAGCGGAGGATATATTTTGCTGGAAAGGGAAAACAGCCTGTTGATCATTCATCAGCAACTGGCCCATCAGCGGATCTTGTTCGAGCGATTGTTGCATAGCCAGGAAGGCAAGCAGTTGCCTTCCCAGACCTTGCTTTTCCCGCAGACCGTGGAGTTTTCTGCGGCCGATTTTCTGATGGTAAAAGAATGGGAAGAGCCTTTGACCCAAATGGGCTTTGAAGTAAAAGAGTTTGGGAAAAATACCCTGGTTGTTTACGGTACGCCCGCGGGGGTACCCACAGGTAAAGTCCGGGAGATATTTGAAGAAATGCTGGCCGATATTAAAGCTAGCGGACAAGATAGATTGGAACGACAACTATTTGAAGGCATGGCCAGGAGCATTGCGGCAAGAACGGCCGTAACTCCTAACCAAAAATTGAGTATGTTAGAGTTGAGGCAGATGGTTGAAGATCTGTTTCGCTGTACGGCCCCGGGTTTTGCCCCCAATGGAAAACCCACTTACAAAGAAATGCCTTTAAGCGGATTAGCCGACTTTTTTCAGTAGAGATAGGAAGAATAGCAAGAAACGAGATGAATGGAATTAGATTAACAGAATTTGTCAAGCACCTGATCATTCTCAATGTGGTGATTTACGTGGGCTTAATGATTGCCCCTGATTTTGTCTATGATGAGTATTTCAGCTTGAGTAAATCTGACGCATTGGGATGGCGCCCTACTACCATGATAGATGGGCAAGAATGGTTTATTGAAAAATATGATGGTCAATTATTCCGGACCACCAAAACCACGGATTTTAATCCCATCCAGATAGTAACCCACTTTTTCACTCATTCCAAAACGGACATTTTCCATATTATCTTCAATATGTTTGTCCTGGCCATGTTTGGACCGATTTGTGAAACGGTATTGGGTAGCAAACGATTTTTACGCTTTTATCTGTTTTGTGGCGTAGTAGGAGGAACCATGATTGCCTTTCTGGATCCGAGTACCGTTCCGGTCGTAGGAGCTTCAGGGGCCGTTTCAGGGGTTATGGTTGCGTTTGCGATGATGTTTCCCCGGGAAAAAATCCAATTGTTATTTATCCCGTTCGGCTTTGAAGCCCGCAAATTCATGCTGGCCATTGGCGCTTTTTCCGCCTTTATGGTAGTCCTGGATTTCCTGGATATCTCCGTTGGTGGCAACATCTCCCACTTCGGCCACCTGGCTGGGATGCTGGCCGCTTTGCTGTATTTCAATCTGGAGAAATACATGCCTGCGCTGAAAGACTAAGAAAAATTAAAACCTAAGCCTTATTTTGGGCGTTTCTTAAAGAATAAACCAAGACGCGAATTGAAATCCGAACTATGGAGTTGAGGCAACAAATACAGCAGTTCCTGAATCGATACCAGACCACAGGGTGGGTTCTGCTGTTGATGGCAGGGGGCTTTGTTCTGCAATTGGTGCTCATGATTGGATTTAAGGTGGCCGGTCAGGAAGCCGTTTATGCTATTTTCATGCAGAAGCTGGTTCTTCCTAATCACCTCAAAGATCTGATTTTACAGCCCTGGAGTATCCTGACTTATCCCTTTTTTATGCCGGGCTGGGATATCCTTCGCCTGCTGGTCAATGGCTTGATCATCTGGGCTTTCGGACGGATTCATCAACAGCTGCTGGGCGATTTACGGACACAAAGGCTTTTAATGCTGGCCCTGCCGCTGATCGGATTGCTCACCGTTACGATCACCAGTTTTACGCCAGTTCCTCAAAATGTTGACCCCAGACAGGCCACGGAAATCGTGGTGACTGACTCTGTTGCGCAGGCGACACCACCTGTGGCTGTCGAAAGTCCAGCTCCTCCCGAGGAATCTACCGTGTCTGCTACTCCGGAGCGGTTTAATCCGTATAAATACCCCGCGGGGGTCATTTCACTAGCGATGTTGCTGGTAATCTCTTCCATTTCCTTGGTGCCCTCTTATCCCCTGGAGTTATTCCTGCTGGGGCGGGTCAAGGTCGTATGGATCGGGGTGGCTTTGCTATTCCTTGAAGTGATGTGGGCCTTGTTCATATCGCCTCTGGCCATATTTATTCTGGTAGGGGCTGCACTAGGCTTTTTGCATATTTATTTCCTGAAAAAAGGCACGGATATCACCGAGATTATCTGGTCTTACTATTCTGAATCTGGCAGCAAAAAGCACCAGAAGGTGGAAAAACCCCGGCGCGCTTCTGACAAACCCGGAAGCAGCACCCGCAAAATGACCGTGAAGAAAGGGGGATCCGTGCCACAGGAAGAGGTAGATCGTATTCTGGATAAAATCAACGATAAAGGCTACGAGAGTTTAAGTAGAGAAGAAAAGGAGCTGCTGTACAAGGCTTCAAATCAGAAGGTTAAAGACGACTAGCCCAGTTAGAAGAAAAAAATACGATAAGCTGCCGATTCGGCAGCTTATTTGTTTCTAACCCGGCTCGGTATTTGATTCGATCTCCTGGTATTTATTTGGCCGGATTTTTACACAAAAAATGCAACCGTGGGGGATTATCCCCGTTTCATAACATATAGTTTTCGAAAGGAACCCATTAAGGCAGAAAACATGTCAACGATTCTCCCCAGTTCTTTTAGCTTGCCCTTTGGTGGGCCCGGCTCGAAAACTATATGTTATGAAACGGGGATAATCCCCCACGGTTGCATTTTTTGTGTAAAAATCCGGCC
>JBCBGC010000088.1:0-33488 GCA_038527215.1 Bacteroidota bacterium
CTACGGATTGAAGGATGTGTTTACCGGTAGAGTCATAGGACTTAATTCGATGAGATGGACGATTGTCGGCGAGCATTTTAATGCCACACTTAGTGGTGAGACGTAGCCGCTGCACAAGATCTTTGCGCCCTTTGAGCACTTCCCCTAAGTGAGCTTCCTCTGTGTAGTCGCCATAAATATCCGCTAAATCGAAGTCATAGAGTCCGAGGTCTACGCAGGCATCAACCAGTTTTTCCAGGGTAGGGCGATCCATCTGCGCCCCCCAGCTTCCAAAACGCATGGTGCCCACGATCACCGGAGAAAATTGGGGAAGAGAAGAAGTAGTGTTAGTCATAATGAAAAAGCATGCGCTTCAGTGGTAAAACCATCCTTACGCAGGTAAATATAAAAATACCTGGAAATAATGTAAACGTTTACATATAATTTTTTCCACCATCTGATAGCGGGGTTTATTTAATCAGTTAGCCGTTGTGACGAGGCCCGAATGATGACTTCTGGTGGAATCATACTTTGGCTGGCTACCCGGGCATGATCCGCCTCATTGAGTTCTTGTAACATGATCTCAGCGGCCATTCGTCCTATATCTTCATTGCGTTGATTGACGGAAGAAAGGGGAGGGGTGAGGTATGCACAAAAGGGGCTGTCTCCAAACCCAATAATGGCGACATCCTCCGGTACCCTAAGGTTCAGCTCCTTGAGGATGTTGAGGGCTCCGAAGGCGTAATAATCTCCATGGGCAAAAATTCCATCCGGGGCTGGGTCTTGTTGGAGCAGATACCTGAGATGATCCAGGGAGGCTTCTGACTCCAGGTCTAAAGGAAAAACGTAGTGCTCATCCACCGGCAAGCCATGATCTTTCAAGGCTGACTCATACCCCCGTTGTCTTTCCCGGAAAATACTGACTGAAGACTTTCCCGCTAAATGGAGGATGCGACGACAGCCTTGTTCAATTAAATGCGTGGTAGCCCGGTATGCCCCACTGAAATTGTTGATGATGACGCTATTGACGTTTTCGAGTTCGAGCCGGCGATCAAAAAGCACGATGGATATGCCTGCATCCTGTAATTCCTGCATGTGGTTCATATTCAGGGTTTCCTTAGATACAGAAATGATCACCCCATCGACCTGTAGGTTCAGCAGGTTTTCCAGGATTTGCCCTTCTTTTTCCAGCAATTCTTCTGACTGACAAATGATGATGTGATAGCCGGCTTCCCGAAGATAACTCTCTATGCTTTTGATGGCGGAGGAAAACACATCGATGTCAATGATAGGGACCACCACCCCGATCGTTCTACTTTTGCCACTTCTTAAGGCTGCGGCCATTTTATTGGGACGAAAATTGAGTTTTTCTGCCGCCTTCAATACCGTCTTACGGGTTTTTTCTGTCACCTTTTCACTGCCATTAAAAACCCGTGAGACAGTGGCAAGGGATAATCCAGTAGCTTTCGCTACATCTTTCATCGTGGTCATGTCAGTGGTTTTCCATATGTGTGGAGGGCTTTTCCTGTATGTCAGGTGCCTTCAGCTTAAGAATTGGGCTCAATATGTCAAAATCTCTACAGAACCGCCATTTCTACCCATGATTACCCCTGGCTGCCCTTGCCAGGAAAAAGGGAAGAAGTGTTTGATCTCCCCGGTGAGTTGTAATCCAGAACGAGCAGCTGGCATCGCCTCAAAACGCCCGTCTCCCTTACCTTTAAGCCATAAACCAATGCTGGCATCTGCTCTGGGGGTTTCCACCTCAGCGCCCCAAAGATTGCCCCCGATCAGCAGGTCCAGATGGCCGTCCCGGTCAAAGTCCTCAGCCATGATCCCATTTACGGAAGAGAGCTGAGCCATAGAGGGCAGGGGCATCGCCTCAAAGCGTCCCTGTCCCTGGTTGAGGAAGCAGGTAGTAGCGAAGTTTCGGGCAAAAGCCTGGTAGGCAGCAGCAAGTTCTTTTTGTCCATACACCTCTTCCAGATTAGCCAGCCCAAATTCGGTGTAAGTAGGAAATTTTTCTTTGATAAAAGGCATCTGATTAGAGGAGCATTCCCGTCCCCGCAAAGGAAAGACGTCGGTCCCTTCCTGGTAGCCCAGGACGATATCCAGGCTACCATTGCCATCAAAGTCGTCCGCATGTATGCTAAAGGGAGCTTCAGGACTGGCCTTGTATTTATAATTTTCGCCAAGATTTCCCGCAATAAAATCCAGGTCTCCGTCCTGATCTATGTCTGTAACCGCCAGGGCATTCCACCAGCCCACCTGCTCTCTGCTAGCCAGGGCAAGACTATCCTTTTCCAGATAAGCACCTTTATTCACCCATATTTGAGGGGCCATCCATTCCCCGACTACGATCAAATCCAGGCGTTGGTCGGCATTGACGTCTGCCCAACGCGCGTCCGTCACCATGCCCAGCTGCTGAAAAGCCGGGGCCCATTGCTGGCCGACGGAGCGAAAGCCCTCTGGCGTATTTTCCAACAAATAACTGGGGGAAATCATCGGATAGGTAGCCGGAGTTTGACGACTACCGATGAAGACATCCTGGTCTCCATCACGATCTACATCACCTGCTACGATGACCGATACACTGGCATTCAACTCGGGTAGAAGGTGAGCGGCGGGTTGGAAGTTTCCTTTGCCATCATTTTGATAAAGCCTCAAGGGATAGGCGCTCAGCTCGGTTTTTTCATTGCCTCCGCTCCCTACCATCAAGTCCAGGTCCTGGTCATTATCCCAGTCAAAAAACAGGGCTGCGGCATCTTCAAAGGCTTTTTCCCTATTCCAAAGCGGGACAGAGACAGAAGAAAAGCGGCCGTCTGGTTCCTGAATCATAAGTTGAGCAGGAAACCCCCTGGCTCCGCCCAGAAAGAAATCAGCTTTCCCATCTTGATTGACATCGCCTACGGCCATACCGGGTCCTGGTTGAGACATTTTGTGAGGCAAGAGACTTTCCCGGGCGAAATCATCAAACAGGTTTTCTTCATGCCTCGGCAAAGGCCCCGCCTTTTTTCCTACTGATTGAAAGAGCGGTGAGGAGGAAATGCTGGGTTTCCGGGGCATACTGGCTTGCTGATAATCCAGCTCTAACTTCTGATCTGCTTTGACCTGGGGGATGATTTGTTGCTTCCCGTCGGGCCAGGTTGCGATGAGGCTGTCCAGGCGCTTAGCCTCTCCCAGTCCGAAGTGGAGAAGGGGTTCTACCGAAGAGTAATAGCCCCTCACTGGATAAAGTTCGGCCACCTGCATGTTGGGACCCTCATAGATCTCCACTTTCAGGCCAATGCCTTGCGGATTCTTTTCCGGTCCCTGGGCCGTAATCTGTAGAAAATGGTGGGTGCCCTGCTCAGAGGTGTGGTTCTGATAGATATGGGCCGGCATATCTACATTATTGATGATGATTTCCCAATCCCCATCCCCATCCAGGTCTGCATACACAGCCCCGTTTGACGCGGTTGGAAGACTGTCTATGCCTAAGGCTGGGCCTATATTTTTGAAGGAAAGATCTCCCTGGTTTTGGAAAAAGTAATTGGGCTTGCGGTGATAAGGAAAGCTCTGTAACATCTGTTGCATGCGGGCGATCTTGGCCTGTTGACTGCTTTCTTGCTCCATTTGAACCCGCAATTGCCTGACCTGATTCATGGCATCATTGTTCCGGATGTTTCGTTTAATCCCATTGGTGATAAACAAATCCAGTTGCCCGTCATTTTCAAAATCCATCAGCAGAGGCGCCCAACTCCAATCGGTATGCGCGATCCCGGCAAACTGAGCTATGTCGGATAGATAGGGAAGCGTGCCTGGCTGAGAGACCCCGTTATTGAGGAGGAGGGTATTAAACATATACTGGTAATGCTGGCCTTCAGCCACTACCTGATGAAACTGAGCCGGGTTCATGGCGCTCATGCTGGTTTTTATCCCGAAATTTTCAGCGGCTACCATATCCAGGTTAACGATGTCCAGCCAGCCATCCTGGTTGATATCTCCCAGGTCGTTCCCCATGGAATAAAATGAAGTATGGCCCGTCATCTGCCGGATTTCTTCGGTGAACTTTCCCTGGCCTCGATTGATATACAGATGGTCTCTCCCCGCATAATCATGACTCACATACACATCTGGCCAGCCATCCTGATTGATATCCCCTACACCAATGCCCAGGCCAAAACCCAAGCGATTGTTTTCTAAGCCTGCCTCTTGGGTTTTTTCCCGAAAAAAGCCCGCTTCATTCTCAAACAACATCACCCCCGAAAGCTGGTCCCGTTGATCCTTTAAGGCGGGTATTTCGTCTTGGGCAAAAGGGTCGATCCCATGGTTGATGAGGAACATATCCAGATCCCCATCCCGATCATAATCGAAAAAGGAAGCCTGAGATGAATAGGCGGGTATATCCAGCCCATATTTTTTAGCCTCTTCCTTGAATATCGGGACCCCGACCTCATTGAGCCCCTGATGAACGAACAACTCATTTCGTCTCAGGTCAGGATGGGTAAATCGACCGGATTTAGAGAGGTATAAGTCAGGTTTCTGATCATGGTTTATATCTACCACACTTACCCCTGTATAGAAGCCTTTCCTACCGCTCATCCCCGTAAGCGCACTCACGTCCCGAAAGGTCAGTGATCCCTCATTGAGGTAACAAGCATGAGCCCCCAGATTCGACACAAAAAAGAGATCGGGCAGTCCATCGAAGTTAAGGTCCGTTGCTGCCAGGCCAGCGCCGTTGTAATAATATTCGTAGGTCAGCACATTCTGGCTGGGGGATTCGGGTAAGCGATTCACAAACTGAATGCCTGAGGTGGACTCCGGGACCAAGGTAAAGAGGGGAGAGGACGGCTGCTGGTCCCCCTGGGTGCAGGATAAGATAAGGGAAAGCAGCAGAAATGAAGGGATGATTCTGGTGAAAAGCAGGTCCAAATTCCTGAATTTACCCCCGGTTAACTGGCGTTGTTTCGTACAGGTTTTCTTGCGTTTTTGACGCATTTTATGTAATTAATTACATCCCTTCATCAGGAAGCATGTCTCTTACAATTACATGATAAAAATCCTATTTATCAACCAGATATGCTTATCACCTTTTTGGACCTAAAAATAATTGTGGCAAATAATTGTATAATTTATTGTAAACGTTTACATTGAAATCCTGAATACTTCCATCTTGCTAAAAACATTGCCCGGATTACTATTACTCCTAACTATATTTTTATGAACCGAGAACTAACTTTAAACAAAGTCATGAGTCTGCGGAGACTGTTGCTCCTGGGCTTATTCCTGGGGCTTTGGGCTGCGGGCCCGGCCATGGCCCGTGATTTTGAGACGAAGGTAGTCGGAACCGTTACCTCCCCAGATGGTCTTCCGCTGGCGGGCGCGACCATCAGGGTTGCCAATACTACGATCGGTGCATTTGCGGACCTGGAGGGACGGTTTGAAATAACTGTCCCTAACGTGGATACCGATACCCTGGTATTTTCATATGTAGGCTATGTAACTGAAAAAGTGGCGCTGGCTGGTCGCACCAGTCTGGCTTTCGTTTTTTCAAATTATGATGCGATGGATGAAGTGGTGGTGGTAGGCTACGCAAATCGGAGAAGAACCGAGGTAACGGGCTCTATTGCATCCCTCAAATCTGACAACTTCAATGGGGGGGTGATCGCCTCCCCCGAGCAGTTGCTGCAGGCCAAAGTGCCGGGCGTACGCATTACCTCGGCTAGTGGTGAACCCGGTGCTGCGGTAAATGTCTCCATCCGTGGTGCTGGTTCTCTGAGAAGTGGGAATAGCCCCCTTTATGTCATAGATGGGGTGCCTTTGAGCAATGAGGCCATTACCCCGGGAAGTGCCAACCTGGTGGGCAGTAATGCCGGAAACGTGGCGGCCCCTAAAAACCCTTTGAACTTCCTTAACCCGAACGATATTCAGTCGATTGACGTGCTGAAAGATGCTTCTGCTACCGCAATCTATGGTTCGCGGGGTTCCAACGGGGTGATCCTGATCACCACCAAGAAAGGAGCCTCTGGGAGGGCTGGGCTTTCCTATAATGGATATGTAGGTACTTCCACCATCGCCCGGAAGATAGACATGGTAGGCATCGACACAGGTACTGATTGGCAGGATGAAGTAACCCAAAACGGCTTGGCGCATAATCACAACCTGTCTCTGGCAGGAGGAGATGGAAACGCTACCTACCGGGCTTCCCTGAGTTATTTTGATCAGAACGGGATTATTCAAAAAAGTGCCTTACAGCGCTATACCGGACGAATCAATGCCACCCTTTATGCATTACCTTCCGATCGACTCAAGCTGGACATTAATCTCATCGCCAGCCATATAGTTGATAATGGGATTCCTCGCTCGGATGTAGCTGACACTGACGGGGAACTGATTACCAATGTGTTGGCGGCTGATCCAACCCGTTCTGTGTTTGACGGGAATGGCAATTATTCCTCCGGCCCTACCAACCCAGTTGGGTTGCTGGATGCCTGGAACGATATCACCAAAACCGACCGGGTGCTGGCCAATATTTCCGGTAGCCTCGATTTGGCTCCTGGCTTGAAATACCAGATTAATCTGGGCATTGACCGCTCAAATGCGGCCAGGGAACAGGAGCTTGGCCCCAATAACCTGGAAGGGATCAACCTCAACAACGGTTCTTATAATTTCGCCACCATAGATGCTTCCAATATATTGCTGGAAAATTATCTGACGTATGACCGTAAGGCGGGAAAAAATAGCTTTAATTTTCTCGTAGGACATGCCGCCCAGCAATTTACCCTCAACTCCTTCAACATTGCCTTAAGCAACTATCAGATCCCTAGTATCAGTGGCTTGGATGATCCGGGTAATGCTACTTCATTAGTAGGCGCCAATGGCGGCTCAAATCCAGATGGAACCAAGGAAGTTAACAAACTGGAATCCGTTTTTGCCCGGGTAAACTATAGCTTCGGGCAGTTGATCCTGGCAAGCGTGAGCATGCGTGCCGATGGTTCCTCTAAGTTTGGAGAAAATAACCGCTGGGGATATTTCCCGGCTGCTTCTGTGGCTTATCGTCTGAGTGAACAGCTTTCAGGCAGTACCTTTGACGATTTAAAGATCAGAGTAGGCTGGGGACAGACGGGTAACCAGGAAATCCCGAACAAAGCTACCCAGGAAACCTTCCAGGTTACGGACAATGGGATTTCCCGGGTACGCGAGGCCAATCCTGACCTGAAATGGGAAGTCAGTACCCAGTTTAACGTAGGGCTGGACTTTAGCCTGGCTGATGCCCGTCTTTACGGAAACATCGACTACTTTAACAGGGTAAATACCGATCCCCTGCTGCTGGTAGATTCTGAACCCCCTGCAGTCTCTCAGAAATGGGTAAACCTGCCTGGTACCATCACCAACCAGGGTGTGGAAATCTATCTGGGATCCCAACTGGTCAATACGGACGACTTCAGCTTGAACCTGGACCTCAACGGAACCTTTACCACCAATGTGGTTTCCTTTCCTGACGGAAGAGAAATTTTCACCGGTGTACTGAGTGGAAGAAGTATCAATGGAACCCTGACACAGATCATCAGAGATGGAGAAGGGATAGGTACGTTTTACTTACCGACGGATCAGGGGGATGGCACTTCCTCAGAAAGAGAGATCCAAGGCTCGGGTATTCCTAATTTTGTGTACGGAGTTAATGTCTACGCAAATTGGAAAGGCCTGGACTTTGCGATGAACCTGTCAGGAGTATCTGGAAATGTGATTTACAATGCCACGGACAACTTCCTGAACAACTTTGGCGGGAATGTCTCACAGCGCATCGCAGCTGCAGCCTCTATTCCTCCTGGAGCTTCCAGCTTCTTTCTGGAAAGTGGAGATTTCCTAAGACTCAGTAACCTGACGCTAGGCTACAGTTTCCCAGACGAAAGCGTAGAGTGGTTACAAGGAGCCCGAATTTATGTAACCGGACAAAACCTCTATGTATTCACAGAATACACAGGCTATGATCCGGAAGTAGATACACCCGTAGCGGTGGGAGGCAATTTATCCTATGGGGTTGATTTCGCCTCTTATCCCCGTGCGCGCACAATTTTGGTAGGCTTAAATCTGA
Source organism: Bacteroidota bacterium (assembly GCA_038527215.1). Classification (GTDB taxonomy): domain Bacteria; phylum Bacteroidota; class Bacteroidia; order J057; family J057; genus JAWPMV01. Next base: position 8,054 of record JBCBGC010000088.1, read on the forward strand.
ATTTGTAAGCAAAATGTTAAGACTAAAAACCTTTATGGGTATGAAAAATATAAGCATGATGCTGGTGCTCATACTGCTTTTACCCGGCTGTATGAACCTCACCGAAGAAGTATTTGACGAGGTAGAAGTAGGGGATGTTGAGGCCCTGCTGGAAGATGCCTCTCCCGAATTCCTCGACAACCTGGTGGCATCCGTATATGCTCCCCTGATTCCGAACTTCACGGAGCGTCTGTACTTTAATCTGCAGGAATCCACCTCAGATATTTCCATGACGCCCACCCGCCTTTGGTTAGACCCTTCTCGGAGTGACTGGTTTGATGGAGGCCGTTATGTTGTTCTGCACACCCACACCTGGGATGCGTCGGAGGCTACCTTGAACAGCGTGTGGAGCAATCTGCAGGGAGGGATCGCAGCCGCCCTGGAAGTCTTAGACGCTTTTGATACTCCGGCGGCCTTAGCTAATCCAGCCCTGGGCCCAAGAAGAGCAGAAGTACAAGGCATGCTGGCCTTTTATATGTGGGCTATTTTTGATCTTTATGCACAGGTGCCCTATATCGACCTGAATTCAGGCGAAAATGTGGTACTCTCTGGGCAAGTCGCCATTGATGAAATGATCAGCTTGCTGGACGCGGCTATACCGAACCTTCGCCAGAAAGACGAGGCCCTCTCCGGAGCCCTGTTTTCCAGAGCTGCCGCCAAAACCCTCAAAGCGCGTATCCATTTGAATCGGGGCGTCTACCTGGATCGCTACAATTCAGCCTTTTCTTTCAGTGGAGAGGATATGAGCCAGGTGATCACCCTGACCACAGAGATTCTGGATCAGGAAGGATATAGCCTCGCTACGGATTATTTCCGCCTCTTCGATGGAGACAGCGATAATAACGCTGCTACTGATGAGCTCATTTTCGTCGCCAACTGTGAAGCTGGCCAGACCTGTAACCGTGCCTTTACGGCTATGGTGATGAGCCAGGGTCAATTTGCCGCAGATGCCGGGAGCTTCCGGGGATGGAACGGCTTCTGTACCCTACCGGAATTTGTAGATTCCTGGGATACTTCTGACCCTCGCTATTTCGAAGAAAACTATCCCAACCAGCCTGGCACCATTGATCCGGCTTCCTATCAGCTCAATCGGGGCATTCAGGTAGGCGTACAGCATGGGCCGGTGCCCGTGGATGCCAACGGTGATCCCACTGAAGGGGGAACCTTCAAGCGTGATGGCAATGGGCAACTGGTGATCGAAGAGTTGCGCAACTTCCTGCGTGATAACCAGGTGGTGGATTATGCCAAAAACGTGGAGCTTACTTCCAACCAGTGGGCGGGTGCCCGGGTATTCAAATATGAATATGATACGCCTGGACCAGGACGTTGGGATACAGACATTAATCCGGTGATTTTCCGCCTGGCTGATGTATACCTGATGCGTGCCGAGGCAAAACTCCGCAGTGGAGATGCAGCTGGTGCCTTAGAGGATGTGAATACCCTTCGCGCTGCCAGAGGAGCGGCTGCCCTAACGGATATTGATCCGGATAAAATGTTGGCCGAAAGAGGCTTTGAGTTCTATTGGGAAATGCAACGGAGAACTGATTTGATCCGTTTCGGCAGGTTTAACAATGCCTGGACTTCCAAGGCTGCTTCTGATCCGAATAAGCGAGTATTCCCGATTCCGCTCAATGCCTTAGCGGCTAGTTCTAACTTGCAACAAAATCAAGGATACTAATTACAAATAGTTATCAAATAAAGGCGGCCATCTTCCCTGGGAAGATGGCCTTTTTCTTTACGATAAGGATAAGGGCTAAGGCAGGCAGGTGTAGCATTCATCCGCTCACAGCTGCTGTTTTTTTATCCCAGGAGAATCACCAACAAAGAACCTACCGAAACCAATACCCAAAGCAGGCCGCCCAATAATAAAGGTTTCAGTCCGGCTGATTTGATCTTTTCTTTGGAGAGGTTTAATCCGATGAAAAGCAGGGTTAACACCAGGATAGACCTTGAAAGTCCGACTAATTGTTCACTAAAAGAAAAAGGAAAATAAGTGGACAAAAGGGTGGCTCCAATAAAGGCAAAAATGAAAAAGGGAATTTTAATCTTTTGTCCTTTTGCCCGAAATAAAAACATAGAAATCAGGGAAACCGGAATGATCCACAGAGCACGAGAAAGTTTAAGCGTGGTGGCTATATTGAGAGCTTCCAGTCCATAGGTATTGGCGGCTCCAACCACAGAACTTGTATCATGAATGGCAATCGCACTCCAGGTGCCGAACTCTATTTGGGAAATGCCTAAATACCAACCAATTGAAGGGAAAATGAGCAAGGCAATAGCGTTAAGCAGGAAAACCACGCCCAGCGAAATAGACATTTGTTGATCAGTAGCTTTTACCACCGGAGATACTGCCGCGATGGCGCTCCCCCCACAAATGGCCGTTCCTACTGAAATGAGGAAGCCCTGCGTTCGATCAAGTCCAATCCAGCGGGCCAGACTCAGCCCTGCTACCAGGGTAAATAGGATAGAACCAGCGATCAGCCAAAACCCAGATTGGGTGGTAGCCAGGGCTTCGTTGAAGTTCATGCCCAGCCCGAGGCCCACAATCGAAATCTTGAGCATATTGCTCACCCATTTGCTTTTTAATCCTGGGAAAGGGTGTCCCCAGATATTGGCAATGAGCACGCCTCCCAACAGCGCAAGTGGACTGCTGAAGTAGGGGGTAAAACAAAGAATAGCGAAGATGAAAAAGAAGATACGAGACCAGGGCAAGACGGAAAGCGCGGAGCTTTTTTGCATGCTGACTATAAAAGGTTGTTGTCCTTAAAGATAGCACATTTTCCCGGCTATTTGTTATAACAAATACTTAGAATCTATTCCATTTAGTTATGCCTCTGGGAGAAGATTTTTTGAATCATTTTGATGGGATGGGTGGCATGTCCATGCAGGTAGACATATTGAAAATGTCGCTTGATATCCAGCTTTTTCACTTCAATGATGCGGAGCTGATTGGTCTTGAGCTCATCCAGGATAGCATGAATGGATAAAAAGGCGTAGGCCTCAGTATTGAGCAAATAAGATTTGATGCCTTCGGTACTGCCAAGGACCATTTCCACGTTAAGGTCGTCCGGTTCTATTCCTTTTTGTGATAAGGCTGATTCGATCACTTTGCGGGTACCAGAGCCTGGCTCGCGGATGATCATGGGCAGCTTTTTTAATTCTTCAAAGCGAACTTCATCTTTTTTCCGCAGTTGAGAAGATACCCTGGTAGCCAGCACGATTTCATCTGCCCGATAACTTTCGTAGTGGAGGTAAGGGTTCACGCTTTTCCCTTCCGTAAATCCCAGGTCAATTTGTTTATCCAGGACCAACTGCTCGATCTTTTCGGTATTGCCATTAATGAGGGTGATCTCCAGAGAAGGGTAGAGCTTTTTAAGTTCGGATAAATCCTTAGGCAAGATGTATTGAGAAATGGTGGTACTGGCCCCCATTACCAAATGCGGAGGAAACTGATCATCTAAGGCCAGGAAATCCTGTTCCAGGGTTTTGTATAGATCGAGGATACGGTTGGCGTAGCTCAGTAGCAATTCCCCTTCAGGCGTCAAACTGATCCGGCCCCCCTCCCGGTTGATCAAAGCCTTTCCAAACTGGGCTTCCAACTTGGCGATGTGTTTGCTCACCGCTGGTTGAGAGATCTTCATGACACGCGCTGCCCGGGTATAACTCAACTGATCCGCTACTGCTTTAAAGACCTTTAATCTGGTGTCCATGCGCATTTTTTTTCCAGGAGTTAAGATACGAAAAGCCTTAATTTTCAGGAGAAAGCCCCAGCTAAATTCGTATCAACCTAAAGATGTATGTAAAAAATACCTTACATTTAGAACAAAATACTTTACTTCGCGTAAAGTGAATTGTACGCAAAGTTAATCAAGCCTTACAATATGGAACCGCTATCCTTTCAGGAAAAGAAAAGTCTCGCCAATCTGTTCAGCGTACTGCTGGTCATCGGCTGGTTTGTGTGGTATGTCTGGTATCGGCATCCGGCTGAACTGAGCGGGGAAGTGGATTTTGCCTTTTGGGGAAAAACCATGTTGTGGTTGATGCCTTTACAAATTGGGGCCAGTATTTTGATCCACATCCTGTTGGTCATTCTCAATACCATAGCCACGCGCGAAGAAGATCCTGGCATAGAGGACGAGCGAGATAAAATGGTAGATATGCGGGCCGGTCAGTTTACCCTTTCCATATTCGCCCTGGGATTTGTCCTTTCTATGATTCCACTTGCCCTGGGATACTCCCCAGTTTGGATGTTCGTGGGACTGGCTGGGGGACTTTTTCTCTCTCAAATTACCTGGTGCCTGACCCAGTTTTATTTATACCGCCGAGGCTACTAATGATGGCTAAGACCCAGATTCAAAATAATATCCGCAAGCTGCGGTTTTTCGAGGATGAGATGACCCAACAACAGCTGGCGGAAAAAGTAGGCGTTACCCGGCAAACCATTATTGCCATGGAAAAGGGAAAATATGCCCCTTCTCTGGAACTCGCCTTTAAAATAGCGCACGTATTCAAGGTTCCCCTTGATGAGGTCTTTACCTACCATCCTGAGGGTTGACCCACTGAACATATTGAACTTTATACCGGTAGCAAAGGCTACCGACAGCACCTCTATTTTCTAACAAAACAGCAAAATGAAAGCGATTGTATGTACCCGTTACGGGGCACCGGATGTTCTACATCTTCAAGATGTGCCTAAGCCCACACCTGGCGATTTCGAAGTATTGATCAGGGTAAAAGCGGCCGTGGTCAATCACCCCGACCTGGTTTTTCGCATGGGAACCCCCTGGATTTCACGTCTGGTGATTGGCTTGACCAAACCCAAACATGCGATTCCGGGAGATAGCTTCGCGGGCATCGTGGAGGCAGTGGGCAAGAAGGTGAGTTTGTTTCAGCCGGGAGACGAAATTTTTGGCGCCACCGGAACTGAGTTTGGGGCTCACGCAGAATATCTTTGTTTGCCAGAATCAGCGGCCATGACCCCCAAACCCCAGAATATGAGCTTTGGAGAGGCGGTATCTGTATGCTACGGAGGCCTGACCGCCTTGCCTTTTCTGCGGGATGTCGGCAAGATAAAAGCCGGACAAAAAGTCCTGATCAACGGAGCCTCTGGCGGCATTGGCACTTATGCTGTACAGATGGCCAAAGCCTATGGCGCCCATGTCACCGCCGTTTGTAGTGGCAAGAATGCGGCTTGGGTCAAGGAATTAGGTGCGGACCGGGTGATAGATTATCAGCAGATGGATTACACCCAGGAGGATGTAGCTTATGATATCATCTTTGATACCGTAGCGAAAAGCAAGTTTGCCAAGGCGCGACGCGTGTTGAGTGCTCAGGGAACCTTCATGACTCCAGGCATACCTGCCAGTATTTTTCCCTGGATCATCTGGACCAGCATTTTTAGGGGTGGGAAAAAAGCCCGCTTTGCGGCTACAGGCTTACGCCCAACCAAAGACCGTCTGGTCGATTTGAAGTTTATGCGTGAATGGATTGAAGCAGGTAAAATGACCTCCGTCATCGACCGGGAGTATAGCCTGGCAGAAGTGCCCGAAGCGCATCGCTATGTCGCGACCGAGCGGAAAAAGGGTAATGTGGTGATTCGGATTTGAGGAGAATCATAGGAAGACGGATGAGGTCATCATGAGTCCAGCTACTGAAACCCCATAACCACCACCCTTTTTTGTCACCCTGGAAAGGCTTTGAGCCTTAGCGAAAAGACTTATCCGGGGTCTCCATGATTACATAAAGATCGCAGAGATCTCAAACGACAGGAATGTCGGAGTCTTTGACCCGGACAGCTCACCTCTTTTCAGTCGGAAGAGCTTCCTGGGTGGCAAAGCTGGGGAAGATTATGAGATCATCATCAGTGCAGGGTAGCTCCTGGAACCCCACAACCACCCTCAAATATGTCTCCCCGGAAAGGCTTTGAGCGCTAGCGAAAAGACTTATCCGGGGTCTCCATGATTACATAAAGATCGCAGAGACCTCCAACGATAGGCATGTCGGAGTCCTTGACCCGGACAGCTCACCTCCTTTCAGTCGGAAGAACTTGCGGGGTGCCAAAGAAAGAGAAGAGGTAGAGGATTGTATCCAGAAAAGAGTATAAACAGCAGCTGGACTTACCCGCCCTCACAACTCAAACCGCTCCCGGATTTCCTCCGAATGCTCCCCCGCTACGGGCGAGCCATGCTGCACCTCAGAGGGCGTGCGGCTAAAGCGTGGGGCAGGGGAGGGCTGCATAATGCCATCCAACTCAAAGTAGGTATCCCGGGCTACCAGGTGAGGATGCGACTGCGCTTCCAGATAATTCAGCACTGGGGCGAAACATACGTCAGTGCCTTCGAGGAGTGCGCACCATTCAGCCTGGGATTTTTGCTTAAATATTTCTGCCAGCTTTTCCTTCATTTCCGGCCATAGTCTCTGGTTATGCTGACGGGCAAAAAAAGCTGGGTCAAGCCCCATTTTTTCGATAAGCAGGGCATAAAACTGTGGCTCCAGGGGGCCAATCGAGACATATTTCTCATCACTGGTTTCGTAGACGTTATAGTAATGGGCACCTGCATCCAGCATGTTCTTCCCTCGCACCGGCTTGTGCATGCCCAGGGCATGCAAGGTATTGAAAACCGCCATCAGGTTGGCGGTCCCATCGGTCATGGCTGCATCTACCACTTGTCCCTTGCCGGATGTTTGAGCTTCGATATAGGCCGCCAGAATGCCTACCACCAGGAACATCGCTCCGCCGCCATAATCGCCCACCAGGTTTAAGGGAATGGCTGGCGGGTGCCGAGGCGTGCCCATCGCCGCCAGGGGACCCGTCAGAGAAATATAATTGATGTCGTGCCCGGCACTTTTGGCTAGTGGGCCGTATTGTCCCCAGCCGGTCATGCGCGCGTAGATCAGCTTGGGATTTGCGGCCAGGCATTCCTCAGGTCCCAGACCCAGCCGTTCCATCACGCCTGGGCGAAAGCCTTCGAACAGCACATCAACCTCTTTCACCATCTGCAAAAGGGTCGCTTGATCTGTGGCATCTTTCAGGTCGAGGGTAATGGATTTTTTGCCACGACGGGTAGTGTCCGGCACCTTTGCCTGATACTGGCTGTTTTTTCTTTCCACCAAAATGACCTCCGCTCCCATATCTGCTAGCAGCATCCCACCGAAGGGAGCAGGGCCGAGGGCAGCAATTTCAATCATTTTGAGACCTTGAAGGGGACCCATAGGGCTGGTATTTTTTCGGTAAAAAAATGAGCGAGCCACGCAGGCGACTCGCTCGGTTAAAACTAGTATGGCTTTATCAGCTTTGAACGGCAGTTCGGGCCTGAAATTCGTGAATGGATTTTCCGGCCGCAGCCAAGTCTCTCAGGCTTTGAGGCACCTCAAAACGGGGACCGAATCGCTGGGCAAAATCATCACACTCTGCAATGAAGGTATCCATGCCTACATAGTCGATGTAGGACAAGGTCCCGCCAGTATAGATGGGGAAGCCCCAGCCCAATACAGAACCTAAGTCTCCATCGGTGGTAGAGCGAAGCACCCCTTCGTCCAGACAGCGGAAGCTCTCCAGGGCCTGGAAATGCAGCAAACGCTTGCCAATGGTCTCTTCGTCCAGGGCATCGACCCGGGAGTTATACATCTCTTTCAAGCCGGGCCAGAGTTTCTTTTTGGCGCCCTGGGGATAATCATAAAAGCCTGCCCCATCCTTTTTGCTGGTCCGGCCTTTTGCTAAGAGCGCCAGGAGGAGTTGATAGGTCCTTTCCTGAAAAGGCTTTTTCTCATCCGGATTGCTTTCAAATACATGCTTGCTCAGCGTCAGGGTAACCTCATCGTGTACCGCCAGCGGCCCTACGGGCATGCCTTTTTTCCGCGCAATGTTCTCGATCATGGCCGGAGGCACCCCTTCGTCCAGCAGGAACATGCCTTCCGAAACGAACGTCCCAAAGCAGCGGGAGGTGTAAAATCCCCGGCTGTCGTTGACGACGATAGGTACCTTATTTATGGCTACCGTATAGTCTACCGCCGCAGCGATGGCTTTGTCAGAGGTTTTTTCGCCTACGATGATTTCCACCAGAGGCATTTTATCTACCGGAGAAAAGAAGTGAATGCCGATGAAGTTCTCAGGCCTTGCGGAAGATTCTGCCAGCAAACTGATCGGAATGGTAGAGGTATTAGAACCATAAATTTTGTTCGGATCGAGTACCGCTTCGGTTTCCTTGGTCACCTTATCTTTCAACTGTGGGTCCTCAAAAACGGCTTCAATCACCAGATCACAACCTTCAAAATCGGCTGCACTATCGGTGGTATGGATACGGCTTAATAAGGCCTCTGCTTTTTCAGGCGTAGAACGCTTCTTCGCGATAGCTTTTTCCAGCAGTTTGCGAGAATAAGCCTTGCCTTTTTCGGCTCCTTCCTTGGTAACATCTTTGAGCACTACTTCCATGCCTACCTTCGCTGAAACGTAGGCAATCCCGGCTCCCATCATACCCGCGCCCAGCATGCCGAGCTTTTTCACTTCATACTTCGGTTCATCCTTGGGCCTGGCTTTCCCTTTCTTGGCGGCCTGCATGCCCATGAATCCGGTGCGGATGATGTTTTTGGCTTCGGGAGAGGCTACGACTTTGGTGAAAAATCGCGCCTCGATTTCCAGCGCTCGGTCGATGGGCACTTGTAAGCCATCATGTACCACGCTGAGGATATATTTCTGAGCAGGGTAGTTGCCGTGGGTAAGTTTGGAAACATTACCGGCAGCGCCCATGAGGGTTTGTACCCCATTGGGAGACCAGACCGCGCCACCAGGGATGCGGTGTTTTTTATTATCCCAGGGTTGAACGGGACTGGGATTATCGGCAATCCACTGCTTTGCCTTAGCGATTAATTCTTCAGGATTTTCGGCCAGGTCATCTACCAATCGCTCTTTGAGCGCCTGTTGAGGTCTCAACTCTTTGCCTTGCAATAAGAAGGTTAGACCAGATTGGATACCCGTTAGATAAGGCATTTTGGCGGTACCGCCTCCGCCGGGAAGCAGGCCGACTTTGGACTCGGGACAACCCACTTTGATTTTGGGATGGTTGATGCAGATCCGGTGATGGCAGGTCAGGGCCAACTCGTAGCCACCGCCTAAAGCAACGCCATTAATAGCTGCCACAAAGGGCTTACCGCCGGTTTCCAACTCACGCATCATTTTGTGGGTACCCATGATGGCGTCGAAGAACATTTTGGGGTCGGTAACCGGGCGGGATAGCATGCGCAGGTCGCCTCCAGCCATGAACATCCGTTGACCAGAGGTGAGGATGACTCCTTTGACCGCCTCATCAGCCAGGGCTTTTTTTCCTGCCTCATAATAGTGATTGATAAAATCGAGGCTGTATAGGTTGGTCGGTTCGTTTACCTGGTCAATGGTAATGGTGGCAATGCCGTCTTCGACCTGATAAGAAAGAAAATCGTTTTTATATGCAGACATGATTTTTCTGGATTTACAGGTTAAACACGTTCAATGATGGATGCGATGCCCATGCCACCGCCAATACATAGGGTAATCAGGCCGGTATTCAAGTCTCTTCTTTCCAACTCATCCATGAGGGTACCTGTGAGCATGCACCCGGTCGCGCCCAGGGGATGACCCAAGGCAATGGCACCACCGTTGACATTGATTTTGCTATGATCTACCCCTAGCTTTTCCATGAAGAGCATGGGTACGGAGGCAAATGCCTCATTTACCTCGAATAGGTCAATGTCGCTCAATTCCATGCCAGCCTGCTTGAGGGCTTTTTCGGAAGCGGGAGCAGGTCCGGTCAGCATGATGGTTGGGTCGGTTCCGTATACGGCTGCCGCACGAAGTTTGAAACGGGGCTTGAGGCCCATTTTTTTTCCTGCTTCCTCATTCCCAATCAAGGTGACGGCAGCTCCATCCACGATAGCCGAAGAGTTTCCTGCATGGTGAACGTGGTCGATCGCCTCGATTTCTGGGTAGCGGTCAATGGCTACGGCATCAAAGCCCGCCATGGCCCCCATCATTTCGAAGGAAGGCTTCAGGTTAGCCAGGCCTTCCAGGGTGGTGGAAGGACGAATATTTTCATCGGTCTCCAGGACCGGAATTCCGTTGATATCGTGAACGGCTACCCGGGAGGTGAAGCGGCCTGCTTTTTCTGCTTCGGAAGCCCGCTGCTGGGAGATAAAGCCAAACTTATCTACGTCTTCCCGAGAAAAGCCATATTTGGTGGCGATCAGATCCGCAGAAATTCCCTGAGGAACCATGTGGCCAGGGATGGCCTGGGCAGGGTCCATGAGGAAGCCTCCGCCATCAGAACCCATCGATACGCGGGACATACTTTCTACGCCACCGGCAATGAGCAGGTCTCTGAAACCGGACTTTACGTAAGCCGAAGCCTGGTTGATCGCTTCCAGGCCAGAACCACAAAAACGGTTGAGAGATACGCCGCAAAGATGGTCTCCGTAGCCGGATTGCTGAGCGGCAGATTTGGCGATATTGGCGGCCTGGTCTTTGGCCTGGGTGACACAGCCCAAAATGACATCTTCTACCAATTCGGGGTCTAGTTGGTGTTTTTCACGTAAAGCGATCAAGGCTTGTGAGGCTAGCTCGGTAGCCGTGATGCCCATGAGGGCGCCTTTTTTGTTGCCTTTGCCGCGCACGGTTCGAATGGCGTCGTAGATATATGCTTCCATTTTTTTGACGGGTTAAGTCAGAGGGAGAGGATATTAGGTTGGTAAAATGATTTTATTAAGTTGTAGCTTAATTAATTCCCAATATACAATTTTTCCTGAAGGCAGCCCGGCTTTTTTTATGCTTTTTCCCAACAATTCCCCCCCTCCTTTGCCGCAAGGGCTCATACGCATGCAGAAAAGCTCTTTTTTCGAAAAAATGCTCTTCCCGGCTAGGCTAGCGGAAGATTTTGGTCAGAGTTCAGTTATATATGGAATTTTTTGTATAAATTAAGCGATTGCTAAATATCAGTGATGTGAGCACGGAAACTCCACCTAAAAAGCGAAAAAGGGGTAGACCTAGTCAAAAGAATACCCTGGATAAAGAACTTCTCTTGCGGGAAGCGCTTAAGGTATTTGCTGAGTTTGGGTTTGAGGGAACCAGTGTGAAAACCATCGCCACGCGCTTGCAGATTGATGATTCTCTCATCTTTTACCACTACCAGACCAAGCAGAATCTTTGGCATGAGGCCATGCGCTTTATCACGCATGACTATGAGGAAAAGGCCAAGGAAACGGTTCGGCTTTGCAAGGATCAGGCACCGATAGATATCGGGAAGATGCTGACCCGGCAACTGATCTACTATGCCTCGGAGAATGTGGAGTTGTACAAAATCATGATGCATGAGATGACCCAGAAGAGCGATCGTTCGGACTGGATCATTGATCATATTCTCAAACCCTTGGATGAGCGTATTCGCCCGGTGTTGGAAGCCTATAAAGCGGAAGGATATGAGGTGAATATGCCCATGTACAATTACATCTCTATCAATTTCGGCATTTTGACCACCTTTTTTCTGATGGACAACCTCAGTCAGCGATTGTATGGGGTGGACGTGTACGCGCCCGAGGAGATCGAGCGCCATGCAGATACTGCCATTGAAATAATCTATTCCTCTTTGTTCAGACGGAAATAGGCTTTTTCCTGCTTATTATCCCCCATTAGCTCTGGGAATTTCCCACAATTTCCCTAGATTTGGTTTCCTTTCCTCTGGAAAAATTGGTCGCCATGACCAGCTTCCTTCTCCATTGCCTTATTGATCCTACTACCCCTATCTCCTGCTGGGTGCAGGACTGATATTTATCTCTCTGTTCAAATCAAAAAGGCTACTACAGATATGAAAAAGATTTCGCCCGAAAGCATTGAAAGGGCCTGGTGGAAAGAAACCATTGTTTACCAAATATATCCCCGCAGTTTTCAAGATAGCGATGGGGACGGCGTAGGGGACCTGCGGGGAATCATCAGCCGTCTGGATTACATTGCAGACCTGGGAGTGGAAACCATTTGGCTCAGCCCGATTTTTTCCTCGCCCAATGATGACAATGGCTATGACGTCTCTGATTACCGTGCGATCATGGACGAATTTGGCACCATGGAGGATTTTGATGAGTTGTTGGCCGGAATGAAGGAAAGAGGCCTTCGGTTGATCTTGGACCTGGTGCCTAACCACTCTTCCGATGAGCATGTTTGGTTCCAGGAAGCCCGAAAATCGAAAGACAATCCTTTCCGGGATTACTATGTATGGAAACCTGCCAAGGCTGATGGTAGCCCGCCTACCAACTGGGTAGCTTTCTTTGCGCCCAGTACCTGGGAATGGGATGAAGCCACGCAGGAATATTATCTCCATCTGTTTTCCGTCAAGCAACCGGACCTGAACTGGGAAAACCCCAAGTTGCGTCAGGAGATTTATGACATCATGCATTTTTGGATGAAAAAAGGGATCAATGGATTCCGGATTGATGTGATGCCTTTTATTTCCAAAGACCTGAGTTTTCCGGACCAAACCCCCGAAACCTTTGACGGAAATCCAGGCCGCTTTTTCGCCAATGGCCCCAGGCTACATGAATTTCTCCGGGAGATGAACGATGAAGTGATTTCCAAATACGATATGATGACCGTGGGCGAAGGGCCGGGCATCTCTCCAGAGCAGGCCATGCTATACGTAGGCAAGAACCGTCGTGAACTCCATACGCTCTACCACTTCGAGCATATGGACATCGATAAGGATGACAATAATCTTTTTAAACCAAAGAAGTATAGCCTGGTAGAATTCAAAAAGATCGTATCGGATTGGGATCGGTTAACCCATATGGGCGGCTGGCCTACTACCTTTCTGGGCAACCACGATTTTCCACGCATGGTCTCTCGCTTCGGGAATGATAGTGGCTACCATCAAGAGGCTGCCAAGCTCTTAGGCATGTTTTTGCTGACCCAACGCGGCACCCCTTATATGTACTATGGGGATGAAATCGGCATGACCAATGTCCCCTGGGAAGATCTGAGTAAATACCGGGATATTCAGGTATTTGACGCGCATCAGAAGCACCTGGCTGCCGGGGGAGAGGAAGACATTTTTGTCAAAAACCTCAAACATACTGCCAGGGACAATGCCAGAACGCCCATGCAGTGGGAGGCGGGAACGCAGGCTGGATTTTCTGAGGCTACCCCCTGGATTGAGGTGAATCCTAACTACCAGCAGGTCAATGTAGCTGCTCAGGAAAATGATCCTCAATCTATCCTAAACTTTTACAAAAAAATGACCCGCTTCCGTCGTTCCCATCCGGATTTGATCTATGGAAATTTCGTGGACCTCAGGCCTGATGATGAAAATCTCTTCGTTTATACGCGGAGAGCCGCCGGGGAAAGTTATCTGATTACCCTTAACTTCACTTCTGAGGAGCAGGCGGTTGATCTGGAAGAATTAAAGGAAATAAAGGAACTCCTCATTGGGAACTATGAAAAAGCCCCATCCTGGTCGGCTGAAGAGCTGCGCCTCAGGCCTTGGGAAGCCTGTTTGTTTAGCATCTAAGCCTCGCTATATATGACTACTACGACGAAAAAATCGAACCTTTTTTACGGAATCCTGAGTATGCCGGCTACGGCTATGGGATTTGCCCTCTGTGTGCAAATCGCCGCCTTGAGTTGGATCCTCAATACCAAATACGGCCTTAACATTGAGGAAATCGGCAAGGTCTGGCTGGCTGGTCCTTTAGCGGGTATTCTGGGCCAATTGATCGCCGGAGCAGTGAGTGATCAGGTGTGGTTATGGGGTGGACGAAGGAGACCCTTTATCATCATTGGGGGAACCATTGCGGGCTTGATGATTCTCGCTTTGCCCTATCTGGATGTGATCCAGGCAGGCATGGGATTAGAAAGTCTGGTAGGCGTTGCCCTAACCGTGGCTCTCACCTTAGACCTGGCCATTAACATCAGTTTTAATCCAGCTCGCTCCATCATCGCCGACGTTACAGAAGAGGGTGAGGCCCGCACCAAAGGCTTTACCTGGATGCAGACCATCTCGGGTTTCTTTGGGGTGTTGGCCTATCTAATGGGGGCTTTTATCAACAACTATTTTCTGATCTATTTTGGGGCGGCCTTCGTGCTCCTTACCGCAGTAGTCCCCGCTTTTTTTATTGAAGAGCCCCGGGAATTAACAAAAGCAGCGGTCGCGGAAGGGAGGCAGACCACCTCTACCGACTGGTGGGCCTTTTTGAAAATTTGCGGAGCCCACGCCTTTACCTGGGTAGGGGTACAAACCATGTTCATTTACTCCTTTGCTTATATCAAAGAGGTGATCATGGGCTTTGAGACCGCAGCGGAGTTGACCACGGAGCAAAACAATGAAATTGGATTCAGTATAGGGGTGGCTTTTGCCATCCTGAATACCGTGGGCTTTATTTTGCCTTCCCAGGTGCTGGAACCCCTGGCTAGAAAATGGGGCCGGGTCCGTACCCATACATTGGCCATTGCAGTTATGGCGGTGGGCTATGGCTTATTGGTGCTTTTTGGCTCCAGCATGACCTCCTTCTTTGTGTTGATGGCCATTATCGGGATTGGTTGGGGATCTGTGGTGAGTTTACCTTTTGCGATTATGTCAGAAGTGGTAGACCAAAGCCGCATGGGCATGATGATGGGTATTTTCAACTTGTCGGTGGTATTGCCTCAGGTAGTGGCCTCTGGCCTCGGAAGTTTTATTGAATCCCAGGCGGATAAGACAGTCATTTTTATCATTTCTGCGGTAGCCCTGGCGATTTCGGCTGGCCTGTGGTTCCTGGTCAAGGAGCAAAACAAAGGCGCTGAGGTGGCGGAAACGGCGCTTACCGATGCGGGCGGGCATCACTAAGTTTCTGTATGAAAAATCTTGTTCTGCTTTCCATATTGGTATGTGCTCTTTGGGCTTGCCAAAGCCCTCAAGAGGACCCTGATGAAAAGGAGAGGTGCCCAAACATCATCCTTATTATTGGAGATGACCAGGGCTATCCCTACTTCGGATTTATGGGGGCTGACTATGTCCAGACGCCTCACATGGATAGCCTGGCGGCCAGTGGCACCCTATTCACCAAAGGCTATGTACCCGATAACCATTGTCGTCCCTCTTTGCAGAGCCTGCTGACCGGGACTTTGCCGACGCAGTATGCAGTCGCTTCCAGGCAGCGCCTGGCCGATACCCTCGCAGCCCATGAAGATTGGTCGGAAAAAACCAAAGAGGAATTCGAGCGTGAATATCGCTTCCATGCGATGCGGGATGTGGCTACCCTGCCTCGATTGTTGGCAGAAAAAGGCTATGCCAGCTTCCAGGGCGGCAAATGGTGGGAATATCATTACCGGCATGGGGGCTTTACCCACGGCATGACCCAGGGTTGGACACCGGAAGACCGTAAGCAAGGCGGAAAATGGTTCAAGCAGTTCATGGGCGGTTCGGGACTCGAACTAGTGCGGGTAGGCTTGGATTCCGCCTACGCCTTCATAGATGACCATCAGGACCAAGCCTTTTTTATGTGGTTCGCTCCGGAATTGCCGCATTATCCTTTCAATGCCCCTGAAAAATATTATGATTTATATCGCGACCAGGACATGTCGGAATCTGCCAAACGCTATTATGCCAATTGTAGTTGGTTTGACGAAGGGGTAGGGGCCTTGAGGAAGTATATTCGGGAAAAAGGCCTGGAGGATAATACCCTGTTTATCTACATCAATGACAACGGTTGGGAACAGGAGCCGCACCAGGAATTTCGCCATGATTCCCTACGCTGGCATAATGGAGGCGATAAGGGCAAACTATCCCTGTATGACCAGTCCTTCCGTACCCCGATTATTTTTTCCTGGAAAGATCAGATTATCGGCCAGGTTAAATCGAAACCCCTGCTACACAGCACCGATATTCCCGCGACCATCCTGGACTATCTGGGCATGCCGATTCCTGCAGACTATTTTGGTCGGTCGGTAAAAAACCTGATTGAGGAATCCGGAGATGAGGCAGCCGGTCGGGCAGTGATTATCGGAGAAATCAGCCAGACCCGATCCGAAGAAGATATGATGGGCCGCAAACTAGAAGGCTATTGGCTGAGAAATGCGCAGTGGTTTTTCCGCTGGAATGCCACGGATGAAATAAAGGGCCTTTTTGATATGGAGAAAGACCCCCGCAACGACCATGATCTGGCGGCTGACTATCCTGAACTAGTGAAGGATTTTACGCAGCAGATCAATGACTGGAGAAAGACGATGAAAGATGAATTGAATTAAACAGAAAGCAAAAACTATATCATTCATGATGTTCCGTAACCTTATTTTTTGTTTGCTTTTGGCCTTTTTTATGGGCCAGGAAATAAACCTGAGAGCCCAAAGCCCGATACAGCGGGTAGAGCCTCCTAACTGGTGGGTGGGCATGAAAGAACCGGGCCTTCAACTGATGGTACATGGGGAGAATATTGCCAATTATGAAGTGAAAGTTGCCCATGAAGGGGTGAAACTGGAACGCGTGATCAAGGTAACGAGTCCTAATTACCTCTTTCTGGATCTGCATATTGCTCCCTCTGCAAAACCAGGCAAAGTAGCCCTCACCTTTGCTGATGGGAAAAAAACCATGGATTATCAGTGGGAATTGTGGGAAAGGGAAGATGGCAGTGCCGAGAGAAAAGGGTTTAGCAACAAAGATGTTCTGTACCTGATTACGCCAGACCGTTTTGCCAATGGAGACCCCTCGAATGATATGGTAGAAGGGATGCGCGAAAAACCCAACCGAAAGTTTAAAGGAGGACGTCATGGCGGGGATATTGAAGGCATCCGTCAGCATTTAGATTACATCGCGGATATGGGCTTTACGGCCATTTGGGTCAATCCGGTTCTGGAAAACGACATGGAAGAATATTCCTATCACGGGTATTCGACCACTGATTTTTACAAAGTGGATCCTCGCTTTGGTTCTAATGAAAGCTACCGGTCGATGGCCAGGGAAGCCCGAGAAAAAGGGATCAGCCTGATCATGGACATGATTGTGAACCATTGTGGTTCGCTTCATTGGTGGATGGAAGATATGCCCTCTGAGGACTGGATCAATGTCTGGCCCACCTATACCGGCACCAATCACCGCAAGAGTTTATGGCAGGATCCTTATGCTTCAAGCCTCGACCGCAAAATCTTTGCCGATGGCTGGTTTGTGCCTACCATGCCGGACTTGAACCAACGGAACCAGGAGATGGCCACCTATCTGACCCAAAATGCCATTTGGTGGATAGAATATTTAGGGCTTTCGGGCATCCGCATGGATACCTATCCCTATCCGGAACAGGATTATATGACCGAGTGGACACGCCGGGTGATGGAAGAGTATCCGAATTTCAACGTGGTAGGGGAGGAATGGTATAATGATCCTTCCATCGTGGCTTATTGGCAGCGTGGCAAGCAAAATCCCAATGGCTACACCTCTGATCTACCTAGCCTGATGGACTTCCCCTTGCAGGAAACCATGGCTCGGGCCCTGGTAACGGAAGAAAGCTGGGGAGATGGCTGGATTGATTTGTACGAAAGGTTGGCCCAGGATTTTATGTATGCTGACCCCCATAATCTGGTGGTTTTTCCGGATAACCATGATATGAGCCGTATTTTTTCTCAGCTAAATGAAGACATAGATTTATTCAATCTGGCCATGGCGTATACCGCGACTATCCGAGGTATCCCCCAGATTTATTACGGTACAGAAATCCTCATGAAAAATCCCGGGACCACCGATCATGGCATCATCCGTAGTGATTTCCCCGGAGGCTGGGCCGGGGATAAAGTCAATGCTGCCAGTGGGGAAGGCCTGTCCAAAGAGGCTAAAGCCGCCCAGGCGATGATGAAAAAACTCCTCAACTGGCGAAAAAGTGCCACCGCCGTGCATACAGGTAAACTCATCCATTTTGTCCCGGAAGAAAGTGTCTATGTATACTTCCGCTATGATGCACAGCAAAAGATCATGGTCATCCTGAATAAAAACAAAGGAGACTATGAGCTGAACCTTGATCGCTTCGCGGAAGTGCTGCAGGATGCCGCTGTGGGACAGGAGGTGTTGAGTGGCCGGAGCTACCGATTGGAAGAGAAGCTGGCGCTGCCCCCCATGACGCCTTTGATTCTGGAGTTGAAGTAAGGCGGCGCTTTCTTATTTCTGGAAGGCGTTTCGCAAATTGAGAAGAAAATCCAGGTGTAGCTTGGGATAAGTGGTTGATAGTGAGGAGTAAAGCCTTTTGGCTGATCCTTTGCCCTATAGGTCATCGATCACCCATTAACCCTTACCACCATGATTAGCCTGGCTTTTCTTCTACAAGTATTCTTTTTCGGTGTAGCAGTCGCATGTGCTGCCTATATCCTCCCTTTTGTTTACCTGCGAAATTTTGGGGTAGCTCAAGTGGTGGCCCTGTTGGTTTCCCTGTTCAATATTGCAGCGGTTTGGCTGCTGGGGAAAGCAGGGATCTATTTTGATCTCCAGTCTGTTAATCTCGCCTATTTTATGCTGACCACCCTCTCCCTGATGGGAGCGGACCAACTCCTGCGCGGTTTTTCGATTAAAAAGCGTTGGGGTGCCCTGGGCTTAAGCCTCCTGGTGGTGGTCCTGAATTACTTTCTCGTGTCCTTGCTGAGCCAGGTCCTTTAGTACCCAGCCTTTGCATAACAAGACCATTTGTATGGACCTTGATGGTCGCCCTTAGGGGCGGCCTTTTTTTGTGGATTCAAGGGAAGGAAATGATCGGGTGTAGAAAATTACGACCATGATGGTATACACCAACTTCAAACTTATGCCCGTTCCCATGAAATCTACCGCCAAACTCTCTCCGCTAAATGGACTTCTTTCAGGGTTTTTAATATTAGTATTTTTCCTAACAGTGTTATGGGGATTTTCGTCTCACATCTTCCCTGGCCAACAGCAGGCCCCTCGGCAGCGGTTGATTGACCTTAACCTGCTTAGTTATACCCTGGCCAACCAACATGATCAGTTCTATTCTTTTATCGGAGTTCGGACCCTGAGCATGGTACACATCGCGGTGCATGATGCCTTGCAGGGAATCGATGCTCAATATGAAAGCTATGCTTATGCGGTTAAGCCGCAGGATGCAGATGCTACCACAGCCATGATCAGTGCCGGGAGATATATCCTGGAAAAGGCCTATCCAAAACGCATCGACACCATTAGAGCCGTTACCAATGCCTGGCTAAGTGAGATTCCTGCGGGAGCGGAAAAGGAGGCAGGCATATCTCTCGGTATGGCCTCCGCTCAGGCGATCTGGGAAAAAAGGGTAGGGGATGGGCACGAAAAACAAGGAGACTATACGCCCATGACCAAACCGGGAGATTATCAATACACTCCAGGATTTGACGAGTGGGTCCTGTATCCAGACTTTGATTATGCCCGGCCCTTTACCATGGATTCGGTAACGCAGTTTCGGGTAACGCCTCCACCTCAAATGAACAGTCAGGCTTACCTACAAGCGGTGGAGGAAGTAGCCAGGATGGGCAGCAAACAAGGGCACGGACGGACCGCGGACCAAACCCACATCGCGCATTGGTGGGCAGAGTTTGGGGAGCACAGCTGGAATCGACTGGCGCGGCAGCTGGCCCCGGAACATGGACTGTCTCTCCACGAAACGGCTCGCTTGTTCGCCCTCCTCAATGTCAACCTATATGACCTATATTTGGCTTCCCTGGAAAGTAAATACCATTATGATACCTGGCGACCTTATACCGCTATCCGCCAGGGTTTCCCGGGCTTTCCGGCTCAACCCGGCTGGGAGCCAGAAATGCTCACCCCGCCCTGGCCTGAGTATCCTTCCGCCCATGCGGCCGTGGGAGCCGGAGGCGCAGAAATCCTCACCGAAGTATTAGGAACCGCAGCCGTTTCTTTTCGCATGCTGTCTATTTCTACTTTGCCGGGCCAAGCCTACCGAAGCTATACCCACTTGGATTCAGCTGCGTTGGACTGTGCCGCCTCCCGCATTTATAATGGCTTCCATTTTCGCTTTGCCACGGACAAAGGCCTCGAACAAGGCCGAACCCTGGCCCGCCATGTATTGGATACGCATTTTCGGAGCAGAGAGTAGAGAGTAGAGAGTAGAGAGTAGAGAGTAGAGATTAGAGACCGTCCCGAGGTATCGGGACTGAGAGAGGTGAGACAAGAATCCATAACACTGGCTTCCAGCCAGTAAAACCCCGTACCGCAGCTGCAAGCTGCGGCCACCCCCAGCCGGTGCAATCGCATTCACCCAGCGCCCGTAACACTGGCTTCCAGCCAGTAAAACCCACACCGCAGCTGTAAGCTGCGGCCACCCCCAGCCGGTGCAATCACATCCACCCA
The DNA here is from genome assembly GCA_038527215.1 of Bacteroidota bacterium. Lineage (GTDB taxonomy): Bacteria > Bacteroidota > Bacteroidia > J057 > J057 > JAWPMV01. Next base: position 28,408 of record JBCBGC010000088.1, read on the forward strand.
GCGCCCGTAACACTGGCTTCCAGCCGGTAAAAACCCGCACCGCAGCTGCAAGTTGCGGCTACCACCAGCCGGTGAAATCGCATCCACCCAAGGCCCGTAACACGGGCTTCCAGCCGGTAAAACCCCGCACCACAGCTGCAAGCTGCGGCCACCACCAGCCGGTGCAATCACATCCACCCAAGGTCCGTAACACTGGCTTCCAGACCCCCACCGCAGCTGCAAGCTGCGGCTACCACCAGGCGGTGATACCCGTACCGCAGCTGCAAGCTGCGGCCACCGCCAGCCGGTGCAATCGGCTTCACCCCAACCTTTTCAAGGCTGCCTGCGCCGCATAAAACCCACACATCCCATGAACCCCTCCTCCGGGCGGCGTAGCTGCAGAGCAGAGGAAAATCTGGCGATTTGGGGTGGTATACGGATTCCAGCGCGCAACCGGCCGGGTGAACAGCTGCGGCAAATGCGCGGCCCCGCCAGTAATTACTCCTCCTACATTATTGGGGTTGTAGGTATGCCAGGCCTCCGGCCCGGTTTTGTAACGGGCCAGGATGATGTCTTTGAAGCCAGGGGCAAAACGCTCCACTTGGTTTTCGATGGCTTCCGTCATATCACGCTTGGAACCGTGTGGCACATGGCAATAAGCATAACCCGTATGTTTACCCTCAGGGGCCCGACTGCTATCTATCTCACTCTGCTGGCAGAGGATGAGATAAGGCCGCTCCGTGTGGGTGCCTTGCCAGGCGTCCCGTTCACTTTGGGCGATTTCCTGCAAGGTGCCGCCAATATGTACCGTGGAGGCTTTCAGACAGGCCGGGTCTTTCCAGGGAATGGATTCGGACAAGGCCCAGTCTAGTTTGAAGGCTCCGGGGCCGTAGCGAAATTTTTCTAATCTTCGGCGGTAGCCTTTGGGCAATTTATCGGCAGCAATATGGGCCAGCTGTAGCGGGTCGGTATTGAATAGGTAAACCTTTGCCGCTGGGATATCTTCCCAGGAAGCCACCATGTGCTGCGTCTGGACCGTGCCGCCCAGTTGTTGAAAGTGGGCCAGCAAAGCCTGAGATAGTTGCATGGTGCCGCCTTTTACGACCGGCCAATCTACCATATGGGCCATTACGGAGAACAGCAAGCCTATGGCTGCACTAAAGGGTTTTCCCAGTGGCAATACACTATGCCCTGCATTTCCGGCCAGCAGGGCTTGGCCTCTTTCTGTCTGAAAACGCAGGCTAGCCAGGGTCGCAGCAGGCAGCATGGCGTTGAGCCCAAAGCGGGCCAACTCTATAGGTCTTTTGGGTACGCCTAAGGGTTTGAGGCTATCCTGAATCAGGTCTTCCGCATGGGGCAGAAAAGGCTGGATGAGCTTTTTCCAGGCTTTTCCATCTTTACCGAGGCTGTCTGCGGTCGCTTCCAGGCTTTTGCTGAGGATCACCGCGGGCGCATCCTCCAGTGGATGGGCTACTGAGGCCTCAGGATAAACCCATTCCAGTCCGTAGTCGGCTAAAGGCAGCTTTTTCCAATAGGGAGAAAGGACCCCTGTCGGATGAACGGCTGAACATACGTCATGGTAAAAACCGGGCAAGGTTAGCTCTGCCGTTCGGGTCCCGCCGCCTACTGCGCCGGCACTTTCCAGGATGAGGACCTTGGCCCCAGCTTCTGCCAGGGCGATGCCTGCGCTCAGTCCATTAGGTCCCGAGCCGATGATGACGGCATCCCAGCTCATCAGGCGTGAACCACGGAGGTGGGATACGGTTGTAACTCCATCAGCTCATCGATCTGGATTGTCCCGGATTTGAGTTCTCCGTCTTTGGCGTCTACGATCCGCCAACTTAGCTCTGGCTTGGCCATAGGTTGGGATTCCACCATGATGCAGCGCAGTTCTCCAGAGGTGAACTGACAGCGTTTTTGGATGGCCGCCAGTAGCTGCTCATCGTGCAGATGCCCCTCGCCAAAATTCCAGCCCAGGGCTACCCCGGCGACCAATTCACCATCCCGCCATTGGTATTGCTCGATATTTTCGACGGCTTGCGGAACAAGCTTTTGCAGGGCCCTTCCGTGCAAGTGCATGACCCGGAAAGAAATGACCTTGGCGACCAGGGATTGGGCCGTGTCTTCGTCGTAAAACATCTCCAATTGCTTGCGTACGGTCTTGGCAGACTTGGTGAGGTTTTGGTCCAGCTTTTCTTCCGAATTATCCCTAAACAACCACACGCTGTAGGCCCAGTTGCCGGCGTAGTAGCGCATGGAAAGCAGGAAGGAAACGTATTTCGGGAAAAAATTGCCGACCAGCGGCACGCCGACCAAAGAGATGGCCAGGACAATGGCCAGGATAGGGGATTCCAGCGAATCAAAGCCTACCGCTGCATGCTGCCCAAAGAGTACGAAGGCCCCATAGACCATGATGACATTCCATTCCAGCGGCACCCCCATGGGAAAACTGCTGGTGATAAAAAGATGGAACATAAACATGACCACCAGGAAAACGGTGGTCACGGTACCCCCATCACTCATGAAAAGCACCAGGGGGAAGGTGTATTCGATAACCGTACCAGCGTGAGCTAATATGCCAGAAAGACGGCTGGCCCGCAGGTCTTCCGGATAATCTTTGTAGAGTTTACGCTTGAGCCATTTCCAGCGGATCACGGCATGGTTACTGATCATGACCCCGATTACGCCCGGGAAGTGGCGGTTGAGTTTGGAAGTCGCCGCGCCCCACCAGATGGCTACCCAGACGATTTTGGCTCCGATGATTTCCTGACCAGGAAACATGAAGCAAAAGGCGGCTAGCAGATAGTGTTCAGAACGAGCAGCCAGGTAAATGGTTTTGTCCAGTAATCCCAATACAGGCAATAAAATCGCGATGGGATAGAGCATTTCCGGTACCACCACATCCGCTACCAAGGCCCGAATCAGTACGCCCAGCAAGCCCAGATAGAGGACTACATCTACGATGTTCCTTTTGTCCGACCCAATCACGGGTAACTGAGGGAAGAGTGGCAGCTTAATGGTTCCCGGCCGGGCAAAGTGCAATACGCCACCTAGAGGCGGGAAATAGCGGGCCGTCAAGGGGCCACTGCCACAGCCGAGCCCGAGCACTTCAAAGAGCATGCTCCACAGCACGAATTTCAACAGCGCCTGCGGCTCAAACCACCAGGCAGAAATGGTTGATAAGCCTCCTAATCCTTCCGAGAAGGAGCAGAATAAGGTCCACACCCACCCATAGAGGAGGATTTTGAGCACGTAAAAGACATAGGCGGAAACCGGGGCTCCATAGCCCTGCATAGCCCAGGCCTGACAGAGCATTTTGACCCGGGTATGAAAAGGTTTTTGCTTCCACTCCCCGAAGTCAAAAGGCAAAGGCTGAGGAGCAAGCAATTTTAGGTTTTTCATGTCAAAAGCAGTAGATATCCTTATTTGGAAGTTACTGCGATTGAGGGAGAAATGCGAATGACCCTCAGGACTACTGTTTGCTCAGGGCTTTTTTCAAACGATGGAGGTCTTTGTTTTTGATGCCTGCTGCCTGATGCTCTGTAATCATCTCCAAGAGCTTAGTCCGGCTTTCCTCTGGCATGTTTCCCCATTTGTTTTGATGAAAAACAAAGGTTTGGAGGGCCACGGAAAAACAACTTTCACGGAGAAATCTTACGGTAATACCTGGAAATTCTTCCTGTTTTATTTTCTCCAACTGGCATTTGGGTAGCGATTCCAGGGGATTTTTCCATAGTTCTAACCCTAATCCTTTTGTCGATATAGATACTTGGCAGAGGTCATCCGGGAGCCGGGTAAGTTGGTTTTCCGTTATGGCTAGGATTTTCAGCCTCTTTAGATTTCCTATGCCGGAGGGGATGGTGGTGAACTGGTTTTTTCCGACACGCAGGGTTAACAATGTTGGTATTTCCCAAAGAGATTCCGGGAAAGAAGAGAGCTGATTCTCGTTGAGGTTAAGGTTTGCTAGCTTAGGTAACTGGTTAATGTTGGAGGGAATCTCCTTTAATTTGTTGTTGCTCAATCTCAGATCAGCGAGATTGGGGAAATAGCCAAATTTATTACCGATAGTAGTTAATTCATTGTCGTTTAGGGAAAGGCTTTCCAGTTTAGGGCAATGCCATTTTTCTAAAGAGACCTCGCCTATTTTATTTTTATCAAATTTGAGGGTTTCGAGATGAGGGGCAGAAAAGCTATCAGAAAATGCGTGAGAAATTTCCTTTAGTTTATTATCTCTCAGGTTCAGATTGTTGAGTTTTTTTAAATGAGATAACTCGGCCGGGATTTCGCTTAGCATATTTCCTGATAGATCTAATTCTTCCAGCTTTACTAGCTTGGCTAATTCTGGAGAGATATGGGTGAGCTTGCAACGTGAAAGGGATAATTTCCTTAACTGAGTTAGGGCATAAACACTGCGCGGCAGACTGTCTATGCTCCCATAAGACAAGTCCAGCTCTTTTAGGGCTGTTAGATTGGCAAAATTCTCAGGTAAGCTCTTATAGAAATTACCTCTAACCTCCAGCTTTTCCAGGGAGGTTAATTGGGTCAGTCCATCTGGGATTTCTTGAATTTGATTCGAGCTAAGATCAAGGTGCCTTAATTTTTTAAGCTGGCCGATTTCTTCAGGGATTTCTTTCAACCAACATTGGCTAAGTTCCAGCGTTTCCAATTCTCCTAATTCGGTAAGGCCAGGTGGGAAGGCTTGGAGCCTGTATGAGGTAATAATGAGCGTTTTGAGCTTTGTTAAGCGCGAAAAATTTATTTCCATGGGCTTTCTGCCGTAGACCGCGCGTTTAATATCCAGGACCTCAAGATTGTTTAGGTGTCCTATTCCCAGTGGAAGAGAATCCAAGGAATTATACCCTAAGTCCAGGTGCTTTAGGTTGGATAAAGGAGCAAGAGAGCCTGGAAATGAGCGTAAGTTCATATTCCGAAGGTCTAGCTCTTCTAATGAACGAAAGCCTGGCCAAAAATCATGCAATTTCAAATCCTGAGAGGAAGAAAGGTCCAGCCGTTTAAGGAGCGGTAGGCCCTGGAACGTGGCCGGGAGTGTAAGGAGCCTGGAACTATTAAGGTCCAGGGAAGTCAAACGCTGAAGATTGGAG
>JBCBGC010000089.1:0-33101 GCA_038527215.1 Bacteroidota bacterium
TACCTCCCGGAGTGCCTCCGGGACGGTCTCACCTCTCCATTCTCTCCCACATCTTCCCACAGCTCTCCATTCTGCGCATTTAGCCAATACTTTTGGCAAAGTTGGGAAACATTCTGCTAATTAAAATGGAATATTGTGCTAAAAAATTTGGAATTAAGAATATTTAAGCTACATTTATGTGCAAGAATGTAGGCTTTGCATTTTTTTGTAGTAGAAAGTGGAAAAAAGTGGGGAAAAGTGGGAAAATTTAACTAGGTTTACTGATGCAAAGTCCAGTTCACTGAAATGATCTCATTAATCGGGGAATATCACTGCAAGCTAGATGCTAAGGGGCGCTTTTTGATGCCCGCTGGCCTGCGTAAGCTATTGCCCATGGATCAGCAGACGAACTTTGTGGTCAACCGCGGGATGGATAACTGCTTAATTCTCTGGCCACTATCGGTCTGGAATGAAGAATCCGCCAAGGTGATGGGACTCAACACCTATAAAGAGAAGAATCGCCGCTTTCGCAGATTCTTTTTTCAGGGAGCCCGTCAGATTGCGCTCGATGGCAGTGGCCGGGTATTGTTGACCAACATGTTGACCGAATATGCCAAGCTCGATAAAGAGATTGTGCTGGTAGCCCAGGGGGACAGAGTAGAAATTTGGGGCGGAGAGGTCTACAACAGCATGTTGACAGAACCGGATTTTGACATTGGGGATTTAAGTGAAGAAGTAATGGGGGAGTTCAAGGATTTTGATCCTGAAGAATAGCGCCATGACGCCCTACCACGTACCGGTTTTGTTAGCGGAGACCTTGGATCTCCTGGAGATAAAAGAAGATGGGGTATATGTGGATGTGACGTTTGGGGGAGGAGGGCATAGTCGCGCCTTGCTGGCGCGACTGAAGCAGGGAAAGCTGATCGCCTTTGATCGCGACCCAGATGCACGAAGAAACATACCCGATGATCCCCGGATCATCTTTATCCCACAGAATTTTGCGCTCATTGAATCTGCCCTGGAAGCCAGGGATATAAAAAAAATTGACGGGTTGATCGCCGACCTGGGAATTTCTTCCCACCAGATCGACACAGCAGAGAGAGGGTTTAGCTATCGGTTTGAAGCTCAGTTGGATATGCGAATGAATCCTACGGACGGACAAACCGCTGCGGATATCCTCAACAGCTACGAAGAGCGGGATTTGGTTCACCTTTTTTCAAAATATGGAGAGGTAAACAATGCAAAAAAGCTAGTTCGTACTGTCATAGAGGGGAGAAGAAGAGAAGAGATCAGGGAAACCAGTCAATTTGAGGGGATGATTCAGGCTTGTATTCCGCCTAAGCGTCGAGCAAAATATCTGGCGCAGGTATATCAGGCTTTACGAATCGAGGTAAACGGGGAAATGGAGGCTTTACAAAATTTGCTGTTAGCATCGGTAAAGCTGCTTAACCCGGGAGGACGAATCGCCGTGATGAGTTATCACTCGTTGGAGGATCGTTTGGTAAAACGCTTTTTCCGCAGTGGCAATTTGCTCGGCGTTCAGCACAAAGACCTATATGGTCGCTTGTTATCTCCCTGGAAGGTCATCACCCGCAAAGCCGTCATGGCAGATGAGGCAGAAGTTGAACGAAATCCGCGGGCGCGCAGTGCGCGACTGAGGGTAGCCGAAAGGCAATTGTTAAACGAAGAATTAATTGACTGATTTTCAGTCCTATACATAGGAAACACTTATGGCCGCCAGAACCAACAGAAGAAGATCCAATGCTCGTGCTCAACAATCGAACGCGAAGAAGAAAGGATTGTCCATCCGCAATGTGGATGGCTACCTCCGCTTCATGATCTTTCTGACCATGATTGGGATGGCGTACATCTGGAACTCTCATATTGCGGAAAGGCAGATTGATGATATGGAAACGTATCGCCAGGAGGTAAAAGAATTAAAATCTCAATATCTGCTTGAGCAAGCGACCCTGAGTGCCGGTACGCGTTTTTCTGAGATTAAGCCAATGGCAGATACCCTGGGCCTCAAACCCCTGGGCGAGCCACCGCTTCAACTCGTAAACCATCGGAACCCTGTAGCGAACCACTGACCTAAGAACTTTGAACCAACAATAACAAACACACCGCCCGCTTTTCCCTTCTTCTTGTACATGATTCCAGTTTGAGGACCCGCCTCTCAAGGCAGTTCCTCATTGACGTATCCGAAAGTAACATGAGAAAGGTATCTAACAACATACTATCACGGGTATATGTCCTCTTCGGACTCTTCCTGCTCTTCGGCCTCGCGGTCGTGCTACGGGTGCTGTCACTCCAGGTGGACTATGATGTATGGGCCCAGCGGGAAGCAGAAGAACAGATATTCTTTAAAAAGATCGTAGCTGATCGCGGAAGCATCCTGGCCGAGGATGGAACCCTGATGGCTACCAGTATCCCATTTTATAAAATGGTGCTCGATCCCACCATGATCGACACTACCCAATGGGACAACTTTGAAGACTCCCTCATGAGCCTGGCTACGCTGATGGCTGATTATTTTGGGGGCGAAGAAAAAGACACGCTAGCCTATTATAGAAGGGTCCGCAAGGCCATGGCTGAACAGGACCGTCATATTTATTTAAGCCGCAAGAAGATCAATTTTCAGGAATTGGAAATGGTCAAGCAGTGGCCTATTCTGCGTCGTGGACGCTGGAAAGCCGGTTTTACGACCGAAAAATTTGAAAACGAACGGCATTACCCCTTTGGACAACTGGCTCGGATTACCCTGGGACGACTGGTAAACGATACCGTAGGGATCCGGGGAATAGAAGCCTCTTTTAACCGGGAACTCAGAGGAGAGGATGGATATGTCCTGGCGCAGAAATTACCCGGAGAGGCCTACGTACCGCTGGACCAGTTTGGAGAAGCGGTAGCGGATGATGGCCTGGATGTACGTACTACCTTGGATGTAGACCTGCAGGACATTGTGGAATCAGCCCTGAAGCAAGGCGTAGAAAGGCACTTTGCTAAATATGGCGTGGCCATCCTCATGGAAGTAGAAACCGGAGAAATCAAGGCCCTGGCCAATTATCCTGAGACCTACAATAATGCAGTGGCTACGCAGATCGAACCCGGTTCAACCTTTAAGATTGCCTCAGCAGCCGCCCTGATCGAAGACGGATTGGTTGATCTATGTGATACCATCGACACGGGCGATGGAACCATGATGTATGACGATAAGGAGATTACCGATAATGGTCATGCCTACGGATTGATAGAATTCGAACCTGCCATCGCCCATTCATCCAATGTGGCCATCTCCAAGTTGGTGAGTGAAGAGTACGGTCCTTATCCGGATATGTATCTGGATCGCTTGCGGAGTTTTGGCTTTTACGAGCCAGCTAACAACCAACTACGGGGTGAGCCTATACCGAAGATCATCGAACCCGGGCATCCTGAATGGAACATTGCCACGCTGCCTTCTATGTCCTATGGCTATTCGCTGCTGGTTACACCTATTCAAATGGCAGCCTTTTATAATGGCCTGGCCAATAATGGTAAGCTGATGCGGCCTTATCTGGTCAAGGAAATCCGGAACAATTCCCGGATCATCCAGACCTATGCGCCTGAGGTGGTAAATCCTGAGATGCTGAGCCAACGCACCGTTGATTTGACCAAAGAAACCATGAAAGCCGTGGTTCGCTACGGTACCGCTTCACGCCAGTTCAGAAATGTGCCTTTTCAGGTAGCTGGAAAAACCGGTACCGCCAGAAAAACTGAGAACGGTCGCTATGTAAAAAAATATCGCGCCTCTTTTGGGGGCTTTTTCCCGGCTAATCATCCTCGCTACACCCTCTATATCATGGTTGATGAGCCGGATGCAGGGGTAGCCAGTGGGGCCAAGGTAGCCGCGCCTATCTTTCGCAGGATTGCAGAAGAGGTACACAATATGGATACCCGGGTGGCTGAGCCTCCAGTGATGATCGCCCAGAAGGAACTGCCCAAGCGAGGCACTTTTTATGCGAAAAACGCCCAGTTGGTTTATGAAGAACTGGGGATGAAAGTAGGAGAATTAGACGAGGTGCCGTGGATGCGCCTGTATACCGATAGTGGTCAAACCTTTGTGGAGCATGTGGAGGTGGAAGAAGGCATCATTCCTGATGTGAGAGGCATGTCGGCCCGTGATGCCATGAATTTACTGGAAGGGCTAGGGGTAAAGGTATTGATCAGAGGCAAAGGGAGAGTACGAAGACAAACCCTGCAGCCCGGCTATCGGATGGGAGAAGATGTTGCAATCACCCTTTATCTCAGTTGACAGCTATGAAACTCAAGACCCTTTTAACAGGAGTACCAACGCTGGAGATAAAAGGTGAGCTAGATAAAGAAATTGGGGATTTCTCCGCTGATTCAAGAGAAATAGAGAAGGGGCATTTGTTCGTCGCCCTTCCCGGAACCCAGGTAGACGGACACGCGTTCATTGACAAAGCGATTGCAAAGGGAGCTGGAGCCATCTTGTGCGAAAAGCTGCCCGCGCAACAGCCAGAAGGAGTTACCTTCATTCGGGTGGAAGTAAGCCACCGTGAATTGGCCCGCATTGCCGCCAATTTCTACGGAAACCCTGCCCAAAAGCTGAAACTGGTAGGCATTACCGGCACGAACGGTAAGACCACCTCAGCTACCCTCTTGTATCATTTATTTACATCGCTCGGGCTTACTTCCGGACTGGTCTCAACCATCGGCAATAAAATTGGCCGTGAGTCCATTCCTGCTACCCATACCACCCCTGACCCTAAGCAACTCCATCATCTGTTTGCTCAGATGTGGGAGGCCGGCTGCGAGTATTGCTTCATGGAAGTAAGCAGTCATGCTTTGGTCCAGCATCGCGTATTCGGCATTCCCTTCCAGGTGGCCATGTTTACCAACATTACCCACGACCATCTGGATTATCACGGGACATTCCAGGAATACATCAAGGCCAAGAAACTGCTGTTTGATCATCTGCCAACCGGGGCTACCGCCTTGATAAACGTGGATGATCGCAGAGGTAAGGTCATGGTGCAGAACACTAGGGGAAAGGTGAAAACATTTGGCTTAAAGCGCATGGCAGATTATAAGGCCCGCTTGTTGGAGAACAGTTTTGACGGACTGTTAATGGAGATTGACGGAGAAGAAGTGTGGTTCAGATTGCACGGTAGTTTCAATGCGTATAACCTCCTCATGGTATATGGGGCCGCGCTGGAACTGGAAGAAGAAAAAGAAGATGTGCTAAAAGCCATGTCAAAGATGGGCGGCGTAGCCGGAAGATTTGAAGTGTTTCATTTCGAAGGTCAACGCATCGGGATTGTGGACTATGCCCATACCCCCGACGCCCTCAAGAATGTGCTTTCCACCATTCAGGACATCAACCAGACCCGGGGAAAAGTCATCACGGTCGTGGGCTGTGGAGGCAACCGGGACCAGGCGAAACGGCCCAAAATGGCCGCCATTGCCCTGGACTATTCCGATCAGGTTATTCTTACCTCGGACAATCCGAGGAACGAAGACCCGGAAAGTATTCTGGACATGATGTATGAAGGGGTGCCAGCCGCTTTGCGACGAAAGGTATTGAGAATCGAGAATCGAAGAGAAGCGATCCGAACGGCCAGTCAGCTTGCCCAGAACCAGGATATCATCCTGATCGCAGGCAAGGGACACGAGACTTATCAGGAGGTCAAAGGGGTGAAATACCCTTTTGATGACCGACAAGTATTGCAGGAAGCCTTCGGATAATAAGTAGAAGCAGGCAGATTTCCATCAATTGTAACGAAACAAAAACGCAGCCTTATCTTGCTCTAAGTTATTCAATCACAATTACGCTAGCATGCTTTATTACTTACTCGATTGGCTCAACGAATCTTACGCAATACCCGGCTTCGGTGTATTTCGTTTCATCACCTTTCGGGCGATCCTTTCGATCATATTTTCGCTGATTATATCCTTGCTGATAGGCAAGAAGATCATTGACTTGTTGAGAAAGAACCTGATTGGAGAGGTGGTAAGGGACAGTAAACTCGGTCCCGATCACGCTTCAAAAGCAGGCACCCCGACTATGGGGGGCATCATCATCGTGTTGGCCATCGTCATTCCTACTTTGCTGTGGGGAGACTTGAAAAATGGCTACGTATGGCTGGTCCTCCTGGGTACTGTCTGGATGGGCACCATTGGCTTTATCGACGATTACATCAAAGTTTTCAAAAAAGATAAAGCCGGTCTCAAAGGGAAATTCAAGGTGGTAGGACAAGTGGGGCTGGGCCTGATTGTAGGGCTGGTGATGCTGTTTCACCCCGACTTCATGGGGAGCAAATCCAACCTGACCCAGCTGAATAAAATCCGCACCAATTCCCTGCTAAGAGAAGTAGGCTTCGAGAGTGGAGACCAACTCCTAAAAGTAGATGGGAACGACTTTACCGAGGTGCCGGATGGAGATACCTACGAAAGCATTGGCTTGTACCGGGTTGAGCGGGAAATTACCCTGAATGATACGGCTAGCCGGGACACCCAAATGGTGGTCATGGTAGCGCCCGAGCAACGCAAAATGGTTGCCGGAGCCCTCTTTGGTCCTAAGGATAAAAGTTTCGTCTACACCACAGACTTCCCCTTCTTCAAGGACTATGTCTTTGATTATTCGAAGGTGTGGATCCTGAAGAATTTCATCGATGAAGGCATCCTTGGCAGGCTGGTGTATCTGGCCATCGTCATCTTCATCATTACCGCCGTTTCCAATGGTGTCAACCTGACAGATGGCCTGGACGGATTGGCTGCCAGTACCACGGGCATTGTGGCCGCAGGACTGGGATTGTTTGCTTATGTGTCCGGCAACTTTGTTTTCTCCAATTATCTGAATATTAGCTACATCCCCTTGTCTGCGGAGTTGTTGATTTTTGCGACGGCCATGGTAGGGGCTTGTCTGGGATTCCTCTGGTACAACGCTTATCCCGCTCAGGTATTCATGGGAGATACGGGCAGCCTGGCCCTGGGAGGTGCCATCGGTATCCTGGCCTTAATGGTCAAAAAGGAACTCTTGATTCCGATTTTCTGCGGAATCTTTTTTGCCGAAACCCTCTCCGTCATTGCCCAGGTAACCTACTTCAAGTACACCAAACGGAAGTACGGAGAAGGAAGACGAATTTTTAAAATGGCCCCTTTGCATCACCACTACGAAAAGAGTGGCTTGCATGAGTCTAAAATTGTCGCCCGCTTTATCATCGTAGCAGTGCTTTTGGTCCTGGTTTCATTTGCTACCCTCAAACTGAGATAGGCATGAAGAAACTAGTGGTCTTAGGAGCAGGAGAAAGTGGGGTAGGCGCGGCCATCTTGGGCCAGAAAGAGGGGTTTGAGGTGTGGGTCTCTGATAAAGGAAAGATCCAGGATCGCTATAAACAGGTTCTTGAACAGCATAACATCACCTTCGAAGAAGGTCAACATACAAAAGAAAAGTTCTTTGACGCGGAAGTGATAGTAAAAAGCCCCGGGATACCGGAAAAAGTTCCGATTATCCAGACGCTCAGAGCGCACAAGATTCCGATCATTTCGGAAATAGAATTTGCGGCTCGCTACACAGACGCACGTATTGTCGCCATTACCGGTAGTAACGGAAAAACTACCACCACCACCTTGATCTACCACCTGCTGGCTGCGGCCGGTCTGGATGTAGGATTGGGGGGAAACATTGGCAAAAGCTTCGCCTTGCAGGTAGCGCAGGACCCTCGGGCTGCCTACGTGCTGGAGATCAGCAGCTTTCAGTTGGATGACATTGAGCGCTTTCAGCCCGAAGTGGCCCTTTTGCTCAATATCACTCCTGATCACCTGGACCGCTATGGCTATCAGCTAGAAGCCTATGGGGCGGCCAAGATGCGGATCACCGAGAATCAGACCCCTGATCAGGTATTTATCCTGAATGGGGAAGATGCGGAGACCCAACGGCAACTAGGTCGCCATGCTCTGAGCGCTCAGGTCAGAAAATTTGGCTTGCAAGCAGGAAAGGGAATTGACGCCTGGATCGCCGGAGATGCTTTGATGCTCAAAGGAAATCACGTAGGTGATTTTCGCCATCTCAGGCTCCTGGGACGCCACAACCAGCTCAATGTACTGGCCGCCTTACTGGCAGTACAGGCTTTTGGGGTAGACGTTTTGGAATCCGCGGTGCAAATGGCCCTCCGGCAGTTTTCTCCGATTGAACATCGGCTGGAGGAAGTAGCTGAGGTCGCTGGGGTACAGTTCATCAACGATTCCAAAGCGACCAATGTAGATGCCGTTTTTTATGCCCTGGAGGCCATGAACCGCCCCACAATTTGGATGGCAGGAGGTGTGGACAAAGGAAATGATTATACCACGCTACAGCCCTGGGTCCGGGAGAAGGTAAAAGCCATCGTGGTGCTGGGAGAGCATGATGAAAAGTTCCACAAGGATTTTTCGGTGCCAGTCTATCAGGTGGCTTCCATGCAGGAAGGCGTTTCTCAAGCGGTAAGACTAGCTGATGCAGGAGATGCGGTCTTACTCTCTCCGGCCTGTGCAAGTTTTGATCTGTTTCAAAACTATGAGGATCGGGGAAGACAGTTCAAAGCCGCGGTCAAGGAATGGGCGACAACATGATAGAAATAAAGAAGGAGCCTAGCTCCTGACCATAAAGGGTCTCAGACCCAAAGTATGACAAAAGGATTAAGTATAACCACGTGTTAAACTGGATTTTACATAGACTCAAAGGAGATAAACTCATCTGGATCATCGTGATCCTGATCTCCCTGGTAAGCTTGCTAGCTATCTATAGCGCAGCCAGTAACCTTGCTTTTCGTTTGCATGGAGGAGACGTGGAAGGTCAGATGATCAAGCACGGCGTCCTGTTACTGATGGGCCTGGTGGTCATGTTTGCCGTTCACCTGATGGATTACCGCTGGTTTGCCCGCTTCAGCAATGCGATGCTGATGCTGACCATCGTTTTGCTGATCTATACCATCATCCAAGGATCAGAAATCAATGGAGAAGCCCGATGGATTTCCCTTTTCGGCTATACCTTCCAGCCTTCTGACCTGGCCAAAATTACCCTGATGATCTATCTGGCCAAACTTTTGGCCCTGCGACAAGATGTGATCAAAGATTTTACCGAAGGCTTCTTGCCTGCTTTGTTCTGGGTAACGGTGATCTGTGGACTGATTGCCCCTACTGATTTGAGTACCGCGATCCTGATGTTCATTGCCAGTCTCATGGTGATGTTCATTGCGGGGATCGACATGAAATATATTGGCTTGCTGGTCCTGATTGCCTTTATGGGCCTCGGGATTCTGCTCAGCACCGCCAAGCGTTCGGAAACCTGGAAAGCCCGCTGGAACGATTATGTCCATCGGATTCTGGATGACACCTATTCTCCCAATGTGCAGACCACGCAGGCGAGTATTGCTATTGCGACCGGTGGCTTGATGGGAAAAGGGGTAGGCAAAAGTGCCCAGCGGCACCATCTTCCGCAGGCCCATGCTGACTACGTTTTTGCCATCATCATTGAAGAATATGGCCTTATCGGGGGCGCGGGGGTGATTCTCCTTTACCTCCTGCTGCTGTTTCGATCGGTCAGTATCATCACCGTTAGTAAAACCTTTGGGGCCCTCATGGCCTCGGGCTTGTCCTTCGTCCTGGTGCTGCAGGCCCTGATGAATATGGGCGTTACGGTGGGACTCTTGCCTGTAACGGGTTTGACGTTGCCGCTAATCAGTATGGGTGGGAGTTCCATCCTGATGACCGGGGTAACGCTGGGTATCATCCTGAGTGTAAGTCGGGATGCCATGGAAAAGAAAAAAACAAAAGGAAAAAGTGGGGTTAGTCGCCAAAGACAAGCCTACGCTTAATCAATAAGGATGCAGAAAAGAATCATCATATCAGGTGGAGGAACCGGGGGACACATTTTCCCTGCGGTATCCATCGCTGATGAGATTAAGCGACGCGATCCGGAGGCGGAAATCTTGTTCGTAGGAGCCAAAGGCGGCATGGAGCTGCGGGTGGTCCCTCGGTACAATTATCCGATTGAGGCCGTATGGATCAGTGGAATCCATCGCCAGATCAATCTGCGGAATATCCGTCGTAACCTGCTCTTTCCCATAAAACTGATTAGCAGCCTGTTTCAGGCAGGCAAAATTGTTCGTCGCTTCAAGCCACAGGCTGTGGTAGGCGTAGGTGGATTTGCCAGCGGCCCCTTGGGAAGGGTAGCTGCCGGACGAAAAATCCCCTTGTTCCTCTGTGAGCAAAACGCCTATCCCGGACTGGTCAACCGTTGGTTGGCTCCAAAAGCACGGAAAATCCTCCTCGGCAATGCTGCGGCGAGCAAATATTTTGAAGGCATGGAGGTGGTAGTAACCGGCAACCCGATCCGCAGTTTTCAGCTGTCGGATCGGTCCACCGCCGCTCAGAAATTGGGCCTGGATCCGTCCAAGCCCATTCTGCTGAGCCTCGGCGGAAGTCTGGGCGCCTTGAGCCTCAACCGAGCCATTAAAGCTCAGTTGGACTTAGCCAAAAAAGCTGATGTCAACCTGATCTGGCAGTGTGGTAAACGCTATTACCCCGAGCTAAGCCAGGAGATTCAGGAAACAGATCAGATCAAGCTGATGCCTTTTATCGAGGACATGGCCACGGCCTATTCAGCAGCGGATTTGATCATCAGTCGGGCTGGCGGAAGTACGATTTCGGAGGTGATCGACCTGGAAAAACCGTCCATTTTGGTGCCTTCTCCCAATGTGTCGGAGGATCACCAGACCAAGAATGCGCGTTCCCTTTCAGATCACGGAGCGGCCTTATTGGTCCTGGACAAAGAAGCAGAAGAAAAATTGATCCCTACGGCCCTGGAGGTCCTGGGAGATACGGATAAGCTGCATGCACTGCAGCAGCAGATAAAAGCGATGGAAAAGCATCATGCTGCGAAAGAAATAGTAGATGAAATTTTTCGGGAAACATATTCGTAGCATCTACTTTTTGGGCATTGGGGGGATCGGCATGAGTGCACTGGCGCGCTATTTTCATCGCAAGGGATGGCAGGTATCTGGCTACGATCGCAGTGCCTCCGTCATCACAGAAGGATTAGCGGAAGAGGGCGTGAAGATCTTTTACGTAATGGACGAAAGTCATCTGGATGAGCAGGATATGGTGGTGTATACCCCCGCCATTCCCACCCAGGCCCTGGAATATCGGGCAGCGGTGCAGCGAAACATCCCGATGTACAAACGCGCTGAAGTGCTGGGCGAAATCAGCAAGGCTTATCAAACCCTGGCTGTGGCCGGCACCCACGGAAAAACCACTACTTCTTCCATGCTGGCGCATGTGCTCGAAGTAATCGGGGGAGACCCTACCGCTTTTCTGGGGGGCGTGGCCAACCATCTGCAAGGAAATTTCCGCTTAGGAGCATCCCCTTGGATGGTTACCGAAGCAGACGAGTTTGATCGGTCATTTCTGACCCTTTTTCCCAAGCTGGGATTGATCACTTCGCTAGACCCTGACCATTTGGATATTTATGGTTCTGCGGAGGTGATGGCCGAAGGCTACCTCGCTTTTGGGAAGCAGTGTGAAGCCCTGCTGGTGCAGGCAGACCTTCCCGATACAGACTGGGGAAAACCCGTCAAGTCCTATGGATTGGATGAGGGAGTCTATCAGGCAAATAACCTGCGCTTCGAGGGATTGACCACGGTCTTTGATTTTCAAAGTCCGAAAGGCCAGCTCAAAGATTTGCGTCTTCATATGCCTGGACACCACAATGTAAGCAACATGGTGGGAGCGCTAGCCCTGGCCATGGAAGCAGGCTTTGGGATGGAGAAGTTTGCGGAAGCTGTGAGCACTTTTGCCGGCATCTACCGGCGCTTTCAGGTGCAGGAAGATGGGGACAACATCAGCTACATTGATGACTATGCTCATCATCCCACGGAAATCGCGGCAGCCATCCGCACGGCAAGAGCCTGTTTCCCTGAGCGTCAATTGGTGGTGGTCTTTCAACCCCATCTCTATAGCCGGACCCGGGATTTTGCCGCAGGATTTAGCGAGGAACTGAGCAAAGCGGATGTGAGCATCCTTTTGCCCATCTACCCCGCCCGCGAAGAACCGATTCCAGGCGTGAGCTCAAGCATGTTGCTGGAGGGCATGGAACAGGCAGGAAAGCAGTTGGTGGAAAAAAACGCACTCCTCGCGGCCTTGCAGGCCAGCATTCAGCCACCCACGGTGCTGCTGAGTCTGGGAGCCGGAGACATTGATCGAGAGGTCGCAGGTCTGAAGACTTTTGTCCAAACTTTAAACGAAAGCTAAACAACCAAAGAGATGTTTCTTCTGGTACGCACATATAAAAATGCTCGCCCCAAGGCCCGTCAGAACCGACGGTTCGAGGACATTGAGGCGGAGAAAAAACAGAAACGCCAACCGGTAAAGCTCGGGAAAGTCAACCTGGGTATCCGAGGGGTCTTGCTCTATCCTTTGATCGCGGTGGTCCTGATTTCCGTGCTGGCTATGGTGAATGGATATCAGTCTGCTATGGTGCTGGAAGAGATTGCCGTGAACATCCAGGCTGGGGAAGATGGCGCATTTCTGAATGAGGATCGGGTGATTGATTACCTGACCGTAGAGCAGGAACGCATGCTGATTGGCCAGCCGATGAACCAGATTGGCTTGCAGGATTTGGAAACGGAATTGCTAGCCAATCCTTTTGTTCGGGATGCCCAGGTCTATAAAAGTATGTCTGGGGTCTTGCACGTGGACCTGAACCTGAGAAAGCCTGTGGCGCGCCTGCTCAATGACAGTGGCAACTACCTCTATCTGGACGAAGAAGGGGTGAAATTTCCCTCCTCCGACCTGGCAGCTCCCCACGTGGTGTTGGTGAGAGGAAATTTTGAGGAGGCTGTGGCGGATACTTTTGACTGTGGGATTGTGAAAATGGCGGTGCCTTTGATCCAGTACATCAACCAGGATCCTTTTTGGAACGCCTTTATATCTGAGGTGCAAATCAGTCCCAACGGGCATATCACCCTTTTTCCGCAGATCGGGAAAACTTATGTGAAGTTCGGTTTGCCAGAGGATTTGGAAGGGAAATTCGATCGCATCAAGACCTTTTACCGGGAGTGGATGGCGGTCAAAGGTTGGAACGCCTTTAAGTTCATCAGTGTAGAATTCGACGGCCAGGTAGTGGCCACCAAACGATAATACTTGTTCAAGAGACTTTATACAACGGACAACGCAAGAAACTTAATTACTAAGCTATGTCTTCAGAAAAATCCATGTCAACGGAAAAAATCGTCGTAGGACTCGACATAGGGACTACGAAGATTTGCGCCATCGTTGGAAAACGCAACGAATATGGCAAGATCAACATCCTGGGACTGGGCAAAGCCAAATCTGATGGAGTAAGCCGGGGCGTAGTGGTCAACATCGAAAAGACCGTCCAGGCAATCCGCGAAGCGGTGGCTGAAGCTGAGAAACAGTCAGGGATCAAAATTGAGGTAGTCCACGTAGGGATTGCCGGAGAGCATGTGCGCTCGATGCAGCACAAAGGAATTATTACCCTGAACAATCCTGCCTTTGAGATTCAGCAGGCTGATGTAAATCGTCTGCACGAGGATATGTTCAAAATTGCTACCCAACCAGGGACTGAAATTATCCACGTACTGCCACAGGAGTACAGTGTGGATGCCCAGGCTGGGGTAGTAGATCCGGTCGGTATGTCCGGGGTACGTCTGGAAGGGAACTTTCACATTGTTACGGGTCAAACCACAGCCGCTAATAACATTTACAAATGTGTGGTAAGAGCCGGACTGGAAGTGGCTGAATTGATTCTGGAGCCGCTGGCTTCCAGCGCTGCCGTCCTCACTGAGGAAGAGAAAGAAGCCGGGGTTTGCCTGGTGGACATCGGCGGTGGTACCACCGACATCGCGGTATTTGAAAACAACATCATTCGCCATACGGCCGTGATTCCTTTCGGAGGTAACATTGTTACCGAGGATATCAAACACGGTTGCAAGGTGATGAAAAAGCACGCTGAGCTGCTCAAGATTCAGTACGGTAGTGCCATGTCTGAAGCGGTTACCGAGGATGTTGTGATCAGCATTCCTGGTCCAAGGGATCGGCCCTCCAAGGAAATCCATAAAAGCATGCTGGCCCAGGTGATTCAATCCCGGATGGAGGAAATCACGGAGTTCGTGGCCGCGGAGATCAAAAACTCCGGCTTCGAAGATAAACTGGTAGCGGGCATCGTGGTAACCGGAGGCGGTTCTCAACTGCAACACATGAAGCAGTGTGTGGAATACGTAACGGGAATTGATACCCGTATCGGCTTGCCTGGGGAGCATCTGGCGTCTGGTATGGTGGATGAAGTCAACTTCCCCATGTATGCTACCGGAACCGGTTTGGTCATTATGGGACTGGATGCTACGGAGCAGGAAAGCAAACCTTCTGCTGGTCGTAGTGGAAGTACACCCCAATTCTCCAGAGCAGGGATGGCTTCAGGACCCAAGATCAGTTTCATCGACAAGGTGAAAACCTGGTTCGAAAGCACCCTGACCAATACAGGCGACTTTATTGAATAGCAAAAACCAGGGCCCGGGCCCTTTGAAATAACCTTTAGTTTCTAACACTCTTTCAACCATAATATATCCGCCATGCAATTTGAATTTCCGAAACACCAACAATCCATCATCAAAGTGATCGGCGTCGGTGGAGGCGGCGGTAACGCAGTCAATAATATGCACATTAAGGGCATAGAGGGAGTTGACTTTATTGTCTGCAATACAGATATCCAAGCCTTAAAGAACAGCGACGTACCCGCCAAAATCCGGTTGGGAGCCAATCAGACGGAAGGTCTGGGGGCAGGCGCTAATCCTGAGGTAGGGAAAAAAGCTGCCATCGAGAGCCTTGAGGAAGTCCGCGCTTCCCTCATGAATAATACGAAAATGGTCTTCATCACCGCCGGTATGGGCGGTGGAACCGGAACCGGGGCTGCCCCCGTCGTGGCCGCCATGGCCAAAGAAATGGGCATCCTGACCGTGGGCATTGTAACCACGCCATTCCGTTTCGAAGGCCCCAAACGTAGCCAGCAAGCTATGTCTGGTATCCAGGAATTACAGGATGTCGTAGATACCCTGATTGTCATTGACAACAACAACCTCTACAAAATCCTCGGTTCTAAGGTCACCATGAAAAAAGCCTTTGAGGAGGCTGACCAGGTCCTGTGTGATGCGGCCAAAGGCATCGCTGAGATCATTACTACAGAGGGCTATATCAACGTTGACTTTGCTGACGTTTGCACCATCATGCGTGATGGTGGGAAGGCCCTGATGGGTACGGCAGTTGCCGAAGGCGAAGAGCGTGCTATGGAGGCTGTGGAAGCCGCCATTTCTTCTCCGCTGCTGGACAATCTCGGCGTAGAAGGTGCCCGTGGCATCATCGTCAACATTACTGCTTCAGAAGAATCTCTGGGCATGGATGAAACCACTGAGATCGTAGAGCACGTTCAGCAGTCTGCCGGACAGGAAGCCAACATCATCTATGGAATCGTCTATGACGAATCTATGGGAGAAGAGATTCGGGTTACCGTGATCGCTACGCGCTATGCTGAAGTAGCTGAGAAAGCTAGTAATGCTGTGCCTATTGCGCAGAAACAAGTGCCTGTGCCGGTCGTCCAGCAAGAGGAAGCCGTAACTGAGCCTGTCAAAGCTGAACTGGTCATCAACCCTGATCCTGAACCCGTCATGCATGAAGAAAGCTTTCGCCGACTTGATCGCAAAGAGCGCGAGGAGCGGATTAAAAAGCTGAATTCAAAAGTCTATGACATCCACGATCCGGAAAGCCTGCAAGGCCTGGAAACCATGCCTGCCTATATGCGGAAGCGGGTTGAACTGGGTGAAAGTAAGCCCGTCCGTCGGGTAGAGCTTTCCCGGATGAGCGTAGATGAGGACCCAGAGGAGAAGTATAAGCTGCGGGAAAACAATGGTTTCCTGCACGAACAACCTGATTAGCGGATGAGAGTAGGGAGTTGGAGAGCTCATCTGAAGACATAGCTTAAAAACCGGGCTTTTCAATTCCCACCTCATTTTCTTCATAGAATCTCCCTCGAAGAGGGAAAACGAAAATCATGTACTTTCGGAGCTTCCCGTCCACCTGTTACACGCAGGCGGAGGGAAGTTTTTTTTATGGGGGATATTGAGCGGGATGTCAGATAGCCACGAATGCGCGAATTAAAGACGAATCTATGGCTGTTCGAGCCTTATGTGTGTATTCGTGGCCCATTTTCCATAGATTGCCGGATACTTAGCCGCAACCTCAGCCTTGAAAAAACGTCTTTGCATCGATTTATGTAAACTTTGCCTTGTTATGAAGGGAATTCGTTTGATGTCTTTGATAGGCTTGATGAGCCTGGGATTATGTATGGATGGGATGATTCATGCCCAGACATACACCACGGCAGCTGGGATCCGGCTGGGGAACTCCATTGGGTTTAGCGTAAACCAGAGGGTAACCAAGAAATGGACGGTAGAAGGAATTGTGCAAAACGATTTCAAGGAAACCACCAATTTTCACTTACTGGCACGTCGCCACCACAGCTTACTCACCCGCCGGGCTAACTGGTACTATGGAGCGGGCGCCCACATAGGTTCCGATACGGAAGTAGGAACTTTGGCGGGCTTTGATGGCGTATTGGGGATTGAAATGACCCTCCTTCGCTTCAATGTTTCGCTGGATGTCAAGCCTTCCTGGTCCTCAGGGGAAAACAACGGCATGCGCCTCAATGGAGCGGCTTCGGTTCGATATGTCATTTTGCAGGATAAGGTCTTTCGCGATTGGGATCGTAAGCGCAAGCAAAGAGCGCGTCGGAAAAAGCGGAATCGCTGGAAGGGCAAAATGAAAGAAAGAAAGCCTTCTCGGGCCGGCAACGCTTAGGAGTCCTGCAGGTAGCTTTTTGCCCGAAAAATTTCAATAACATCTGCCCCGGAAAGAAACGTTTCACCAAAGGTCAAGCCATGTAGGACAGGCGCTGGCGTTCCTGCCTGAATGACTTTAGGTCCGGTGTAGCGATAAATCTCGTCATATAAGCCCGCATCAATGAATGCCTGTAAGGTATGGGCTCCCCCTTCTACCAGCAAGCTGCTCACGCCTTTTTCCTGGTATAAATAAGAGAGCGTATCTGATAAGTCCATATCCTCGGATAGCTTCCACCATTCGAGGGGGCTTTCCTGGCCTTCTTTGTGATGATTGAGCAGGATGGTTCTCTTTCCGTCTTGCAACATGCGGTTATTCCCAGCCAGCTTTAGTTCAGGATCCCACACCAGTCTGATCGGGTCCGGCCCTGGATAAGCCCGGGTGGTAAGGGAAGGTTGATCTACATCTGCCGTGATTCTGCCTACCAGCATGGCCAGATGACTGGCCCGCAACCGGTGGCTGAACCTTTGGGTCTCTGAGCCGGTTATGGCTACCGGACGAGGCTGCCCTTCCTCATTAAGCCCACCGATAAAGCCATCCTGGCTTTCCGCCCATTTGAGGGTGATAAAGGGACGATGAAGAAGTTGGTTGACAAAGAAGATTTTATTCAGGTGAATAAAGTCTTGTTGATCTGCCAATAGCGCTATTTCTACGCCCGCTTCCTGAAGTTTTTGCAGGCCTTTGCCGGATACCTTGGGATGTGGGTCCAGGCTGCCTACCACCACCCGCGGAATGTGATGCCGTAAAATGAGGTCGGTACAAGCCGGGGTGCGTCCATGGAAGTTGCAGGGTTCCAGGCTGACATAAATGGTTGACTGGGCCAGGAGGCTTTTATCTGCCACCCGATTTACCGCTTCTACTTCTGCGTGAGGTCCCCCTACCTGCTGATGATAGCCTTCTCCAATGATGCGACCTTCATAGACCACTACTGCACCCACCATCGGATTGGGCTGAGCAGCTACCCCGCCCAATCGCGCCAACTGGGCCGTACGGACCAGAAAAGGCATATCTTGTTCACTAGGAGGAGAATAGGACATGGAAAAAGGTGAGGGAGGCCGCCAAAAAGGAGGAAAAAAAAGAAGGGTAAGAACCATATCGCACCGATCAACCTCGTACCGTTGCTTCCTTTCGGACCTGGCGGAGTTCAGAGGGATCTGGTCGTATAGCCTTACCCATCGCGAAAGTAGGATATGGGGATATAATTTCCAAAGGAATTAGACATTATATCCCCATATTAACCTTCAGAAACTTATTGATGGAGTAACATGAAGGTTTGGGTGCTGCTTTCTTGTTGGATCAGTAGGGAATAATTTCCCGCAGGCAAATGGGCTCCGCCAATTTTCTGGGGTCCGGATATTTGGTGGGCGCGCTGAACGATCCTGCCAGCCGGGTCCATGAGAAGGAAATCGAAGGGAGCTTTGGGAGCCGAGGGTTCAATGACTACATACTCAGTAAAGGGATTCGGATAGGCCCGGACTGAAAAAGCTGGTGAGTTATTTACTCTCCGCTCTGAATTACCATTACTTTCGGGATTCTGGACGATGACTCCTTTGATGGTAACCACTTCTCCGTGGCCCGCTATATGGCTGCTATCTGCTCGGAGTAAACTGACTCTCAGTAAGGCTCCCTCATTTTCTGTCCATACCTGCCCGATCAACTCTTGTTCATTGCCAAACCAGGAGTTGGAAAGATCCAAGGTTAGTTGACTTTGTGGATCTACCACAAAATCCTCGCAATCGATGCCTATTTCGAATTTGAAGGTCTCTACGCTGAGGGAATCAGGATTGCCTAATTCCACGCCGATAGAGATTTCATCTCCAGCTTGAATGCCATCGGTTGAAAGGCCTAATCCTATTCCTAGTGTAGAACTCAAAAATGCTACCAATCCCCACACCGCTACAACGACGAAAAGAATGACAAAATCACGAATCATATGTTTTCTGTAGGGTTCGTGACGATCAGCTTCTTTAGATATGACATATTTGATCGAGTTATAGACGAAGTAGGTAAAGAGAATCCCTGATAAAATAAGGAAAGCGTTATTGATCCAATCGCTTAAGTGGTCCAGGGGGGGAGTTCCCTGATCCGAGACGACTATCTCCTGAGCAGCAGGAATGTCTCCTGAAAGGTGCTGGGTTACAACTTTATGGTGGGAGGAAGACTGCAAGCCGTCATGCCCCTGGAGGGTGCTTCCTGAGATAAACCAGAAGCAGAGAAAGGCTGAAAAGCATAACAAGCGGTTAATCGTGTTCATGGTAGGATGGATTTGTGATTAGTTTATTTTGTCGAAAAATTAATCTCGAAAAAATAGGTATCGAAATGAAGACCTATTGCGAAAAAAAACCAGACTCGAATTTGAATCAGCATGTTCTACCTAGGTAAAAACTTACTGTCCATTTTCGAACAAAACCCTGTCCAAATTCGAACGAATACGCTTCCTCAGTAAAGCTGTTTAATCGCTAAATTGCTGAAAGCGAGCCCGGTACCTCTCCTGGCATCGCCTTGGCATCTGTATGGGCCAGAACTATTGCCAAACCTAAGCCTATGTGGTTAAACTACCTGAAAATTGCCTTTCGCAATCTGCTGAAAAACAAAGCCTTCGCTGGGATCAATATCCTGGGCCTGGCTATGGGGCTCGCCTGTTGCCTGCTCATCGTAACCTACATTCTGGATGCCGTTTCTTATGACAGTCATCACAAAGATGGGGATCATATTTACCGGGTAGGGACGGAATTTACCTTTGGGGAAAATGCTACCAAGACGGGCTCTACCCCTTCGCCTCTTGCCAGAGCCATCAAAGAAGATTTCCCCGAGGTGCTGGAAAGTGCCCGCCTGGTCCAAGCCCCTCAGGTAGAAAAATACCTCATCCGCTATGAAGAGGAGGCCTTTTATGAGACTTCCGGGATGCACGTGGACAGTACGTATTTTCAGGTGCTGACCTACCGCTTTTTGGAGGGGGATGCCAAGCATTGCTTGGATGCGCCTTTTCAGGCCGTGATCTCGGATGAAATGTCCCGCAAACTCTTTGGGCAGGCGTCAGCGATCGGCAAAACCCTGAAAGTAGAAAGCCTCTGGGGAGAGGAAACTTTCAAAGTGACCGGGGTATTTGAGAAGGGAGCCTATAAATCCCATATCGAAGCCAATTTTTTCATGTCGGCTATGAGTGGAGGCATGGGGGCACGCTTTTACCGCACCACGGAATGGGCGGGGAACAACCTCTTTTTTACCTACATCAAACTTCGCCCTGATGCAGACCCAGAAGCCTTGGAAGCCAAACTGCCCGAATGGCTGGATGGCTATCTCGGCAATCAAGCGGAACAAATGGGCTTTTCCAAAGTCCATTTTCTCGAACCCCTAAAGGATATATACCTTAAGAGTGAGGCAGACAGTTCCTTTGCCGCCATAGGGCCAAGTGGCGATATTACCTATCTATATCTCCTCGGCTCCTTGGCCATTTTTATCTTGCTCATCGCCTGCATCAACTTCATGAATCTGACCACGGCCAAGGCCACTATTCGGGCCCATGAAGTGGGAATACGCAAAGTAGTAGGCGCCACCCGGCGGGCCCTGTTAGGACAATTTATGACCGAAACCCTGGTCTTTACTCTGATTGCAGTGGTGATCGCTCACGGATTGTCTGAGCTGGCTTTGCCCTACTTCAATCGACTCTTTGGTGCCAGCATGGAAGTAGACTTATGGACCAATATGCACATCCTGCCCTGGATGCTGCTGTTCATCCTTTTTACCACCTTCCTGGCCGGTTTTTATCCCGCCATTTATTTATCATCATTCCGCCCTGTCAGCATTTTTAAAGGCACCCTCGGACAAAAACTGAGCGTCCGTCAGATGCGCAAAGGCCTGGTAGTGTTGCAGTTCATCATCTCCATCGCGCTAATTCAAGGGGCTTTGGTGATCAACGAGCAAATGGAATATGTAAAGAACACCAACCTGGGCTTTGACGCTTCCACCAAGATCATCCTGCCTCTGAGTAGTAACGAGGCTGCAGACAAATACAAGTCCCTGAAACAAGAGCTTCTCAAGGACGCCCGCATCCGCGAGGTTGGGGCCACCACCCACTATCCCGGCATTTACAATATCAACGATATGATCCTCTTTGGAGAAGGCCAGGCTGCCAGGGACGGACGACACGCTTTTACCACCTATGCCGAACCTGACTACCTGGATATGATGGATTTTGAGTTGGTGAGTGGGCGAAAGTTTTCCAAAGACCGGGTGGCTGATACCATGGTCTCTACGGTGGTCAATGAAACCCTGGCCAAAGGTTTGGGCTATACGCCAGAAACAGCCATTGGTAAACCCATGTCCTTCGAATGGCAGGGGCAGCGGGTAGATTATACTATCATTGGGGTATTGAAGGATTTTCACCACGAATCCCTGCATCAGGAAATCGATGGCTACGGTTTCTTCTGGTCGCTAAACGGGGGCTTGAGTTACCTGATTGCCGAGGTGGAGTCCAGCGATTTATCCGGCTTGCTTACCTCTATGGAAAAAAGTTGGCAACAAGTAAATCCTGATGAGCCCTTTGCCTATCACTTTTTTGATGAAAACCTGGAAAAGAGTTATCTGCCTGATCTTCGCATCAGTGGGCTGATACGATGGGGAACAGGGCTGGCCATTCTGATTTCATGTTTAGGCTTGCTGGGCTTAGCGACTTTTGCAGCAGAGAGAAGGATGAAGGAAATAGGGGTCCGCAAAGTACTAGGGGCTTCGGTGGAAAATATCGTCGGGCTTCTCTCCCGGGAATTCATCATCCTGATTGTGATAGCCTTAGTTATTTCTACCCCGCTGGCGTGGTACGCCATGACCCAGTGGCTGCAAAATTTCCATTATCATATCGATATGCCCTGGTGGGTCTTTTTGGTCGCAGGTATCCTGGCCATTTTGGTGGCCGCTGCCACCATTTCCTGGCAGGCCATTCAGGCGGCTCGCTCCAATCCTGTCAAGGCCTTGCGGATGGATTAGGCACCGGCTCTGACTTCCAGTCGGACAAAGGATCATGTCATGCACACAGGCACCACCGACTTCCAGTCGGAACAGAAGCGTGTCCGCCACACCCGTAACCCCGACTTCCAGTCGGGAAAGCACAATCTCCCGGCTATATACCGGGAGGAGGGATCAGACCGGCTGGAAGCCAGTGTTACGGACTGTACGCTTGGCGTGTCTGGCACACAGGCGCCGCCGACTTCCAGTCGGGAAATGACGAACTCCCGGCTATATGCCGGGAGGAGGGATCAGACCGGCTGGAAGCCAGTGTTACGGACCAGACCGCTTGGCGTGTCTGGCACACAGGCACTGCCGACTTCCAGTCGGAACAGAAGCGTGTTCGCCACACCCGTAACCCCGACTTCCAGTCGGGAAAGGACAATCTCCCGGCTATATGCCGGGAGGAGGGATCAGACCGGCTGGAAGCCAGTGTTACGGACTGTACGCTTGGCGTGTCTGGCACACAGGCATGCCGACTTCCAGTCGGGAAAGGACGATCTCCCGGCTAAATGCCGGGAGGAGGGACCATGACCGGCTGGAAGCCAGTGTTACGGAATGAGACCGGCTATCTAGCCAGTACGTTGATCAAATCATATTTGGTAATGATGTCTACCTTTCCGGGTTCCTTCTGAACCAATACGGCCGGGTTTTCCTTGTTGATCAGCTTGGAAACCACTTCGATGCGGGTAGAGCCGAGGACAAAGGGGAGGGGATCCCCCATGGCTTGAGAAACCGGAGAATCCTTCAAGGTTGGATCATCCAGAATGGTGTTGAGGACGCGCGTTTCGGTCAGGCTGCCTACGATTTCTCCGGAACGGGTAATCGGTAGCTGAGAGAGATTACCTTCCCGCATGATTTTAACCGCTTCGGCCAGGGGCTGGCTTTCGTCCAACATGACCAACTCAGAAGGCGTGCCTTTCATGTTGAGGATTTGCTCTGCGGTGAGCATGTTGTCCTCGTCGATGAAGTTGTGGTTGGCCATCCAGCTATCATTATAGACCTTGCCCAGGTAACGGGTACCGTGGTCGGGCAGAATGATCACCATAAGGTCATCTTTATTAAGTTGCCTGGCATATTCCAGCGCCCCAAATACGGCGGAGCCGCAAGACCAGCCTATGAAGAGACCTTCCAGGCGAGCCAACTTGCGGGTCATGAGGGCCGCGTCTTTATCACTCACTTTAATGATCTCGTCAATCAGGGACATATCGCAGTTTTCCGGCAGGATATCTTCGCCTATGCCTTCTGTGAGGTAGGGGTAAATTTCGTTGGGATCGATTTCCCCGGTCTCGTGCAGTTTTTTGAAAATGGAGCCATAGGTATCTAACCCGATGGTTTGGATAGCCGGGTTTTGCTGCTTGAGATAAGAAGAAATACCGGTGATGGTTCCACAAGTTCCCATGCCAGCGGCGAAATGGGTGATTTTTCCTTCGGTCTGCTTCCAGATTTCCGGCCCCGTGGATTCAATATGGGTAGCCCGGTTGCTGGGGTTGTCATATTGGTTCATCCAGATCGAGTTGGGAATCTCCTTGGAAAGGCGCTGGGCTACGGCATAATAGGAGCGGGGATCTTCCGGCTCTACATTGGTAGGACACACCACTACCTCTGCCCCTACCGCTCGCAGGATATCGATTTTTTCCTGAGACTGCTTATCAGCCATGGTAAAAATGCATCGGTAACCTTTAACGGCTGCCGCAAGGGCCAGACCCATCCCCGTATTGCCTGAGGTACTTTCAATGATGGTGCCACCCGGTTTGATGCGGCCCTCTCTTTCTGCATCCTCAATCATTTTCACCGCAATCCTATCCTTGATGCTGTGACCAGGGTTAAAATATTCCACCTTCACCAGGACGGTGGCTTTGATATGAGAAGCGACCGCGTTGAGTTTGACCAGAGGGGTATCTCCGATGGTTTCGATGATGTTGTTATAAATCATATAGAAAATCTGTAGAGGCTAAGCGCTAATTGCTGATGTTTGTAGCACAAAAAAATGGGTCTTTCCAGCTAGAAAAGGTCAGATATCTGACGAGAACTTCAGGACCCAAAGGCAAGAGAAATATCAATCAATCCACTGCGTAGAAAAATACCATAAATCATAGATGGTATGAGACCAGGCGGCAACGGCGATTTTTCGACGGGTAAAGATAATGTACATCGTTAAGCCAAAAAAGACTCGGTGGAAGAAACTATAAGTACACAGATGATCACCGTATCGGAAGAAATAGTGAGAAAAGGCATAAAGGAGAATGCCCAGACCTACCAGGAAATAATAATTATAACTTTTGGGTTGGTGTTTGGGCACCTTGATCGGGATCACCCCCAAAGAGACGAGGTCCGATTTAAAAGGGGCCATGAACTTCTGCCTTTTCGCTATTTGGATAATGAGCATGAAAAGCAGGCCCCGGAAGATAATTTCCTCATAAAAGCCAGACCCGAAAGCAAAAGCAATGTCTTGCCCAACGTTGGTGTGCAAAGACCTTTCGGAGTTGACCGTATCAAAGGCGATACAATTAATGATATCGGGTTGGAAGATGCGCAGGATGAAATCGTTGACCACGGGGACCAGGATGAAGGCCAGGGTACCCCAGATAAAGCCCTCAAAGATCTGGAAGAACCAATAGTACCAGTTAGGTCGGAACTTTTGTTTGGCCTTAGGCTTGAAGTTTTTGTTTTTCTTTTTAGCGTCCCGGTCCTTTTGCCGCTCTTTTGCATCCTTGACACCCGATAAGTCCAGGCGAATCGGATCTCCCCACCAGAGCAATAAACCCACGGTAATCAGAAAAATGGGATAATATCCGCGTAGCCAATATAAGATCACGAACCAAATATCTACTCCATTGTAGACCGCTGCTCGGGGCGTCCCAAAGAGCATCATCAGCAGGCCAAACATCAGCACGTGAATCAGAGAATGCGAGTATTCGTAAAAACGGTGGCTGACCGCTTTATTATACTCTGCCCAGGCTTTATAAAAAGGAGTTTCGGTAAAAACCATGTAGCCGCTGCTTTCCCTGTTAATCGCGTAAAACTACGATTTTTTGGGGATTTTAGGGGGTTTTATCCTTCCACTTGGCCATAAATTCCGGCAACTTGCGCAGGGCAGCGATCTCTCGCAATTTTTGCCGGGCGTCGACAGCCACCATGCCCAGGTATTTCTTGCCCCCTTCCAGGGAACTCATCACGCCGGCTTTGCCGTACAGTTCGGCTCCTTTGCCGATGGTGAGCTTGGGGGTGACGCCTACCTGCCCCCACAAAATGACATCATCTTCCAGAATGACTACCCCGGCGATGCCCACCTGGGCTGCGATGAGGCAGCGCTGGCCGATCTGGCAATCATGGCCGACCTGGACCAGGTTGTCCAGCTTGGTGTAATCGCCAATGCGGGTGGGACCGGAGATGCCACGGTCGATGGAGCAGTTGGAGCCGATGTCCACGTTGTTTCCAATGACCACGCTGCCTTTGGTGAGCATTTTTTCCTTCCGATCAGGGAGAGATTTAAAATAAAAAGCCTCTCCTCCTATCACGGTGCCGGAATTGATGCAGCTATGCTGGCCGATGGTGGTGTGATCATAAAGGGTAACCTGCGGAAAAAGTCGGCTATGCGCCCCAATTCTTACATCTGAGCCGATGACGCAGTTATGCCCGATCTGCACCCCGTCTTCAAGGACCACATTTTCTCCGAAAACCACGCCCTGGCCGATCACCACATCCTGGCCAAACTGAGGAGTTCCGTGGCGGTCGGCGGGAGAAAGCGGCTGAAAGTGCTCCAATAGCCGATTAAAATCCCGAAAAGGCGCTTCAGAGACGATGAGGGCCTTTCCTTCTGGTACTTCTACCGCTTTATTGATGAGTATAGTGGTAGCCGCGCTGCTGAGGGCCTTCTGATAATATTTTTTCACATCCACAAAGGTCAGATCACCGGCTTGTACACCATGTATCTCATTTATGCCAAAGATTTGATGTTCCGGCTGCCCTAAAAATGTACAGTTGAGTAATTTTGCTAACTGATCTAGTCTGACGGGGCTGGATAGTTTCATGCTCAGGGGTTTGCTTTTAACGGGCTAAGGGCTAAATTTGCAGCTTTATTATCGCTAAGCTATCATTACTCTAAGCAACTTTACAAAAAATACATGGAACTACTCGTTTATCTTTTGCCACTGGCAGGTGTGATAGGCCTGCTCTACACCTTTGTTCGTTCATCCTGGGTCAGAAAGCAAGAGGTCGGCGATGCTAAGATGGCAGATATTGCCAAGCACATCGCTGACGGGGCTATGGCCTTTCTGAAAGCTGAATACCGGGTTCTCGGCATCTTTGTCGTAGCAGTAGCAGCTCTGCTTGCCTTTAAAGGTCAAAGTGAAGCTACTTCTAACTGGTGGGTGGCAGTTTCCTTTATCGTCGGGGCCATTTGCTCTGCCCTGGCTGGTTTTATCGGTATGCGAGTAGCCACTCTCGCCAACGTGCGTACCACCAACGCGGCCAGAACTTCTTTAGGGAAAGCCCTGGAAGTAGCCTTCGCCGGCGGTTCCGTGATGGGACTGGGGGTGGTAGGCCTCGGAGTACTCGGACTCGGACTACTACTGATTCTTTATTCTGCGCTGGACTTCGCCGGAGACGGTGCTGCCGTACAGCAAGCTGAGTTGAACACCATTCTGAATGTTATTTCTGGTTTCTCCCTGGGAGCTTCTTCCATCGCGCTTTTTGCCCGTGTGGGTGGAGGTATCTATACCAAAGCGGCTGATGTAGGGGCTGACCTGGTAGGAAAAGTGGAAGCCGGTATTCCTGAAGACCACCCGCTCAACCCTGCTACTATCGCCGATAACGTAGGCGATAACGTAGGAGACGTTGCTGGGATGGGGGCTGACCTTTTTGAATCTTATGTAGGCTCCATCATCGGTACCATGGTACTGGGTGGGGTTTGGTTAGGCCTGCCTGAATTTGCTGGTCAATTCAACGGCATGGGCGCTGTTCTGCTGCCTTTGACTCTCGCGGCAGTGGGCATCATCGTATCTATTTTCGGAACTTTCCTCGTACGGGTAAAAGAAGGCGGAAGTCCTCACCGTGCCTTGAACATGGGCGAATTTGGTTCTGCTGGTATTATGCTGGTAGCTTCCTATTTTATCATCACCATGATGTTACCCGAAAGCTGGTCTTACGGTGGAACTGAGTATACTTCCCTCGGGGTATTTCTGGCCGTGATCGCTGGCTTGGTCGCTGGATTAGCCGTTGGAAAAATTACGGAATATTATACAGGCACCGGTACGCGTCCGGTCAGTGGGATTGTCAAGCAGTCTTTGACGGGTGCGGCTACCAATATTATTTCTGGTTTGGGTGTGGGCATGATGTCTACCGCTATTCCGATTCTGCTGATTGCGGCAGCTATTCTGATCTCTCACCATTTTGCTGGGCTGTACGGTATCGCCATCGCGGCGGTAGGAATGCTGGCTAACACCGGTATTCAGCTGGCCGTAGATGCCTACGGACCGATCTCAGATAATGCAGGTGGTATCGCCGAAATGTCTGAATTGCCTAAGGAGGTACGTCAGCGTACCGATAAACTAGATGCGGTAGGAAACACCACGGCTGCCATCGGAAAAGGATTTGCGATTGCTTCTGCGGCCTTGACTGCTTTGGCCCTGTTTGCGGCCTTTATGCAGCAAGCCAATATCACCACCATTGATATCGCTCAGCCAAAAGTAATGGCGGGGCTGCTGGTTGGGGCTATGCTGCCCTTCGTTTTCTCTGCCCTGGCGATGAATGCGGTAGGTAGAGCGGCCATGGCCATGATTCAGGAAGTACGTCGTCAATTCGCTTCTATTCCTGAACTGAAGGCCGCCCTGGACATCATGAAAAAATACGATGCCGATCTGACCAATGCGACGGAGGAAGACATGGCGATCTTCAAAGCCGCTGATGGCAAAGCTGAATATGCCAAGTGTGTAGAGATTTCTACAGCTGCCTCCATCAAAGAAATGGTGGTACCTGGTGTATTGGCGATTGTGGTGCCTGTGGTAGTCGGTCTGGCGGGTGGTCCCGAGATGCTCGGTGGGCTGCTGGCTGGGGTAACTTCTGCCGGGGTACTGATGGCCATCTTCCAGTCTAACGCTGGGGGTGCCTGGGACAACGCTAAGAAGATGTTCGAAGAAGGGGTAGATATCAACGGAGAAAAATACTACAAAGGATCTGAGCCACACAAAGCGGCCGTAGTAGGAGATACCGTGGGTGATCCTTTCAAAGATACTTCCGGTCCTTCTCTCAATATTCTGTTGAAACTGATGTCCGTAGTGGCGCTAGTAATTGCTCCAACCATTGCCCTGGAAGTAAGCAGCGATGAGCAAAGCTTATTGACGCCTCCAGCCATTGAGCAAGTCATGCCTGCGGCTGAGGAAGCTGACTACCAGGATTACGTGGTGCCTCAGCAAACCGATGAGGCTACGCCTGCCGAAGCTAATGAGCACGTAGATCGGACGGAAGCGGCAAAAATTATTTTCCCTTTGGCGCACTACCTGTCTCCTAAAAAGGAGGAAGGCTGCTAGTCATCGGAAAAAAATCATAGATTTGGGGAAGGCCTATTGCCTTCCCCTTTTTTTATGGAATCACCCGCATCTAACACCTGGGCTCGACAAGAGAAAGGCCTCTTCTGGGCCGCGGTTGCTGTGGCTGCTTTTTTTCTTCTCATCTGGGGCAGTTTTCAATTGCAGTGGGAGCCGATTTGGTTAGGGGTCATCCGGGAATTATTCACCCTGCCTTTGATGGCCGGGCAACTGATCCTGCCTGTCCTGGCCTTTTTGTCCTGGAGAGCGGTAGGCTGGAAAATGCCCTCCTATGCCGTAGCGGCTCTGGGGGTGAGTTTGATAACCATTGGCTTGACTATCGGAAGCCTGATCTTAGCATTTTGATGCCGCATGAACTATCGGGAAATAGAGGTTGAAAGCTGGGCCCGTCGAGCCACCTACGAGTGGTTCAAAGACTTTGACGACCCTTTTTTCGAAATGACAGCCAGTCTTGATGTAGATCGCCTGTTTCGGCTGTGTAAGACCGAGGGAAGGTCCTTTTATCTGGGTAGTACCTTTTGGTCCATCCATGCTGCGAATCAGTTGGATGAAATGAAAACCCGGATCCGGGATGGGAAGGTGATTGTATATGACAAGATAGAGGCTGGCAATACGGTGCTACATGCCGACCAATCCTTTAGCTTCTGCTATTTTCCCTATGAAGGTGACTGGGATATGTTCGAACAAAAAGGGCAGGCCGCCATTGAAGCCGAAATGGCGCAAAAATCCTTTGATCCCCGCCTTTCTCAGCAACATGTTATCCATTATTCCACCATTCCCTGGATCCCTTTTACCAGTTTTAAGCACGCCCGCAAAAGCGTAGCTCCTGGCCAGGATACCATCCCCAAGCTGGTGTTTGGGCAGGCCCAGGAAATTAACGGAAGCTGGCGCATGCCCCTATCTGTTTCGCTCCATCATGCCCTGGCCGATGGTTACCACATGGGTGAATATTTTCGCTTGTTCCAGCAAATGCTCCATGACTTGAACGGCTGATTTTGTTCGATAAAAATCTTTTCTTCTGCCTGCATCCTTCCTACCTTTGAGGCCTCTTAGAAAGTGAGTATTAGTATGCAAAAACTCAAGAATCTCCAGCGCATTGGGGTAGCAGAAGCCATCTCTTTTATCCTGCTCATGTTTATCGCCATGCCCCTTAAGTACCTGGCAGATATTCCTGAACCTGTTACCTACCTAGGCTGGGCCCACGGGGTGCTGTTTATTCTTTTTTGTAGCGCAGCTGGTCTGGTGATGCTAGCGTATAAAAAATCTATCTGGTGGTTTGCTGGAGGCTTTATCGCAGCCTTATTACCCTTTGGCCCCTTTGTGTGGGACAAAAAAGTGTTACAGCCCATGGCTTCTGAACTGGAAAAGGGGACTGCTGAGGCTTGAGAAACATTTTTCCTACGGTTGAGGTTCTACCACCATGGCCGATGCATTCACTATTCACTGGTTCCGGCGCGACCTTCGCCTGGACGATAACACCGCTTTATTTCATGCCCTTAGTTCTGGGCACCCTGTCATTCCCCTGTTCATTTTCGACCGGGAAATCCTCGATGAACTCCCTCAGCAAGATGCCAGAGTGGACTTCATTCATCGACGACTGAGCGAAATACAAACTCAACTTACTGCGCTAGGGAGTAGCCTGCTGGTATACTACGGCAAGCCAGAAGAGGTCTGGCCACAAATTCTGGCCGATTATCCGGTAGTGGCTGTCCATACCAACCACGATTACGAACCCTATGCCAAAACCCGGGACGAGCACATCGGCGAATTTCTGGCAGGACAAGGGGTTTCTTTTATGACCTGGCGGGATCAGGTCATCTTTGAAAAGGAGGAAATTCTGACCGGTGCAGGAGGCCCCTACACGGTTTTTACCCCTTTCAGTAAAAAATGGAAAGCGATGCTCACCGAGGAACGCCTGGCCTCGTTTGATACGGAAAGCTTGTTTGGGAACTTCTTTCCCACTGAGCCCCTTGCCATACCTTCCCTGGCTGAGATGGGCTTTGCCCCTTCCCAGATTGCTTTTCCGCCCTCTATCGCGGACCCGGAAGTGATCAAAGTCTACGACCAGCGGCGGAACTTTCCGGCTATCCCCGGTACGACCCGGCTGGGCCTTCACTTGCGCTTTGGCACCATCAGCATTCGGAAATTGACCCGTCAAGCCCGCTTGCTGAATGAAACCTATCTCAACGAGTTGATTTGGCGAGAATTTTATATGCAGATCCTCTGGAACTTTCCGCATGTGGTGAGTGGGCCTTTTCGTCCCGCTTATGCAGCCATCCCCTGGCGAAATGTGGAGGAGGAATTTAACGCCTGGTGTGAGGGAAAAACCGGTTACCCGATGGTGGATGCCGGCATGCGTGAACTCAACGAGACGGGCTATATGCATAACCGGGTGCGCATGGTGGTGGCTTCTTTTCTTACCAAGCATTTGCTGATCAACTGGCAGTGGGGGGAAGCCTATTTTGCTGAAAAACTCCTCGATTTTGAACTCTCCTCCAACAATGGCGGCTGGCAATGGGCCGCGGGTTGTGGGACGGATGCCGCTCCTTATTTTCGGGTGTTTAACCCAGAATCCCAATTGAAGAAATTTGATGGTAAAGGTGCCTACGTAAGGAAGTGGGTGCCTGAATGGGAAACCCCGGCTTACCCCAATCCGATCGTCGAGCATAAATTTGCTCGCGAACGCTGCCTGGCGGCTTACCAGTCGGTTCTGAAGAAGTAGTTCGGCGGACTCCTTTTCTGTGTGGCAATATTCTCGCGCCTGACGGTGAGTCGGGGTGTGCTTGTACGGCCTTGGCTGCGGGTTGGTTGCCCTTGTAGCCGCAGCTGGTAGCTGCGGCGGAGGGGTTGTGACCGGCTGGAAGCCAGTGTTACGGGTTGGTTGCCCTCGTAGCCGCAGCTTGTAGCTGCGGCGGAGGGTTTATGACCGGCTGGAAGCTGGTGCTGCGGGTTGGTTGCCCTCGTAGCCGCAGCTTGTAGCTGCGGCGGAGGGGTTGTGACCGGCTGGAAGCCAGTGTTACGGGTTGATTGCCCTCGTAGCCGCAGCTTGTAGCTACGGCGGAGGGGTTGTGACCGGCTGGAAGCCAGTGTTACGGGTTGACCGGGTGGGACCCATACCGGCTGGAAGCCAGTGTTACGGGTGGATTGGGTGGGACCCATACCGGCTGGAAGCCAGTGTTACGGGTGGATTGGCGGACTTTGGGGATTTTTGGTAATTTATGCGCCTAACTCCAATATGATGAATCGAGAAGAATTTGTTGATCAGATATTAAGCACCTATACCTTCAAAGGGGATGCGCTACCGCTAGGGGGCGCAGTTTATGACGGAGAAGTGCAGACCGGCACTTTTGTCCAGGTCCCCCTCAAAACGCTCAACCGCCACGGCCTGATCGCTGGGGCTACGGGTACGGGCAAAACCAAAACCCTGCAAATCCTCGCGGAGCAATTAGCCAATCGGGGCATATCCTCTCTGCTGATGGACATCAAAGGGGACTTGAGTGGCATTGCGGTGCCCAGTGAGGGACATCCCAAGATTGATGAGCGCCATAATGAAATCGGATTGGCCTTTGAGGCCGATGGTTCTACGGTAGAGTTTTTGTCCTTGTCTGATGAGCCTGGGGTGAGGTTAAGAGCAACGGTAACGGAATTTGGACCGGTCCTTTTTTCCAAAATCCTTGACCTGAGCGAAGTGCAAATGGGGGTGGTAGCTGTAGTCTTTAAGTACTGCGATGACAATAATCTACCGCTTCTGGACCTGAACGATTTCAAAAAAGCCCTTACCTATATTTCCAATGAAGGGAAGAAGGAGGTGGAAAAAGAATATGGACGGATTTCATCAGCTTCCGTGGGGGCAATCATTCGCAAGCTGATCTCGCTGGAGCAGCAAGGGGCAGATCGCTTTTTTGGAGAGGTCTCTTTTGACGTAGACGATTTGGTACGGGTGGACGATCAGGGACGCGGTACAGTATCTATCCTCCGCCTGACGGATATTCAGGGCAAGCCAGCCTTGTTTTCTACCTTCATGATGAGCTTGCTGGCGGAGATTTATGCCACCTTTCCAGAACTAGGAGACTCTGACCAGCCTGAGTTGGTGATCTTCATTGACGAGGCGCACCTGATGTTTGACAATGCTTCTGACGAGCTACTAGATCAGATAGAGACCATCATCAAGCTGATTCGTTCCAAAGGCGTAGGCATCTTCTTTTGTACCCAAAACCCGGTAGATATCCCAGAAGACGTGCTGGGTCAATTGGGCTTGAAAATCCAGCATGCGCTCCGGGCTTTTACCGCAAAAGACCGCAAAGCGATCAAGCTAGCCGTGCAAAACTTCCCGGAAACCGAAGCCTATGATGTGGAGGAATTGATCACCTCGCTGGGCATTGGAGAAGCTTTTGTTACCGTTCTCAACGAGAAAGGGATTCCTACACCGCTGGTTCATACCATGTTGCGGGCGCCGCAGTCTCGAATGGACATCCTGACTGATGGGAAGATTGGTCCAAAATATCTTTGATCTCCCCATCATTCAGGAAGTCCATTCGAGACTGCTTCCCCCGCAACCTGGTATGAACAAGCGTTGTAGGAATCCCTTTCTCGTTGACAACGCTAACAAAAGCTTCTCCAATGCCCAGCGAG
>JBCBGC010000090.1:0-32351 GCA_038527215.1 Bacteroidota bacterium
CCTGGTCATAGGGCCTGCCTAGTTCATCTGCAATGTCTATAAGTTTCTTAAGAAATTTGGGATCGTTGATTAATTCTTCCACGGCAGTTTCGGGTCTTAGAACGATAATATAAGTAAAATCTGAACACCGTCCCTTTTTTTATGTTCTACCTTAGAAAAGCGACAGAATTGTTATAATTTACTCAACAGGAGAGACGTGATATCCGGCGCAGCGGGGCTGAAATCTGCTACAATTGTGGGGAGTGGATTCACCTATCACCTGAAGGGAAAGGAAACCAGAAGATCACACATGGCGTAAAAGGAAAGAACCTATCAGCAAGCCCTTACCCGCCATACACTCTTCGGAGACTCCTTTCTCATATAAGAGATTCACCATGTTTTAAATTCCTGTTTTTTGTTAGAAAAAAACGTAATTTTCAAGACCTGGTATTAAAAAGGATGACTATGCAGCAATCACCGAGAGAAGGAAATTCGGTAGAAAGGCCCTCGCTCTTTTGGTTCTTTACGGAAGGAGGGCGTGCCCTGGCCGAATACGGCTTTTCCGTTCCCTATCGGACTTTTCGAGCTTCTAGTAACAAGGGAGATCAACATCCGGTTCTGGTTCTTCCCGGCTTCATGGCTTCCGATACTTCCACCGCCCCTCTGCGTAGATTCCTCGACCAATCCGGCTACACTTCCTATGGCTGGGAACTAGGTCGCAATACGGCGAAGCTCGCCTTTATCGAGTTGCTTGAAAAACAACTTGAAGCACTTTACGAGAAACATCAGGAAAAAATCAGCCTGATCGGCTGGAGCCTGGGTGGGATCTATGCGCGTCAAATTGCCAAGTCCAAACCACATTTAGTCCGGCAGATCGTTACCCTGGGCTCTCCCTTTAAAGGGGTTAGAGAACCCAATAATGTAGCCTGGATTTATGATTTGATTACCCCCAAAAAGCAGGCTAGCGAAATCGGCGCTGCTTTGTCCGAAGATATTCCCTTGCCTGCTCCGGTGCCGACTACTGCCATTTACACCAAAGAGGATGGTATCGTGCCCTGGCAGCTCTGCCTGGAAGATGAAGACCAGCTCCATCAAAATGTTCAAGTCCGGGGCAGTCATTTTGGCCTGGGGGTCAACCCCGCGGTGCTGGAAATAATCGCTGACCGCCTGCAGTATACCCAGGCGAACTGGGTGCATTTTAGGGAGCCCAACTTCATTAAAGACTTCCTGTTTTATCCTTCCTTATAGCGTTTCGCCTCTATTCAGCTTTGGCCTCCCCGGTTCGAACCCGCTGGGCTACCTCCTTCACGGCCTGACCAGAAGTCTTCAGCATTTCTTTCTGGTTCTCTACGGTCAGTTCTACCGTCTTTTGCGCCATTTCCTTGCCTAAAGAGAACATTTGCTGTCCCGCCTCCTGGTATAAGCTGGCCATTTCTTTGGCGGTTTTCAATGAGCTTTTCAGGATTTCGGCGCCCGCTACAGTTAGGATTTCCTGAGCGGCTTTAGTGGTTTCAAAGGCTTTTTGTACTTGCTTGATCATCATGTTTGCTATTCCTTCTTGCTTCGGTATTCAATCATTCCTGGTTTTCCTGGGATTTCTTTTGTCTTGAAATCCCGGATGTTATCCGGGGAAGAGAGAAACCCGGCTGGAAGCCAGGGTTACGGAACGAAACGGGGCCCGGGTGAGGGCGGGAGCTGGGGGCGAGCCCCCAGCTCTCTTGCCCGCAGATGCAATCTGCGTCTACCGGATCTCTTCTCTCAGTTCCACTCCGGAACGTT
Organism: Bacteroidota bacterium; assembly: GCA_038527215.1. GTDB lineage: Bacteria > Bacteroidota > Bacteroidia > J057 > J057 > JAWPMV01. The sequence continues at coordinate 1,759 of JBCBGC010000090.1, forward strand.
CTCTCTTCTCTCAGTTCCGCCACTGCGGAACGGTCTCACCTCTCTCAGTTCCACTCCGGAACGGTCTCACCTCTCTAGTTATACAACAACTTCTTGAGGCGCTTAGCGCTATCAGAAAACTGACCGTTCACTGTTTCCAGGGTATCGAGGACCATTTCCTGCTGCTTGTTGGCAATTTCCAACCCGCCGTTGATCGCTTTCTCAGCAATTTTCTGCCACTTTCCGGCATTTTCTACGACTCCGTCAATCAGTTCACCAGCCGTTTTTACCGTATAATCGTTCGCACTTTTAGCTACATTCATCATATTCTCCAGCGTCAAATTCTCAGTAGCCATTTCGTAAACTTCTTTCACCGGAGTAAGGGTTTTCTCGCTCAGGTTTTCCCCATTGGTTTTGAGATCTGAAGCTACTTCGTTGACCACTTCTTTCATTTGCTCATTGACTGAAGTAGCGGTTTTCTTGATCGCTTCTGCACTGTTGGAGAAATCGATCAGGTTAGTCTTTTTGCTAGATGTTTTATTTGCCATGATATCTTGTATTAAAAATTATTCAAAAATTAATTACTGTGTGTTTGTCTAAAAGGGCCTTTGTTAATTCAAGCTCTCCTTTGCCATGCTGATCCAGGGAGTAGGATCCATCGAGCGGTAGCGCGATCCTGCCTGCTGGAGAATTTCCTGGAGTTTTACCGCCGGGGTATCCACGAGCTGAGCGTAGGTATGAATGCCAGCTTCGTTTAAGAGTATGGCTACTTTGGGTCCGATGCCTTTGATCTTGGTTAAATCATCTTGGGCGGATTCCGTTACCGACTCCTTACCTGCCGTATCTAAAGCAACTTCCACTTGCGTAAGTCTTTCTTCTACCACTTTCTTTACTTCGCCCGCTTCTCCATATCCCAGCAATTGCTGAAAAGGGAGTTTCCCTTGCTGGTATTGGCTTTTCACTTCCTCCAACATGTCCAGGGTAGCATCTTGCTGTTTCTCCATCACCTCAGTTCCTTTCTGGAGTGCCTTGGCCATGAAAGCCTGCCAGTCGTTTCCTACATTCAGAGAATAATCAACCATTTGTTCGGCCATGGTGAGGGCTCCATTATGGAGTTTATCCAGGTTGGCCTTAAGTTGATCGACGTTTTTCAGGAACATTTCACTATTGGTGGTCTTGCTTGCCATGTTTTGGTTGGTTGAAGGTGAACAACACTGGGCTAACCGATTTTTACTTTTTTTTCTCTGGTTATATCCCATTGATGTTTCAAAGGTAGGTAGCCCTAGTTACAGCTGAGTTACACATGAGTTACAGGCAGCAAACAGGCTCAAAAAATTTTGCCAGACGGGAGATTTTTATGATCTTATAAGGTGGCATCAATCCATTTGATAGCTGCCATTCTGTATCACAAAAGGCCTTCATACTACTCCGATAAAAGCTGATGGAAGGCATCAATCTATGAACATATGAAAATGAATGTGGGATTATTAGGCGGTGGGTCCTGGGGCACCACAGTAGCCTCTTTAACAGCCAGAAATTGCCCGACAAAAATTTGGGCCAGAGATGAACAAACCGTTAAAGAAATCAATGAACTCCATCGGAATGAAAAATACCTTCCCGGAGCAGACTTAACGCCTTCCTTAACAGCTTATCATACCATAAAAGAAACCGTCCATGATGCTGACGTGATCGTAATGGGCATTCCCGCACAACATTTTCGACAGGTCCTGAAAGATGCCCGCCCTTTTATCCGTCCCTGGGTGCCTATCATCAGCTTATCCAAAGGATTGGAGATCGGCACCATGATGCGCATGACCGAAGTGATCGAAGCAGAAATGGAAGGACACCCAGCCGGGGTGCTGACGGGTCCCAATCTGGCGAAGGAAATTGTAACCGGGCAGGCTGCTGCCAGTGTGATTGCTATGGTGGACGATACCATCGCGCGGCGCTTGCAAAAAGTCTTCAAAACAGGACTGTTCCGAGTTTATACCAACGAGGACGTGGTCGGTTGCGAGTTAGGGGGAGCCTTGAAAAATATCATTGCCATTGCGGCCGGGATGGGAGATGGCAGTGGAGCTGGAGAAAATACCCGGGCCGCGATTATCACCCGGGGCCTGGCCGAACTGACCCGACTAGGGGTAGCTATGGGGGGACAATCCGCCACTTTTGCCGGTCTGACCGGCATGGGCGACCTGGTGGCCACCTGTTTTAGTGAAAAAAGCCGAAACAGAACCGTGGGTTATCAATTGGGATTGGGGCGAGGCATCACTGAAATCATCGAAGATATGGCCGAAGTAGCCGAAGGGGTAAAAACGGCCAAAGTGGTGATGAAGCTCGCCGATAAGTATGGGCTGAATATGCCCATTGCCAAGTCCGTTTACAAAGTATTGTATGAAGGCAGTACTGCGCAAGATGCGTTCCGGGGACTCTTAAAGATGGACATCGGTTCAGAAGCCGGTCCGGGATAAGGGGACGCAGAATTGGCCACATTCCATGCCAGCCAACTAATTGTAATTCGGTTGCGTAATGGCATTGAATCAACCCCTAAATCATGCGCTTAATGAATCTCTTTTTTATTCGCCTCCTGGGAATGGCCTTGCTATGTACTACTGCCTGCACTGGGAGAGGCGACTATCCTGATGCAGAAGTGGAAATCCCCGATTTTAATTTCCCTGGTACGGTAGTATTTGAGCAAAATTTATCCGCCTACGGGATTTTCCGCGAAACCCCAGCCGACTTACTGCCCTCAGATGGATTTCATCTCCTGGAATTAAGTTCTATCCTGTTTACCGATTATGCGCATAAACAACGCCTGGTAAAGGTCCCTCCAGGGACCCAGATCAACCGCATGAGTGATGGTTCCCTGCTGTATCCGGACGGCACCATGCTGACCAAGACCTTTTTTTACTATCAAGACGAAAGAGATAGGAGTTTAGGTAAAAGGATCATCGAGACCCGGCTGCTGATCAAGGAAAGTGGGACCTGGAACCTTGCCACCTACCTCTGGAATGAGGCTCAAACCGAAGCCGTTCTGACTTGGGAAGGCTTTGATACCCCGGTGAATTGGATTGCCGCTGACGGCACACCCTTTTCTACGCGCTATCATGTTCCCAATCAAAATGAATGTATCACTTGCCATCAGTCTCAATCAAAGATGACTCCGATTGGCCCCAGGTTAAGAAACCTCAACCGTGAGGTGGTCCGAAAGGGAAATCGGCTGAACCAATTGTCCCATTTGCAGGCAGAGGGAGTTTTAAATGATTTTTCCGTCAGTCAGGTAGCTGAGATCGTAGACTATGCGGATCCCATGGTTCCCCTGGCTGATCGAGGCCGAGCCTACCTGGAGATGAATTGTGCGCACTGTCATCATCCGCTGGGCTGGGAGGCATCAGCAGAACGAGATTTTGATTTTCGCTACGAGACGCCCTTGGATCAAAGCGGGATTTTATTTGGGGAAGAAGAAATCCTGGAGGCCGTGGTAGATCGGGAAATGCCTTTCATTGGCACTACCCTCTTGGATCAGGAAGGAGTTGCGCTTCTTATTGAATACATTGAAAGCCTGTAGGATAGCTGATTGTTGGTAGATAATTATCTGGTCATCATCCGGTCCTCCCGGTCGGTCCTATCGTCCACATTCTCCCAAAGGGTGCCAGTATATAGCTTGAGACTTTTCAAGTGCCCCCACATGATTAATCTTACTTCCGGAGGTAATATCTAAGCGCGCATTTTTCTCTAAAAATCAGCCAATAGGCCGAAATTCGTACTTTCCTAACATAAGGGCCTTCCTATCTATCGTAAGATTTACTTACAATCACGCTTGAAACGCATTCAGGTAAATTCTAACTTTCTGAAATTCTATCACCAGGCTTCATAAAGTAGCATACGCTTAAGATGAACTAAGTAAAATCCCCTAGGTTTTGAGCCTCAATCCTAATCTGTCTCCGAAATCCTTGCCAGTAAGTCAGGAGTCCAGTAAGTCTTCCCAGGAGTTGTTGAAATATTTGAGCAATCACTCCTGGGAAGAATCGCTATTTAAAACGCTGGTGGAGATTGCCCCTATAGGCATCGCCTTAAGTTCCCGCTCCAGAGTACTGGCCTATTGCAATAAAGCCTTCGCAGATATTTTAGGCTATACCCAGGAAGAATTATACGGCATGGACTGGCGGCGTCTCACCTTTCAGGAGGATCGGGCAGCCAGCATCGAGACCTTGGAAAAACTAGTCAAAGGGGAATATTCCACTTTTGAATTTGAAAAGAGATATTGGCATAAAGCGGGTCATCTGGTATGGTGTCAACTGACTGTCTCATTGGTTACGGATCAAAAGTCTGGTGAACAACTAATCCTGGCTCTGATCAAGGACATCAGCGAGGAAAAAAATCTATCCGAAAGCCTAAGTCGCAAGGATTCCATGATCCAAATGGGGGAAGCGGTAGCCTTAACGGGTACTTTCATTTGGGATACCAAAACGACGGAAATGGAAGCCAGCCCGGGTATATTCAATATTTTTGAGTTAGACCCAGAGACCACGACGCCCCAGAATTTATTTGATAAAGCAAGGGTCCTGATTCATCCGGACGATATCGAGCAGTTGCTAGAGGATGTAGCTCAATCCGTAAAGGAAAATGCTCCCAGTAGCTCACAATATAGAATCAAGTTACCAGATGGCAGGATTAAATGGCTAAGGACTATTTCCGGTCCTTTCATCGATGATAGAAGAATGCTTCGGACCATCCAGGATATTACGGAAGAGGTCCGGCAACAATCCCAACTAGACCATCAAAAAGCCATCAATATACTGGGTGAACTCGCGGCCAGCCTGGGGACTTTTGTCTGGGATATTGAAACCAATGTCCTGGAAGTCAGTGAGGGTATGGCCAGGATGTTGGGAATCCATCAGTCCAGCGAGAAACAGGTAAATTCCTTGCAGGATTTGTTGGCCTTTATCCATCCAGATGACAGAGAACTTGTCTACCAGACTTTCCAACAACTAAAAACTACGCGTACCCTGGCACCAGTAGAGTGCCGGATCATTTCGATGGCGGGGGCTCAAAAATGGATGAGATTCACCGAAGGAGCCTTCACTCATCACTCCCAATTCGTTAGCACCTTTGTGGATATAAGCCAGGAAAAGCAGCAAAATATCCTGCTCATGCGGCAAAACAGTATGCTGGCCATGGGGGTGGCAGGCGCAAATCTGGCCTCATTTATTTGGGACTCCAAGAAGCTGAGCGTGCTCATCAGCCTGGGCATTGAGGGTCTTTATGAAATTGACTCAGCTCTATATTCGGAAAAAGAATTGTTCCACAAGCTGGTTTCCATGACTCATCCAGATGACGCGGAACGGTTCCAGACCAACCTTAATATGGCCATCAGGGGCAAACTCCATCCACAGTTTGACATCAGAATTATATTGGAATCTGGGGCCATTAAGTGGATTAGAGTTTACCCCTGTGAACCTTTACTGGCAAACGAAAAACTGGCTACCCTCCAGGATATCACTAAGGATGTAGCGCAGGCAAGCCTCTTGAGGCAGCAACGGGAGTTTATTGAAATAGGCGAAAAAACCGCAGGCTTAGGCACCTTTATCTGGAATGTTGAAACCAACGATGTCCAGGCAAGTCCGGGTTATTACCATGTATATGGGCTAGACTCAGAAAGGTATGATAGCAGTAAGTTGATGGCCAAAGTCTTGTCCATGACCCACCCAGAGGATGTGGGTTATTTGCAGCAGAATATCTCGGTCATTACCGAAGGCCGTCGTTCCAGCCCCATTGATTATCGGGTTATTCTCGATTCAGGGGAGGTTAAATGGATCAGAACTTCTCCGGGCAGGTTCATCAGCAGCGCAGATAAATTGGGAACTGTTCAGGATATTACGGCGGAAAAAAATAAAACCCTGGCGCTCCAGCAACAGGAAGAAATGGTGCGCATCGGAGGAGAAGTGGGCAACATTGGCGTGGACATTTATGACATGGCAAACCAGACCTTTATTTATTCTCCCCACTTACTGAAAATGTTCCACCTTGATCCCCAAAAAATCACTACCAAAAATTTGGGAAAGGCACTTGAAGAACGATTCTACCCTGAGGACCAGGAAATGATCAAGCAATTCAGAGCGGCCCTGACCGAAAATCCTCCGGAAAGGGTTGAGATCATCCATAGACTTCTTTTACCCAACCATGACATCAGATGGATGCAGGTCATTTCTGATAAATTTAAGGATACCCATTTCCGGATCACCATCCACAAAGACATTACCGAATACGTCCACCAAAGTGAGAAACTGAAAAGCTCCCACAAAGAAATAGAGGAACTCCTTTATTCTGTTTCTCATGACTTAAGGGCCCCACTAAGGCATGTCAATAGCTACGCGCAAATGCTTGAAGCATCTGCCGCGTCAAAATTGGATGCAGAGGAGACCAAAAATCTTCAGAACGTCCTTAGCGCTTCCAGAAGACTGGGGTTTATGATTGACGAACTCCTCCAGTTTTTCAGAAATAAACAGGTAGAGATCAAAAATGAGGAGGTAAATCTGGATACTATCACTCGGGCCACCCAGGAAATCTTTTCCCAGGACACAGCAAAAAGAGGCATCCAATGGACCATTGGGGCTTTACCCATCGTACAAGGGGATCGAAATATGCTGGAAAAGGTCATGCAAAACCTGATTTCGAACGCTGTGAAATTTACCGCCAGGACCCCGCAAGCAAAAATTGACATTAGCGCGGAAGTATCTCCTGAAGAAGGATGGGTTCACGTACAAGTAAAAGACAATGGAGCCGGCTTTAACATGGATTACGCCGATAAATTATTTGCCGTTTTTCAACGCCTGCATACCAGAAGGCAATTTGAGGGTACCGGGATCGGGCTAGCTAATGTGAAACGGATTATCGAAAAACACGGAGGCTCCATCTGGGCGGAAGCGGCCGTCAACCAAGGAGCAAGCTTCCATTTTACCCTTCCTTTTTCTGCTCCTCCAACCGAAAAAAATAGTCCATGAGCCATCTCCGGAAAATATTGCTGGTGGAAGATGACGAATTAGATGCCGAGTTGACGTTGGCTACCTTGAACACCATCGACCTTGCCCATGAAATCATTTGGCTGGAAACAGGCGAGGCCTTAATCGAATATTTAACCGAACATGGCTCTCAAGATATCTCCTTGTGTATTTTGGATTTGAAAATGCCCATCATTTCGGGCCTGGAAGCCTTGGAAATCATCAAAGGCAATCCCTCAAAATTCGACTATTTCCCCATCGTGATTCTGACTTCTTCGCAAGAAAGTCCGGAAATAAACCGCTGCTACGAACTCGGGGTCAACGCCTTTATGACCAAACCCGTCCAACCCGATGAATTCAGCATGGCCATTCGGACCCTGGCGCTCTTTTGGGCTGTCTTCAACATCCTTCCGCCCAATCGGTAGGTATGGTCCATGTCCTCTCTCCCTGATCCAGGATCAGGTTGGTATATCCCAGACCAGCCCCTAACTTACACCGATCATTTTCCTTCTAGCACTGGGCTTTTCAAGCCCATTTAGTTAATTGCCGACCTGAATAAAATTTCCATGAAGCCTTTTTCCGAAGTCCTACAAACTGGTCATGATGTAGCAGGCCAGGGTCAAACCTACATATTAGACGAAAGCTGGATGCAAGGGCGCGGCATTTACGGGGGACTTTCTACTGCTCTCTGCCTGGATGGGGTAAAGCAACAGCTAGGGGCATTACCGCCCCTTCGCTCCGCCAACATTAATTTTATTGGACCGGCCAGTAAAGAGGTATTTGTCATACCTAAACTCCTCCGCCAGGGAAAGTCAGTAAGCTTTGTCCAAGCCGAATTGATGGGAGAAGCAGGCTTGATCACGCAGGCGGTGTTTTCATTTGGTGCCCCGCGGGAGTCGCGGCTAGAAGGGGTATTTCTCCCTGAAAAAAGCATGACAGATCCTGCCGCCTCCCCACCCTTTTTCAGCGACAACGGTTTTACGCCCGCGACCCAGGGAGCCCGGCCAGCTTTCACCCACCACTTTGATGTGCGACTGATCCAAGGTCATCGGCCCTTCTCCGGGGTGGATACCCCCTCCTTTGAACTCTGGGTCAGGCATCAGGATGCGACAGCAAAAGATATGACCGCGCTGATCGCGCTGGCCGACATGCCGCCCCCAGGCATCTTGCCGATGTTCAAAGGCTTGGCCCCGATTAGCTCTATGAGTTGGATGTTTAACATCATTCGCAACGACCTGACCAATAAATCAGGTTGGTGGTTCATGCGCGTAGAGGCAGAGCACGCCCATGGAGGATATTCCAGCCAGAATATGTCCATTCGCAATGATCATGGCGAGCTGGTGATGGTGGGCAGACAAAATGTGGCCATTTTCTATTAAGAGCCTGCTTAAAAGTTGAGCTTTAGCGGCGAATAATATTTAAGCAGACGCTAAGATTCAGGGGTAAAATGTGATCCTTTAGCTTACTTTGATTAGGTTAAGGCATTGTTTTAAGTATTTCCCCCAACTTCTATATATATGGACTTCCTGGAATACACCAACACCTGGGCCAAAAGTGAAGTAACCCAAGGACGCATCATGATAGGCATCGGTATCCTGTTACTGGTCGCTCTCTATGGCATTTTTCGCAGCCAAAATGAATTGCTCAAAGGAGCTTTAATCCCCCTTACTTTACTATTGGTCGTCCTAATCGGATACGGAGGCTACATCCTCTATAGCCGCCCCGCCCATGCCAAAGAGAGTATTGCCCGCTATACCTCAGCCAAAACCGAAGCCATCGCCAAAGAAAAAGAGAAACATATCAATGACAATAAGGCGGGCAAAACCTTGATGAAATTTGTATACCCTTCTATTCTCTTGCTGGCAGCGCTCGGCTTATTTTTCCTGCCAAGTCCCTATTATAAGGGCATGGCACTGGGATTTGGGCTATTAGCCATCTCTACCTACATCATAGACAATGGCTTCGTCACACGCTCGGATGCCTTCATAGCTTATCTGGATACGCTTACCTAAGGCTTCCATTTGGGGGCAAAAAAGACCTCCTTGATAAGCGATTCCTCGTGGGAAAAGCCTTTGCTTTCCCCCTCCCTTATGCTTGCCCTATATGAATCAGGCAGCTGCGCATTTCCGCAAGTGCCTGATGCTCTGCTTACTCATTTTCGGAAAAAAGAATTGAAACGGTAAAATAGATAAGTTATCCCGTAAGATGGATAAGGTGACTCCTCTGCACTCCGGTACATTTGTCTTATTGATTGATAGCCCTGAAGGCTTACCCCAGGCTATTCCTTCACTTAAAGATTATCAACATGATTACCGGATTTTTGTCAAACATGATTGTAAAAGGAGGCATTGCTCCTGTATTTGATCATCCTCAACATTATGGGTTGGATTATGAAGATGTGCAAATCAGCGCGCCCGATGGGGTCCAGCTCAAAGGTTGGCTTATTAAAGGCGGGACAGATAAAATAATTGTGCAGTCTCACTTTGGGGTTCAGGCCTCCCGATCTGGTTATACTCCTAAAGGAAAAGGCATGGTAAAAATGTGGCAGGAGGATATTCCCTTCCTTAAGCATGTAAAATACCTGGTAGACCAGGGCTATTCCGTACTAATGTATGATTTCCGGAGTCACGGGGATAGTGATCCCAATACCAGCGGGTGGTGTTCCTGGGGGCCAGATGAGGCTCAAGACGTGGTGGCTGCCGTAGATTATGTGGCCCATCACCCCACCTATAAAGAGGCTGAGATTGGCCTGTTAAGCATCTGTATGGGAGCGGCTGCTTCTACTTATGCTTTTGGGGCTGACCAACTTCAGGCCTACAATATCAAAGCCATGGTGGCTATTCAACCCATGCGCTATAAGGATTTTATGAATTCTTTTGGCTTACCTGCTTTTTTAAATAATTGGGTCAACAAAAAGAACAGTGCCCGGGTGGGATTTGATATGACCGCCAAGTCTTTCAAAAATGATGTCCCCAAAATTCCCGTCCCAACCTTAGTCATGCAAAATGACCAGGATGAATTTTTGACCAAGGCCTCCATTGATGAATTTTTCCAGGATCTGAGGGTGGAAAAAGAGATGATGTGGGTGTCCGACATTGGGACCAAGCGGGCCGCAGGTTATGATTATCTCACCAAAAATCCTGAAAAGGTGTTGTATTGGTTTGATAAATACATGGGGAAATGATGAGCAGGTAGGTCGAATATGGCTATGCCTCCTCCCCAATCTCAAAAAAATGGTATGTTAAGAAAAAACCAGCGCCATGCTTAAATCTAAATTCATGATTGTTACGCTCATCATATTGGCGGTGTTACTCCTCCTCGTCCTCCTGGGCAATAAATCCGTGCACAGTGAGATCACGATCAAAGCTAGCCCTGAAAAGGTCTGGGAGGTTTTGACCCAGACGGATCAGTACGCAAGCTGGAACCCGGTCATGAAACTGATAGAAGGGGAAATCAAAGAGGGCAACAAGGTGACCTATCAGTTCACCCAATCAGAAGATAATAGCTATAACATCGGGACTACGGTTAAAAAAATCATCCCCCTAAAACTCCTCAACCAGGGTGGTGGGCTTCCTTTGATTCTAAGCTTCAACCATCGGTATATGCTGGAGGCCTCGGGCGAAGGAACTACCCTGACCATCCATGAAGATTATAAGGGGATAGGGGTTAATTTTTGGAATGCTGAGCCCGTACAAGCTGCTTATGAAAAACTGAATGCGGCCATTAAGCAAGAAGCTGAATCCCGGTAGAACAGCGAATCAGGGAACGAATCTACCAGTCTTTTGAATCCTGGGGCTCCTTCTTTGCCAGCTTTTACCAATTAATGAATTTCTGTTTATGAGCGAGATCAAGCGTATCAAAACCATCAGTGAGGTACATGCAGTGTATGGGTTTGACCAACCCAGACATCCCCTGGTATCTGTCTTGCCGATCGATGAACGCATGACGGCCTTTGACTATGCCAATGATAGGTACGCATTCGACTTTTATCAGATTAGTTTGAAAGAAGGCATTAAGGGTACCTTGATCTACGGGAGAAATACTTATGATTTTCAGGAGGGGACCATGACCTTTATTAAGCCAAATCAAGTCCTGAGGATTGAAAATAGTGAAACATTTGAAGGAAGGGCAGGTTGGACCTTGCTTTTTCACCCGGATCTGATCCGAAAATCAGAACTAGGGCGAAACATTGATACTTACTCTTTCTTCGGTTACGAAGCAAACGAGGCTTTGCATCTTTCTAGCGCGGAAAAAAAGGCCCTTACCCACCTGGCTCAATACATCGAAAAAGAATACAGCCAGAACATTGATAAGCATAGTCAGGACCTGATCATCGCCAATATCGATATGATGCTGAAATATTGTAAGCGGTATTATGATCGGCAATTTTATACCCGGACCAATTTGAACAAGGATATTTTGGCCAGGTTTGAAGGCGTCATGCGTGATTATTACCTATCTGATGCTCCCATACATAGGGGGGTTCTCTCCGTAAAACATTGTGCTCAACTGCTACATCTATCCCCCAATTATTTTGGCGATCTGGTAAAAACGGAGACAGGCAGAAACGCCAAGGATCACATTCAGGATTATATCATCGAGCAGGCGAAAAATGAGCTGCTTAGCTCAGACCTTTCTGTTGGTGAAATCGCCTATAAATTGGGGTTCGAGTATCCTCAGGGTCTTAACCGGCTATTTAAAGCCAAGACGGGGGTCAGTCCCACGATATATCGAAATGTGAATTAAATACCAGAGATCAGTAGGCACATGCAGAGACATCGCATGTGCCTTTTTTTTTACTTCCTGTCCGTGGGTGGTGTTTTTTGCGCTTAGATGGGCTGATAAAATAAGGTTGAAGACTTGCCCTTCATTTAGTAGTTTGTGACGTGGAAAAAAGTGGACAAGCTCAGGTAGTATATGCCGCCGGGATTTCTCCGCTCTTCCGCTTTTCCTCTACATCGTAAACCTTCATTCATCATCCATAAACACACCCCAAAATGAGAGTAACCCTTGTCAGCATCCCTGTTCTGGACCAGGCAAAAGCCCTGGAATTTTACACCGAGAAGCTAGGCTTCGTCCTCAATAAGGACGTCCCGGTTGGCGGAGGAAACAGATGGCTCACCGTGGTTTCCAAAGACGCTCCCCAAGGCCCGGAAATTTTGCTGGAACCCGCCCCCTTACATTTTGAACCGGCCAAAGTTTTTCAACAGGAATTGAAGAAATCCGGGATGCCCTGGACGCAACTCACCGTGGATGACGTGGATGCAGAATACGACCGTCTGACCAAGCTAGAGGTAGAATTCAGCGTTAAGCCCACCGCCATGGATACGGTAAAATTTGCGATCCTGGACGATACCTGCGGAAACTTTATTCAGTTGGTTGAGGAATTATAGGCTTTCCAGGCTAGCTTGAGACCTCATTCGCAGACCAAAGCTTCTTGATTTACCCGTATGCTTCCTAGTCTTTTTTGACCGAAGAATTCATCCAACATCCGCTCAAATCAACGCTATCTACAGCCTGCTCGAAGAACAGGTTGGAGCCTTTTTTTATCCTTTCTCAACCCGACTTAAATCAGCCCTGGAAATGAACATTGCCCGCTTCCTCATGTCATGGATGGCTGCCTCCATCCTCTTGGCCGTTATCCTCACCGGGTGTGGCGAACAGGATACCCTCAGCAACCGAAATCCCCGGCAACTCTATCTCTCAGAGACGGTCCCTGAAATAGACAAATCGAGAGAAACCAAGCTATTATCTGCCTTTTTTGGGCTGGACAACGACCTGCCCCAGCGAGCCCGAGCTATATATTTCAACGCTCCCGGGAAAGATGGCATGCCCGTGGTATTTTCTCACGAGGTAGACCCCAATACCCTGGATGGGGCTGACTTCGCGGTCACTACCCAAGATGGAACCGTAGTTCTGGTAGAAACGGCCAGCCTCCAGCCAGCCAATGAAGAATTTGAACTAAGGACGGTCTTGCTGATCGGAGAATACGGGAATCATCCAGACAATCCCCCTGTTTCCGTCAAGATCGTTGGCGATCTCATGGCCCGGACCGGACAAAATTTCAAAGGGGATAGCATTTCGGTTATTCCCCTGCCCAAAGGACCGGTGCTGAGTTATGCGGAATATTTTACCCTTGACGATACTTACCCCTATGTTGAAAAAGGAAATGGGTGCGATTGTCCGAAAGCAGAGACCCGCATGATAGTAAAAGTTGTTTGGTCTGGCGGAGTAAGGGCTGTGAATGGAGAGGAGCTGGGAGAAAATGAAAAGGATGATTTTATCGTGACCGTAGTGGATGGCGCTGACACCCTGCAGCTTACGCCTTTCCAACTAGCAGACCTGGGCGATAATGATAACAACATCGACCTCTGCTTAAGCACCACCGGTATCCCTATCCAGGTAAGCGTCAACCCAAACGTGGCTATTGATCCGAATAACGATCAGAACCCGCCAACAGCCGTACAGGTGGTCAGCCGATGGTAAGGCCGGAGGCTTACCAGGCGGATGGGGACACTAAGATGTTGTAGCTATTCTTTTTTCTAAAAAAAGTATAAAAGCTTTTATTGGGAGAAAGAGCAGCACTTAACCCCGCGCATGCCTCCGGGTAAAAAAATATAATCAAGCTTAACATGGACCCATTATTCTTCACCGAAGAGCACCAACTATTCCGAAACTCTCTCCGAGACTTTTTCAAAACAGAGGTCACCCCGCATCTTGATGCCTGGGAAAAAGCCGGCAAGATAGACCGGGAACTGTATCGAAAGATGGGGGAAATGGGCTTTTTGGGCCTGGAGGTGGAAGAAGCCTATGGAGGCTCAGGCTTGGATTTCATGTACTCAACTGTGCTTTGTGAAGAGCTGGGTCGGACCGGTAGTTATGGCTTAAGCACCGCCATTAGCGCCCATGCGTATCTCGCCATGAACTATCTGATCCATGCGGGTTCCCCTTACATCAAAGAGAAGTATCTCTTGCCCAGCGTAAAGGGAGAAATTGTCGGTTCACTCTCGATGACCGAACCTGCCGCTGGCTCAGATGTGAAAGGAATTCGCAGCAGCGCCAAGCTAGAGGGAGATCACTATATCGTCAATGGTTCTAAGACCTTTATTTCCAATGCCTATTATGGCGATTATACCGTAGCGGCTGTGGTAACGGAAACGGGCCTTTCCATGATGGTGATAGACCTGGATGCGAAAGGCGTTTCCCGTACCAAGCTGGACAAAGTGGGCATTCGCTGTTCCGACACGGCAGAACTGGCCTTTAGCAATGTCCGGGTGCCCAAGGAGAATCTTTTGGGGGTCGAAGGCCAGGGCTTCTACTATATGATGGACAGCCTGCAGGTAGAACGGCTCACTGGGGCTATCTTCTCCATGGGGCTGTTGGACTACGTACTGGACATCACCCTGCAGTATATCTCTGAACGGACCGCCTTTGGGAAAAGCATCAATCAGTTCCAGGTCCTCCGGCATCAAATTGCTGAAATCGCCACCGAGATTGAAGCCTATAAAGCCTTGACCTATCAAACCTGCTATCGACTGACCCGAGGAGAAAGTGTGGTCAAAGAATGCTCTATGCTGAAGTATAAACTAGCGGATGTGTTAAACGAAGCGGTCTACACCTGCCTCCAAATGTTTGGCGGCTATGGCTTCATGGAAGAATATCCCATCGGCCGCATCTATCGGGATGTGCGGGTAGGGCCTATTTATGGCGGCACTTCCGAAATCATGAAAGAAGTCATCGCCAAAATGGTGATTGACAAAGTGGCCTATAAGCGGGCGTATAAGAAGGAGTAGCGGAGCTGAGCGGTAGCTAAATCCTGGATTCTACAAAAAATAAGCACCTCTCTGGACCATTCCAGGGAGGTGCTGTCGCTAAGGTGATTTAGACCGATAAATCAATCATTTCGTCTGCGCTCCCTTTTTTCTCGCCGGTCCTCCCCTCTTTCTCTTCTGTCCTCTCTTTTTTCAGCATGGTCTTCCGCCAGTTCTCTTTTCGTCGCCGCAATATCCTTTTCCATGATCTCCATGAATTCCTTGGCTAGCCGAATGTTGGCCACCGCTTTTTCTTTCGCACTTGGCTCTAGCGAAAAATTAAAGGCCTTAAAGGAGTTCAAAATCTGTTTTTGCCGGGACGCGAGGGCAATCCTTTGCTGCAAATCCATTTTGTCATCCCGCGCATCTCTGCGGTCGTCATTCCTGTCTCTGCGATCATCTCTCAGATCTCGGCCTTCCCCCAAATCCCCATCTCGGTTCACTCTGTCTCGTCGCGAGCGGCCCACTTCCCGGGCTGAGGAACGTTGTTCTGCCCCACTTTGGGCTACCTCTCTTTTGGCCTGAGCGATTTTCTCTTCGCTTTGTTTGACTTCACGGCTCATATCCAGGATGAGCTCTTTTTGGAAGCTTTGTACCTCGGCTAACTTCAGGCCGCCAAAGCCCGTCTCCATGCCAAAGATTTTGTTTTTCATGGCAGCCAATTCGGCGATGTCCCGCTCAAGCTGGGCTTTGCCTAGGTTGATGGCTTTTTGGTTATCTCCAGCCTCTTTGAGGTTTCTGACTGGCTGGGCAAACATACTGAGGTGAATAACTCCTAATAATAGGAATAGAATGCTGGTTCGCTTGTTCATAATGGTGAAATGATTAATGGAGGTTTCTTGTTTGATCTGCCTAGGGCTCCTCAACAAATATAAATCTTATTGCGAAGGTCCCGAGTAGCAGGGAAACCCGTTAACGTCTTTCACCTAGGAAACGGAAAAGTGAGGAATAGTGGGAGAAAATCAGCTTGAAGTATCCAAAAGCCAGGTTCAAATGGACATATCGATTTGTGGACCGCAGCGTAAGGCTTAGGCGGATTCATGGTGCCTGGCTACAACCATACTCGGTTAACTTTCGGTGCATTCCCTTCCTCTTTACCAAAAAGGAAAATCGAGCCTGAGCCATTCCCTCAGCCCCTAAAGAGGTGGATTATTACCATTCATTCACCCCTCTTCCTCCTTTATTGACGGCTTAACTCAAGCCTATTTCATGGGAAAATTTTCGTATAGGGCGAGAATGATACGTCCTGGTATTTCACCTGATAGGCTTCCTCCAAATCTTCATACACCTGTACAAACAAAAATATCTCCGGGTCATTGCTCACCTCCTTGAAGAAGAGTTGCAGGTAAAAGGAATTCTGTTTTCCTACCCATCGCCTTTCCCCGGCATGGTAACTCAACTTGGTGAAGGGTGATCCGGCAAGCAAGACCAGGCTGTCCGTCAGGTCCAGGCTATGATCGGCATTGGCATAGGTTCCGACGATCTCCAAAAGGTCCTGAGCATCTGGTTGATTGTAGGTATATACATTCCAGCCATGATCATCCGTAGCATTTTCGTCCGGGAGCTTGAAAGCCAGGGCTTCCTCTATGCCGTTATTTTTGCATTTGTGTTTATAGATGCTAACGGATTGGTCCGTTTGATCCTTGAAAAAAAGTACGTAGACATTCCCTTCTCCATCTCTGCCGATCCACTTATTCTCTACCTGATCAAATGATAGTTTTTCCATGGTATACTGGGTGCTGTATACCGCTCCCTTCATGGTGTAAGCGATACTATCCGCATATAAGGTATGTAGGGAGTTTTGGGTGCCCCCCATCAACTGAAAATCCCAATGATAAGGGCCTTGCAAGGTGAACTCATCCTGGCTGAACTGGCTGCTAAAACGTGCCACCTCGTCGGACGTACTCTTGTACCCACAGCCAAGCAATAAAAGGGAACTGAGTGCATACAAGAAATATTTCATGTTTTTAGGGTTTGAATGCCTGCTTTTTTAAGGGCTCCCCGGGACCGCGCTAGTCTGACAGGGGAGATAAAGCAAAGGTAAAAACGAAGCGCCTTGTTCAAAGGATATTTGTCAGTGGTGACAAAGCTAAAAATCACTTTGATCTTATGCTGCTTCTCATAGCGACAAGCCTACCCCAGAAGAAAGTGACATGCTTCGGAGGGTGAGCCAGAAAATGAACCCCTGATCCCCTCTCCTATTGGGTCATCTTGCTGATCTTCGTAATTTGTCACTTATGGAACTGCTATCATTTCTCAGAGAAAAAAAACTCTTTACAGAAGAGGATTGTAAGACCATCGATCGTGCATTTTCTGAGGAAACGATTCCTAAGGGTACGGTAATCCAAAAGGTGAATCCCTATGCCAAAAGCATGCTTTTCATTGAATCGGGCTTGCTCCGGACCTATTATGTAAAAGACGGCAAGGACATTACGCATTTCTTTTTTGAGGAAAAGTACTTTATCGCTCCCGTCAACAGCATTTATTATGATAAATCCGAACGCTATGAATGGGAAGCCATCGAGTCTTGCCGGGTAAGGGTCATACCCTATGAGGATTTTATTAGCCTGGAGGATCAGTTTCCCAAACTCACCCGACTGGCCCTCGATTTTGCTATTCATATGCTGGATTTATTTTCTCAAAAGCTCGATCTCATCCAGTTCCAGACGGCTGCTGACAAGTACGAGCTCTTCCTCGAAATGTACCCAAATCTGTTAAACAGAGTGTCTCTGGGAGATACCGCTTCCTTCCTCGGCATCACCCAACAAACCTTGAGCGTAATCAGGTCTCAGAAAAAATAAGCCTGGATTCATTTTTTAAGATAGATGAAATGTTTTCCCATTTCATCGGCTGACCTTTGCTTCAAAGAAATCAAAACATGAAGCAAACGATGAATAAATCCCAAGAGATCCTGAAATTGATAAAAATGCTTTCCCCCCAAACGCTCCCCAGATTGGAGTATATATCGCGGGAAGACTTAAGTTTGACCAATGTGCGAGAAGGGGGCATCAAAACAGATGTGCCCATCACGGCCGATTTGCGGTATCCTCAGCCATCGAGCTTCCCTTTGGGAGCTGAAAATGCTCACGGCGAAATTGAAATGCTCGGCGAGGTCGAGGCAACACATTGGTATGTGGAAGCGGAGGGAATCACCTGGCATTTTGTTACCACGGGGGACCCAAAGAACGAGCCTTTCGTCATGGTGCATGGCTTCCCGGAAAGCTGGTACACCTTCCACAACCAAATGCGGGACTTATCCGATCAGTATTACTGCATCGCTGTGGATACACTCGGTAATGGACAAAGTGATAAACGACTGGACCTGGACTATCGCTATTCAGCTATCGCAGCCTCTCTGGCAAAAATGCTGGATACCATCGGTATTAAGCAGTTCAACCTGGGCGGGCATGACCGGGGATCGGTGATTTCGGATCACCTTTTGAATGTGGACGGCATGGAAGGGCGCATTTTGCGCTATGTTCGGATGCAGCAGTCAGCTAACGAGCCCCATGGCGATCCCAAGCCACCTCATAAACTCTTCGCCTCCTCCTGGTTTCCCAAGTTGATGAAATGGACCGGTTTTCCCCGGGTGGCCTATGTGGCCAGTATGTACCGGGTAGAAGATATTGCTCCAGAGGTCCTGAGGAGGCTAGATCACGAAATTAAATACAAAGGCATTGCCGAAGCCTCTCCCCGACAATTTGACCATACCAGTCTGGAGCAGGAACTGGAGGACCGGCACAACTTCCTCTTTGCCAAAATGACCATGCCTGTGCTGTTCCTACAAGGAGAAAAGGACCCTGGTCAGCACCCTGAAGAGTATGAAAACACTCCGGATTTCGTAACCAACGGCCGGGTCCAATTCATTGATGGAAACCACTTCTTTCAGCTCGGGGCTTCTGAAGCTGCCACAGCTGCCATGCGGGCCTTTTTGTCCGAGCCGCTAACCTAAGATAACAGATGACCGATATTCTGGAATGGCTCCTCCCCATAAGCTTTGGGGAGTGCCTTCCAGTTTTGTTTGCGCCTCTTACCAAAGGAAATTTGCATGAAAAAATTCCACCCCACCATCCTGGTCTTCTCGGGCTTGGCCTTGTTCTATGCCTGTAGCATGCGATTGATCTATCCGGCAGAAGCGGTTTTTCTGCAAGGCTATTTTGCGCATCCAGGCAATAGCCTGGAGCTACATCTGGACCTCGTAAATGAAATCCGAGGGGTCGGCGCGGTAATGCTACTAGGAGGAATAGCCACCCTGCTGGGGGCATTTAGGGCAGCCTTTCGTTCAACAGCCTTCGTCGTAGCGGTGGTTATTTTCGGTGGAGTAATCCTGGGAAGATTCTTTAGCTTTTGGGTAGACGGTTTCCCGCATGGGGATTTGCTCCGGGCAACGGTGGCCGAAGGCGTGTTGGCCGGGCTGAATCTCATCGGTTTAGGACAGGTCCTGACTAAAAGCGGGCAAAGGTGAAGCAAGCAAGGATGGTTCCTTGCTTGAGCCTAGCCTGCCGTATCATTTAACCAGGCCTTAAAACGAGCAGCATTGGCTTTGCTCACAATGACCTCCGTTGTTGGCGAAGGTTTAAGATTAACTACCAGCCTGCCATTGAAATAAGCTTGCAGGGAGGCGATAGCCGAGCGTTGCAGGATGAATTGTCGGTTGGCCCTAAAAAACACATCCGGGTCTAATTCACTCACCAAATCTTCCAGCTTTTCGTCCAGATGGTAGGTAGTCTGATCCCTGGCAACCCCTTTCACGATCCCATGTTGGATAAAAAAGTAGGCGAATTCCCGGACTGAAACCGGGAAGAAGGTTTCTCCTTTTTGTACGAGGAAAGAGCGCCTGAATGTCTTTTGGTTGGCCTGTATAAGAGAAAGGGTCGCTTCTATTTGCTGGGAAGATATCAAAGGCAGCGGCTGCCTGTTCCTCAATTTTTGTAAAGCATGTCTGAGTTCTTGTTCCCGGATAGGTTTGAGTAAATAATCAATGCTGTTCACCTTAAAGGCCTGGATAGCATATTGATCATAGGCAGTAGTAAAAATAATGGGGGCAATAGGTTCTACTTCTTTTAGGATCTCGAAGGAGTTCCCGTCAGCCAAATGGATGTCCATGAAGACCAAATGATAGTCTTGGTGATCCTGGAAAAAAGCAATGGCATCCGAAACCGTCTCCATACATTTCACAATCTGGATATCAGGGGCAACGAAAGCTAACAAATACTTCAGATTGGCAGCAGCCGATTGCTCGTCCTCAACTAAGATCGCTTTCATGACTCTTAATGGGTAAACTTACGGTAAAAAAATGCTCGTCTTGCAGAATTTGAATATCCCTTTTTTTCAACATCCTAAAACGGACAGAAAGATTGGCCAGGCCAGTACCTGTGCTTACTGGCGCATCTCCCCTTTTTTGTATGCGATTTCGAACTTTTAGCTGCTCATTCTCCGGAAATATCTCTACCATTAAGGGTTGTTTAGAGGAGGCGATATTGTGCTTAATGGCATTTTCTACCAGAAGTTGTAAGGAAAAAGAGGGTACACTTTCCTTTTTCCAGTCATCAGGAATCCGAATATCTACCTTGAATTTCTCCCCGAATCGCTCTTTTTGCAAAAAAATATAGCTTTCTAAATATTCCCATTCTTCCGCTAGCGGAAGAAAATCTTCATTGCTTCGCTGTAGGGTAGATCGCAGTAACCATGACAATTGATCGACGAAGGCCAGGGCCCGATCTGACTGCTCGCGAATTAAGGCAGTGAGGGAATCAAGTGAATTAAATAAAAAGTGGGGGTTTATTTGGCTTCGGATGGCCGCCAACTGATGCTGAAGGGCTTTTTGTTTGGCCTGTTCCTTTTCTAGCAGGTTTTGCTGTTGCTTGAAGGTCAGGTTGATAAACCGAGCTAGCAACAACAAGATGGGATGTACGACTAAGTAATTAATGACGGTCGCAAAAATGATTTGCTTTTGCTCATAAACAGCTGAACTATGTTGAAGTTTCAGGGCTATAGCAACAATGATCCCGAGGAGGAGGATCCCAGAATTGACTGCCACCAGCGATAATTTCTGCCGGACTGAAGGAGCTGGAAACCAATTATTTTTCCAAGATAAATTCACCCCTAACAATAAACAGGCATATCCAAACATCAATATCATCCTAAAAATCAATACCTCTTTGGTCAATCCCAGAGAGGAACTAAGACTATTGCCTTGGATGGCGATGACCATGCGCTGAAAATTCATCAGCAGGGTAACAGACAGGGCTCCCAAAAAAATAATGATGATTTTGCTTTTGAACATGGTAACTCAGTAAAACATTGAAGTTCAGGGTATTCATTCCCTTCTCGAAAGCAAATTCGCAGTTTTGTCTTGTGGCCTCCTTCGTCCGCTTTCAAGGCGGTCTTCCCTGCTCACTCATATCTGCGCTTTTACCCGCTTGATTTTTCACCAGTCGAACCCTGAGAGCATTTACCCAATATAATCAGCTGAGGCAGGATTTGTTCGGCCTATCGTATTCCATTGAGGTCAAATTTCTTCAGGAACTTCCAGGCTTCTTCACTGGCGTTGATGTCATTATTATCTGGTTCCAATTCCGAACCAAACCAGTTGTGTCCTCCCCCGATCACTTTAAAATGCTCAACTGTGGCGTCATTTTGTCCATCCCCAAAAATGAAATACTGCACCGTGCTTCCGTCTTGAGGATCAATATCGGGGAGGTCGGTAATCGTAGGGGTGGATGCAGTTTGGTTATGGCTTTTCCAAAAATTGATGGCGGCTTCTGCTACTTCATACGGAACATTTTGATCTTCTGTACCATGAAGCTGAAGGACAGGAACTGGTCGGGTGGGATCACAGCTTGAAAGCTGGGCTTCATTCATGCCACCTTTGACAGAGACCACCGACGCAATTCGGTCGCTTAACTCGCAGGCCAGTTGAAAACTGAAATACCCCCCATTAGAAGAACCTGCTGCATAGACTCTGTCCGGGTCGATAGGGTAACGGCTTAGCAGATCGTCCAAAAGTGCGTTTATAAAACCGATATCGTCTGCCCTCCCAGGATCTCCTGTGTGGTTCCAGGTGAGGTTTTGAGATTCAGGGGTTACGAGGATGAAGTTCTCCTCATCTGCCAGCTGATGAAATTGACTCAATTCGTATTGCTTCTCTTTGGTCCCAAAGGCACCATGAAAGCTCAGGAGCAAGGGCACCGCTTTAGTGTCCACATAATTTGCTGGAAAATAAAGCAGATATTCTCGTTCCTCCCCATCCCAGGTGAAGGTTTCTGAAGAGAGATTACCGGGAGTGAGGTCCACTTCATATTGGGGTCGGCAGGCAATAAGGCATAGGAAAAGCATCACCGCAGGTGAAAAGATGTTCAAGTTATACATAGGTATTCAATTGTTATGGTAAGGCATAAAGGGGGGGCTAATCCTTGAGGATTATTCCAGTTTTATCAGCTTTATCGTGTAAAAGTCCTGTATGGAACGAATGCGTAAGTAATAGATACCAGGGCTTAAATCTGCCGTGGAAAATCCTCCAAGCTGTTTCCCTTGGTATATCACCTTTCCCATCGGCCCCAGTAAGGTCAAGGTCTCATGCCCCTGAAATCCCTCCACTTGAATTCGGTCGGTAAATGGATTGGGAAAGACCGTCAAACGTTTCACAAAATCCTCCACCGAGGTTGTATTGGTACCTGAGCAGGTAGGCTCTACCGGAGAAGTGGAAACATTACTGGCACAGGTATTACAGATGATACTTTTGAAAAAACATGCGGTCCTTCCCGTCCTAAATAAGGCTCCTTCCGGGGTATTATAGACCCCATGACTCCCATTAGGGTCCACGGTAAGATCGCTACACGTCCCAGTCTGAGTCAGGAAATTGTGCAAGGTTCGGGAACCTCCCCGGAAAATGGAGGAGTCAATGTCAATATTTATTATTGGGTCTAGCTCTCCGTGGAAAGCAACCATGGGAATGACCTCAGTGGTATCAAAGGCCGGGAGTAGAGCGCTGCCCCAATTGTTGAACAGGCCTTTGATCCTGAATGAGGTAGTTAGGGAATTGCCGGAGGTATTGAGCCCCCCAAAATCAGTAATGAGGCTAGAGTCAATGGCTTGCCAATCAGCTTCCTGATTATAGACAACATCCAGGCAGATATTGGCTCCGGAGCTAAATCCTCCCATAAACAACCAACTGGTATCGATCCGGAAGCTGTCTGCATGATGCGCAATAAACCTCATAGCGGCATCAGCGTCTTGCTGAGCCCGATACAAGGTACTAAGGGCCTGAGTAGGGCCGAATCGGTGGGTCATGGACGCGGTAACATACCCCCTCCGGGCAAAGAGCCTGCATAATCCAATTAGTTGGCTCCGGTCCCCGGTTTGATACCCGCCCCCATGGATGAGCATGATAAAAGGCCGCTTAAGCAGGCTGTCCTGCTCAAAGGCCGGGTAGTAAATATCCATGGCCAGGTCCTGAGGATTGCCTTGCCCATCTGGTGCGGTGGCATACAACTGATTCATGCTGGAATCCAGCTGGGCTTCAGTGAAGAAATCCACCTCTGAAAAACGGGTAGCCTCCTGGCAATATTGGGCTGTTACCTGAACTGGAAAGAGGAGTAGGAAAAAGGTAAGAATGGAGGAGACAGTAATAAGAATTCTCATGATTCCCTTTGCTTATTTGTTGAAAAAATAAATCAATGATCCCACAGCGGCGCGGGAGATATTTACAAATGAAGCAGAAAGAATAGAGCGATCTGGGAAAATCCAGGTGAAGCACCTGGGAGAAAAGGTCAAGCGACAAATAAGGGAAGTGAAATCACCGCTTTAGGAGGGAGAAAAGTTCTCTCCTTGCCCAACCAGGAGGTCTGCAAGGTTTAGCACGGTATCAAGCACCCGTGAAGGAGCCGGATGTCACCCGCAAAAAGGGATTAGAAAGCTGTTAATAAAGCAGAAATGGGGACTCCTCCCTACTCCCTCAACTGCTTTTCCGCCAATTCCAATTCCTGTTTATAGTCCTCCATCCTGGCCGTGGAATTGGCATCTACCAATAGGATGATAATCATCATCGCAATGGTGGTCATGCAGATGGCACGCCACAGAGGTTTGTCCACAAAGATCATCAGCAAAGCAGCTACCGCAATAATGGCAGGAATTATTTTGAATACGTTCTCAAATTGGCCAATGGTGTTGTCAGCCCTGGTTAGTTCAGCCTGCACAAAGGCAGCAGCAGCAGCCTGATAGTCTTTTTCGAAATTGTTGAGTCTCGACTTATTGGTGAAATACAAGCCTACGCCAACAATCATGATTAACACACCGGCTACCAGGGTCGGGATGATGAAGGCTTTGGCCAGGTCGGTTTTTCCCAATTGCCAAAACCCGAGGGAGGCTACGAGAAACATGAGGGCAAACAGGATAAAGAATCTGGTTGAAAAAATTTCGTCTCTAGCCCATTCTGTGGCTAATTTTAAGATTTCCATGTCTTAATGTGTTGGGGTTCTACGTTGGAAAAAGTTATGCGCCATTTACCGCACTTGGACTGTACCCAAAGGCTTTTTTAAAGGCAAAAGAAAAATGCGAAAGGTTCTCAAAGCCCACAGCATGATACACATCGGTGATTCTCTGTTTTTCGGCGGTCAACTTGTGATGAGCCAGCATCAATCTTTTTTCCGTAAGCCATTTTCCAGGCGTATTCTTATATATTTTTTTAAAATCGGATTTAAAAGTGGTCAGGCTTCGCCCGGTTAAAAAGGCGAATCTTTCCAGCGGAAGATTATACATAAAATGCTCTTCCATGTATTTTTCCAGGTCTAATTTCCCCATTTCGCTAAAGGTGCCCAACACAGCACTGGCTCTTTTGTCCACCGTATCCATGATCGTCAGGGCTTCCTGAATCTTGACGCGCACCAGGGCCGGCGGCAGGTCGTCCTGCATCTCAAAGTAAGGCAATAAAGAAGCAAAAAAGCTGTCCCATAAGACATGCGGTTTAATAGGCCTTTCTTTGGTTGGATTATCCGTCCAGCTTTCCAGGATGGGATGCTCCAGATAAAATTCCCGGAGATGTTCCTCGGGAAGGACCATCGACACACACTTGAAGGGTTTCCCATCAATGGGGGTTTTGACACTACGGGACAATTGGTGCTTGGGTACCAGCACCGTATCGCCCGCATTAAAAGTCAAGGAATTTCTCCCATAGGAAAGGCTCAGCTTTCCCGAGACCACATAGGAAAGGATATGCTGAGGAGAAATATTTTCCCAGGTATATAGCTTTTCCATGATGCAAGTCATAAAGATCCTGCCACGGTCTGTTACATTGGGGAGCTCCATCTCGCAAAGATACCTATATCTGAAACATCTGTCCTGTTTGGACTTCAGAAGCCGTCCATAATTTTGTGGCGATTTCCCGATCCCGCGCAAAAGCTTCCAACTTACACGCGCCCACCGGACCTATCCAATACATCAGGCCCGTAGGACCATAGTACCCCAGCTCATCCAGGCCATCCTCGGTCGCACACATGACCTCTGGATAGGCACCCTTTTCAGCGGATTGAACGAGAGGAGAGGCCGCCAGAATTGAAAACATGATGCGGGTCATGCGAGGGGTGTCCGCATTAATCAGGGAAGTTTTGGAAGCTCCGGGATGACAGATGTAGACCTTTACCTCCTTATTAGCCGCTTTGATGCGATGTTGCATTTCATAGCCAGTCATGATCTGCGCCAGTTTGCTATGGCAATAGGTAACATTGGGGTGGTAATTCTTGTCGAAGTTCAGGTCCTCAAACTGGATGGTTTTCAGGCCCATTTTATAGCCTTCACTGCCCACGATCACAATCCTTTTTCCACCTTGTTCGATTTTATCAAAGAGCAGGTTGATCAGTAAAAAATGTCCGTAATGGTTGATGCCGAGCTGGCTTTCGAAGCCATCCTTGGTGAATTTTTGTTGGGCAACCTGAGCCACGGCCGCATTGCACATCAAGGCCTCAATGCTGGGAACTTTTTCGATGATTTCCAGCGCGGCTTTTCTTACGGATGCTAGTTCGGCCAGGTCCATTTTTATAAATGATACTTTTGTTCCTGCACCAAATTCTTCTTTC
The DNA here is from genome assembly GCA_038527215.1 of Bacteroidota bacterium. GTDB lineage: Bacteria > Bacteroidota > Bacteroidia > J057 > J057 > JAWPMV01. Next base: position 27,619 of record JBCBGC010000090.1, read on the forward strand.
AGGTCTTCGATGGCCTGGGCAGATTTCTGTTCGTTCCGGTTTAGCATCACCACCTCAGCCCCTTTCGCCAGTAAGATCCGGCTGGCCTGGAAGCCGGCTCCAGTATTTGCCCCGGTGATGAGATAGGTTTTACCCTGCAAACTTCCCAATCTTTCAGGGGTCCAGCCTTTTTTCCCAAATTTATTTGTGCTCATTTCGGTAGGGTTATCATTATGGCGAACCGCCCGATGAAGGCTCAACCGAGGGTAAAGGTCTTGATTAAGCAGGACAAAAATTTTGTTCAAAAGTCAATTTTTGTTTGTTCAAAAGTCGAAAGCCCCAGAAAAGGGATATGAGAAGACTCACCTGCAAAACACCTGGCGAATGGAAGGCAAACTCCGGGTATTCGGGGAAGGCGGCATTTCCCCTAGGTTGCTATCCTCTGCACGGAATTGGCAGCCTCCAATCAGCTGCCAACATTTCAATCGGTAGCCTGCCCTTCTCTCCAGCTTCTTGCCCACCCCAGAGGGAAATGATCAGATCAAAAATCTTCGCGCTTTTTTAAGCAAAATCCCAATGCAACACTGTTGCATTGAGGAGAAATTCGCTTATATTTGCAACATTGTTGCATAACTTGAGATAAGGGTGAATACACATCACTATTCAGATGCTTTTTCATCCTATTTCCTATCCTAAATATGAATACTACCCAAAAACTGCCCGTTACGGTCTTAAGCGGATTCCTTGGTGCTGGCAAAACCACGCTTCTTAACCACATCCTACACAATAAGGAGGGCAAGAAAGTCGCGGTCATCGTCAACGACATGAGTGAAGTCAATGTTGATGCGGAGTTGGTAAAGAGTGAGAATTCCCTTTCCCGTACCGAAGAGAAGTTGGTGGAAATGAGCAATGGCTGTATTTGCTGTACGCTCAGGGAAGACCTAATGATAGAAGTGGAGCGACTGGCCAAAGAAAATAGATTTGACTATCTCCTCATTGAGAGTACTGGGATCAGCGAACCCGTACCCGTAGCCCAGACCTTCTCCTTTATTGATGAAGAAAACGGCATCGATCTTTCCAAATTTAGCTACATCGATACCATGGTAACGGTGGTGGATGCCTTCAATTTCTTTAAGGATTTTGGGAGTCCCGAGACCCTCATGGACCGGGACCTTACCAACATAGAAGGCGATTACCGCACCATCGTCAATCTACTCACCGACCAAATCGAATTTGCCAACGTCATCCTTCTTAATAAGACGGATCTGGTTAGCGAAGAGCATCTGGGGATTTTGAAATCCATTGTACGAAAGCTGAATCCTGCCGCGAAAATCATTGAATCAAGTTTCAGCAAGGTGAGCCCTACCGACATCCTGGATACTGGTTTGTTCAATTTGGAGGATGCTGAGCAAAGTGCAGGATGGATCGAAGAGTTAAACAAAGAGGAGCACACCCCAGAGACGGAAGAATATGGGATTAGCTCTTTCGTATACCGCAGTCGGAAGCCGTTCGATCCAGCGCGGTTCTGGCACTATGTACAACGCCGCTTTCCTGCCACCATCATTCGCAGCAAGGGCCTCTTTTGGCTGGCCTCCCGCCCTAACCAGGCCTTGGTTTGGGGACAAGCAGGAGGCTCCCTCCGAGCTGATAGCGCTGGCGTATGGTGGAGCAGTATGCCCTTTTCCAGACGAATACAGTACCTGAGTTTTATCGAAAATCAAAAAGAGATTGAGGGAAACTGGGACAAAACCTTTGAAGACCGAAAAAATGAAATTGTCTTTATCGGACAGGACATGGACGAAGTTCTGATCAAAGCAGAGTTAGATGCCTGCCTGGCCAATGAAGCAGAACTGGTCACTGAAAAATGGAAAGAAGGCTATGCTGATAACTGGCCTGTACAACGTGCTTATCCCATGGGCTAAGTACTCCCCATTTATAACAGTCATCCAGCCCTACAGCCAACCGGTCTTGGATCGTTCACCTACATAATACTTTTGCCCTTCCCTAAATCATTACCCTACCCACATGCTACAAAGAAAATTTGACGAAGTCGTAAAAAGCCATTTTCCCAATGCCAAGGATGCCAAGGATACCTCCATTCATTACTTGGGTAAAATGCAAATTGAGCACAAACTGGACATTTCCAAGGTGTTGATGGCTACTTCCGTCTGTTCAGACGACATCAATATCCCTTCCACTACCTTTTTCAATGTACTTTTCGGGCCCTTCATCATGGGTGGACTGGGAGGTATCCCTTTTGTTGGTCAAACTGGTATGACGGCCTTTGCACACCATGTTCCAGATGAGGGAAGTGCTTTCATCTTTTATGGTCCGCACATCGGGGTTACCCTGGAGGGAGATTTAGGCAAGATGTATCGCCCCCGCCAGGAAAACACCGGGAACTCTTGTGGTGCCTTGATGCTGGCCTTGAGCAGGTTTGGAGACAGTAGTTACCAGCCTGTCTTAAACGACGATGATTACCAGCAAATGAAATTGGAGGAGTCTCTGCTTCCTTACAAAGAACAGATCTTGAGTGCGGATAATCCTCAAAAAGCTATTACCGAGGCCACTTATGATATCATTGACAAAAAAATTCATGAGCATTTAGCTAGCTGTAAAGATGAATTTCAAGCCGATACAGTAACCCTTCTGGGAGGAATCATCATCAATACCGATTATGGATTGGATGACTACTTTGACGCCAGGAATTTTGAGGTTGTTGATATGCGCAGCCTGTAACGAATCATTGAGTTTGAAGGTGGGGGTTAATTTAGCTTAATCCCTGCCTTTTTTCTGTTCCAGCATCAACCAATCATGATTGGAAGAGCCTTCATCATGGATCACAGCTTTCAATAGGCATCTTTCATCTTTAATCCCTGCCATCGATATGGGTAGCCAATTGAATTTTATTTGCCCTACTGACCACCTCGAATCCATTATTTCCCATACGTTTGGTGGAACGCATTACTTCCTGTCATCCCTTGGCAATTCTCTGGCCTTTGATCTTGAAACCTTAGAAAAAATAGAAGAACTAATTCTGGAAAAAAATATCAGGAAGGTTTCTTTTTTCCTTTCTGATGACAACCAAATTTTGTCAGATGCCTTAAGTGGTCAATCTCTAAAAAAGCTCGTTAGCCTGCCCGGTTTTTATGATCAAATAAACCAGAAGAAAGCGCGCTCTGAGGAGCTTTGGACCCATAATACCTCCCATTCCTTCATCATTTCCTATCACCTCAAACAGAAGATCAATGAATTAACCCTAAGACTAGGGGATCCATATTTTGAGGCCATAGACATTGAGGCGAAAATCTATAAAAGGCAAAAAAACCTATTCCAGGATATCTACCCTGATCTGATTCTGCAAAACCAAATAAACCTGAACTAGCCGATTTATTCAAAGAAGCCTTATGAAGCGTACCACGGTAAAAAATTGGGCAGAAGGCGATAGCCCTGTCATCCTGGAAGACATTCATCGCAAGGAGGTGAATATCGCCATCTATAATCGGGACACGACTTCTTTGACCAATGAGGTCAACCAGGTGCTTGAAATGGGGGTTACGGTGAAGCTTAGTGGGGAGATAGATGCCATCCTTCATGGAGTTGCCCAATCCATCGAGCCGAGGGCCTTTCCACATCTCACCCAGGATATCAAAGGGCTCTTGCAGCACTTCCAACAAGTTACCGGGGTTACCAGCTTGCGGCTGCTGCTCGCCACCGTAAACACCAATATGTGCAGAAGATTCCACACCGATGCCAATGACGTCCGGATGTTGTGCACCTATAGCGGGCCGGGTACTCTTTGGCTCCCGGAAGACAATGTAAATCGGGAGGTATTGGCTTCGCCGGCCGGCAACGATTCCATTGTGCTGGATGAGGATCGCATCCAACAAGCGGCTACTGGCTCGGTTCTGCTGCTAAAAGGGGCCGTATATCCTCAAGAAGGAGTCCAGGCCATCGTACACCGTAGTCCCACTTTAGAAGAAAGCGGTGAGAAAAGATTGCTGCTCAGGGTTGACACCAATCAGTTTTTAAGCTTCATGGCATAGGAGCCCCAGACCACCTGAGGTTTCCTTACATCAGACCACCGGAGCTAGCATCGTCACTCTGTGCGGGAGACATAGGGCTATCCCATCAGTTATCCCATCAGTTATCTCATCAAGGTATCTACGGCCTTTTTGGCGGATTCCGCCGCTACATGCACCATAGACCAGCCGCTTTTCCCGTCGGTATACAGATCACCGGCAAAAAAGATTCTATTGTCCACGGGTCGCGCCATTGCTCTAATAGCGGTAACCGTTTTTAGGCTAAATTCAGGATAATAGGTTCCTTGGGCGAATGGATCTTCACTCCAGTTTTTGAAAGTATGTTTTATATAGTTTGGCGTGGCTTGGCCTTCGAACCATTCATCCAATTCTTTAAGGATAAATTGGATGCGCTCCTCCTCTTTTCGCTGCAAATACACATCTGCATAAGGTCCAACGGCCACTAAGCCAAGGATATGATCTTTGCTGTTCTTCCCATAAGCAGCATCAAAATAAGCTCTGGTAGGGCCTTTGCCTTCATCCTGAACTTTTATGAAGGTGGGATAAAAAGGCTCTTTGAAGGCAATAAAAGCCTTACATCCCTTATATAAATCCAAGGCCTCAACCGCCTCTCTTTTCTTTTGGGGTAAGGCCGGGATAAAGCTTATGCTTTGGTTTTTACTGCTCATCGGGTCATCGTTACGGTTCCTGTAACCATGCTCAAAAACCAAA
>JBCBGC010000091.1:0-3184 GCA_038527215.1 Bacteroidota bacterium
GGCGTGGAAAGATTCGATGCAGAAGGTCGGGTCATCCGAGCAGATTTTAAAGATTATTCCACGCCCATCCCATATTCGACATGCTGGGGTTCTTCTTTGGTAAAAAGCGCCACCCCGCTATAACCTTTCTTCTCAGCTGAATACCAAAAGGTGTGATACCCATCTGGTTTCAACACTTTCTCATCTAATTGATCTGGTTGAGCTTTGGATTCCTGTAAACAGAGTACGTCAGGTTGATAAGCCTGCAGCCAATCCAAAAAGCCTTTTTTCTGAGCGGCTCTAATGCCGTTGACGTTGTAGGAGATAATTTTTTGTTGGGCCATATCTGTTCGGAGACTATTCCGGTTTTTCTTTTTTATCGGGAAAATGATTCCATCCTGAAGCTGGAACATCGGTTACCGTCCCATTTCCAAGCACCACCTGGACCTGTCCTTTTTCTTCGGTAACATGACCGATAACCGTGATCCCCGGTTCTGTTTTCAACACATCAAAAGCGGAAAGGGGCACGGTGAACAGTAGTTCGTAGTCTTCTCCCCCATTGAGGGCAAAGGTGGTCGGACTGATTTGAAAAGTCTCTGCCACAGAGACCGTTTGAAAATCTATGGGCAGTTTATCAGCATAAATCGTAGCTCCCGTGCCACTTTGCCGACTGATATGATGCAATTCACTTCCGATGCCATCGCTAACATCAATCATGGCAGTGGGCACAATGCCCCACTCCCGAAGTTTCAACACTACATCCGTTCGGGCTTCAGGTTTCAGCTGCCGGCCGATCACGTAATCGAAATCTGTCAAATCCGGTTGTAATTCAGGATTTTCCAGAAAGACACTTTTTTCTCGATCCAAAATCAGGAAACCAGCATAAGCTCCCCCCACATCTCCGCTCACGCAAATCAAATCTTTGGGTTGGGCACCTGAACGATAACTTACCTGGTCTTTGCCAGTTTTTCCAAAAGCTGTTACCGAAATGATTAAGCCTTGTTTGCTACTACTGGTATCTCCTCCCAACAAATCCACGCCGTATTTTTCACAGGCCATGCGAATCCCTGCGTATAATTCATCCAGGGCTTCGACCGTAAACCGATTACTCATGCCAATCGAAACGGTAATGCCATAAGGCAGCGCATTCATCGCTGCAATATCACTCAGGTTTACAGCCACAGCTTTATACCCCAAATGCCGGAGGGGAAAATAGGCCAAATCGAAATGAATCCCTTCCAGCAAGAGATCTGTCGAAAAAACCTGGACTTCCTCCCCGTCAGCCACTACGGCCGCATCGTCTCCGATACCTTTTAGCACGGAAGCCTGCTTTCCCTGAAAGTCTCGGGTCAGGTGTTCAATCAACCCAAATTCTCCTAAAGCGGAAATGTCTGTCATGCACCTTTGGCGGTTTAAGATTCCTCCCCCTTTGAGTAGCAGACTAAGCTGTTCTCTAGAGAGCGAAATGAAAATTAATACGATTCGAAAATTGAAAGGGATTCAAAATTAAGCTTTCTGGTCAGACTTTAAACCCCTTGCTACTATTTTCCCTGGGGCGAAAAGCCTTTTCCACAGGGATTTGCACTTTTTTACACAAGAGATACAACAATCTAACTATTTGACTATCATTTTGTTGACCCTCCTCGTCCTTCGCAAAAGATAAACTATCCACACCTCTGAAGATGGGGAAAACATGCATATCTGGCCTGCTTTTTGTCTATGCTATGTCTCTCGCTTCCTCTCTGGGTTAAGGTTCCCTGATCCCTTGAGGAAAAGGGAAAGTTTGCTCGAGGATCCTCTTCAAATCATTTTCCTGATATCCTCTTATTATTCTTTTCTTTTTTATAAAAAATATAAGAGATAATAATAGGGCTGTGGATAAGGGGGATAAAATTTTGAAGAAAGTCTTGCCTCGTATGTAATCAACCAATAACCCACATTGGGAAAGTAGATAAGTCCTGAGTTTCCCAAGTCAGGAATCTTTCCAACATTAGGAATATGTAGATTTTCCTATCAACCTATTCTGGAGTAGTAAAAAAGCTAAATCTTAGTCGATTAGCCTTCTTCCTTTTTTGAAACATGCAGTCAATACTTTTTCCTCAAAAAAAAGCTTTCCATGAAGGGAACTATAGTTATCTACATTTACACATGGCAGTTGATAACTGATTTTGAGGAGAAATTCACAAAGACTGCTCTTGGGATAACCTGGGGAAAAAAAGTTGTTAATACACAGCTAATGTTGGCAAGTGTAAGTTTTCCACCTTTTTGTGCATAAATTCGCCCTCTGTGGAAAAGCTTATCCTCCTACCATTAGGGGTATTATACCATTTGTGGGATTTTACTGTGGAAACTAGTTGGCTGTAAATGAGGCTTTTATCGAAGTTATCATTTTAGCCGTGGATAACGCCCTACTCTATTGACATTGCAGGTTGATTTTTTATAGAGAGGTTAGCTAGAGATAGCGGGGATGTTACATTTCTAATGGATTCGCTTCAAAAGGATGGATGAATAGCCATGATGCAGGCCGATTTTGGAGGTTGGCAGGGGAAAGTTCCCGCAATAACCGTCAAAAGCTGGGCAGATCCTGTCAATGACCAATCGTACAGGGTGATTTCATATAGAAGAATGTAGACAGCCTTTTTGCTCATTTTTAGGCCTTGAGAATGAGGCGGATTTTAGGAGGGTATCAGGGTACAGGTTTTTTAGGTTCGCGCGATTCTCAGGGGGAGAAATTGGGGACGGCTCATTCAGGAGCTATTGATATTCGTCTTTAATTCGAACATTCGTGGCTAGTTTTAAGAGGGGCCACGAATACACGAATGGAAGACTAATGCAGGGGCTATTCGTATTCGTCTTTAATTCGAGCATTCGTGGCTGGTTTTAAGAAGGGCCACGAATGCTCGAATGGAAGACTAATGCAAAAGCTATTCGTCCTTAATTCGAGCATTAGTGGCTGGTTTTAAGAAGGGCCACGAATGCACGAATGGAAGACTCATTCAGGAGCTATTCATATTCGTCCTTAATTCGAACATTCGTGGCTATCTAAATAAGGGCCACGAATACACGAATGGAAGACTAATTCAGGAGCTATTCGTATTCGTCCCTAATTCGAAAATTCGTGGCTATCCAAATAAGGGCCACGAATACACGAATGGAAGACTAATTCAGGAGCTATTCGTATTCGTCCCTAATTCGAAAATTCGTG
>JBCBGC010000091.1:3282-32155 GCA_038527215.1 Bacteroidota bacterium
TGGCTATCCTATAAAAAGAGCACGAATGAAAGACGAATTCAGGACTATACGGCCCATTGCTCGTACCTTTTATATATAAAGAAACCTCAGACCGATTTTTCCACTAAGAAAGGGCCTGAGGTTTTGTCATTTTTTAGGTGCCTGTAGGGGACTAGGAGAAAATCGATTTCACCCGCCTTATTCCCCCTTAAAATTAGGCTCTCGCTTCTGCAAAAATGCCGAGAGCCCTTCCATAAAATCTTTACTCTTGAAGTTTTTGTCCTGGTTGATGGCCTCCGTTTCCAATGCTGCAGCCAAACCCTGATGTACGCCCGCCCGCAAATTTGCCTTGGTGCGCTGGATCGCCAGATAAGGACCAGTAGCCAGGGCCTGAGAAATTTTATCAACTGCCTGGTCGAGTTCTGCTGCAGGAAATATCTTATTGACCAGATTCAATTTCAGCGCTTCGTCCGCAGGAATCATTTCCGCAAAAGCCATCAGCTCAAAAGCTTTGTGATAACCCACTCGGGCTGGCAACAAAAATCCACCCCCAGCATCACATGAAAATCCGATTCGGGTAAAGATTTCAGAAAAACGAGCGGTTTCATCTGCATACATGAGATCGCAAGCCAAGGCGATATTGAAAGCAGCCCCCACACAATTTCCCCTCACTTTGGCGATGATTGGCTTATCCATTTCGACCATGCCCATGACCAGCTTATTATAGTTCTGAGTGACAAAATCATATAAACTAAAATCCTTATTGGCAATGTCTTTAGGATTCAAGTCGGCACCAGTCGCAAAATGATCTCCCATTCCCTGAAGCACAATCACTCTCACCTCGTCATTTTCTTTGCTCCCCAAAACGAGGTCTCGCAACTGGGAAACCATATCGTTCGAAAGAGCATTCATCTTTTTGGGCTGATTGAAGGTAATGGTCATCACCTGGTTTTTTACTTCGACCAATAAAGGACCTTCAAGGATGGTTTGACTCATAATGGGGCTTGACTAAAAGTAAAATGTAAGAAAAGTAATATGCATGCATACCAAATTTAGGAAAATTTTAATAACTTTATATTTTCCTGTAATGCTCTTGAGCATTTTATCCTCTAACACAATAAACAACTTTTCCAAGATGGCAAATCAATATATGAGTATGAGGAACCTGAAGTTCCTCTTTAAAGATGTCCACCAGGCCAGTGATCTGGTGAACTACGAACATTTCGCCCACCTGGACGAAGAATCCATGGAAATGATGATCGATTCTTCCAAACAGCTGGCTGATACTTATTTATTTCCTCATTATGAAGATATGGATCGAAACGAGCCATACTTAGAGGATGGAGAAGTCAAAGTACACCACAGCGTAAAACCTTACCTGGATGCTTGTGCTGAAGCAGGCTTATTAGGGGTCGCTGCTCCTTTGGAATATGGCGGCATGCAAATTCCTTCCTTGCTGGGTACTGCCCTAGGTTTCATCAGTTCGGCTGCCAACAACGGCGTAACCGGATTTTCTGGTTTGACCAATGCCGCGGCTAATGTGATCGTGGCTTTTGCGACCGAAGAGCAAAAGGAATATTATCTGCCCAAAATGTTTGGCGGAAAATGGCAAGGTACTATGGCCTTGACCGAACCTCAGGCTGGCTCCTCTCTTTCTGATATCACCAGTACCGCTTATCCGCAGCCTGACGGAACCTATAAGATTAAAGGACAGAAAATTTATATTTCTGCCGGGGACTATACCGAAGCAGAAAATGTAGTCCACCTCTATCTGGCCCGCATCGAAGGCGCCCCCAAAGGCACCAAAGGCATTTCACTTTTTATCGTCCCTAAATACCGGGAAGAAAATGGGGAAATGGTTTCCAATGATGTGACTGTAGCAGGACTGTATCACAAATTGGGACAAAAAGGTACCCCTGCCTGCCATATCATGGCCGGAGAAAATGATGACTGTATCGGTCATCTGGTCGGAGAAGCTCACCGCGGATTGGGCTATATGTTCAAAATGATGAACGAGGCGCGGATTGGCGTTGGTTTGGGAGGATCTGCCGTAGCTTCCGCGGCTTATTATGCTTCTTTGGAGTATGCCAAAGAAAGACCCCAGGGTAGAAAAATCACCAACCGGGATTTGAACGAGCCGCAAACCCTAATCATCAACCACCCGGATGTACAGCGGATGTTGCTTTCGCAAAAAGCCATCGTAGAAGGAGGACTCAGCCTGGTCATGCAGGCGGCAAAATATGCCGACTTGATGGATGTTTCTGAAGGAGAGGAGAAAGAAAACTATCACCTCTTGCTGGAACTGTTGACGCCGATGGTGAAAACCTATCCTTCTGAGGCGGGCATTACTTCGGTCAGCACAGGTCTCCAGATTTTTGGTGGCGGTGGATTCTGTAAGGACTTTCCGCTGGAAAACTACTACCGGGATATTCGGATTTATCCGATTTATGAAGGAACTACCGGTATTCAGTCTCAGGACCTGCTGGGTAGAAAAGTAACTATGAAAGGTGGCAAAGCAGTACAACTCTTTGCCCTGGAAGTAGGCAAGGCGATTGAAGCGGCCCAAACCTTTGAAGATTTAAGACCTTACGCTGAGAAGTTGGGCGAAGAAATGCAACGGATGCAAAAAGTAATCATGCATCTGATTGGCTTCGCGATGAAAGGGGAACTGGATAAATTTCTGGCTGACGCCAACCTCTTTATGGAGATGGCCAGCCTGGTAACTGTCGGATGGCAATGGCTGATTCAGGCTACAATTGCCAAGCAAGCTTTGCTGACGGAGAACCCTCAGGGAGAGGAAAAAGCTTTCCTCGAATCGAAGGTGCACACCATGAAATTTTTCTTTCATTATGAAATTCCTAAAACCTTAGGACTTTCTCAGCGTTTAATGGAGAAAGAGTGGTTAACTATTTCAAGTGAAGCAGCACTTGTGAGTTGATCAATCAAACCCAATATCAAAAAGTTAGTGTAAGCGATCCCGGCGTCCTCGCCGGGATTTTTTTTTCTGAAAAAATATTCCTTATCTCCTGTGAGGCTTTTCCTCAAAATAGGTCAGTAAGCCCTCCGATAAATTCTGTAATTTCGCTCCACACAAAAGTTCGTCTAATCTTGAATACTTCAACCGTTAGCCTGCTCTCCTCTCTATTCGAAAAATGGTGTGGCCACTCCCCTACCGAGTTTATTCCCCTTCAGCCTTCGGGCTCTTACCGGGAGTATTATCGTCTGGTCAAAGGAAATCATTCGGCGATTGGCGTTTTTCACCGCAACGATAAAGAAAATCAGGCCTTCATTTCTTTTACCAAGCACTTCTTAAGTAAAGGCGTTCCCGTACCGGATATCCTGGGGGAAGATCTCGACCAACAGGTATATCTGCTGAGTGATCTGGGAGATGCGGCTTTGTTTGGGATGCTGGCGGAAAATCGGGAGGGAGAAAACATCCATCAGGAGATCATTGATCTATATAAAGAAGCTTTGGGCAACCTGGCTTATGTGCAAATCAAAGCTGGACAAGACCTGGATTATTCGGCCTGCTATCCGCGGGCAGCTTTTGATCAGCAGTCTATTCTTTGGGACCTCAATTACTTCAAGTATTATTTCCTTCGCCTGGCTAAAATTCCCTTTGATGAGCAATTGTTGGAAGAAGATTTCCGCAAATTTGCGGATTATCTGATGGAAGCGGATCATGATTATTTCCTCTATCGGGATTTTCAGGCCCGAAATATCATGGTCCATGAAGGCAATCCTTTTTTCATTGATTATCAGGGAGGCAGAAAAGGCGCCTTGCAATATGACCTGGCTTCCATTCTTTATCAGGCCAAAGCAGATTTACCGGATCAGGTACGAGAGGAATTGTTGAGTCATTATCTGCACGTCGCAGGTCAATGGTTAGATATAGATGAACCAAAATTCCGGCAATTTTATCAGGCCTATGTGCTGGTCCGCCTGATTCAGGTGATGGGGGCTTATGGCTTTCGGGGATTTTTCGAGCGAAAGCCACATTTTTTGGAAAGCGTGCCCTATGCCGTCAAACATCTGACGGGATTGATCAACCAGATTGAACTGCCCCTCGAATTACCGGAACTCTTCCAGGCGCTGCAAGCCATTACCAAATCTGAAAAACTCAAAGAGTTTGTCTTGCCTCAGGAAAAGAACCAAAAACTAACGGTTCGCATCAGCAGCTTTTCTTATAAGCGGGGCTTACCCGAGGATCCATCCGGCAATGGCGGCGGGTTTATTTTTGATTGCCGGGCCATTCATAATCCCGGCCGATACCAACCTTATAAACATTTGACGGGCAGAGATCGGGACGTGATTGACTTCCTGAAAAAGGAAAGTGAGATCGATCAATTCCTGAATCACGTCTATGCGCTAGTAGATAAATCTGTGCGAAACTACTTAAAGCGAAACTTTACTCACCTGTCCGTAAGTTTCGGATGCACAGGCGGTCAGCACCGCTCAGTTTTCTGTGCTGATAGCCTGGCCAAGCATCTCAAACGCAAGTTTAATGTCAACATTGAGCTCCAGCATGTCGAGCAGGAGTTGAAAAACTGGGTGAACTAGCGCTTATGAAAGCCATGATTTTTGCAGCTGGTTTAGGCACGCGCCTTCGCCCCTTGACCAATGATCGACCCAAGGCTCTGGTGGAAGTGGCAGGTAAAAGCTTGCTCGAATGGACCATCCTGAAATTAAAGGCAGCTGGCTATGAGGAGTTCGTGGTGAATGTGCATCACTTCGCTGATAAAGTGATTGAGCATTTGCAGGGCGAGCAGTTTGCTGAGCTAAATATTCAGATTTCGGACGAAAGAGAATTTTTGTTGGAGACCGGGGGCGGCTTGCAAAAAGCCCGGCCGCTGCTTCAGGATAAGGCCGGCATCCTGATCCACAACGTCGATATTTTTTCTGACCTTGACTTAGCCGAATTTCGAAACCAACATGAAGCTTCCGGTGCCATTGCCTCCCTGGCTATCACCGATCGGAAGACCTCTCGTTACTTGCTTTTTGATCGGGAGAATTTTTTATGTGGCTGGGAAAATGTGAAGACCGGAGAAATCAAATGGGTAAAAGACCCGCAAGATGATGCCCGGCGCATGGCTTTTAGTGGGATTCACCTGGTCTCCCAGGACTTGTTGGATCTCATGAAAAAAGTAGGGAAATATTCCATCATCGACGTATATCTTAAATGGGCTACCGCATATCCCATTCTGGGGATTGAGCATCAGGCTGAGCGTTGGCTGGATGTTGGCAAACCAGAGAATTTGGCCCGAGCCACCGAATTTATTTAAGATCATTTTTTCACTCCCATCCCATGAAAAGCATATTCCCGAAAGCAGTTGGCTACCTGGCCGTGATGTTAATCGCCAGTTTGGGCTGTAACCAGGCCCCGGTAGAAATAGACCTCGGAGCAGAATTAGCCGGAACTTACCTCGGCCGCCTCACGCTTCAGGCCGGATCTAATCAGGCGACAGATGTAGAGGGACAAAAAATCGAAATTACCCGACTGGATAATTCCCGGATGTTGTTGCGGGCGATCACTTACCCGGACAGTAGTCCCTTAGATACTTTGAGCATCGAAGCTGATCTCACCCCTACTCCATTTGGTTTCATCCAAACCGAAGGTGCCATGCTAACCTTCAAGCCTGTATCTTTCTCTGGGGGCACTTTGAATGGAACTCCATACTCTATTTCTGGGGGTGGGACCAAAGAAGCACATGGCGCTTATAATCGAAATACCCAAGAGTTGGTTTTTGCGGTAGAAATCCTGGAAGGAAGTGAAGCAGATTACGAACTCTTCGTAGGGACAAAAGAGGACTGATTTTTTAGCCTAGTCTCCATTTTTTTCACCTCAGAAATCATCCCCATCTACCACTCATCCCCTTTGCAGTTTGCAATAAACGAATCCGGGCTTACTATTTTTCGTGAATAGTCCATCATTCGTATAAAAAATATGGGGTCAGGAATATTGACTGAAGCTGAAAGGATCATGCATCTAAAAGTCAAGAACCGGGAATCCCTGTGAGGATTTACGCAAGATCGCGATTTCCGATTAGGTTGAATACCCATTTAGATTATCTCTGTCCCTCCAATCCCATTTTTTGCTTCAAGGCCTCCAGTTTTGGCGCACCGGGCCTGATATTTTCACCGTTCGGCCCACTTTTAGCCTTCAGACGTCAGAGAGTGGATTTAAAAGTGCTTTACCGTTAACGAAGCATCCTGTGATTCCAAATATCGGTCAGTTTTTATTTTAGCCGATAAATCCCTCATAATGAGATAAATACAATCTTGTATGTCGGAGGAGTTTTTATACCGAATCTCTTTTTTCACCGCCTATAACCGAGCCGAGAAATGATCGTGGTGGATAAGGGTACAGCTGCCGCTATTTTATGCGATTCTCAGGGCTATTTTTGGGAGAAAACGCTGTCCATACTAAAGTGTAGGTAGTGGGGACAGCCTGAAAAGTGATAATACCTACGGCAAAAACATCTCAAGTCTATAGGATGAAAGTGGATGAATTGGCGAGGATGGGAAATGAAATGTAAATTGAATGAATAACCTTCAATGGGATTTCCTATGATTGATGCTCCTGCGAGTTCTGCCCAACTACTGGATCGATTTCATCAACAGTTGGATGAACTTAGCGAAACATGGATTCAGGACTATCTCTATGTCTTGATCGATAGTTACCGACAATTTGGTCAGGCCATAGAGCGGGTCATGCAAGGTAATTTTGCCAAGATGGATGTGGCCTTTGAATCAGGGAATAAGCGAGGCTTGCGACAACTCAGTTTTCAGACCCTCGAGGATCTTGAACAGTTACTGGCAGAATTTCATGCCTCTCAGTTGAATATCATCCGTGAATATATTCAAGTGGGAACCAATAATTGGTTGGTAGGGATAGACCAGCTGATTGAGGCCCAACCGGAAAAAATTCCCCAGGAATATACCGCGGACCAGTTAACACCTACGCCCCTGGATAATCTTCGCCAGCGGCGAATTAAGTCTTATCACCGATTTCGGAAAAATATGTTGGGGCAACCGCCTCGCATTCAACTGAATTTTCGCTTCCTTCTGGAAGAGGATATCAGGGCGGTTTATTTCCAAAATGTCATTGCCTATTGTCAGGCCATTTGTTTGGCTTCCCATGATATTGTGGATCAATATGGTCAGGGGATTCAGCAAAGCCTGCTTGCCTATCAATCACAAGAAGAAAAAGGATCAGAAATTTCTCATCGCGTCCTTATTGAGCAATACCTAAGCCCGGTACAAAAATTTCTGGATGCGCAGGTTCCCGCCTGGTTAGATTATTTGAAAGAGTTTAACCAGCTATTTATTCAGCGACTGAAGCTGGAAGTGGTCAATCCCGACATTAATCGCGAAATGCGAACCCAAGGCCAAAAAGGCCTACAGGCCCGGAATATGCTGCGGAACTTTGCTGAAGTATGGGACCACAATCAGCAATACTATCACCGGGCCTTTGAAACAGATATCAAACTGCTCAAAGTCAATACCCATCTCAATCGATTGGCGGATGACTTGAAAGCCTCCCTCACTCAACAATATGTTTCGCCTTCAAGGACACATCTCGAGCTCGCCCAAAAGAAGTTGGACCGACTAGGCAAAATGCTGGAGAAGGAATCTCTGGTCGGGATCGAAAAACTCCACCTGGAAGAAGAAGTCGAACCTGGCTTTGGGGAAGAAAATATCGCAGAAGAAACGGCTACCAGCCTTCGCTTCATCCTGGAACAATTACCTGAAAATACCGAGCTATTTGATCCGGGCTCCCTGAAAGAGGTAGGTGCAGGAAATCGCTTGGCCCTGGAAGCTCAACCCGTGGCGCTGAGTAGCCTCACTACTTTTCTGATTCGCCGCAATTTTATCGCCCCGGTAGAGGATTTGTTGAAGGGTACACCCGATCAGTTCAAGAAAATATTCTATCAGATCCAATCTGCTATTCGCTTGCTGGCTTTCTCCGTTCAACCCGAAGAAGCCCAACCCAATGCAAAAGAGCCTGACTTCCAAAAAATCAAGAAGGTTTGGCAGAAAACCTATAAACAGATTCAGGATGCCGAAGCCAAATTAGACGACCTGACGGAGTCGCTATCTGAATCGGTCAATGCTTATGTACAACAAACCCGTCAGGCCCTATCCGCGCGAACACTCATGGAGCAGGCAGATAGGCTGGAGAGCAATATGCGAGGAGTCGAGCGTTTGGCCGGACTGCGTTGGTTGACGGATCGGGTCCGCACGCAGGCACGGAAGACCTGGACGCAGGCCAATAATTTATTGGGAAGGACCCGGTCAGAACTGGTGCGTTCGGGATTCGAAAATTCACAAAAAGCGGATTTAAACCTATACGCACGGGTTTACAACTTTGTCTATCAGGTCAGCCCGCGTCAGGAAGTGATCCGGCTGTTACCTTTTTATTACACCCAATTATTCGTAGGAAAGCAAAGTGTAGGCCTGGCGGGACTCACCTTTCGGCAGACTGAAATCCAGCAGGCCGAACAGGGCATCGACCGGATGAAAAGCCGGGTAGGCGGTGGGCTATTGGTGCTAGGGGAAGCGATGTCGGGCAAAACGGTTTTCAGTGAATACCTGGCCAATGAGCATTTCTCTGGAAAATTATACCGGATTCATCCTCCTACACAGGGAAGCAGTTCCGCGCAGGTGTTAAAGCAGGCTTTTGAAAAAGCGGTACAGGGAAGAGGAACTTTAGACCAGTTGGTCGATTCTGTTCCTCCTGGCAGTGTTTTTCTGATCAATGATCTGGAGCTTTGGTGGAAGCGGCGGGAAAAAGGCACGGAAGTGATTCAGCGCCTCAACCGTCTAATCGCAAAATATAGCCAGGACTATTATTTCATCGTCAATGCGAATCCTTTCGCGTATGGGTTAATTTGCGAATTGAGCGATATCAATCAGCAGTTCATTAGCACCGTTCAATTAGGCCCTTTGTCTGCCGAGGAATTACAGGAGACCATCATGAACCGGCATTACTCCGGAGGCTTGCAATTGAAATGGGCAGGAAAAAATCAGGATGAGATTTCTCCCGCCAGATTGGGTCGCCTTTTTCGTCGGTACCTCCTCATATCTCGTGGCAATGTAGGTTACGCCCTACGCCTTTGGCTGAGTAATATTACCGCTGTCAATCAGCAGGAAATTGAAATTCAGGAGCCACAAGTCCTGGAGTTGCCAGATTTTAGGCGGTTAGACTGGTTGGTTATGTTGGCTCAGTTTGTCCTACATAAGCATCTCACCCTGGATCAATTACGAAGGGTATATATCCAAGAACCAGCGGGCAGTGTGCAAGCCTTGCTGGCGGATTTGAAAAAAGCTGGCCTGATCGAAGAAGTCAACCGGCAAACCTATGGAATCAATCCATACGTATATCCATATTTGGTAAAACGTCTCAGAGCATATCATTTGATTTAATCAGCATCTTATGGACCTGGTGCCCAATCCAACGCTTTTTACCTCCTTTTCTCTTTTCCTGTATCTGTTGATGCTGGGATTGCTCATCTATGGGTTTTTCTGGGCAGGCAGGAGATATCTGATTCCTTTGATGCAAAACCAGGGATGGGGTTGGGTAAAAAAATTCATTCCCAGCTTGGAAGCTTTCGCCTGGCTTTCCTATATGCTGGTGGTGGTTTTCTACATTCTCCGCGCCAATTTTCAGTTGGGCCTGGTCTTCGTGGTATTGATCATTGCCGGGGGATGGGTGATTTGGAGAGATTTTGTACCGGGCCTCCTGATTCGTTCCGGAGGAGCCTATCGACCCGGACAGGAAATTTCCTTTGGGGACTTTGAAGGGACCATTCTTAACATGGGTCTATTAGGCGTAGACGTGGAAATAGCGGATGGCGAAAATCTGCTGATCCCTTACCATAAGTTTTCGGATAAATTAATCCTGAAGAAGAGCCCTTCAGAAAAACTCCGTAGCCATGCCTTTGAGTTGGAAGTGGTGGCAGAATCAGCTGAAAGTGAAGTGCAAAAACTCATTCGCCAACGGATTCTGAGTTTACCCTGGTCGCTACAGGATCCCTTACCCATCATTACCCTCAAGCAAACCCAGGAAGGCCGTTTTGTATATCACATCGTGATATTTTCGGTGCATGATCGATATCTACCCAGGATGAAGGCGATTCTGGCTTCTTCCTTCCAACTGGAAGAAAAAGCGCGAAAGACCCGCAAAAAGAAAGCTAGCCTGACGGATTAGGCTAGGATTGAGAAGGGTATTTCTCTTCTACTAAATCGGATTGAAAACCTTCGTAGATTTTTTCAGGTGGGATCACCAGGGCCTCTTGTAAATCATCCCCTTCCGTATTGCGCTTGCGATTCCCCTCTGCAATCAGGGCAAAAGCCATGATCAGGGAAGTGGCGATGATCACGAACAGCATGATCCCTGAAAAAATCTCTCCGTCTGCCTCAGGTAAGGCCATGGTCTCCGGAATACTGAAGTACAAAAGGACGGTGATTAAGCCCCGGGGCGCGATGTAAAGCTGTGGAATGATATCGCCACTTCGCTCAAAAATTCTAAAGAGTAACCATCTCACCAAATAAATAGAAACCAGGATGGCCAGGCTGATCCCGACTACTTGAAGATTGAGGAGAGAAGCAAGGGAGATGGTCATCCCAAATATCACGAAGAATAAGGTCCGAATGACAAAAGCTGATTCAGCAGTTACCACATGAAAATCGCCTTCGATCCGGTGGATTTCTTCTTTTTTCAACCATTTAGCCAACCTACCCCGGAAGAATAAATGGCTATTACTTAACACCAGTCCAAAGATCAGAATCATGATCAGGGAAGAAAGGTGCATCAGCTTGCCAATCGAATAGAGCAAAATCAAGATCGCAATCAACAGGAAGAGTTTGGTGTGCGACTTGATATTTTGGAAAAGGAGGATCAATAAGTAGCTGGCCAATAAGGAAACGCCAATGGTCAGGACCAGGCCTCCAAAGAAACTCCCTACTTCCGCGCTGCCATTTCCGGTAGACTCCGCCAAGCCCAGGATAAAGTAGAATTGCATAATGCCCAGGATATCGGAGAAGGTACTTTCATAAATATGAAACTCCTTTTTGGTTTGACTCAGGTTACCGACACTGGGAATGATGATCGCACTGCTGAGAATGGAAAGGGGCGTGGCATAAAGCATCGCTTCTACCGGTTTTAAATCGGCGATGACGTAAGATAAAATGGCGGCCGCCGCCGTGGTAGAAACCAACAGGCCCAAAAAGGCTACCGTGAGCGATTTCCAGATAATCGGCAGTTTATCCCGCGTCAGTTCCAGGTCCAGGGCTGCTTCCAGGACAATCATGATCAAGCCGATGACCCCAACGATTTTCAAGACTTCCATTAACTCTACTTCTGGGAGTCCCAGGTAGTCCATGCCTACATGGAGCAGAATACCCGTGCCTATCAGCATCAAGACTGAAGGGATATTCGTGCGCTCAGAAAAAGCATTGTAAAGGAAACTGAGAATAATGATGGCCGAAGCCAGGATAATATATGAGTATTCGGATGCCTCGAAAATGTCCATAGTCAGATTTTGTTCTCCTCACCCCTAGGGCAGTGCACATGTATGGCATAAGTTACACATTCCCCATCATTTTCTAAATAGGGCCCTTTAAGCCTCCTTTTTCATTTTGAGCAGGCCTAATTTGCTAAAACCTTCTTAAATGTACGGATTATTCATCCCTCAATGCCTCAATAGGTGCATTCTGGGCCGCTTTTAAGGTAAAACTGCTGATAGAAATCCAGGCCACCAAGGCAAGCACGATCCCATTTATCAAAAGGAGCCATACGGAGACAGGGGCCTGAGAAGCGAAATTTTCCAACCAACGCTGAGCAGCCCACCAGGCCAAGGGCATGCCTACCAGGCTCCCGATCCCGACCAGCAGGAGAAATTGCCGGGAGAGCAAATGAAAAATGTCAGCTACGGAAGCTCCCAGCACTTTCCGAATGCCAATTTCTTTGGTCCGGCGACTGATCGAAAAAGCCGAAAGCCCTGTCAGACCCAGACAGGCAATCAAAACTGATAAGCCGGTAAAAAGAGAAATGATGCGAGAAAACGCCCTTTCAGACCCATATTGAGCTAAAAACTGCTCATCTAAAAAGTAAGCATGATAAGGGCTGGTGGGGAATAAATCTGAAAAAGTGGATTTGATGTGATTGAGCAAGATCGGTAAAGAATCAGGACTGACCTGAAGCCTCAGGCTGAGGTATTCGCTTTCTGATTCCCATTGAAAGACGCTAGGCTGAACCGGTTCATGAAGAGAAAAGTGATGGTAATCCTTGACAATCCCCATAATTTCGGCTCCATAATCTGAATCCCCAAGCATGAGCTGTTTACCGATCAAGGCATCGATTAGCGGGGAACCCAGTTGTTTGACCATGGCCTCATTTAGTAACACTTTCTTCGCATCGCTTCCCAGACCTCGTTGGAAGGATGTTCCATAGAGCAAAGGAATCTCGAAATGCGAAAAATACTCAGGCTGAACCTGAGCGATCTGAGCCAGGACCGCCTCCTCTCTGGCGCTACCTTGCAGACGGGCCTGGGTACTAAAAGGAAAGTTTGTGCCAGGGAGGGTATTGGACAAAAGCATGGAAGAAATGCCGGCTCGAGCCGCCAGGGCTGTCTGCAAGAGCTTGAGTTCTTCCTTATTTTCTGCTTCGCTGATGTTCGGCCTTTCAATCACATATTTCTGATCCAGATTTACGCCTAATTGATAGGATCGCATATGGCGAATCTGTAGAAAAACCACCGTTGTGGCGGTAATTAGGCATAAGGCCAGCGCAAATTGGGCGATCACCAAGCCATGACGGAGCAAAGGTTTGGCCCGTTTTCCGCCTTGCTTTTTTCGGACCAGATCCTGGATGGGGAAAGCGGCAAGGATCCGAGCTGGCACATAGGCTGCCAGGAAAGAGCCGGCCAAAGCTACGCCTAAGAAGATCAGTCCTACCCAGGAGATGAGGCTCCAACCCATCTGCGGTTCAGGCCAATTTTGCCAGGAGGAAAGGAGGGGAGAAAAAACCTGAACGAGCGTAAAGGCAATGCCCAAGGCCAGTCCTTGTAGCAAGAGTGACTCTGTTAAAAATTGCCGCACCATGGCTTTTTTCCCACTACCCAAAATTTTGCGAATCCCCACTTCTCTGGCTCGGGCCAAAGACTGAGCAGAGGCCAGATTAATATAGTTGATCCAGGCTAGCACCAGGATGATCAAGGCAATCCATCCCAGGTTCCAAAGACGGTCAACCTGTCCTTGTTTGTGCTTTCCAAATTGCCATTGGGAGTATAAATAGGTTGCTGTAATGGGTTCGAATAATACCCGTTCTTCGTTGGCTGTTGGGATCGGCAGGACTTGTGGAAGGCGTGAAGCTATTTTTGCTTCGAGATTCTCTACCTGCATTCCTTCATGTAGTTTTATGTAGCCCGAAAACGCCCTCCAGCTATTCAGGCTGCTTTTTCCGCCAGCTTTATATAACTGAGTCGGTCCGGTTATGGCCTGGATGCGGATGCTGCTTTGGGTGGGAAGGTCCTCAAAAATTCCTGCCACCAAATAGGTCGCTGGCCCAAAATCATCATACACTTCCACCGACTTTCCTAAAGGATCCCGCTCTCCAAATAGTTGCCGGGCACTGCTCCGAGACAGCCAAAGCTGGTAGGGATCCATCCAGTTTTCGGGCAGACCCAGCGGGAAGATTTGGGACAACTGACTGTCAGCGTAGCAAAAAGCGGAAATTTCCAGGTTTTGGGTGAAACTGGGACCTGCATAAGTAAGGGTAGCTGGGCGAGGGTAAAGCCAACTGGCAGCTGCGACTTCTGGAAACTCCTGCCTGAATGCTTCAATCACCCCAGGATGAACCACCCCATACCCACTGGTTGACCGGCCTTCATTGCTGCCCACCCTGAATACGCGTTCGACTTCCGGAAGGTAGCGATCGTAGGCATACTCAAAGGAAATGTACTGGATGATCAGCAAAGCAGCCGCCCAGGCCAGAGACATGCCCAGGAGGTTCAGGAAGGAAAACTGGGCCTGTCTGCGCAAATGCCGCCAGGCCATTTTGAGGTAATAGCTAAACATAGCATTGGATTCTGCTTCGGATTATACGAATTTAATGCCATAACTGTAAGTGTTTGACTATGAGTAGATTAGTCGCATGGTCTAATCCTCTCCCCTCTCCTGTTTGTCTCAAAATGAAGCGATAATCTGTCTCATTTTGAGTCAATGTCCAGAGCAGTAAAAATTGCCAATTTCTTCTGCAATTAGGAATCTAATCGCATTTGTTCTTCTTTTAGGAATCAAATCACGTGATATGAAATACACCAGATTAGGAGCATTTGAAGAACTTGTACTCCTAACCATTGGAGCCCTGCATGAGGACGCTTATGGAGTGGCGATCAAAGAAGAGATCGAATCTACCACGGGAAAAAAGCCTAGTATCGGTGCCTTACATTCTGCTTTAAGTCGACTGGAACAAAAGGGATTTATCCAGTCTCATGAGGGAGGGGCCACCGCTCTGAGAGGAGGTAGGAGGAAACGATACTACTTATTGACGATGGCTGGGCAGGAGGCCCTGGTGGGCAGTCGGCAATTACGAGAAAAACTGATCCGTCGTATTCCAGGCTTGAAATTGGATATCGCATGAAGCAGCATCCGCAACCTCCCCGATGGGCCAGTCGCTTTTTGCACTGGTTTTGTAAACCTGAAGAACTAGACATTCTTGAGGGGGATCTCCTGGAACTTTTTGACAAGCGACTGGAGCAAGGCAAGCAGCATGCCCGCTTGCATTACGTCCGGGACGTATTCAGTCTCTTCCGGCCTTTTGCCATCAAAAATCTTCATTTACCGCTAGTCTATCTGGATATGTTCCAACACAATGTGAAAATCAGTTTTAGAAATATTCTTCGCAATCGCACCCATAGCCTGATCAACCTGGCAGGCTTAAGTGTGGGGATGGTCTGTGCAACCATTCTTTTCATGAAGGTCAACTATGAATTGTCCTTCGACAACTTCCAGCAAGACAGTGATCGCATTTTCCGAATCCTGGTGAAAAACGACCTTCAGGGGCTCACCAACTCGGGAGTACCGCATCCGCTAGGGGAGGCGATCCGTACGGATTATCCCAATTTTGAACGGGTCACCATGGTAGAAGGCATGTATGATGTGCTGGTAGAAATAGTGGACCAGCCTGGACAGAGATTCCTGGAGGAAAAAGGAATTGCCTATGTGGAGCCGGATTACTTCCGCATGTTTAGTTTCAACTGGAAGGAAGGCAATCCAGATAATGTCATTGACCAACCCTACACCGCGGTGATTTCTGAATCCCTCGCCAAAAAATACTTTGGGAAGCAAGATCCCATGGGCCAGCTTCTCCGGTTGGACAATCGGTTCGAAGTAAAAATAAATGGCATCATTGAAGACCAGCCGCAGAATACAGAACTGCCTTCAGGATTGTTGGTTACCTATCACCTTGGCAAAGAACACCAGCGGGACGTTCAAGATAATTGGGGCTCCGTTTCCTCCTCCGTGCAGTGCTTTGTCAAATTACCGGTGGGCCTTTCTCATGAATCCATTGAAGGCGAATCCCCCGAGTTTCTCGCGAAATACAAGGACCTGGACGAAGGGGAAACTGAGAGAATGATCCTCATGCCTTTGCGAGAGATACATTTTTTCACTGAAGGAGATCACTGGGGAACTGCGCCGATGGAAAAAAGCAGCCTGTGGGCATTAGGACTGATCGGTCTTTTTCTCTTGATCGCTGCCTGTATCAATTTTATCAATCTCAATACCGTCCTGGTCTTCAAGCGAGCCAAGGAAGTCGGGCTGCGCAAAGTTCTGGGAAGTATGCCGCGGCAAATTGTGGGATATTTTCTCAATGAAACAGCGCTAATCACGCTTTTCTCTTTGGTCCTTTGTATCATTTTTGTCTCCCCTATTCAGGAATTCTTGACCTACTACCTGGGAGATGGGGGAGAAATTGATTTTGCGAATCCCAGCTTATGGCTGTTTTGGGGAGCTGCCTTCCTCGGTGTTTTATTGCTGGCCGGACTCTATCCCGCTTTTCGTCTCTCTGGCCTGAATCCTGTTCTTTCTTTGAAAAATAAGATTGATCGCAAGTATGGAAAAGGCCTCAATCTACGCCGTAGCCTGGTCGTCGTGCAATTCGCGATTTCCCAGGCCCTCATCATCATCACCCTGCTGATGATGCAGCAGATGGAATACTTTCGGAATCAGCCCCTGGGTTTTGACCAAAACGCGATTTACGAATTTGGGAATCCCATCCAGAATTCTCAGGAGGCAGAGCGATTGAAAACGGCCCTCAAACAAATCCCTGCCATCAGCCAGGTCAGCCTGTCCAGTGCGGGGGCGGCTTCCGGTAGTATTTGGAAATCCAATTTTTACTTTTTCTCGCCGGAGCAAGAAGAACCCCTGGAAGATTTTTCCCAGGTAAAATTGATCGATGTAGACTACCTGGAAACCTACGGAATTCCTTTACTGGCGGGGGAAAATGTCATTCCTACCGATACGGTCAACCGTTACCTGATCAACGAAAAAATGATGCGTTTGCTGGGGTATGAAAACCCTGCGGATATTCTGGGCATGGAATTAAAAACCTGGGGAAGGCGTGCGCCCATTAGTGGCGTGATCCAGGATTTTCATATGAATACCTTGCACAAAGCCATCGATCCGCTCATCCTTTTCGTGGAACCAGAATCCTTTTACACCTGCGGGGTCAAGCTCAATGAAACCTCTCCTAAGGTGCTAGGCCAGATTGAACAGACCTGGTCAGAGATTTTTCCCACCTATTATTTTTCAGGTCGATTCCTGGATCGGACGATTGAAGATTTCTATGAGAGTGAGCAAAAGGCGTTCGAACTCTTTGAGATATTTTCGCTCATCGCCATTTTCATCGGAGCGATTGGACTCTTTGGCTTGATTTCCTTTGTGGTAGCGCAGCGTACCAAAGAAATCGGCATCCGCAAGGTGTTGGGAGCCAACCTGCAGCAAATCATTATGCTCCTCAACCGGGAATTTTTCGTGCTGGTACTTATGGGCTTTGTCCTGGCTGCTCCTTTGGCCTGGTTTTTCATCGATCAGTGGTTGGCGGAGTTTGCCTTTAAAATCGAACCCGGGGTGATGGCCTTCGGCATCGCGCTTGTGGCAAGTCTGGTTTTGGTGCTATTGATTGTAGGCTCGCGGACCCTACGGGTAGCCATGACCAATCCTGTGACCTCCCTTCGCGATGAGTAAGGGCATACCTGCGTAATTGTCTCAATTTGAGACAACTTTTTGCCCCCGACCTATACATTCGCTAATATGTATGTATGGAGAAAACCGCGGGTAAAATTCTCATCATCGATGACGATCAGGATGTCTTGTTTACGGCACAGATGGTGCTGAAGCGACACTTTTCGGAAGTCAAAACGGCTCACAGTCCTAAGGGCGTGATGCCCTTGCTCGAAAAGGAAGCATTTGAGGTCATTCTACTGGACATGAACTTTGCACCTGGGGTCACCTCAGGCCAGGAAGGGCTTTTTTGGTTGAGAAAAATCAAAAAAGTCCTTCCTGCTGCCCAAGTGATCCTTAACACCGCTTACGGCGACGTGGAATTAGCGGTCGAGGGCATGCGGCAAGGCGCAACAGATTTTTTGCTCAAACCCTGGAAGCATGAAAAACTCCTCTCCTCGGTCCGTATGGTGATGAAACTGGGGAAAGCCCAGGCGGAAGTGGGCAGACTCAAGCAAAGCCGCAAAGCCATCCAATCCGAACTGGCCGGCACCTACCCTCCCCTGCTCAGCCAGGCGGCCAGCATGCAAAAGGTATTCGAAACCATCGAAAAAGTGGCCAAAACCGATGCTACGGTATTGGTATTGGGTGAAAATGGAACAGGCAAGGAACTGGTGGCCCGGGATCTGCATCGCCAATCTCCTCGCTACGAAGAAGCCTTTATCAAAGTAGATCTGGGAGCTATTCCGGAAACCCTGTTTGAATCCGAACTTTTTGGTCATAACAAAGGCGCTTTTACCGATGCCAAAGAAGATAAGGCGGGCCGCTTTGAAGTAGCTGCTGGTGGAAGTTTATTTCTGGACGAAATAGGCAACCTGTCCTTTGCGATGCAGGCCAAACTTCTGACCGTATTGCAGGCCCGGCAGCTTACTCGCATTGGTGCGACCCAGAGCATCCCGCTGGATATCCGCCTGATTTGCGCGACCAATAAGCCCCTTTATGAAATGGTTGAGCAGCAG
Source organism: Bacteroidota bacterium (assembly GCA_038527215.1). Taxonomy (GTDB): domain Bacteria; phylum Bacteroidota; class Bacteroidia; order J057; family J057; genus JAWPMV01. The sequence goes on from JBCBGC010000091.1 coordinate 21,507, forward strand.
GCTTTCCGCCAGGACTTGCTGTACCGCATCAATACGGTGGAAATCCAACTGCCTCCATTGCGAGAGCGCCTGGAAGACCTGCCTTTATTAGGACAATATTTTCTCAACCAGTATGCTGAGAAGTATGGCAAAGGTCAGATGAAGTTCAATCGACCTGTCTGGAAGAAAATGCAGGCCTATCCCTGGCCCGGGAATATCCGCGAGTTGCAACATGCGATTGAACGAGCGGTGATTTTGGCCGATCGGTCTAGTCTGTCCGCCGATGATTTTCCATTGGGCAAAAGGGCGGCCCCTGCATCGGCCACGGAAGACGTGGTCAATATGGAAGAAATCGAAAAAAGAGCCATTCTGGCTGCCATCAAAAAATGCGAGGGCAATTATACCCAAGCTGCCAAAGAATTAGGATTTGGACGTAGTACGCTCTACCGAAAAATGGAGAAATACGGCCTTCAATAAGCTATCAGATCATGCTCCTCTATCGATCCTTTCGCATTCAATTGATTTTACGGCTGGTCCTGATAATTCTCCTGGGCTGTGCCAGTTGGTATATCGCTACGCAAACCTCTTTTTGGTTGGTCGCTCTATGGACCGGCTTATTGCTGCTAGGCGTTTTCTGGGAACTGGTGCGCTACATTGAACGGAATCATCGGGCCCTGGATCAGTTCGTGGCAGCGATCGGGCAGAATGATTTTTCTCAATCATTTGTGAACAAAGCCGACCATACGCAAACCACGAAGCATGCTTACGAGCGTATCCTCACCACTTTTCGCGCTTTGCGAAGCCAGAAAGAATCTCAGCATCAATTATTGCAGCAAGTCGTGGAACAGGTTTCTCAGGCCATGATTTGCTACACGGAATCTGAGGAGATTGTTCTGATGAATCAAGCGGCAAAAAATTTATTTCAGCGCCGCCATGCGCATCAGCTTCAAGGCCTGGATAAAACTTCTCCCCAACTCGCTGATTTGATTCGAAACCTACCCGTGGGCCAGCAACAATTACATAAGTACTGGCAGGGAGGACGCTGGTATTACCTGGCCGTACAGGCTACCCACTTTAAACTACTGGCTGAGCCGCATAAGTTGATTTCCTTTCAGGATATCTCAGCTGAGATGGATGCCCAGGAAGTCAACTCCTGGCAAAAGCTCATCCGGGTCCTCACCCATGAAATTAGCAATTCGGTGATTCCTATTTCTACTTTGAGTGCCCTGGCTGAACAGACCCTGGAAGAAGCTTCGGGAAGTGGAACGCCTACTACCTTGACAGAAGAAGAAACGGAAGACCTGATCGGCAGCTTTCATACCATCTCCAGCCGGGCCCGTGGCCTGGCAAATTTTGTCCAAACCTACCGCAGCCTGACAGAACTATCCCGTTCCTCCTTACACATTGCAGAGGTTGATTTGCTTCAGTTGGTAAAGCGCGTACAAACCTTGCTAAAACCTCAGATGGACCAAAAAGGCATTGATTTGCAGATTACGAATTTGTTGAAAAATCCCCTTGTATCCATCGATTTAGAACGGATGGAGCAGGTATTGATTAACCTCTTGCTCAATGCCATGGATGCCGTGGAAGGGGTAGTGCATCCTGCGATCGAGCTTAAGTTGGAGCGGAATGATAAAGGCCAAAGCCTCCTCCATGTATCCGACAATGGCAAAGGCATAAGCGAGAAGGAATTAGAACAGATTTTTGTGCCCTTTTTTACCACCAAAGAAAAAGGTTCAGGTATCGGCCTTAGCCTGGCAAGACAAATTATGCATATGCACCAGGGAAGTATTCAGGTGTCCTCAGAGTTAGAAAAGGGCAGTGTTTTTACCCTGCGCTTTTAAGACAAACTCACCAGCCTTCTGATGAGAGGATTAGGGAGCAGTAGGAGGCAAGGGCTGGTCATATTTTTTCATTACATCCCGGAAGCGGGCGTCTCCCATCAGGGTGTTGAAGGGGGCACTCGCCAGCGCCAAGTCGTTAAAGGTAAATCCTCGCTTTAGCACCGTTTCCAGGTGCTGATAAAATGCCTCTTTATCTCCTTCGAAGTATTTGATCTCTGCCAGGGTCAGGATACCGATTGCGGTGGTATCCCGGGCAAAGCCCTGGTTCAGGTATTGATAGGCTAGGGAAATTTCCTGTTGCTGGGCATATAAGCCTCCCAACTGAAAATAGGCTCGGGTGCTGTCTCCGCCCACTTCCAACGTGGCCTGTGCATAGCGAATTGCTTCCGGTATGTTGTTTACTACCTGATGGTAAGAACTCATGATGGCTTTTACATACCCACTGTAAGGATTGTAGGATTCCATGCGTTTCAATTCCTGATAAGCATATTCCAGATCACGTTTATACTGCAGTACGATGCCCATGCCATCCCAGGTACTGGGATTATCTGGTTCTCGTAAATAAGCGTCCTCCAGAAAGCCGACGGCCTTTTCCTCATCCCCCCAGTTATGGTGAATCCAGCCATGGTTCGTCACGATGAGTATATCCTCATCCTCCATGGCTTTGGCTTCTTCCATATGTTTATCTGCCATCGTCAGCTTGCCATCTCGGGCATAAGCCCAGGCCAAGCCAACCCGCCTCCAGGCATTTTGGGGGTCTAGCTGCACCACTTTTTGGTGATATGCAATGGATTTTTGGGTGCTATCAAGCATCCCATAACAAGTAGCCAGGTTTAGATATCCCAGGGTAAAATTCGGATCGCGTTTAAGAGACCGGCGACTCCGATCCATGGAAGCCTCATAGTTTTCCTGGCGATATAGGAGCCGGGCCCAGGCGTGATACATCCAGGCGCTCTCTGCCTGATCATAGGTCCGCATATATTCGATGATTTCCAGCGCCTTTTTTTCCTGGTCAGTCTCGGCATAATACAGCGCCAGGCGGTAAGGGTCGGTTTTCTGTAAAAAAGCTTTAGCGGCTTGATCAATCAGGTGCTCTATGGCCTTATTAAGGCCGCGCGCATCTACGGGCTCAACAAGCGTCTGGACAGGAAGACCACTGATCCGTAGGGTGAGCTGTAAGCTACTATCCAGGCTGACCAATTCCCCAGATATCTGCTTAATGGGCCGCCCCAGCAGGCTTTTGAGACTCAAAATCGTAGATTTTACCGACAAGCCCAGCCCCAGAACCGCCACCTCCATTTCCGGTTTTTGGGCATCATTGACATAGGATTGATCGGCTTTGATGCTGCTTACCTCCTGCTTTAGCGCCAGGCCACGATCCAGAATCTGACTCACGAGGACCCTTCCATCCATGCCCCGATCCGCAAATTCCTGGGGTACGCTAAAGGGTTTGACGGTATAGGAATCATCCTGCAAGCCCACCAAAATCATGATAGCCAGGAGGATAATCAGCGTCATAGCGCCCGCTTTGATGAAGATCGAAAACCACAGCCCCACTTTGTGTTCCAACAAACTCAGTTTACGACGGTAAGCTTGCTTGCTGGCAGAAGCTTGCCCATTACTAGAGGCGGGTTGATCTGCGATGGCGGCTGGTTTGGAGGTTTTTGCAGACATAGGCGATCAGGATTGTGGAAAAAAGATACGCATGGCATGGCAAAAACGCCAAAGGAAGCCTACTGCCAGCGGTAAAAACTCTTCTCGTAGTACTGAATCAGCTTTTGATTGTCAATTTCATTTAGCTCTACTGGAATCGGAGCCATGTCTTTCCCAAAGCTAAAAAGCCCGGGAACGACCTCTGGAGATAAGTATTTAAGCTGGAGGCTGGCTTCTTTTTCCCGAAGAAAATCCTGAACCAATTCAATGCCTGTTTCTACCATCAAGCTATCGGAGCCCGGGGGTAATTTCCCGGGACTGTGGACAGCGAGATTGAAGCCCCACTGACCAAAAGAAGGTACATGTACCGTTAAGGGAAGGGTTTGAGCAAAAACATTCTTTAAGGTATGATGAATACACCAGAAGGCTTCCCGGGCAAAATAGGGCGATGTAGACTGGGTAATCACCACGCCTGCCACGGATAAGCGCTTTTTGAGCAACTGATAGAACTGCGTAGAATATAGCTTGCCCAGGTCGGTATTATTAGGATCGGGTAAGTCGATCAGCATGACATCGAAAAAATCACTGCTTTCTTCAATAAACTTAAAAGCATCCTGATTGACGACGCTTACCCTTGGATCAGTCATGGCACCTTGATTGAGGCGCTGAAAAACGGGATGTTCTGCCCCCAGTCGCGTCATCTCCGGATCGAGATCAACGATGGTGATGTGTTTTACTTCCGGATACTTGAGCAGTTCCCGTGCAGCCAATCCATCTCCTCCCCCTAAAATGAGCACTTCAGATTTGGGGGCAGATAAGGCCATGGGAATATGTACCAGCGGTTCATGGTACCGATATTCGTCCCGGGAGGAAAACTGAATGTTCCCGTTGAGAAAAAGGCGGGTATCCTGATTGCGTTGGGTTACGACGATACGCTGATAGGTCGTCTGCCGGGTCATCATAATCTGGTCCCGGTAGAGGTACTTCTCAAAAAAATCGGTGATCTGGAAGGAGTAAAACAGCCCGCCTATCAACAGCATGCCGGTAACCAGAATGGTGGCGGACAAGTCCTGGGTTTTTTTCAACTCTTTCCGGAACAAATAGACATTGAGGGCCGCTACCAGGAGGTTGAGTAAGCCAATGGCAAAAGCGGTGCGCATCATGCCCAGGAAAGGGAGCAGCAATAAAGGAAATGCTACAGAAGCCAGCAAAGAACCCAGATAATCAAAAGAGAGTACGCTGGCCATGGCATCTTTCAGGCTCTCCTCTTTGCTGACAATGCGGGTGAGAATGGGAATTTCCAGGCCGATCAAGGTGCCCAAAATAGAGATGAGCAGAAAAGCCATCAGGTAATAGTAGGGCGTGAGCGAATAAGCAAAATAGAGCAAAATGGCCGAGCTACCGCCTACGATGCTGAGCAAAATTTCGAAACGGATGAACCAGCGAAGCAGGCGGCGTTGGAAAAACCGGGACATCCAGGAGCCCAGCCCCATGAAGGAAAGAAAAAGGCCTATCACCAAAGAGAAGTGCAGAATGCTACTGCCCAGAAAATAACTGGAAATGCTGCTGATTAGCAATTCGTAAAGAATGCCGCAAATCGCAATGACAAATACGGAGACGAGGAGGACCGGAATCTGACGGTTCATGAACTAGTTTTTCCCTTGCTTCAATTGAAAGATCAAATCATAGGTGGCAGAGTTTAAAACATCTCTGTGATCTTTCATTTTTAACCACTTGGGGTAAAGTAAGAGATTTTTGCCCGTTTTCAAGTCATATACCATGGTATAAAGCAAGGTATCATGGTTGGGCGTGGCGACATACCAAAGGGAATAAGGCAGGATCACCGGGAGTAAGATGCCAGAAAGCATCACCAGGGCTTTGCCACTGCGGGCCTGGGTCATAGAAACGCCTCCCGTCCAAACGAAAGTGGAGGTGCCGTATTTTTTGGTGAGTTGCTGGACTTCTTCGTGAAGAATGCTCACCATTTCCAGCCCATCGTGCTCGCTGATTTGGTTGACCCACTCATTGAGTAAGACGACATCCTGGAAGATGCGAATATCTTCTCGCTTCAGGTAATGGGTACTCAGCATCTGGTAATTTAAGCCGAGCTGCCCTGCGTGTTGTTTGAGCAGTTGGATATACTGACCTTCAGCTTCCGCAGAGGCGATGTATTCCACTTTCCGCTTTTTACGTTCGTCGAGGTGCTGAAAATAGGGATCCACGAAAACCACATTGTCGAGTCCGAGATTATAGCCTTTTAAGGCTTTTTGACTACGATCCCTTAAGGTATTGCCGGGAGGGTCAAAGGTCTGCTGGTCCCGAACCCGCGCATTTTCTACCCGGGCTTTGGCCCAGGCTTCTGTCATCTGTTGACGGAAGGCGGAATCTGTCATCATCTCCCGGAGGGCTTGCTGCCAGAATCCTGAAACTTCACCGGGACGCGCATCTTTTCCTGGCAGAAAGCGATCCAGACCATCGAGATAATATTTGCCCATTTCCATCATCAGGTCCTGCCCCATCAATTCCAACTCAACGTCTTGTGGAAATGCCTGGTGTACCTTCCAGATATAGCTCAGAGCCAGCATGCTCAGTTCCTCATCTTTGAGTTTTTCTACCATCTGAGAAACCAAACGGGCGGGCCCGATCAGATACCCAAAATCCTGGTGAACATCCCAGAGCTTCCCACTGTTGGCATATTTGGCCAGCCCATATAAACTTTGAGCGATGATTTTTTTCAGAAAAAGGCTTTCCGGATCATCCTGCAGTAACAGATAGGCGGTATAGATCGCAAGCTCATAGCGCTTCTCGGAAAGATGAAGAAAGCAGGATTCATAGCGGGCGATTTTCTGCACATTTCGGAAGTGCCTTTCGCCCAGCAGCCATCGATATCCCTCGGTCTGAGCAGGCATATCTTCGATGATGCGTCGCAGGATTTCTTTTCGGTCATCCGGTTGAGGATGGGTAGATTGATCCGTATCGGTTAGCAGGGTTTCCTCTTTGATCAACGGAATACTGTCGGGAAGGAACTGATCTTCTGGTAAGCTTAAATGGGTGGAATTGAGAAAATCTGGTTCAAATTCTTTCTCTCCGAAAGGACGAGCGGATCGAGCCAGGACATCAAAGGCCGTGACAGCCGCTTCTAACTGATAGCCCGTGGTCCGAAATAATTCAAGGCCGATTAGGTCGGCTTCCTGTTCTTTTTCCCGGCTGTACTGATTCTTTGCGGTTAAAATCCCCTCCAATGGTTGGCGTTGAAAGAGGGTTTGCTTCTCGTTTTCCAGGCGCTTGCCTTCGAGGAAGACGTCCAGCGGATGCTTTTTGATATAATGGCTGATCTCGTGGCAGAGGACAAAAGCCAACTGCGCCTCGTTGTCCAGGTGGGCGAACAGGCCCATATTGACCAGAATCAACCCATTATTGGTGGTAAAGGCATTGACAGAGGGAGACTTGATCACATAAATGCGGAGCGCTTTCCGGAGAGCCGGACGATGGCGCAGGATATGATCCGCGATTTGGTTGATATATCGGGAAAGACTGTCCTGAAAGAGGACCCTGCCACTCAGGAGCAATTGGTTGATGAAGTAATAGCTTTCCTGATAAAAGGCCTCCTTGGCTTTGCGGGTGGATTTATCATCCAGCACATTGCTCTCCTGCTCTGTCCTATATTGATCAGAAAAGGAGCGTAAAAAATCCTTGGGGATGCTCCCTTCTGCTCTGAGTCGCCGATAGCGGTCAAAGTCCTGCCCGTGCAAGTTTGATACCTCTCCTAGTCCCGAAATGAGGATACCGAGCAAGCAAAAGAAAATGAGCTTATTCCGTTTTACGCCAAACATGAAGAGGGTAAGGAAATTGAGGCTGCTTAATATTCACGTAAAATACAGGACTTTATTGAGTGCCAGGAAGAAAATCCTGTTGAGACCTTACTTACACTCGTTCACCACTCGATTTACTTCAAATGCCACCTCCGAAGCTGCAGGCTTGGCAATAGATACCATCTGGAAAGGCTGGGTAATCGCCATGGTCGTCAGGCAGTTGGAGCCTGGGACAGTATGAGTAACCTTCACTTTGAGCAGGGAGCCCTCTTCGGCTACTTCCGCAACGGATACATTATAGCCTCCATTAGATTGAGTGCCCATGAAGACGGCGATGATGGCTTGGGTGGCAAAGTCTATGTCTGGCATCTTGGGCGCAGGCATTTGATTTTTCCCGTAGGTTTCCCACATGGACTGAAAAGTTTCAAGATCCCGAATCAAGAGGTTTTGGGCTTTTTCTATGCCGCACATTTCTCCTTTCATCAGGACGGTGGTCTGCATGGGTTGAGAGGAGGAACCAGATTGCTGGCTTTTGCAGGCAGATAATCCGATAAGGCTGCCCAGGCAGATCATAATAAGATATCGCATGGAATTGATAATTTGCTATAAAAATATACGAAAACCCCGGCAATAAATCAGAGGCGTTTTAGCAGGGTTCTAAAGGCTACCACCTTGTCCCTATAGCGGTCGCTATGATCCTTTTTAAGGGCTGGTGCATCTTTCGCCTGATACTGCTGATATTCATAAATGGAAGGAAGCAGGTATTGAATATTGTAAGTAAAAGTACCAGGTTCAGGCGCAGGGTCCAACAAACGCTGTATGGTGTAGGATTCAAAAAAACCCGTGGCCATCACCTCGGGAATATGTTTTTCGGTCATCCAATCCAGCCAATCATCATGAACTGATGCCTCAACGGTAGCAGAAACGCTGTAAACAATCATAAAGGAAATCAACTGATTATTTTTCTCTTTAACCAGTAAAAGTTAGAAAATGATTGCGGAATGATCGACTTTGCAGCATGAGTTGGATTTTTCGCCCCTACCCTATCCCGCGTGAAACCATCGATGGCCAGGAGAAAATCTGGGACATCGTGCGTAAGCGCTGGTTTGTCAGTCAACCGGAGGAAGAAGTCCGCCAGCATGTGCTGCATTTTCTGGCGCAGGACAAGGGGATACCCCTCAGTCGGATTGGGGTAGAAAAAGAAATCCGTTATCAGCAGCTCCGAAAGCGTTTTGACATTGTGGTATTTGACCGATCGGGCAAACCCTTCCTTTTGATTGAATGCAAAGCCCCTGAAGTACCGATTAATCAAAATACCCTCAATCAGATCGCCCGCTACAATGTCAACCTTCAGGCGCCTCATCTTCTGCTTACCAATGGCCACCAGTGGTTGGTGTTCTCTTTACAAGCCGACGGTACCTATCAACATCAGGAAAGCGGCTGGTACGAGTAAACTTATTCATTTTTTCGGGTAAAAGTCCTGCCCCAGATGTCCAGGCTTTGCACCTTGCCTACGGCATCCAGATGGAAGTTAAGGAGTGATTGGCCGTTCCAGGCTTTTTTCCAACTGCCATAAAAAGTATCGTAATGCCAGTGGGTGGCAGTGAGAACATTAATCGGAGAAAAAGTTAAGATCAGACTGTCTCCCGTGGCCACAACTTCTGCCTCACCCCATAGCTCATGCGTATAGGTGCCGGCATACTCGGACAAGGCCAATGAGGGACGGGTATCTGGGACGCGCTGTGCCTGAAGGCGCATATCAGCTAGCTTTCTCCCGATCTTTTTCCCTTGTTCAATTTCCAGGATCTTCTGGCTCCAATCGGTGTTTCCGAGTTCCAGAAGCAGGTCGAACGTTTTATACATTAATGCATGTCTGACTTCTGCGTGATCCAAATTAGCCATCACATACACCCCAATGCCTTCTTCCCGAATCAAGCCGGCAATGGCTACCATTCCCGCCAGGCTCCCGGTATGAAAGTCTACCTGTCGGCCATGATAATCATGCTGAAACCAGCCCAGCCCGTAACTGGTCCAATGCGGATGGGATAAGCGGGCCGTGGCGTAGAAGCGTTCGTAAGGAATCAGGGTATGCGGACGAAAAAGCTCACGATAGCTGGCCGCACTCAATAGCCGCTCTCCATTTACCTTGGCTGAGTCGAGTAAAAAAGTCAACCATTTGCCCATATCCTCAACGTTGGACCACATTGAACCGGCTGGTCCAATCTGGTCGGCATCGGTATGCTGGATCACGCTCAGGCTATCGTCTATGAAGTCATGCGGGGAGGAATAGCTTTCAAGATCCGTGACATAGCTAAGGTATGGATAGGTGGAATTCATGCCCAGCGGTTGGTAAATCTTTTCCCGCATAAAAGCCGCCCAGGGCTGGCCGCTGACGGCTTCTATCACTTGGCCCGCCACCAGAAACATCAGATTCTGATAAGTATAGCCCGCTCGAAAAGAGTACCCAGGCGGGATAAAACGCATCCTGCGCATGATTTCATCAGAATCATACTGCTGCATGGTCCACAGAAAGTCTGCATTTCCCAATCCGGCCCGATGGCAAAGCAAATCCCGCACCCGGACCTCTCGGGTGACATAGGGATCCTGAAGTTGGAAACCAGGCAGATGGTCGATCACCCGATCGTCCCAGGATAGCTTTCCCTGGTCGACCAGCAAGCCTATCCCAAAAGCCGTAAAGGCTTTGGTAGTGCTGGCACAGAGGAATAAACTTTGAGGACTTACCGAATCCGTGGTGCCCAGCGTCAGAACTCCATAACCCTGCGAAAACAGCACTTCCCCATCTTTAACCACGGTGATGGCCAGGCCAGGAATTTGCCAGTCCTGGACAGCCTGGGCCGTGTAGGCATGCATTTTTTGTGCGAAATCGTCCTGAGCAGCCAAACCCAGGGAGAGGAAGAGGAGGGCAAATAAAGATATTCGTTTCATCATGGGAGCATTTGTTCAACTGAAACTAAGGATTCTGACCGCCCAGCCCAAATGAGGAGAAAGAGAAGTTTTCTAAAGTCTGTTTTTCCAGCGGCTAATCATAAAAATTAGGCCTTGAGGCCCAATTTTATACAACACCCGATGTCTTTCTGCGTCAAATCGCCGGAAACGCGCTTAAAAATCCTCCGTTTAGCCAAGAAACACGAAAACTATGCAAAATTCTGCTTCACAAACTTCCACCGCTGCCTGGCGTTTTCAGATTTGGGCTTCCTTCCTGATTTCTCTGGTCCTGACGGCGGGCGGAATTTTTTTGCTCCCGGTTGACTTTTGGATCAAAGGCTACTTATTGATGGGGATGTTGTTTCTGGTGGGGTCATGCTTTTCGCTCTCCAAGACCCTGCGGGATGAACATGAG